>JAUIBK010000016.1 GCA_030428205.1 bacterium
CTGCGAGTTCTTTTGCGGCTGAGAGTTCAGCGATCTTATCTTTGAGTTCTTCTTGATGTTGTTGAACATCGGCTAAGAGAGAGTCTTTTTGCTCGCCTAAAACGATAGTTTCTCTCATAGTCCTGTGGAGATTGGTAGCAACGTTATGTAAGAAGAGAATAAAGACCCCACATACGAGAGCAATGAGCATTTGAGGTGTTTCGAAGTGAAAAAACATCCACAACATTGCAGGAGAGAGCACGAGAGTAGAGAATGTTTTTGCTGTTGTTTTGTTTGGTGCTAAAGAGGTTGTTCCTCCTGCGGCGACTCCAACGAGAATCAAAAGCAGGAATGACTCATTCCCGTTCATTAAATCCCAACGTATAAGAAGGGGGAGAAGCCCCCAGCACAAGGCGCTGGCGTTAGAAAATAATCGAAACTGAGAGAGAAGGCCTCTGTTATTATTTTGTTTCAGTTGACCGTTAAGGAAGCTTCGAAAGTAAAACTCTCGTGCAAGCGAAATAAACGCAAGAGTACCGTACCAACTACTAGCAAGTACAATTGAACTTTCTGATGGGAGCAAAGCAACGGTGAGAAACCCAAGAATGATGTTTATAAATGGAGAGCGAGCAGAGGTTCTAAATAAGCTTTCTAGGAGCCTGCTTTCGACGACTTCCTCGTTTATGTGTGTGTGACTGTCTGCCTGAGACGGCATTTTCTCCCCTGTAACGTCTTATTCGTTCTTCTCTAATAGATCTGTCGGCTCGTGTTGAGGCTCTTCTAAAGGGTTGATATTCATTTCAAAAATGGAAGGGAGAGAAATGGTGGCCTTTCCTGCACGGCGGTAAGAAAATTACCTAGCTCGGAGCCTTTTATCTTCCTGTGCCCTAGGGTATAACTTCCGAGGATAGTTGGTTTTTCCCGTCCTTGCCTTGATAAACAGACGCTCCAGCGTTCTTGGTGAGGTCAGTGCCGACCTTGTAGGAGAGTGCATTATGAATATCGCAGTAATAGGAACAGGTTACGTTGGTCTTGTTGCGGGAGCGTGCTTTGCTGATTCAGGAAATGACGTTATTTGTGTTGATAAGGATGAGTCTAAGGTCAGTGGCCTACGAAAGGGAGTGATTCCGATCTATGAGCCTGGTCTCAGTGATATCGTCATCCGCAATGCGAAAAATGGTCGCCTCTCATTTACCACTTCGCTTGAAGAGGGGGTGCATGCTGCCGATGTCATCTTCATCGCCGTAGGTACGCCGCAAGACGAAGATGGTTCTGCAGATCTTTCTCACGTGCTCGCCGTTGCCGAAGGAATTGGAAAGTGCATGAATGGCCCTAAGGTTATTGTAGATAAATCAACAGTACCAGTTGGGACGGCTGCTCGGGTTACGGAAGCCATCTCTCGACACACTGATCACGAATTTGAAGTTGTCAGTAATCCTGAGTTTCTTAAGGAGGGAGCTGCTATTGATGATTTTATGAAGCCAGACAGAGTAGTCGTTGGTGTGCCGAGTGAAAAGTCTGCCAAGGTCATGCGAGACCTCTATAAGCCTTTTGTTCGCACAAATAATCCTATTCTCGTGATGGATGTACCCTCGGCAGAGATGACGAAATACGCCTCAAACGCCATGCTTGCTACTCGTATCTCGTTTATGAATGAAATTGCCACACTCTGTGAGCAAGCTGGAGCAGACGTCGATCAGGTACGTATTGGAATGGGTACGGACTCACGGATCGGCATGAGCTTTCTCTTTCCGGGAATCGGTTATGGGGGATCTTGTTTTCCAAAAGATGTGCAAGCACTTATCCGTACAGCCCATGATCTTGATGCCCCTTTTCAAATTGGAGAGTCAGTAGAGGCGGTCAACGCCGTACAGAAGCGTTCACTTGTGAAGAAGATTGTTCGTCATTTTGGTGGAGAAGCCTCTCTTCAAGGAAAAACCTTTGCTGTTTGGGGTTTAGCATTTAAGCCTCGTACCGATGATGTTCGAGAAGCGCCTGCGCTTGTGGTGTGTGATGAGCTTATTCGGATGGGTGCTTCTATCCAAGCGTATGATCCTGAGGCGATGGGAACTTTTGAGGAGCGTTTTGGCTCTCATGACGCTGTTACGTATGCTGAAACAAACTATGATGCATTAAAGGGAGCAGATGCACTTGTGATCTGTACGGAGTGGAATGATTTTCGACATCCGAACTTCTCTAAGATTGAATCTCTGATGGATGGAAAAGTGATTTTTGATGGCCGCAACCTCTTCAGCCTGGACGAGATGCGTGAAACACCTTTTTCCTATATCTCAATAGGTCGGCCGATTGTAGCATCATAACTGTTTTTCGATAGAGAGGGCTCTCGTATGGCAAGAATATTGGTTTCTGGTGGGGCCGGGTTTATTGGCTCACACCTCGTTGACACACTACTTCAGCGTGGGGATCAGGTGATCGCGCTTGATAACTTTTTCACTGGTCGAAAGGTGAACATCGCCCCACATAAAGACAACGTCAACTTTGAGTATATTCGCCATGATATTACAGAGCCTATCTTGTTAGAAGTTGATGAGATCTACCATCTTGCTTGTCCAGCTTCCCCGGTTCACTACCAACACAACCCTATCAAGACGGTCAAGACGAATGTGATGGGGACGATTAATCTTCTCGGTTTGGCCAAACGAGTTCATGCGAAGTTTCTCCTTGCATCTACCTCAGAAGTCTACGGGGATCCTCAAGAACATCCGCAAAAAGAAACCTACTGGGGGAACGTTAATCCTGTTGGCCCGAGAAGTTGTTACGATGAGGGGAAGAGGGTGGCTGAAACCCTTGCTTGTGATTACCGCATTGGCCACAACGTTGACACAAAAATTGTGCGAATTTTTAATACATATGGTCCTCGAATGTTGTTCAATGACGGGCGAGTTGTGTCGAACTTTATCATTCAAGCCCTTAAGAATGAGCCGCTCACTATTTATGGAGAAGGGACGCAAACACGTTCCTTCTGTTATGTTTCAGACCTTGTCGATGGCTTTTTAAAGTTTATGGACCGTGAGCATGAATTTATGGGGCCAGTGAACATGGGAAACCCCGAAGAGCTCACGATGATTGATCTTGCAAGGCTCATTATTGAGCTGACGGGGAGTTCTTCTGAGTTGACTCATGTTCCACTCCCTCAAGATGACCCTACAAGAAGAAGGCCGGATATCTGCCTTGCAAAAAAGGAGCTTGATTGGGAGCCTACGGTTTCTGTTCGCGATGGGTTATCGAAAACGATAGAGGATTTTCGCGCGAGATTATCTCAAGGAGAGGAGTAGGTATGTCACGAAAAATTCTTGTTACCGGAGGCGCAGGGTTTATTGGCTCTCACATCGTGGATGCGTTTCTTGCTGCAGGAGATGAGGTTCATGTTGTTGACGATCTCTCTTCTGGGTCGCTGGACAACCTCGACTCAAGAGCGCATTTTTTTCAAGGTGACATCTGCTCTGACGCGGTAGCATCGTTTGTGGGCGATTTGCGCCCAGACATCCTCGTGCATGCTGCGGCACAGATCTCTGTAAGTATGAGTATGAAGGATCCGAAATTCGACTCGCATGTAAATGTCGTTGGGCTTGCAAACTTGTTGCACTCGTTTGGCGGGAAGGATTTTCCTCATGTTGTGTTCATCTCAACGGGAGGCGCTATTTATGGTGAGCAAGAGTCGTATCCCGCAGACGAAACACACGTTTGTCAGCCGACAAGCATGTATGGTCTCAATAAGTATGTTGGTGAGCAATATCTACAGTTTTGGCGTCGTGAGATGGGGTTGTCCTATACAGTCCTTCGCCTAGCAAACGTGTATGGCCCTCGACAAAATCCACACGGGGAAGCCGGAGTGATTGCAATCTTTCATAAGTATCTCTTGGGTGAAAAAATACCGACCATTTACGGCTCTGGAGATCAAACCCGTGACTTTGTCTATGTTGGAGATGTCGTTTCGGCAGTTGTTTCGGCTTCGGAATCGAAAACTTCAGGAGTTTTTAATATTGGCACTGGTGTTGAGACGTCTGTCAACGAGCTCTATAAGCTCGTATGTGATTCTCTTCAAAGAAATGTTTCTGCCAATTACGAAGAAGGAAGAGCCGGCGAACAACTCCGAAGTTGCATCAGCCCCGGTCTTGCAAAGCAAGAGCTCAAGTGGGAGCCTCGTGTGTCCTTTGCGGATGGGATACAGAAAACAAGTGAGTGGTTTTCTGCTCACCAGGGTAACTCATAAACCTAACATACGTTGTGAACACAGATAAGATTCGAAATTTTAGTATTATCGCCCACATTGATCACGGCAAATCAACGCTTGCCGATCGGATATTGGAGGTTACTGGAGCCTTGCAAGCTCGAGAGATGCAAGAGCAGTTTCTCGATAAGCTCGATCTCGAGCGAGAGCGCGGTATTACTATTAAAGCTCAAACCGTTCGCCTCAATTACAAAGCAAGCGACGGTCAAGAGTACTGTATGAATCTTATCGATACTCCTGGTCACGTTGATTTTCACTACGAGGTTTCTCGTAGCTTGGCAGCGTGTGAAGGAGCGCTCCTCGTGGTAGATGCGACACAAGGTGTTGAAGCGCAGACATTGGCGAATGTGTACTTAGCCGTTGAAAATAATCTTGAAATTGTTCCTGTGCTCAATAAGGTTGATCTCGATAGTGCGGATCCAGAAAAAGTTAAGCGAGAGATAGAAGACATAATTGGTATTGATGCCTCGGATGCTATTGAAATTAGTGCGAAAACTGGATTAGGTGTTCCTGATGTGCTTGAGGCTATTGTAAAGCGCATCCCGCCACCGAAGGCGTATCCTGCTGAAGATCCACTCAAAGCACTCGTTTATGACTCCTGGTTTGATCCGTATCTCGGAGTAGTTGTTCAGGTTCGAGTTTTAAGTGGCGAACTCTCCTCGAATGATAAGGTGTGTCTTATGAGCACCAAGTCTGAGTACGATGTTTACAAGGTCGGCGTATTCACTCCTCACCCCATGGAGGTAGGCACGCTTACTCAGGGTCAAGTTGGTTACTTTTCTGCTGCCATAAAGAATCTCAGCGACGTGAGCATTGGGGATACGGTAACGCATGTAAAAACAGCTGACATTGAACCACTTCCCGGGTTTCAAGAGGTCAAGCCGATGGTGTTTGGAGGCCTTTTCCCTGTTGATGCTGATGATTACAGTGCGCTCCGTACAGCACTTGAAAAACTGAGCGTCAATGACTCCTCCTTTACTTTTGAGCCAGAAACATCTGCTGCGCTTGGGTTCGGATTTCGTTGTGGCTATCTCGGAATGCTCCATATGGAGATCATTCAAGAGCGACTCGAGCGTGAATTTGAACTTGATCTCATTACCACAGCTCCTACCGTTGTATTACGCGTCAATACTCTTGATGGTGAAGTGTGTATGGTCGATAACCCGACGAAGCTTCCGCCATCGCAAGAGATTGAATCAATCGAAGAGCCTGTCGTTACGGCAACCATTCATGCCCCAAAAGATTATGTGGGAAGTGTGCTCAAGCTATGTGAAGAAAAACGTGGTCGGCAAATTAACATGGCTTTTCACGGCGAGCAGCGAGCTGTGATAACGTACGAAATCCCACTCAATGAAATTGTTCTCGACTTCCATGATCGCCTCAAAAGTATGACCAAGGGGTATGCCTCCTTTGATTATGAAGTAAAAGGATACGAAGCCGCCGATCTCGTAAAGCTTGATATTAAGCTCAATGGTGACCCCGTTGATGCACTCACGCTCGTTGTTCATAAAGAACACGCCTACCAACGCGGAAGAGATCTGGCTGAGAAACTCAAAGAGCTCATTGATCGCCAAATGTTTGATGTCGCTATTCAGGCTGCGATCGGAACTCGGATTATTGCGCGTGAAACAGTCAAAGCTCTTCGTAAAAATGTAACGGCCAAGTGTTACGGTGGTGATATTACCCGAAAACGAAAGCTTCTTGAGAAACAGAAGAAAGGAAAGAAGCGCATGAAGCAAGTGGGGAAGGTGAGCATTCCTCAAGAGGCGTTTCTTGCGGTGTTGAAGGTAGGGGAAGGGAAGTAGTCCCCCTCTTTCTCATCCTTCTCCTCATCCTGAACCTTCTCCTGCACCTAACTCCTCCTCCTCTATACCTCTGTCCCGTCCTCACGGCCATAAAGCTAAGAATATTTGCCGCACTTCTTGCTCTTTGACTTCGACTTTGACCTAGCCCGGACATTTCACCAGAAATCTGCTACGGGGAGCGATAGCACTGTTTTTTCGGGCCTTCAAGCTTCGATCCGACCTTGTTGTGTTTCAACACACCGTCGTCCGGATCGAATCTCGAAAACCCGAAAAAACAGCACTCTCACTCCCCTCGCGACGAAGTCTGGTGAAATGTCCGGGCTACACTCGGCCACTATCTTGTAACCTCCCCTCGCATTGACTATAGTTCTCTCCATGCATAGATATCTTACCGCCCTCTGCCTCCTATTCGTTTTCGGCTGCCGTTCCTCTGCCCCGATTCCTATGCCTGAACCTCAAGGTGAACAATACGTCAAACGCGGCTCTGAGCTTGCCAATGGGCTAGCTGCGTGTGGCTTTTGCCACGGTCTTACGCCTGACCCACAAGCGGTGCTCTCAGGAGGGCGTCACCTTGAAGATCTCTATGGTGAAGTGTATGCACCTAATATTACTCCTTCTCAAAGTGGCGTTGGTGATTGGAGTTCACAAGATCTCGTTCGTGCAATCCGGCTTTCGGTTGGACCTGAAGATGTAAGACTCTCCCCGAAGTTTCACAAAGGAATGGAGTGGCTCGCTGATGAAGATGTCTACTCTATTGTGGCGTATCTTCGTACGGTCACTCCTGTCGACTCTGATGTAACACGACGAGAGCTCTCTACTATTGATCGGTATACTGTAGGAATCCTTGATAGTGCTAAAGAGGTTGAAGGGTATGTCCCAGCACTTGATCCAAAAAACCAGAAGGCTTACGGGCAATATCTTACCAATCACATAGCTCGTTGTTCGACGTGTCACAATTCACCGGGAACGCTCTTGACGACAGAGTCATATCTCGCTGGTGGGCAAGAATTTGAAGCCAATGGTGAAGTTCGGTTGGTGCCGAATATTACTGGGTCAGAGACTTTTGGAATTGGTTCATGGGATGAAGAAGAGATTGTTCACTACCTCCGCACTGGGCGTGTCCCCGGAAACCGTGTCGTTGATCCCGCATTTTGCCCAGTTGGATTTTATAAAAATGCCAAGGAAAGTGATCTTTTAGCCATTGCTCACTATCTCCGTACCGTTAACCAATAGCGTATGCCAGTCGATGCTCATTTTAGGAATTGAATCAAGCTGTGATGAAACAGCTCTTGCCCTCTTGGAGATGGAGGATTCAAAGCCGCCTCGTATTCATTCCGAGCTTATCTCTTCGCAGACTGATATTCATAAAGAATACGGTGGGGTCGTTCCCGAGCTCGCCTCAAGAGCACACCTACAAAATTTACCACTCCTCTATGAGCAATTGCTTGCTGAGTCTGGTGCGGCTCTCAAAGATATCGATCTGATTGGTGTCACACAAGGCCCAGGTCTAAAGGGGTGCCTCTTGATGGGAGTACAATTTGCAACTGGGCTCTCGGATGCAAGCGGAGTTCCTCTGTGTGGTGTTAACCACATTGAGGGGCATGTGCTTGCACCGATGCTTGATAATCCAGACCTCACTTTTCCTTTTCTCTGTCTTGTCGTCTCAGGTGGACACACAGAGATTCACGAGGTTCACGCAGTCGGGGATTACCGACTTGTTGCGCGCACCTCAGATGATGCTGCTGGAGAGGCCTTTGATAAGTCGGCAGCTTTGCTTGGGGTGCCGTATCCTGGAGGTCCACGTCTAGCGGAGGTCGCAGACACTTTTTCTGGTAAGTCGCAATTTACCCTCCCAAAAGTCATGCGAGAAGCTGAAGGATTTTCGTTTTCAGGGCTGAAGACTGCTATTGCTCTTCTGGTGAAAAGGGAGAAGGAGTCTCTTGTCGGAGATCGTGAGCGTACAGTTGAGCTTTGCGCTGCGATTCAGGACTCTATTATTGATGCGCTTTGCTTTAAGCTTGAGCAGGCAAGGGTGCGAACCGGTATTGAGCGTGTAGCTGTTACAGGGGGCGTCTCTGCCAATCAGTGCTTGCGCAAGCGAGTTTCTGAGCTAGGCTTTAAAAGCTCTTCCTTTCCATCGCGTCACCACTGTATGGATAACGGTGCGATGATTGCGTATGTTGCAGGCTGCACGTATACGGGACGCAGCCAAACGCTCTCAGATGTCTATCCCCGTTGGCCCATTGAGCAGGCGCGTTCGGAGGTAAGAGTCTAATGTCTCCCTCGGTAAAAGAAGAACTTCTACGGCTTGGCGTACGCCCATCGAAAGAACGAGGGCAGAACTTTCTGATTGAAGCAGGGGTGATTGATTCCATTATTGAGTTTGGAAAGCCTCAAGTAGCGAAACACTTAGTAGAAATCGGCCCGGGGCTAGGCGCGCTAACAAAAGAGCTCGCTGCTGTTGGACGTGTGTCTGTCATTGAAATTGAAGAGAAATTTTGTGACTTCTTAGAGGCGAATGTCGAAAACCTTGATATCTACAATGCTGATGTGCGTTTTTTTGATTTTTCAGAGATAGGGAGGGATCTTGTTGTCTTTGGAAATCTTCCTTATTCTTTTTCGACGGATATAATCTTTCGGCTTGTAGACGAAGCTAAGCTGATTCAAAGAGCTGTGCTGCTACTCCAAAAAGAATTTGCTGAGAGGTTAGCCGCAAAGCCTGGCGGACGTGATTATGGGACATTGACGATTAATGCCCAGCTCTGGGCTGACGTGCGCCTTGGCCCAGTCGTAGCTGGCGATTGTTTCCATCCACCAGCGAAAGTCGATTCGCAGGTTGTTGAGCTCCGTTTTCGAGACGAGCCTCGCTTCCCACTTTCGAATCCTTTTCTCTTTAAGAGGCTTGTAAAGGCAGCTTTTTTTCGTCGACGAAAGAAAATCCTCAATAGTCTCAATGCCTCCCAAGCATTTTCTGATATCGATCTTCACGTGGCTTGTTCTGAAGTTGGAATTGATATTGAGCAGAGGCCAGAAGCTCTCACACCAAAAGAATACGCTGATCTTGCGAACTATTTAGATGAGGTTCTCTCGTAGTGTAGTGCCCACGGTGAAATGACACTAGTGTGGCGACAAATTAATTTTTGCCGGTTAGACGAGGAGCCACACTTTTTTGCCGGAGGCAAAAACCCCCGGAGGGACAATACAGCCCAGCTAGTGTCATTTTAAATTGAGTTTTGCCAACCGGCAAAAATTAATTTGAAATGACACTAGCCTGCATTCACTACCCGAAAATCCTGAGTGAGCTTATAGAGCGCATGTCTAAGAACTTTTCGATTCATCGGTTTTGCGATGTAATCATCCATGCCAGCCTCGAGACATCGGAGCTTGTCTTCCTCAAAGGCGTTTGCGGTGAGAGCAATAATGGGAATATGTGAGCCAGATTGCTGTTCACGTTGGCGAATAATTCTCGTGGCTTCGAGTCCATCGAGAACAGGCATATTGCAGTCCATAAGAATAACGTCAAAGTGAGTTGTGTCCAGTTTGTCGAGAGCTTCTTGTCCATTTTCTGCAACACAAACGGAGTGTCCCCATTTCTCGAGCACCTTGCGTGCAAGCTTCTGGTTGACCTTGTTGTCTTCGGCCACAAGAATTTGCAGCGGTGGAAGTTCATTTGAGTCTTCTTCTTCTGTTTTCGTTGTTGATTGTACAAGCTTTTGTGGTTCTTTGGCTTCTTCGAATTCAGCTGTAAAATGAAAGGTGGTACCGACATTCTCTTTACTCGCGACCCATATCTTTCCATTCATGAGTTCGCACAGTTGTTTGGAAATCGCAAGGCCAAGCCCGGTCCCGCCATAATCTCTTGCGGTAGTGACACTTACTTGCTCAAATTTTTGGAAGATAGCTTGTTGCCTATCATTTGGAATACCGATGCCGCTATCAGTAATGGCGAAGTGTACTGTGTAGCGATTGTGTTCGTGTGTATCGAGAAAAGCGCTTAAGATAATAGCACCTCCCTCCTCGGTAAATTTGATCGCATTTCCAGCAAGGTTAAGAATGATTTGGCTTAGCCGAAGAGGGTCTCCATAGAGTGTGTCAGGCACTGCATCATCAATGTTTACGATAAAATGAATATGCTTTTGAGCAGATCGAAGCTCTAACATACTGACGATATTGTTTAGTGAAGAGCGCAGGAGAAAGTCTTCGTGTGAAAGGTCGAACTTTCCTGCCTCGATTTTAGAGAAATCGAGAATATCGTTTATGAGCTGTAACAAGTTGTGACCAGAGGAGTGAATGACTTCGAGGTATGATTGCTGGTCTGGTGAAAGCTTGGTTTCAAGCGCGAGGTCGGCCATCCCTAAGATGCCATTCATCGGTGTGCGAATTTCGTGACTCATGTTTGCAAGAAACTGGCTTTTGGCTTTGTTCGCACTTTCTGCCGCTTCCATAGCTTCAATGGTGGTGTCTTCAAAAATCTTTCGCTCAGTAATATCTCGTAAGATTAAAAAGACCCCACGAGTTTCTCCCTCGCCCTTGTCATTTTCGGGGATACATGTTGCTGTAACAAAACGTTCTCCACCAAATGAGAAAGTGACGTAGCCCTCGAACACACTCTTCTTTCCTTTGCGCGCTTCTGTCAGCATACTTTTGAGTTCCTCAAAAGCGGGTTTGCCAAAGATGTCAACAAAGTGGTGTCTGTGAATGTCATTGTGTTTTTTTCCACACCAAGCGTGGCAGGCTTGATTTGCGTAGTGCAGCCGTAAATCTGATGAGAGGTATGCAGCAAATTCAGGGATGCTTTGCACCAGCTTTGTTGTAATTTCAGTTTGAGATGGAATCTTTTTGGGGCTGCTTGGAGAGCAGTGAGTAAATTTGACAACCTTAAGGAGGAGTACGCTAATGACTAACACGAGCGAAAGGTGATACATCTCAACAAGAGTGCTACCTACGCACCCAATAAGAAGAAGTATTTCAATGACTGCTAACATTGCTCTGAAGTTCGTCCCCCAACGAGAGAGGTGTAAGCTAGCCTCTCAGTAGGTATGTCGGTGAAATTTTCACGTAGCATTATCCTTTCACGCAGTTTTATCTGTAAATACGAATATTTATGTAGAGATGTTGTAGGGGAAACTTGTAGGAAATTTTGAGTAGGAAGCTCAAGTTTAGCTGCTAAAGAATCCCTCAGGAATAGGCCCAGTCAGCTTTTCTACGGAATCACGCCTTATTCGCCAGTCAGCACCTATTTTAAACCCCTCAATCTCTCCGGATTTTATGAGTTCATAGACTTTCGGCCTATGAATCCGGAGAAGACTGGCGGCTTCTTTCACTGTGAGCAACAGCGGTTGAAGATTATCAGAAATGCCCTTTTGTCCTTCCATAAGATCAGTTTCGAACAGTTTATGTCCCGTAAGAGTATAATCGTCCCCAAAGAGACCCAAGTGAATAGAAAGGTTAAGGATTTTTGGGTATGAGAACTTCCTCTTTTATTCTCATGATATCTCTTATGTGATGAGGTCCGCTGGTATCAGCTCTTTTCTGAGTTCTACGAAACGTTGTGGTTGACATTGTACGTAAACTTGGCTTTGTTAAGTTTTAAATGTTTTTTTTGAGTGAGTCCCAATGAAGTCCAAATTCATCTTAATGCTCTTATCACCTTTCATTTTTATTCATTCTACCCTTGCTGAACCAGAATTCTCGGACCAGCAGTTATCCTTTGCCGATCTTTCATTCAGTTTTGACTCTCTTTCGTTGGAAACGCCCTCAATTCCTTCTCAGCGAGGAAAGAAGAAAAATACACTCGGTACATACTCTGGTACGTTTGTTCTTGCTAAGAGTAAAAGCTTCAATGGTGCCAGCTGCACACCGACTCAGTCCTTTCCAGCTGTATTTACTGTTAGTGGAAAAAAGAACCGCCCAACTGGTCAACTAGGGAATATCCCTATTTCATTTACTGGAAGAGCAAATAAAAAAGGGGCAAAACTCAAAGGCACTTATGTCTCAAATGGCTTGACTCGAAAATATACGATGCTTATTCGGAAAGTGAAGTCTCAGTCCGCAAAGTTGATCTTCAAAGAGACCATTAAGAGTGGGAGCCTCAAAGCGTGTCTCTTTAAGCACACTGCATCTTTTTCTCGCTCATAGCCTAGTATCCTCCGCTGGTTCTAGTCTTCAAAACTGCTTGGCAGCTCTATCGGCGACCTCTGTGTGCTCGTCTGAGTAGCTCCAATTGTGGAATAGTATCTCGCCACTGGACGGGCCCTCTGCATTATGTATCTCACTCTAAGCCCTTAAGGGGGGTGACTTAATCTTACTCTATGAACTTATATGGGGTAGAATGTTGAACCCAGCAACATCACCACTCCTGAAAGTTCTCCAAGTAAACAGAAAAGTTAAGGATTTTTAGGTTTTAACAACTTCTTCTGTTGTCCGAGGATGTGCTCACATGTCATTGATTTTATGAGTAATAAATGATACTTACGTTGTTTGCTTGCACCATGTAAAAGCAGATCTAGGGAGTATCAAAATGGGCAATACCGCCGCTGAAGATCACAGCGAAAACCGCAGCCAAGAGAGCCAGAATGGCAGCTGTGATGACAATAGCGTAGCTACAAACGGACAGATCAAACCAGATGTCCTAAAGCTCATGGCTCAGATCCGTGAGCGAGTAAAAGAAGATGCCTCGCAACAAGAAGATGTAAGACCGGCGTTTCGTCCTGAAAGCTCGGAGCCAGGCAAAGGAAGCAACCGCAAAGCTGGAGAGCTCCTCTATTCTGAAGAGCTCCGATATATCAACAGCAACTACTCGTACAGTCTCCGAAATAACTTCGATTCGCTCACTTCTCACCGTCCAGGGATTCTTGGAAAGTTCATTGTAAAGGTAAAGCGTAAGCTGCTCTCGATTATTTGGGATAGCTTACTCAAAGAATACTTTGAAGCAGAAAAAGAGTATCAAGCAAATGTCGTTCGTTTTTTAAACGATGTGAGCAAGTATGTTGATGAGCGTGATGGATCAAACTTCTGGGAGCTTATCCGTAAGATCGATGTGGATGTGACAAAGGCCATCGAACGTATTGAACGAATAAGTGACGAGCAGATGGGTTCTATCCGGTCTTCTGAGCGGAGAGTGTTTGATGCTCTTGATGAAGCGCTAGCGAGCCTTCGTGGTTCTATAGAGGGGCTTACTGGCACAGTGCAAAAGCATGATGTTGGCCTCTGTGAGCTAGAGAGTGTCGCAAGTGGGCTTGAAGGGATCATTGCGAAACTTGGAAAAGACTCTGTTCCTCGTACGCAAGAAGAAGGAGAGAGCAAGCAGGTACCAGACTACTCCTACCTTATGCTTGAAAACCGCTTTCGTGGTAGTGAAGAAGCTATTAAGAATCACCTCAAGATATACCCGCCAATTTTTCAAAATGCCTCTGCTCCTATCCTTGAGATCGGCTCTGGTAGGGGAGAGCTCCTTGAGCTCTTTCAAGAGGGTGGGAATGAAGCATATGGAGTTGATATCGACCACGCGATGGTTGAGGCAGCGTGTGCTAAAGGACTCCGTAGTGAGCTTGGTGACGGCATCGCTCACTTGCGCTCACTTGAGCCAAACTCTCTTGGTGGTGTTGTTGCTATCCAAGTTGTAGAGCACCTCACGCAAGCACAGCTCGAAGAGCTCTTTGAGCTCGTTGCCTCACGTGTTGTCTCAGGTGGAAAAGCTGTCTTTGAAACTATTAATCCACAATCTGTTATGGCGCTCTCGTCGAACTACTTTAGAGACCCGACACATGTTTTTCCACTTCATCCAGATACCCTTTCGTACACTATGAAGTTAGCAGGGCTTCCCACTCCGAAGGTCACCAAAATCTCTCCTGTTCCTCAAGAAGCACAGCTCAAACCAATTCCTGTGGAATCGTACATGACACCACGTTGGGCGTTTGTGATTGAGCGGATGAACTGGAACTTTGATCGCCTCAACGATCTTCTCTATGGACACCAGGACTACTTCATTGAAGTAGAAGTTCCTTAATAGAGAGGGAGGAAGTACGATGGCTAATATCCTTATTCTCGGCGTAAAAGTTCCTTTTACCAGTGGTGGGCAAGAAGTCTTAGTGCGAACGCTCTGTAAGGAGCTCAACGCACGTGGCCACAACGCTGATGTTGTAGAACTTCCTTTTACTGTTTTTCCAAAGGAGAGTTTTCTTAATCAAGCTGCTATGTGGCGCGCCGTGGATCTCACCACCTTTGGTGGAAAAGATGTGGATCTTGTTATTGCCACCAAGTTCCCAAGTTACTACGCTTCTCACCCAAAGAAGAGCCTCTGGCTTGTTCACCAGCACCGTGCTTTGTATGACCTCTACGGTTCTCGTTATTCAGATATTTCTGATGATCCACGAGATGAAGCTTTGCGTCGGATGCTTGTTGAAGGCGACCGTAAGGTTATCGGCGAGTGTCAGTTCGTCTCGGGAATCTCTCAAAATGTAGTCAGTCGTCTTGAGAAGTATATCGATATTAAAGGCACAGCGCTCTATCCACCGCTTCCACAAGGAAGTGCATACCGACGGGGCGAATCTGAAGAGTATTTTCTCTCTGTTGGACGGTTGTGTGCCATCAAACGTGTTGATTTGATGCTCAAGGCGATGCCTATTGTTCACAACGTGGCAAAGCTTAAGATCGTTGGCACTGCTGATGAGCCTGGTGTTATGGAGTACTACAAAAACGAGATCGACAAGCACCACCTCTGGGATAGGGTTGAGTTTCTTGGGCGTGTAAGTGACGAGGAACTTATTGATCTCTACTCGAAAGCGCTTGGAGTGTACTACGCACCACACGACGAAGATTATGGATACGTTACCCTTGAAGCATTTGCTTCTGGCAAACCTGTACTTGCAGGAACAGATAGTGGGGGAGTCTTAGAGTTTGTCCGTCACGAAGAAAACGGTCTTGTCGTAGATCCCACAAGTGATGCGTTTGGACACGCTGCAAACCGATTGATTGAAAACAAAGAGTGGGCTGCGCAACTCGGTGAAAACGGATTCTCGTTCATTCAAGAATCAGGGCTCTTAGAAAGTGGATGGGATACGGTTATTGATGGACTTCTCTCTCCACTTGAGAATACGTCATGTCAATCAGCTGTCGGATGTGGAGTATAAGTTTCTATGTCGGCATCTGATAAACTCCGCATAGCTTGGTTTTCTCCTCTCGGCTCAGAGGGTGAGACGTCGATCTCTGCCTATGCAACAGAGACTCTTCTGCCGTATCTCACGGATCGTTTCGAGATAGAGCTTTTTCACGACTCTTTCTTCTCTCACAAGAAGTATCCGACGTATCACTACTTAAACGCGTTTTTGCGTGATAAGGAGCGTCCGTTTGATCTCTTCTTTTATCAGCTAGAAGACTCTCCGTGCACAAAATTTGTGAGAATGCACCTTGGGCTTATGCCAGGGATAACGTGGTTTCACCACTTTTTTCTCTCTGATGATGGACCAGAACCAATTTTAAATAGTGGTTGGCAAGATACTGTGGATCACTTCTGTGGAAAGAGAACGGTGTGGCCTGAGCGAGGAAAAGAGTATACCCGTCCAGGTCCTCAAGCGTACCGCGAGGCAGGTCTTAGCTTTGCTTCGCTCTTTTCACTTGAGCGAGACCACGGTGAATACGAGAGACTTGTCACTCATAAGCTCCTTGCTGATAGTAATCAGCGCCAAAGTTTCTTTTTGCCACTACCTGTTTCAGAAGAAGTTTTCTCGTGTCGTAGTAAACAATCAACGACAGATGCTCCATTTCGTGTCGGATACTTTGGTACGCCACGTATTGAGCACCGAGCCCATAAGGTTCTTCAAGCACTCACAGAGAAGTATGAGCAAGAGGTGCAACTCCACTGGGTTGTCCCAGAAGAAGAGCTTGTGATTGCCCAAGAGAGACTTTCTGAGTTCGATCTCGATGGTGTGCTCTATCCTCAAGCAACCCCTGAGCAGTGGAAGCAACTTCTCCCAGAGCTTGATTGTGCTCTGCATCCACTTTTTAGCGTTTTTGGACAACCTGGAGCACCGCTTGCGATGAGCTTAGCTGCCGGCGTACCAACGGTTGTAACTGGATTTGGAAATACAGAGCGACTCGTAGACGAGGTGGCATGTAAGATTGAGCCAGGAAGTAGCGAAGCCACTCAGGTAGCCTCTGCGCTTCGAGAGTTGATGAAACAACCGAGACCGTTACAGAACAGAGAGGCCCAAGCCTTTGCTCGTGAGATGTACGATGTGCAAGGCGTGGCTGCTCAGCTCGGTGATACTTTTGAGTACCTAGTGAGCGGCGAACAAAGTTACCTACCACAAGCTATGAAACGGTGGCGCGCACTTGAGCAAGATGCAGCCGACTCGCTTCGAAAAGAAGTTTCCTCCTTTTTGCCAGCATCACTTTGGGAAGGGAAAGATGGAGAGTTGCTCAATCCTGTTTTCGAAGAACTCGGCTGGTCGTCGAAAGGAGAAGGGTAAGTGAGCACATCACAAGTTCAAGCAGTAAAATCTCCTCTTCGACGTTACGCCTTTATCCCTCCACGTTTTGGAGAAGAGGTGATTGGTGGGGCAGAAACGCTTATTGCGAACCTGGCTTCAAGGCTTCACGCACGTGGGAATCACATCGATATCTTTACTACTTGTGCACGAGATAACCGCACTTGGGCAAATGAGTACAAGGAGGGAAAGAGTACAGCATATGGACTTCCTGTTGAGCGCTTTTTAGTAGATGAGCGAGACCTTGAATCGTGGATCCCAAAGCAGATCGCTATTAGTGAGGGGATGGCGCTCTCAGTTGATGATCAGCTCGACTGGATGGCTCACAGCGTGAACTCTCAAGCGCTCTATGCGCACCTGGCTTTGCAAAAAGACAATTACGACGCTTTCTTTTTTGGTCCGTATCTCTTTGGTACTACCTTTTGGGGATCGCTCATCTCGCCTGAAAAATCGTACCTTATTCCATGCCTGCATGATGAGTACTACGCGTACACTGATATTATTCGTAGCATGTTTCGCCAGGTTGCAGGATGCATCTTTAACGCGTCTCCTGAGATGGATCTCGCACGTGCTTTAGTTGGAGATCTTAAAGGCGGAGAAGTAGGAATGGGCTTTGAGCCAATACCGCAAGAGGAAGTGGACGCTCTTACTCCTTATTTTGAAGAATCGTTTCCTTACTTTGTGTATGTGGGTCGAAAGGAAACAGGTAAAAACGCACACCTTCTTATCGACTACTTTGAAGCGGCAAAAAACCAAGGGCAGATTCCCGATGATGCTCGTTTAGTTATCCTTGGGGGAGGCGACTTTGCGGATCTTCACCGTCCACAAGCGCTAGAGCGAGGAGAAGTGCTCGATGTGGGCCACGTTTCAGAAACAGATAAGCGCCGCGTAATAAAGCATGCCACAGCTCTTGTGCAACCCTCACAAAATGAATCGTTCTCTATTGTGCTTATGGAAGCGTGGCTCCTTGGCACACCAGTTCTTGTTCATGCGCACTGTCCTGTGACCCGTTATCACGCTATAGAGTCTGGAGGCGGGCTTTATTTTGCCGAGCAAGGTGACTTTAACGGTGTAGCACATGAGCTCTTTTCCAACGACGAGCTGTGTGACACGTTAGCCAAAGCAGGTCGTAAGTATGTTACCAGTTACTATGACTGGGACGCTGTGCTTGACCGTTTTGATACTGTAATGGATTCGCTCTTAGATGAACAATAGCCCCGCATCTCGAATTGATGAGCTTGTGCGCGATCTTAATTATCACGCGCACCGCTACTACGTACTCAATGCCCCAGAAATTAGCGATGCTGAATACGACCGGCGATACCGTGAGTTAGAAGCTCTTGAGCAGCAGCACCCAGAGCTGATTAAAGAGGAATCTCCAACTCGGCGAGTTGGTGCACCACCTCTTGATGCTTTTGAGTCTGTGGCTCACCGCATACCGATGCTTTCACTCGATAATGCTATGAGTGAGGAGGAACTCGTAGAGTTTGATGAGCGCACAAAGCGTTTCCTTGAAAAGAGTGATCTTTCGCTTCCATCAGAGATTGAGTACACGGTAGAGCATAAGTTTGATGGAGTTGCTCTTTCCCTTCTCTATCGTGAGGGATACTTAGAGCGAGCTCTTACTCGAGGTGATGGAGTAAATGGCGAAGATGTGACCACCAATGTGCGCACCATTAAATCAATTCCACTGCGTCTTCCTGAAGAGGGGGCGTATCCTTACTTAGAGATCCGAGGAGAGGTCGTTTTCTTGAAAAGTGACTTTGAAGCACTTAACGAAAAAAGAGTTGCTCGGGGAGATGACCCCTTTGCCAATCCTCGAAATGCTGCCTCGGGAAGTCTCCGCCAACTAGACTCCTCTATTACAGCGCGCAGGCCCCTTACGTTCTTTGCGTACGGATTTGGTGATAGTGAAGCGGTAAGTCTTCCTGGAGAGAATCTCGCCGATATGAAGTTTATTTCAGAGCTTGGTTTTCGAGTCTCTCCCTTTCTTCAATCGGTAAAAGGCGGCAAGGGGCTTGTTGAAGCTTTTCGGCAAGCTGAAGATGAACGAGAACAGCTTCCTTTTGAAGTTGATGGTTTGGTTGTTAAGGTCAATGATGCTTCGCTAAGAGAGGAGCTTGGCACAAAGCAACGTTCACCGCGCTGGGCTATTGCGGCAAAGTTTGCAGCGGTTGAAGAAAACACCAAACTCCTTGATATCGTACTTCAAGTCGGTCGAACCGGAGCGCTCACACCGGTGGCAGTGTTAGAGCCTGTCCAAGTTGGTGGAGTTGTTGTGTCACGTGCAACACTTCATAACGAACAGGAGATACGGCGAAAAGACTTACGGATAGGTGATACGGTCATTGTTCGAAGGCAAGGAGATGTCATCCCTGCGGTTGTCGCCCATGTGCCTTCTGCTCGCGACGGATCAGAGAAAGAATTTGTCTTTCCTGAGAGCTGTCCTGTGTGTGGAGCCACAGCAGAAAAACCTGAAGGCGAAGCCGTTGCGCGCTGCCCAAATCCAAAGTGTGGAGCAAAGATCGTACAACGCATCATCCACTTTGTTTCGCGAAACGCTCTTGATGTGCAGGGGCTCGGTGAGAAAGTAGTGGAGTTGCTTGTTGATGAAGGACTGGTGAGCGATCTGTCGGACCTCTTTCATCTTGAGAAAGAAAAAATTGCCTCTCTTCCTCGTATGGGGGAGCTATCAACACAGAACCTCCTTGAGGCTCTTGAGAAGGCAAAACATGTTTCTCTGGCCAAATTTCTCTTTGCTTTAGGTATCCGCCACGTGGGAGAGAGAACCGCTCGTATTATTGCTGAGCACGCAGGTACTATTGATAATGTTCTTAAGCTTACAGAGGAAGAGCTGTTAGAGCTTCCTGAGGTTGGTCCGGAGATCGCAGGATCCTTTGCTTCTTTCTTAGCAAATGAAGAGGAGCGAGAGTTGCTCGTCCGTCTTATTGATTGTGGTTTCCAGTTTCAAGCGCCCGAGGCTAAAGCATCCGATTCGCTTGCTGGAAAAGTCTTTGTGCTTACTGGGACTCTCGAAGAGCTATCACGAGGTGATGCAAAGAAGTTGGTTGAATCACACGGTGGAAAGGTCTCTTCATCGGTGAGTAAGAAAACAGATTTTGTTGTAGCTGGAGAGAAGGCTGGCTCAAAACTTACAAAAGCGGAAGAGCTTGGAGTTGCTGTGCTCTCAGAGAGTGATTTTCTATCTATGGTAAAGGAGAGGTAAATTGACTACCGTAAGAACCCGTTTTGCCCCGAGTCCTACAGGAATGCTTCATATCGGAGGCTTTCGCTCGGCTCTCTATGCATGGCTTCTAGCTCGTCACCACGGCGGAGAATTTCTCCTCCGTATTGAAGATACTGATCGAGAGAGAAAGGTAGAAGGAGCCATTCAGGGAATCCTTGATTGCTTTGAGTGGTTTGGGCTCGATATTGATGAAGGTCCCACCAAAGAAGAACTTGCTCAGATTGATGAAGATGTGACTCTTTCTTCTACCGTAGGGCAGGGAGACTTTGGTCCCTACATACAGAGCCTGAGGCTAAAGCGCTACCAAGAAGTCTGCAGTCAACTCATAGAATCTGGCCACGCCTATCGCTGTGATTGTGCCCCGGAGATGTTAGACCAAGAGCGAGAAGCCCAAAAAGCTGCTAAGCAGCAAGTCGGCTACGGTGGAAGGTGTCGTGATAGAAATGTATCTGCCGATACGCCACACGTTGTTCGTTTTAAGATGCCCGAGAATCCAGAGCTCGTGCTCCAAGATGGTATCCGTGGTGAGATTACGTGGGAGTCCATCCCCCTTAAAGACCCAATCATTGTAAAGTCTGATGGGTTTCCTACGTACCACTTGGCAGTTGTTGTTGATGATTACGACATGAAGATCTCTCACGCCATGCGCGGAGAAGAGTGGATTCCATCTACGCCGCTTCACCTGTTGCTCTATAATGCACTTGGTTGGGAGCCTCCTATTTATTGCCACTTACCTGTAGTACTTGGTACCGATGGCAAAAAACTTTCTAAACGACACGGTTCGACCGCATGGGATTCCTTTAAAGATCAGGGATATCTCCCCGAAGCAGTGGTCAACTTTGTTGCACGTATCGGCTGGTCGCCTGGAGATGGGTGTGATGAAGAGATTTTTTCTCTCAAAGAGATGGCAGAGCGGTTTAGCTTAGAGAAAGTAAATCCCTCAAGTGGCGTTTTTGATTATGATAAACTCCAATGGATGAATGGCCTTGCTATCCGTGCGCTCTCTTTTGAAGAGTTCACAAAGAGGGTAAATCCGTTTCTTGAAAAAGAGGGGATAAAGCTATCTCCTGAGCAGTGGGCACTGATTGGGCCACACATTCAAGAGCGCACGAAAGTACTCACAGAGGTTGCTCCTCAATTAGAGTGTCTTGTGACTGATTCACTTGAGCGTGAGATAGACCAGATGCTCAGTAAGAAGGTTGATGCTGAGCTCGCGAAGAAAATTTTGACTTCTGAAAAAGAGGCGCTTTCTGTGCTTGAGACCTTTGATGTGGAGCATATTGAACCAGCGGTGAAGGCTTTGGCTCAAACGTTAGAGGTTAAAGCTGGAGCACTCTTCTTGCCGCTTCGTATCGCTACTTTGGGCAAGAAAGCTACGCCTCCACTTTTTGAGTCGCTTCAGGTGATTGGAAAAGAGGTTACAGTGAAAAGGATTGAGGATGCGATCCTTGAGCTTTAGCGGTATCTGTAATTCTCCCCAGTAGTCTCTCTCTTTATCCCTAAGACAATGATAGCTAAACCTCGGCAGGTGGCTCAATTGATATCCGTAGTGTACAGAATTCTTCGTCGTTTTGGATAGATCGTGCTCGCTGTTCTAGATGAAATCGGAAGCCGTTTCGATTTGCAAGCTGGTGAAGTCGCGCGGAGAAAAAGCGAGCACTTGTTGATTGTCGGGTATCAAGTTCCAGCCGTATCTCTCCACCTTCAGAGAGGTAGTGGTATCGGAGCAACTCTTCGAACCCTCTTGAAAGCCGAATGGCCGCTTCACGTTGCCTCTTACTTGAAGCAAAACTAGATACAACGATGAGTGGATTACCCTCTTCATCTCTTCCTTCGTAAGCCAAGAGGAAGGCATCCAGCTCACCATCTGGCTGAGTGTGCTTAAGAAGAAGTGAAGGTCTTCCCTTTTGATGATTGTTAATAGCTACAGCTGTAGCAAAGTGAAAGAGGTCTACCCCTTCATGATCGAGAACAACGGGATTATCGGTATAAGCTATCCTTTCAAGTTGACGTACAGCTAACCAATCAGACTGCTCGATAAGAGAAACTTGAGGGGGCAGAGAAACCGGTGCGGTATATTTTGCTCTGCTCTCCTGAACCTCTCCTACCTCTCGAGAGAAAAGCCGTTCATTCTCACCAATCTTAAGCTGGATGACACTCTCTCCATAGTTATCAGAATATCCAATAGGGATTTCAGGTAAGAAGTTGTTCGGTTGTCGAGGAAGCTTTGTGACTACACTCGAGAATGCTTCACCGATCGGTATCCAGTCTTTGGAGGTATCCCAAGAGCTATTGAGACGATTCTGGTAATTTCCAAAGAAATCAGAGAGGAGTTCGGGGAGTAAGGTGGCTAGAGTGCCCTCTCGATAATTTGGATGCACTTCTAGGTTATCCAAAGCAAGTTCGGACTTTGCGCCAACTCGAATAATCTCATCACTTGCCTCAGCCTTACCAATGAGACCACGAAGTTGTTCAGATGCTGGAACCGGCACTCTAGAGACCCTCGTGAGCACACTTTGTGCAAAGGTTCGCTGCGAACCATCAGGCCTTTCAAGTCTAACAGTGAAAAAAGCAGCGCTCGGGTTCACCGTATAGCTGTTGGTTTTTCCTACACCAAATAAGGCGCATTCGGTTATATCGTTGGCAGCGATTACACCGAGCGGATCTGATGGAAGATGAATCTCTGCTATTACTGCTACTGGTTCGTCAGGAATCCCGAACTGAGGATTGAATAAGATCTCTCGCAGTTGCGCATGGAAGTGCTCGCGCCCAGAGGCGATCATGAGAGGAGATGAGGTAATGCAATCAGGTTCTGAAATATACTGCTGAGGTGAAACACCATACTGAGATAGTAACCCTTTTACAGAGTGAAAGAGTTTCCCACTATTTCGAGCAAGTGGCTTGTCACCCGACTGAGAGCTTCCGAGAGCTCGTTTCAACAGTTCATGTGGAGTTGCTTGTATTGCGTCTGGGTTCACTTCATAACGAATTCGGAAAGGAGGGATACTTTTCGTCGCGTCTAGGGTGCCATCCATCCATGCAGTGCGAAGATCTTCTGGTGTAAGATCTAGGTGTTCGAACAGGAAGAGATTCGACACATTCCACTCTTTGTCAGCATCTTCATTGAGTGAACTGTCTGGGCGAGAAAAGAATGCTTCGGGAGCCGTGATAAGGTCCTGCACGGCAGAAAGATCTATCTTGCTCCCAGGATGACCTATGAGTGGGTCTATGAACTTTACTAAATTGAGGTCACCACTATCGACGACATTCTGAAGCTGTTCTTGCAAACCTGCTGTTAGAGCAAGCTCTTCCAGTTCAGCATACTGCCGAAGCTTTGCCCAGGATTGAAAGGGGGTGGTCTGTTGGCTGAGCTGTTTCGCAAGTTGCTGGAGATGTGGGAATCCGGAGAGAGTTGAGAGACGAGCCGATATTCCCTTTCTCTCAAAGGTACAGGTGTTTCCAATTTTCTTCAAAAGTTGAGTAGCACTCCCTCCGCTATAACTATGACCGTCCTGCTTGACCTGTGAAAGGATGTTGTGCGTAAAGGCTTCAAGTGAGAGTCCAGATTGGTGATAAAGCTTTACGATAGCATGTATTCCGTGCAACGCAGCAACGGAGGAACGATTGGTATCTCGTAAGTACCAGAGTAATCTATCAGCTCCTAAGACTTCAGCTGCCTCGCGAAACTCTCCTTCAAGAGATTTTGCCATTTCCCATTGAGGAGAATACTTGAGAAGTGCTTCAAAGGTCGCTATTCCACCAAGTTCTGACGAATGAACGCCATTGAAGTAGATCATGTCGAGATCAAGAAGTGAGATATGTAGTTTTTTTGCAGTAGGAAGGTCTGATTGGTCTACACAAGAGAACCACTCGGGATCTTCAAGCAAAGTTGCGACATACTCTTGATTCTCACGCTTGAAACGGACGAGTTCCTCAAGGGTCGTAACCTCAAATCCTTCCCTCAAGCATGCAATCACCTCGGGTGTGAAGCCTTCTAAAGCAGTAAGGTCATCTCCTAGGTAGTGTTCTGCTATTACTTGCGCGACTTGAGAGGAATGTCCTCCTCCTGCCATTTGAATCCCAATTCGCTCGAAAGAAGAGCCTTCAAACTCAAAACAGCTCACCATCGCTTTCGCTGCGAGTTCTCTGACAGATTCAGGCTGAATGGAGAACTTCTCTATGAGATAATCGGCGCAACCAAATGCTCCTGCTGCAATCGCTCGCTCTACACTGAGAAGAACACTCTCTCTGATCTCTTCATGCTCCTCTAAGAGAAGCGTGGAAGTGTTATAGGCTGTAACAACTCGCTCGGGGTTCCAAGGGAAGGTGAGAGTTGAGGGGATTCCCGAAACAAGTTCACGCTGCACATCTTCGGCTCGGATAATGTCATCTACTTCTTCTTTTGAAAGCGAGCAGCGATTGATTACATCGAGTGGATCGCCATCACCGTAAAGCCCCAATGTCTTCAGAAGTGCTTCTTTGAACTCTCTCTGTTCGCCAGAGAGCCCTTGGAATGTTGCCCGTGCAAGATGAGGGTGCTGTATCCGAGTAAGGAGGTTCGTAAACTCTTCACTCGATATTGATGTTTCAGCGCTGAGCGTCTGATCGCCCTCTGGGGCGTGGGGGAGAGAAGCTGTCTCTCCTCCTTCGTTATGAGTTATTAGCTCACCTAGTGGTGATAGAAGGGGAGTGTGCGCCATATTCGTGTCCTACAAGTCCCTGTTGGCAGGCTACAGAACTCCCAGCAGCTAATCAAAAATATCTCTCTGGAGAATGAGGAGAGCAAAGCTAAGCGTAGGAGATTTTATAGCTTGAGTAGTTTCAATGGCTTCTGAGAGTGCATCGATGAGCTCTAGGCTATGATTTCATATGGAGTATCTCTCGAGTATAAAATTTCAAGAAAGCTCGAATTTACAGGAATCTAACTGTTCATCTTGAGTATATACCCCGTGAGATCAGGTCTGTCGTGCTCTCTGAATGTTTGTGGCGCGTATGGTGGTGTGAAAACTGGTCGCTTTCACGTGTTTTTCTGCACGGTGTATATTTGTCTTCTCCAGGGAAGTACGCTGCTAACGCAGCATACTTCCCGTGCGGCGTCCCCGAGGACGCCTTGAAAAGCGCATGGCGTTTTTTATACTCAAATCAGCTTTGTCTCCGACAAACCTGATCTCTTTGAGTTTATTTGACTAACATCTTCAAAATTTTGATACTTCGTTATCACCAAATGGACGGGGGATTGAGATATATTCTTCCATATCTTTAGGAGCTGCACATGAATTGCAAACAAAAATGTCTTTTTATTCTTAAAAGTCTCTCGATAGTTTCACTTTTTCTTTTCGCTATGAGCCCTACTGCTTATTCAGAGGTTACCTGTGTGAAGGTCAAGTTGAATAAAAAGAAGAAGCCAAAGCTCGTTACTAAAGTTTTCCCAGATGCTTGCCCCGGAAAATTTGTACAGATTCAAGATACCAACGCAACTGTTCAAGGTGCGCAGGGGCCAAAGGGAGATACTGGGGCGCAAGGACCTCAAGGGCAGACTGGCCCGCAAGGCCCACAAGGATTGCAGGGGCTCCAGGGAGTGCCGGGAGTCGATGGGGCAGATCTGTATGAACGTACCATTGTCGTTCCTGCTGGAGAGGCGCCAACGGAGAATGGTAGTGCCCTTCTGAATGCTGCTTCTGGGCTTGTTGGAACTGTCGATGCTCCTTGGATGATTGAGCTTGAGAGCGGCACGTATGATCTTGGAGACCTTGTTCTTGAGCTTGGGACTTACGTGTCTCTTCGTGGAGCTGATACTCATAGCACTGTTGTGACAGGTTCGTCGTCCAGTGCAGTCGTTGATACAAATACTGGTAGCTCTCTTCGCAATATGTCAATTTTTGGAACTGCTATCACCACAAGCACCTTGTCTGGAGTTGTACGTGTTGATGACGACAACGATGTTCTTATTGAGAATGTCAAAATGACAAGCACTGGTCGTGGCTTGCTACTTGAGAATTGCTCTGGAGTGAAAATAAATCGTATCGACATTACAGCAGCTGGTTATGCTATTAATACGGATCATTCATCGCTTGATACCACGATTTCAGATTCTCAAATAACCTCAACCGGTGATTCTGGTGTCGATTTTGGTACTTCGACTTCCCATACTATCGTTGAGCGTTGTGTCGTTACTGCCACGGCAATAGATCAGAGTGCTCTGCGAAGTAGTGGAGGAAGTGGTATCGTTCGTCATTCAACTTTGATTTCAAGCTTTGGTGGCACACTTGAAAGCTCAAATGGGAACACTGACATCGTAATCTCTCAAACGTATGTTGATGTTGAAGATTCTTTCAACATGCATTTTACAGGGGGAACAGCATCTTGTACTGCTATTTCCACAGACAGTACATTTAGCACAACTACTTGTCTTTAGTGTTGCGATAAGTTCATTTGAAACAGCACGAATACTCTCTTTTCGCCCCGCTGAGCGGTTTGCGGCGGGGCCTCTGCAGAGTTCAGACAAGCCTCATCAGGTATTACTTTCTATAAGATAGTTGTCGTCATCTGAGGCATCTTCTTCAGAGCATGCATATGTTTTTACTGGAAGTTGTTTCGCAGCACCAATCGCTTGCTTAGCGAGTCTATGAATACGTTGGAGCTTTTTCTTTCGCTTTGTGCCTTTGAGGGCAAGGCGTAGTACTTTCTTCGCTTGTGACTTTAATGAGCGTATTGAATTTATGTACGTTTTCTTCTCTGAGCGAGTCTTCTTTTTTGTACAGAGAAGGGAGTCGTTGCATTTGAGAAGTTGCAGTTTCGTAACATCTCTACTTGCGCCTATCGCTTGTTCGTGAAGGAGGTTAAGAGTAGTAGACTCTTCAAGCAGTGCAGTCTGGTTGCTGCTTGACGTGTATGCTTTATGAGCAAGAGAAAGAGCAAGTTCTACCATGGCGGTGAGTTTTCGATTCGCTTTGATTATTTTCTTGCTCTTATTTTTTGTCTTACAGTTATAATCTGCGAAATTTCTTTGTCGTACGACGACTGCTGGAAGGACTTCGCCTGTTGAGAGAGCTATGGAGTTGGTAGCGAGTGTGAGATCCTCACGGTCTATGCTCAGGTTGTAGTCTCCTGCTGGGACATTCTGAAATGTAAATGTGTTTCCTTCTTCCAGAAGAGTGACGAAGGAACGAGGATGAGAAGATATTCCACTCTCAGAAGTTGCGTCTGCTTCTCCTCCTGTTCTTGGAGTAAGGTGAGCTTGGGTGCCTGAGAGATCCGAAGAGGCTCCACCGACAGTACCACGAACATCATAAAGGTCTTCTCCATCCTCTTGGCTTGTAGGTGTAGGAGCGGGAAGAGGTGGCGCATCGGGGAATTCCGCTGGTTGTACAACTTCGGTGAGAGCCGTAAGCTTTTCGTTTTCCCCAAGAGTAAGAAATGGACCATAGAGAAAACTACCAGGATGAGGGATGACAAATCGAATCGTATTCGTATAGCCATAGTATGCTACATAAGGAGTTTCAGCGACTGATGTATCAAGATGTTGAATGCCAACTATTCGAGGAAATTCTTCTGGGTGAACACCGATACTGCCATACCAGTCCCCATTCTCGTAATCAAAACTTGGAAGTTCTTCTCTCCGAACCCAATAACCAGCGGTGTGCACGAGCTGATCATCATCAAAACTAGCGAAGCTCGAAATAGGGCTTATGAAGTTGACAAAGCTACTTGATACGCTTTTATCACCTCGATCGACTGTTTTATAGAGATAGAGGTTTCTGAAGTAATCATCCGACACAGCTTTTTCGACGAAAAGGACCGCATCACCATAGAATCCAAGACTTGAAAGAAGGGTAGAGTCTCCATTCAAAGAGAGGAGAGTTTCTTCATCGTCTCCATCTACCAAGTCAACACTCACTATGGTCTGTGAATCACTGCAGTAGTAGAGTCGGCCATAAATATCATCAGCTAACAGGCAGTAGACCGAAGAGTTTTGAAGAGTGAGAAAGTCTTCCACGTTTGTGCCATCTGCATCGGCCATTTTAATTTTGACGGTATTTCCGCTTGCATCCACCCAATACAGTTTTTCTGTCTCCACAGAATAGCTCATTGCCTTTACGTCTCCGATAGTATCGGAATCAAATACAGGCACGATTTCTTTCGTTATGTTTGTCCAAAATATTCGGGAAGTATTGAGTTGTGTATCACGAACAGCAAAGTACATTCTTGTATCATCATAGATGCTCGAGGTGGGCTCCTGTGTGTCCCCTGTAGTAAAGTTCGCTATGATATCATAACCTTTTTGAGAAGCGACTGCGCTTAGAGAAGACCCATTTGTATTGACACTGCTGAGAAGTGTCCCTGAAGAAGGTGCGCCAATGAAGAGCAGCTTTTGAAGAGTGTTATCATATGTAATTCCACGGGGAGAATTTGTACTTGAAGAGAGGAATGCTTCAGGAGAACTTCCATCGGTATTACATCGATAGATGGCATCTTTTGTATGGTTCGACCAATAGAGTTTTCCATTGAATAGAGTAAGATTGGTGAGGGTGTCTCCTTGGGCAATATTGTCGAAGAGAGAAGATTGATTGAGTCCATCACTGAGGTTCACACGCTCGATTCCTTCGAGGCTTGCGTAGTACAGAGTGTTTGTTGACTCGCTTACGAACAGACCATAGGGGTCTGACATACCAACAAGAAACAGCTCTTTGTTGCTACCATCTAGATCGGCTCGATAGATAGCTGCTTCCTGTGGATCGCTCCAGAGTATTTTATTATTTGTCAGGTCGAGTGCGATATCGTTTATGGAGCTACTTGCTGAGGCAAAAATGGTGACGATATTGCTCCCATCCCGATTGGCTCGTTTTATTGAGGGGCCAGAGTCACTGTAATACAGGTGGTTATTCTCAGGATCGTATGCGAGGGCTCTCGTTGCTGACGCAATGAAGGTTGAAGTTACGCTAGTCTCGCTGTCAACTAGTTTAATATCGCTGCCTGTAGCAACAAGGATGTCCGCTGATAAGGGAAGCGACGATAGAAGGAGCAAAGTAAAGAGTATTCGAAGGAGGCTCATATATTTCATAGTATTTATTCATCGTCTCCCCCTGGGTTTGATCTTGAGGTATTCGTGTACGAAAAAGAGTGCGAGATATCAGTAGGATAGGAACGTATCAGGCCTATGATGAGCTCTCGCTCATGAGCTTTGTGTATCATCACTGCAGGTCGAATCTTCGATTGCCTTATTGAGAAGTTCGTCAAATCCCTTTTCGGGAACAATTCGGTACCCACAACCAGGAAGCAATCCTCCACCGAGTTGAACCATCTCGGAGTGGGGATATCGACGACAGAGAGCCGGTCGAGACTCATAAATTCCACATTTGTTATCTGCTCGCAGGTTGGTGCAAGTATACCTAAGGTAGCCCTCTTCAGTTTGAGATCCGTTTGGTTGAAACATCTCATAGACTGGAAATTTCTTTTTGAGTTTTTCAAATGCAGCCTGAGAGGTGACAGGCTTGCCTCGGTCAACGAGTATAAGATTGCGGCAGCAATTTCCCGTTTGCCTGCAGCTTCCTTCAATCCGGAGCTTGTTCTTTTTCTTCTTAAAAAGAGAGAAGTAGAGATCGGTTTCCGTTAAGCGGGTCCAAAGGTTCTTTAACATGGAGTCATTGTACATAGGGAAAGAGATCAAGATACTCATGAAGTTGTACCTATGACCGTTTACTCTATAAACATGCTGAGATCTCTCATTATTTTTCTAGGATAGACGATTTTTAGCCGAGTTCTGAAGTCTTGGCCTCCTGTTTTCTTGATTTTGTACTAACTACATGCTATATGCAAGTATATAACATGTGATTAGCACTTGGAGTGGCCATGACAACATTAGCGAGCAGCCCAGTATTACCCGATGCAGAGTTGGTCCAACGAGAGATATTGACTCTGTTGCCAGTTGACACGAATCCGTTTGTCTCTGTGGCACCAATTGAACAGAAAACCTATCTAGTTGATGGCGAGGTTCGAGAATGGAAAGGGAAAACCACAGATGTGACATCTCCACTTGATCTCGGTGGCGGGGAGCCAAGGCTCGGATCTCATCCAGCCTTAGGCCCGAAAGAGGCGCTTGAAGCAATGAGTGCTGCTAAAGCAGCATATGATAACGGCCTCGGGGAGTGGCCTCAAACGAGCCTCCTTGATCGAACAGCACAGGTACTCGACTTCGCACGTCGCATGGAGGAGGTTCGAGATGTTGTCATTGAGCGAATTACTTTAGAGATAGGAAAAACAACAGCTGATGCAACAGCTGAGTTTGACCGAACAGTTGAATATATACGTCGTAGCTGTGAGGAAGCTCTGAAGATTCACAGTGAATCTCAGGGCGTTCAACATGTCGATGGTATTGAAGCAAGCATCTCGCGCCAACCACTTGGCCCAACCTTGTGTATGGGCCCCTTTAATTATCCACTCAACGAAACGTTTGCCACTATGATTCCAGCTCTGTTAATGGGAAATACGGTAGTCATGAAACCTCCAAAAGCTGGTGTGCTTCTCTTTGAGCCACTTCTTGACGCTTTTCAAGAATCGTTTCCTGCTGGAGCAGTGAATGTGATCTATGGTGATGGGGCTGAGATTATCGGGCCAATCATGGAGAGTGGAGACATAGACGTCCTCTCTTTCATAGGGAGTGCAAAGGTGGCTGATATTGTTTCTGGTGCGCACCCTGAGCCACACCGTCTCAAGAAAATTCTCGGTCTTGGGGCCAATAATCCTGCGATTGTGCTTCCTGACGCGGACTTGGAGTCAGCGATTCCTGTGGTTGGAAAGGGAAGTTTGAGTTACAACGGCCAACGGTGTACGGCACTCAAAGTTCACCTTGTTGTTGGTGAAGAGCTTGCCCAAGAGTATGCTCTCCGTTTTGCTGAGTATGTTGATGGGCTCCAACTTGGTGACCCTCGAGATGAGGGAGTAGACATTACACCTTTAGCTGAAGGAGCTTGGAAGGTTGAATACCTCCAAGAGCTGATTGAGGATGCGGTTGCCAAGGGCGCGCGTGTGATGAATAACGGTGGGGGTATAGCTAAGGGGAATCTTATTACTCCTGCGGTCTTGTACCCTGTAACACCTGAAATGCGCATCTTTCACGAAGAACAGTTTGGTCCTGTCGTTCCCGTTGTGCCAATTTCTTACGTTGAGGAAGCCACGCAGTTTGTCGCTCAGTCAAAAGTTGGCCAACAAGTGAGTATATTTTCAAGTGATGACTCAGAGCTTTACTCGCTTGCAAAAAAGCTTCAACCGCTTGTTGGGAGAGTAAATCTTAATGATGGTTGTAAACGGGGACCCGATGAGTTGCCATTTACTGGAAAACGGAGCGCTGCCATGGGAACGTTGTCCATTCGAGCAGCTCTTGAGGAGTTTTCGAGCCCCTCTGTCTTAGCCCGGTCTTTTGGGGGGTATTCTTAATAGTGGCAAGGGCAATCACTTCTTAGCCTTTTTGAGATAAACCTCAATGAGAAAAAGTGGCGGGGTGCTTCTTGTGTCAACAGGAAGCACCCCCACACCACTGTTACCTAAGAGAGAAGAAGTTACTTCTTCGATTTCTTCTTCTCCTTCTTTGGCTTCGGTTTCTGCTCTTTTTTTGGACTGGCTGCCTTCGCCTGCTGAGCAAGTACACGTTTCTTGTGTCGCTTGAGCATACGCCGCTCTTTTCGTTTTGCAGCAGCAGGGGTAAGAATGGGAAGCTGTTCTTGGAAGCCGAGGGCAAAGCGTGCTCGCTCTGTGCGACCAGCAATCACGCGCTTATGCCATCCAACAACTGAGAGGTTGATGTCGTGCCATGGACCTTCTTTAGAACATGCAGCTCGATATGCTGCGTTATCGTCATTTGGTCCAACGATATACTTGCCTCCAGATTGAGAGTAGAATCCCGTGTTTCCGATCTGCTTACCCTTTGGGGTATCAGCTTTCTTTGCCTTGGGAGGCTTTTCTTTACCTTTCTCCTTTTTATTCTTCTTGCCATCTTTCTTTGTTTTGGATGGCTTTGAATCAGGGGAAGGCTCTGTAGCGACTGCGCCAATCGCTGACTCCGTAACTATAGCTCCAACAGCTGCTTCCATCATGCTTGAGCCATCAGGGTCAGCCTCTTGCTCAACAGTTATGCTAGCGAAATCGATACTTGAGTCGCCAGCAATGGGCAGGATCTCGTCGTCCTCTACGGCAATCGGGATCTCGCCGACTTCTTTGCCGGAGCTATCTTGAGGAGCTTCGTCTTCGAGTTGCTCGAGAGGGAGACTCTGGCTGTCGTCAGGCGTTTCGGTTGCTTCAACTTCGTGTGTTTCATTATTTTCTCCTGAACCTTTGCTCATCGTTTGATTCCTTTCGGGGCGGACCCCCAAGTGTACGTTCACAACAATGGAGTGTGTGAAAAGTGAGATGGAGGACCGCGTCCTCACCTGGCATCAAAAGTGGCATGCTCTCCACTGTTGATGCCAGGTGAGTCTCATGAGCTAAAACAATATGAAAGAAGTGATTGCACCTCGCTCAGAGGCTTTACTGCGGGTGAGGTGTTTGGGCTGTAAGAAGAGAATTCTGACAGGGGAGCAAAAAGCAGCTGAGTGAAGTGCAACAGGTGTGCATCTACTCTAGGAATAAGTTTTGGGAGTTAAAGAACGCTCCCCCCATCTCTTCATGTACGAAGATATGCTTAGTGTAGGACAGCAGTAGGGGGCTACTCAAGTGTTCATGGGGGCAACGTACCCGTCTTGAGTAGGGAAATGGAGGGCACGTTCAAGTGCAAGGAGGAGCGGGGATGCTTCTCGTGGGCTGTTTTGGTGGTGGAGCTGGCCATGGTGGACAGGAGTAATAGAGCTTTAATATCAGTGGGTTAGATTGCCCTTTGTGCTGCTCTCTATGTTCTATCCAGAAATTGACTTCTTGGGGTGGACTTGCTACCTTTCGCACAAGAAAGTTTGAGTGATTAGAAGCACTTGGTTAGGTGCTTAGGGATAAGAGTTTTTTTAGAGTCTCTTGCTAGGGATTGTAAAAAAACTTCTGTGTACCTTCGCACCGTACCATACTTCTCGCTCGTTAACTTCTCACGTATTACATGTCATTTGTTGATCAATAAGGATTCATTCCATGGCTTTAGAAGGCTACAAAACAAAACAAGAAATTATTGCCAAGTTTGGCAAAAGCGAAAACGATACAGCTTCTCCAGAAGTGCAGGTAGCACTTATTACCAAGCGTCTTGAAACACTTGCTACGCATTTTCAAAAGCACAAGCAAGACAAGCACTCTCGCCGCGGGCTCCTAGGGCTTGTGTCGCAACGTAAGCGTCTTCTCGGATACCTCCGGTCTGAAGATGTAACACGTTACCGCACACTTATCGGTGAGCTTGGTCTACGTAAGTAATCCTCTTGTCCCCAGTAGCGTTAGCTTGAACATTTCGTGTGCTGTGAGACAGACTGTTTTTTTCTGCACTGAGTTTTGGTGCCAGGAAGAGGAGTCTTTTTGTGCTCGTGAGGTTCACTCTCTAGCTGCATGTCATGGGGCGTTGCTGTATAGTTCAACCCAAAGTTTAAAGAAGAATAAATAGAACCTTAGATCGAATTAAGGAGTAGATAATGTCATTAGGAAATAAAGTTGTTGTTGAGAGAGACTTTCATGGCCAGTCTTTTTCGTTTGAAACAGGATATGTCGCCAAGCAAACCTCTGGAGCAGTTCTCGTTCGAAGCGGAGAATCGGTTGTTCTTGTTACCTGTGTTCTTGGAGAAGAGAGAGGTGTAGATTTCCTCCCACTCACAATAGATTACATCGAAAAAACATATGCTGCAGGTAAAATTCCTGGAGGATTTTTTAAGAGAGAAGGGCGTCTCGGTGAAAAGGAAACTCTTACCTCACGTTTCATTGACCGACCTTGTCGGCCAATGTTTAAGAAAGGTTTCTCTTCTGAGATTCAGATTGTAGCCACCGTGCTCTCTGCTGATCCAGAAGTCGATACTGACGTTCTTGCTCTCTGTGGAGCTTCAGCTGCTGTCTCTATCTCGGCCATCCCTTTTGATGGGCCTCTTGCTGGTGTTCGTGTTGCAAGACATAACGGACAGCTTGTGATTAATCCTCCAGTCTCGCAATTTGAAGAGTGCGATCTCAACTTTATCGTTGCCGGTTCGCGTGATGCGATTGTCATGGTTGAGGGTGGAGCCGCAGAAGCTACTGAAGCTGAAGTGCTTGAAGCTCTTTTTTATGCGCACCAAGAAATTAAGACGATCATCGAAATGCAAGATGAGCTTGTCGAAAAGTGTGGAAAGGAGAAAGTCGAGTTTACTCCGCGAGAGCTCCCTGCAGAGATTGTTGCCCAGGTAGAAAAAGCAGTAGGTGATAAGCTTACGAGCGCTATCACAGTCGCTGATAAGCTCGAGCGAAAGAAAGCTATTAAGGCAGTTCGTAATGAAGCTATCGAGTCAATCTGGGACGAAAATGCAGAGGACGCGGATCAGGTACTTGCTGATATGAAGTCGGCTTTTGACGATCTCGTATCAAAAGCTGTACGTGGCCTGCTCTTTGAGAAGGGGGTTCGTCTTGATGGGCGTGATAACAAAACTGTTCGAGATATCGAAATTGAAGTTGGTATGCTCCCACGCGTTCACGGCTCTTCGCTCTTTACCCGTGGAGAAACACAAGCAATCGTTACGGCAACACTTGGTGTCGATGATGATGCCCAGCGTATCGATGGGCTCCTTGGTTCTTCGCTGAAGCGTTTCATGCTTCATTACAACTTCCCTGCATACAGTGTGGGAGAAGCTCGCCCGATGCGTGGGCCTGGTCGTCGTGAAATTGGTCACGGAGCGCTTGCTGAGAGAGCACTTTCAGCGGTTATCCCGTCAGAAGATGATTTCCCGTATGTGCTCCGTATCGTCTCTGAGATTACCGAGAGTAACGGTTCAAGCTCAATGGCCTCTGTCTGTGGTGGAACGCTTGCACTCATGGATGCTGGTGTTCCGATTAAGGCTCCTGTTGCAGGTGTTGCAATGGGCCTTATCGCCGAAGAAGAGAATACCGTTATCTTGACTGATATTCTTGGTGATGAAGACCATCTTGGTGATATGGACTTTAAAGTGTGTGGTACCGAAAAAGGTATTACCGCACTTCAGATGGATATCAAGATTAAAGGTCTCAGCCAAGAAATTATGACCAATGCTCTTGATCAAGCCAAGGATGCAAGACTGCACATCCTCGGTAAGATGAGTGAAGCTATCAGTTCTTCACGAACTGAGCTCAGTGAATACGCTCCACGTGTTGAGACGCTTAAGATTAGCTCTGATAAAATTCGAGATCTTATCGGACCTGGTGGAAAGGTCATCAAAGGCATTCAGGCTACTTGGGAAGTAAACGTCAATATTGATGATAGTGGTATTGTGACTGTCTCAGGGAACGATGCTCAGAAGATGGCTTCTGCTATTGAGACAATTAAGTCACTTACCGAGAAGCCAGAAGTCGGAAAGATCTACGAAGGTGTAGTGAAGCGTATTGCTGACTTTGGTGCTTTCGTTGAGATTCTTCCTGGCACTGATGGTCTTGTGCACATCTCTCAACTCTCTGATGAGCACGTTAAGCGTGTGACTGATATTGTTCAGGAAGGAGACCTCGTCTCTGTGAAAGTTCTTGAAATTGATCGCATGGGTAAGATCCGTCTTTCAATGAAAGAGGTTTCCGCAGACGAGAGTGCTGAGGAAGAACGACAGGCGAACGCTTAAGCCTTTTTAGCTTTTTCCTTGAGAAGGCGTTACTATGGCTTTGCTGTAGTAGCGCCTTTTTTTGTGTCAGTTCTCAAGTTTTATTGAATCGCAGAGGCGCTCAGAGGAACACAGAGGAGAGCGATAGAACATCCTCTGTGCGCCTCTGTGATTCAATTGTCTTAAGGTCAGAGCACTGGAGATGCTATTCGAAAGACATTTTCTCTGAGCCGAGTAAGGAGCGTCTCCTTTGGTAAGTTGCTGAGTGATAACTCTGTGCTCTCGGTCTTTATATCACTCAGTGTCTGTGACAAATCCTTATGAACTTTCTTGTCAATCGCAAGCAGACTCGATTCGAAGTTAATAAAGAAACTCCGTTGGTCCATGTTTGCTGAACCAATAAAAGAGACCTCATCATCAATGATGACGACTTTGGCGTGAACAAATGCCTTTCGGCTTTCGAAGATCTTTACACCTGCTTGAAGAAGTTCACGGTACCAACTTTTTGCTGTAACATTAACAATCCAAAGATCTGACTTGTAGGGGAGTAGCACCTCGACCGAAATCCCTTGCTGAGCAAGGGATTTAAGCGTGAGTATAAAGGCATCTGTTGGAATAAAATACGGGGTAAGGATGGAAACCCGCTGTTGTGCTTGCTGAAAGAGAGAGGTGAGGATCATCTCTAAGGTCGAGTCTTCTTCTTCTGGGCCCGTTGGAATGACTTGTAGTAACGTGTTTCCTTGTGGAGAGAGCTCTGGAAAATACTCTTGACCGTCGAGTTTTTCACCAGACGTAAATCCCCAATCTTCTGAAAAAATGCACTGTAGGTGTGCTACGGCAGGTCCTTTGATTTGCACGGCAACATCTCTCCAGAGTAATTTTCTGTTTCTCCACTGGAAATATTCATTTCCAATATTTTGACTGCCGATGAATCCTGTTGTGCCATCAATAATGGCAAGTTTGCGGTGATTTCGGAGTTGAAATCCCCAAGGGCGTCTTAGGGTAAGGGGCCAGAAGAAAGCCACCTGTACACCAGCGTCTTTGAGAGGGCGAAGAAACTTACGATTGAGATAAAATGAGCCCACAGCATCTACGAGCAATCGACATTCAACACCTTGTAGAGCTTTCTTGATTAAGAGTTCTCGAAACTGTTTGCCAATATCGTCTGGACGAAAAATATAATATTCCAAGTGAACATGGTGGCATGCAGACGCGATAGCTTCTGTAAGCGCGGTGTATGTCAAAAAAGATTCATCAAGGGGGGTTACAAGATTACCTCCATTCTCAGGGAACTCGGTCAGATTTTGGGCGAGCCTATGAATTTTACTATAGCGACACGTGCTGGCTTTATCGGGGGTCTGGTTCGCATCGCTTGGTTGAGGGGTGGGGTTCGGCTTTATGGCACGTTGTCGGACTGTATAGCGGTAGCCTGCAAGGATAAAGATCAAGATGCCAAGATAGGGAAGGAGAAAGAACGCGAGAATCCAAGTAAGCGTGGTTTCAGATCGTCTTCTTTGAGGCTGAACGAGTACGTAGAGAGAGAAGAGGGTGGCAAGGATAGGGTGAAGCGGCAGGATGTACAGCCATTGAGTGTGCTCGAACATATTTTTCCTCTCTTGAGAGCATACGAGATGAGCAGCAATGGGAGCAAGAGGAAGGTGCTCACACGTTCTTAGCTCTTCGCTAACACTTTTCAAACTCGAACTGACTGAAAAGTTATGGCAGCGTTCCATGTATTGTACTGTCTCTCTCTCGAAGGAACCCGTCGATGTCCGCTGAAGCTAAAGTATTGCTCAAGAATGCTGTTGAACACTCCTCTACGAAGCGTCAAGGGGCGCTTGAGAAGATGTTCACCTATTGGTTTAACGGTTTTGTCTATAACCAGATTTGGGAAGATCCTGTTGTTGATATGAAAGCGATGCAGCTTTCAAGCCAGTCAAGAATCCTTACGATCTCATCTGGTGGGTGTAATGTGCTCTCTTATCTTACGAAGTCTCCCGCTTCGATAGATGCAGTAGATCTCAATCCCTATCACCTGGAACTGACGAGACTGAAACTTACTGCCGTTCGACACCTTCCAAATTATGAGACTTTCTATGAGTTTTTCGGAAGAGCTCGAAGTAGCGAGAATGTGAGAAACTATTTCAAGTATATCTCACCCCATCTCTCGTTTGAGCAGCGTGCATTCTGGGAGAATCGTCGTGGCCTGTTGGCTCCGCGCATTCAATACTTCCGTAAGGGACTCTATGATGTGTCTCGTTCCGGCTATTTTATCCGTTTTCTTCACTCTATTTGTCGCCTTGCAAACTGTAAGCCTGAAAAGCTCCTTGCTGCTCACTCTCTACAAGAACAAGAGGAGCTCTTTTCAAAATATCTTGAGCCTGTTTTTTCTCATCCCGTGGTTCGTATCTTGGGACCGGTATCGCCACTCCTCTTTAGCCTCGGTATTCCCCCGAAGCAATTTGAGGCGCTTCGGGCAGAGCACCCCGGAGGAATTGTTGCGCTCTATTGTGATAGGGTGAAACGGCTTGCATGCCGCTTCCCTATTCAAACAAACTACTTTGCTTGGCAAGCATTTTCTCGAAAATACAGTAACGATTGGCATGGGTTTCCTGAATATCTCAAGCCTCACCATTATGAAGCGATCCGTGAGAATGCTCACCGTGTTCGTCTTCACAATATGGGACTCACTGCTTTTCTTGAAGAAAAAGCACCCGAAACCCTTTCACATTTTGTCTTTCTTGATTCTCAAGATTGGATGCCTGATCACGTGCTTCAAGACCTTTGGTCAGAAGTGGGGCGTGTATCTCAACCGCAATCAAGAGTCATTTTTCGTACGGCTGCTGCCCATAGTCCTGTGTGTGCCGCCTTAGAATCACTGGGATGTAAGAAGTTTGAGTATCGCCGCGATGAGTCTTTGAGTCTCTACGATCAGGACAGATCCGCGATCTACGGTGGTTTCCATCTCTATGCTCGTGGTGGTTCAAAGAATGTCGCATAACGAGCTGATGGATAAGACATATCGTTTTCAGCGATATATCTATGATGCAACAAGAAAGTACTTTTTGCTCGGGAGAGATCGCTTAATTGATTCACTTGAGCCAAAGCCAGGAGCTCGTATTCTCGAAGTAGGAGTGGGAACGGGGAGAAATCTGCTCTGTCTTGCAAAGAAGTATCCTGAGTGCACCTATTATGGACTCGATGCATCTTCGCTTATGCTTGAAACCGCGAAAACTCTTTTTACAAAAAAAGGTTTGACCCCACCAAAGCTCAAAGAAGCGTTGGCTGAAAAGGTTGATTATCGAGAGCTCTTTGATGTTCCAGAAGGCTTTGATTATATCATATTTTCATATGCCATTTCGATGATACCAGCTTGGGAGGAGTCACTTGCAAGAGGAGTGGAGGCGCTTTCGCCTCATGGAACGCTCTCTGTGGTTGACTTTGGAGATCAAGCTGGACACCCTCATATCTTTCGCACGTTCCTCTGGAAGTGGCTTGGATTCTTCCATGTCCATAAAAGGTTTTCTCTCTTGGGAAGCTTAGAAGGTTTGGCAATCAAAGCAAGGGCTCACTTCGAGTATGAGTCTGTTGTTCGAAACTATGCATGGGTTGCTCATGTACAACTTGGCCAAGAGAAAACCTCATGAGTGCTGCCCCATTACATTCGTCTCCTGTTGATACGGATGCGGCAGAGCCGCAGCTTGAAGGGGTTTCCATGAGTCGCAACCCTCTTCCTTTCCTATGGATGACAGATAGGAACACATTTCCTTTTCGAGAGGACACCGTTGTCCTTGTTCCTAGTGTTGTTGACTTTGAGGATCAGATATTTAACGTAAGTGTGAACGTTCGACGTTCACACCCAGATAGTGTGCCAGCTAATTTTATCCAAGAAGATCTCCCTCAAGAACTTCTCGAGAGGATTGAAGAGCTTCGAAGCGAAGGCGCTAAGATGCATTGGGTACTTCTTGATGTGCGATTGATGCAACCGTCTGACGTTTATGGTTCACGAAGTGCTTATAGCCCTTCACTCGCTTCGAGTTCTCGTAAAGGAGCAGTTCCTTTAAGTGAAAAGGAAAGTCTGCAGCGAACAAAACAAAGAGAAGCCAAGAGGCGGATAGCTTCGCCAAAAGAGGAAGCCTCAAGCCCCCATGGAAAGGCGAGGAAGCTTCAGCCCGTTACCGTTTCCCCTGCCTTGACACAGGCCCCTGATCTTGTCTTGGCTCAAGAAAGGGAGCATTCTGAATCGACCGCAGGTTCCACCGAAGAAGAGCTAACGGGTGCTCAGAAGCAAGAGGCTGACGCAAGAATGCAAGCGATTCTGAATAAATTTCGGAAACAAGGATACAAGGTTTAGCCTGTGCCACTCTTTATGAGCATAGGATATGTTACGGCTCACCGAAGATAACATCGAGGTCGAATCGGTCTGAGTTATTTTCTCGAGCTTCCGCCTCTGCAAGGCGAGCCTCGAAATCAAGCATTTTTTGATATTCACGGTAGGGGGCAAAGATAAATTCGGCAAGAATTTCAAAATATGATTGCTCACCCGGAGTTTTCCCTTTTTTCTCGCGAAGGACAGGGAGTAGTATTTTTATTGCTTCGTAGGTTTCAAGGCTTAGTTGTTTATTGATAGCGATTTCGCGAAAAAGCCGAGAGGTGAGATCGAGAGCAATGATATTAGGCTCCATTCGCTTTCGTGGAGGCTTATATTCTTCGTCTTTCTTTTCGTTGTTGGTTTCTGTTTCTTCGTTCGAATTCTTTGCATTTGAACGCTTTTTTATTTTTGGTCTGCGAATAGCTTTCGGACGGCATGAAGACGAGAGAGCCTTAAAGAACTGTTTGCATGCCACACATCCAATGGTAGTACGAACGAAATCTTTCGTATTCTCGTAAAGCCATTCGTTTCGACCATCTTCGGCAATCGCTGCGCATAGTGCCTTGAAAAGTTTTTTCTGTTTGCCGTAGCCACGAAAGCGAGTTGTTTTTTGCCGCTTTTTTTTCACAATCGAAACGGTAGGAAGCTCATCTTGGTATTCATGCTTGGGATTATCAAAGCGTGGTGATTGGGGAGCGATCTGTGGAGTTTCCTGGGCAAGCAGAGAAGGACCAGCGAGAAGAAGGAACAGAAGGAGCGAGAACGAAAATGTAAAGTATTTTCTCTGCAATTTCAGGAGCCTATAAAGAGTCTCAGTAGCACTTGTTATTCTTTGAAAGAATGCATAATTTTAACGAGTTATATCTTATTGTAGGGAGAATGATGAAATATCACAACACTATCCTTGAAGCTATCGGAAATACTCCACTTGTAAAACTCAACAAGATTGTCCCCGATGGCGCAGCCACTGTGCTTGTAAAGTGTGAATTCATGAATCCTACGGGCTCGATTAAAGACCGGATGGCTCTCTATATAGTAGAAGAAGCTGAGCGGGCAGGGGATCTCAAACCTGGTGGTACGATTGTAGAGAATACTTCTGGTAACACTGGGCTAGGGCTCGCCATGGTAGCAGCCGTGAAAGGATACCGTTGCGTATTCACGATGCCTGACAAGATGAGCCAGGAGAAAATCGATATGCTCAAAGGTTTTGGTGCAGAGGTTGTTATTACCCCAACCGATGTGCCTGGAGACTCCCCCGATCACTACGTCAATACTGCAAAACGTATTGCAGCAGAAACTCCTAACTCATATTACGTTGACCAATATCACTCTCCCCGAAATATTGATGCACACTACCACAGCACTGGTCGAGAGATTTTTGAGCAAACTCAAGGAGACTTTGACTATTTTGTAGCCGGTACTGGGACTGGAGGAACTGCCTCTGGCGTTGGTCGTTACCTTAAAGAAAAAAACAAAGAAACAGGGAAGAATATTCAAGTTGTTGGTGTCGATCCAATTGGAAGCGTACACTACCACTATTTTCATACGCAAACACTTGTGACTCCTCACGTCTACAAAGTAGAGGGGATTGGAGAGGATATTCTCTGTGGTGCTATGGACTTTGATGCCGTTGACCGCATGATGCAAACAAACGACAAGGAAGCGTTTACGATGGCACGAAGGCTCGTTCGAGAAGAGGGGCTTTTTTGTGGTGGATCATCAGGAGCGATTGTACACGGAGCTATTGAGCTTGCCAAAGAGGTTGGAGAGGGTAAGACAATCGTTACTGTACTAACCGACTCCGGCACGAGGTATATTTCGAAACACCTTTCTGATGCATGGATGAAAGATCATGGATTTTTAGAGCCCTACTCTGAGCTTGGGTTTGTTGAAGAGTTGCTCAAAGGTCGTAGCCAAGATGCAATTACTGCAAGTGCTTCTGATAAAGTTGGGGATATTGTTACTACTCTCAAAGACAAAGGAATCTCTCAGGTGCCAGTACTTGATGGCCAAGGAATGCCTCAGTCTATTGTGCACGAGCTTGATGTCTTACGAGCCCTTCAAACTGGAGAGGTCAATCTTGATACAGCTATCTCTGAAATTGCACACCCCATTGGTGGATTGACTTCTCCTAAAGCTCGTATAGAAGAGCTCTTTCAGATTTTCGATGAAGATCAGGTCGCTGTTGTGGTCGACAACCAAAAGCTTGTAGGGATTGTTTCAAAAATTGATGTCATCGATTTCATGGCACGCCATAGCTCAAAAGGGTAATTCGGAGTTTTCTCTGAGCTATCTCTGTTCAAACTCTTCTGCATAGAGAGAGAAGTCGACTACCAACTTCTGTAGGCTGTGTCTTGTTAGTGCCCTGAAATTACAGGATTTTTCATCTGGCCATCACTTTGCAGGGTTATAAACGATTTTGTCTACTGACGGATGAAATCGAAATTCGTTATTCTCTACTCCTATGAGTTACCGATCGGCTCTCCTCTTTGTTCTTCTTTTTTTTCTTGCTGGATATGCGTGTGCTGAATCTCCAGGTCTAGCGGTTGAGGAAGCTCAGGAGAAAGACCCTTTTGCCTTCACCTGGCAGAGAACGCGTGAAGCAGTAAGCGCTCGAAATCTTCTTGCTGTTCAAGAAGAGATAGCTGCCCTTGAAAATCTTAAACTCCTGCTTGGAGTTCGCTCGCTTGAGTCTTATTCTGCTGAGTTGATTGAAGATGCTACAGATGAGCTTCGTGCTGGAAATCTTGATGAAGCAAGCTTTTATGTTCGAAAAGCTTTTCAACTTTCGCCTCAGTCTCCGTATGTTGTACTTTCGGCTTTTTCGATAGCACCTGCAACAGGTGTTGCATCACGGGCAGAACTTTTTGGAAAGCTGTTGTCACAAGTGATCTCCTCTCCTCTCTCATTGTTTTCAGCGGCACATCTCTTCCTCTATCCGCTGCTCTGGGCTGTTACTTTTGGGATTATTCTTTCGATCCTTCTTCTGCTTATTACTCAGTGCGATGAGGTATTACGAGCTGTAGCTCTTAGGATGCCTCTTCAATCACGTGGTTTTCTTGCGCCACTCTTTATAGCTCTGTGTGTCTTTGTCCCATTTTTCTTTGGCCCACTTGCTGTTCTCTCAGTTACGGTGCTGATGGTTTACCTTTTTTTGCCTCGTTTTCGATGGACGGCGTTCGTAGGCAGTGTTGTTGTTGCGCTTTGGGGATTTGTTTTGCCTCTGCAAGAAAATGTCACGGTGTGGCTCGGGGACTCAGGTGTTCAAGCGCTCTTGCGAGTCTATGAAGGTGGGCATCAAGAAGGGGACCTTGAGCGTCTTGGCGATCTTGTGTCTCGCAGACCATCTGATGGAGTTGCCATTTATACGTATGGCACACTCCTTCGCCGGTTTGGGAAGTATCACGAAGCTGAGAAAGCATTTCTTCTTGCCGAAAAGAATCTCCCATCTCCTGCATGGACCAAAGCACAGCTTGGCATGTTGGCGTTTCTCCGAAGCGATACACAGCAAGCACTTGAGTACTATGAACAAGCTGAAAGTGAGGGATTAGATACGGCGGCATTTTATTTCAACTTCTCGAAAATTGCTTTCGATCTTCTTGATACTACTCGTAGCCGCGAACTTGCCGATAAAGCAAGAGGTCGTGATCGTGCGTTTGTGAGAGAGCTGCAAGAGAGAGAGGCCTCTGTTGGTATGAAAGATGCCAGCGCAACTGCTGAACTACCTCTTCCGTTTGATTTGCTCTATCAATCAGCCCTCACGCCAGTCCCAGGGGTATCGCTCCTCTATGAGAAAAAAGCAGCGTCACTTTTTCAGGGGGTGTCACCTCAAGCGCTTGGAATTCTGGGTGTCGTGCTCTGTATCGTATTCTTTTTTGTCTCAGCAGAGAGACAAGCTCGACGTTTTCAACTCTACTATACTGAGTATGCTCTTCCTGCTTCGCTTGTTGTGATCTTAAAGCTTATCCCTGGCGGAGCGTGGGTGTGGGCGAAAAGGCCGCTCTGGGCTGTTCTTATCTTAAGCCTTGTCTTTATTGCACTCTTGCCGCTTCTACACTGGCCATCAGAGGTGTCGCAGGTGTTTGAACTGTTCTCCTTCTCTAAGCGTGTGTATCTGATTCCTTTTGGAATTTTTCTCCTTGGTCTTTATTACTTGAGCTTTTTCCTTTCACGAGAGGAGGATGAGCAGTGAACTTACAAGGTGTGGTTTCAAACACTTCTCTTGAAGAGCTCCTCACATGTTTGGCCAAAGAGCGTCGGCAGGGTGTTCTGAAATTGCACCTTGGGGAGGCACCGCTTGAAATATTCTTTGAGCAGGGAAAGATTTTTGAAATTGCGTCTCATGCTGTACGACCGGAGGCGGAAGTACTTGCTTGGTTACACCAGTCGGGGCTGATTCCCGACACGTTTTCTTCACAAGCTGAGACCTATGAGGCGCTCTATGTAGATTTTTCCCCTGTTTTCATAAGCGAGGATCGAGAGTCGCATTACCGTCGTGTTATTTCTGCACGTATACGTGAGAAGTTTCACAGCTTGAGCCTTCCTCAAGATATTCCTTATCTTTTTAGCCCTGAACGTGTCGTTCCTGAAGAGGGCTATAGTCCTTTGTTTTCCGTCAGTCAATTACTTCTGGAGCGTGCCGAATTTCTCGAGGATCTCTCTCAGCGGAAAGAAGAGTTTCCGGGCGATGGGGTCTTTGTGGCTGATACCGACAAAAAGGTTGATTTGACTGATGTGTCTCGAGCAGTCTTTTCGGCGCTTGACGGAATTACCCCTTTATCTGCAGTGCCTTTTCTTGCTGGTTCGTGCCGCTTTGATGTGTATCGTACGTTAGAAACTCTTCGAGATGCTGATGCGCTCATGCTTGTGAGTCAGGGAAGTGGTGTTGAGGCTCTTGATCTCGGTGTGCTTGATAATCTTGATGAGCTCTTTGATGAATCATTAGAAACCGACCCATCGGCTCTTCAGTCTTCTCATGTCCCCCAGATGAACCAAGAAAGGCCGAAAGCTCAGAGCACCAACGAGCCTCCTACTGAGGAAGTATTGCCAACACCTCACGCGCCCCAAGTGAGTACGGCGCAAATCTACAATGGACGCCTGCTCTCAAGTGTGCTTGTACCAAAGTTGCTTTCATACCTTATAGTTCTCGCTACTGTGCTATTACCACTCCTCCTTTGGGATAGTGTTTGGACCACTTTCTAGAGATTGAGCAAACGATGTTTGTCAAAGACGGGATAGATCGCCTCTAGTTTCATATTGTTTCTACCGAATATTGTACAGGTAGTGGTACCTCGTTTTCTTATGGCTTTCTCTTTGAGGATAACTTGTTATGTATGCTTTTCGTAGGGTCTTGAAGACTCTCCTCGTTGGTTTTCTTCTCTCAAACTTCCTTTCTTCCACCGCGCTTGCTGGGAAGTTTACACCGAAATCTTGGGATAGTGTTCGTACGATAAAAAACTTTTTTTGCGTACGAGATGATGCAGATACAAAGTGGTTTCCTGCAAAGCAAAAAGGGGAGCTCTATAAGCGGTTGAAGAAGCCTAAATCTACCGCTAAGAACTACTCCTCGAAACTGGCAAAGTTTAAGAAGAGAAAGAAGAAGTGCAAAAAACAATCGGCGCCAAATGCTCAAACCTTAGCGAGCTTGCCAAGTGGTGGTGACTTTATAACCGAAGTGACATCTCAAGAAGTGGTCACGGGCACGCCTCCTGCTTTCACCGATATCACCAATACCAGCGCTCTCTCCCTCTATTGGAGAGATGTTGATAGTGAAAACGTTATCGCTGGTCTTGTCAGTGGAACCCCAACAGCCAACCAGTGTGATGAGTTTTTTGCTGGGGGCAGTGATGGTGAGTCAGGTGGGCTTCTTGCGTGTCAGGCGAACATCGATGCTGTTCGAGCGCTCGTAAAGCCGCTTGAAGCAAGTATCGCCGCTTGTTATCTCCGTAACCTTGCGACGCAATCAACGGTTGATGATGGGGGAGTTTCGCTTACTTCTCCTTCAAGCTTTCCTGGAGCAAATATTGAAAACCTTTATGCTGCTCCAAATGGTTCGAGTGACCGGGTGGTGCGTATGGATATTGTCAACGATGATTTTCCTCAGTCTATCTTTGTGAAGATTTATGCTGCACAAAATAACGAGGCAAACGATCGTTCCTATCAGGTAGATCTCTGGTTTTGTGATGACACCAATAGTGGAACAAGTCCTAGTGGAGTCGACCAGATTTATGTTGGAACTGACAATAGCTTCTCAGCAACTTCGACATCAGCCTACGATGACAGCCTTTCTATGGTTTTGACTGGAATGGTTACACAAGATGATGATGGAGATTATGATTTTGACCCTGAATCACCAAGCCAGGCCGCAATTAACTTCGTGACCTCTGATCAATCGAACAAATTTGCCTACAGCATCTCAGTTGAAGATGGGCGAATAACGATGAAGAAGAATGAAGTGAACACCGGCTCAAATAGCTCAGAGCAAGGGTATGCTTTGATTGATTATCTCGGTGATGTTGATGATCTTGCGATGAGTCAAGGTGGACTCAAATTCCGCAGCCTCGTAAATGATACTCCTGTGCTTGCTGACTCAGCCGCATTTGAGTATCGCACGACAACGTACGCGAGTGCTCCAGGCAATGAGCTCCATGGACTTGTTCAAGCGTTCGAATTTAGCTCTGATACCTTTTATTCTACAGCCCCTTCAGTATCACTCGATACAACGGGGTATGCCTGTGATGCCACAGCAAGCTATGTGATCGAAGTTGATATGGCTTCAACCTCTATGCAAGCTATTGAAACGGCATGTAACGCGTTTGTACCACAAAATACTGATTTCTGTGCGAGTGATGATATTACTGATGCGGAAGACAGTTTTGAGAATAATTGTTAGGGGACAAGAAAGCGTCTTGTAATCCTTTATTGAAAACGTGAGCCCGCCGTAAACAGATGGCGGGCTTCACGTTTTCTTGATCTACCTAGTCGCTGGTAGAGGAGAGGGACGCTTCACGGGCGATCTGATTTGCGACTTCTCGCCGGTGAATCTCGACATCCCGTGGGAAGTCGAATGCCACTCGTACCCGCTCTCCCTTGACCGATGCGATTCGAACAAACCCAATGGGATTGTTCGGATCTCCAACAACAACCTCTTCTCCTTCACGTCTCGTAATCACGAGCATTCCGTTACTCCTTTCGCTGGAGAAAGCCCTCTTTTGTTTGCACCCATGCAAACAGTAAGCTCAAAGGGGCCCATGAGAGTTGTGTCTCAACACAAGTCTCATGGGCCCCTCACTCTCAAGGATGTAAAGTAACAGATGCGTTACAGGAGTAGCTCTCAAATCGAGAGCGAAAGAAACCCTATACGCTTTTGTCCCCAGTGAGGGGAGTATCGAGGCGATTCAAATCTTAGTCAAGTTCGCAGGAATATAGATGGGGAGGTTGGAGTTCGTCGGGAGGGCTAGCGGATATCGTCGTCTGAGGTATCAAGAAAAAAGATACCAGATACGAGGTCGATAACTTCATCCCCGCAGATACCGACATATCCACCAACAAAGAGATCGAGCCCTAGGCCAAACTCGGCCTTACAAATATCTCTATCTTTTGAGGCGATAAAGGCAGGACCAGCACCGAACTCGTTGGAAGACTCAACCATCACAGGAGCCCTCCGACCGAAGTTTCCGACCCGCAGGCTTGCTGGCGAAACAGAGCGATAGCCAACCTGACCGTATTTGGTTACTCGAGCAACTCCGCCAAATGAGGTGCCAACTCCAACATCAAATTTGACCACATCAATCACATCAAGTACGCGGTTTACCGGCCAGAGGAGCACTTGTTGCCACCACGGTTTGCTAAGATCTTTTTCAACCACTTCAAAGTCTCCCCAGCCAGGTTTTGGGCTTGCCGTTACCCCGTCTTTTGGAGTGACGAGGTCTTTTTCTTTGACGGTTGAGGTTGATGGATCCGCAAGGCCGGGAGAAGGGGGAAGGAGGGAGAGGCACACAAACGCACAACAGAGTGCTCGGAGCGAAGACCAGGCAAAAAATGAGCGGTTACGAATCATTGCAGTGACGCGACCAATAGTCATCTAATTTACGTCGAACCTCTCTTACGAGAAACAAGCTTCCAATGATATTTGGAAAAGCCATGCTCAAGATCATAGCATCTGAAAAATCGAGCACATCTTTGAGGCTACTAATAGCTCCAAGATAGACGAAGAATACAAATGTTAGCCGGTAAATGGATAACGTCTTTTGACCAACACCTTTACCGAAGTGATCGAGCAAGTATATCCAACCACGTTCACCGTAATAGCACCAGGAGATCATTGTAGAGTAAGCAAAGAGACCGATGCAGACAGTGAGCACCGTTGGAAACCACGGAAGAACCGTTCGAAAGGACTCTGTAGTGAGAGTTACCCCAATATTTCCACCTTGAGCAACGAGAGCAGGATCAGACCAAGTGCCAGTGACGATAATAACGAGTGAAGTCATAAGACAGATCAGGATGGTATCGATACACGGTCCGAGCATGGCGACCATTCCTTCTCGGATTGGTTCATCAGTTTTTGCAGCGGCGTGAGCAATAGCAGCACTACCAAGCCCAGCTTCGTTTGAGAAAGCAGCGCGCGTTATCCCACGAATAATGACACCGACAACGCCACCAAAGGCAGCGTTTGACGTAAACGCCATTGTAAAGATGAGTTGAATAGCATGAGGGATTTCAGAGAGACTCGTTAATATGACAATCAGGGAAGCGAGAATATAAAGTCCACACATGGCAGGAACGATCTTAGATGTGGCAGCGCCAATGCGTTTAATGCCGCCAAGGATCACAACAGCTACAGCACAGGCCATGATGATTCCAATGGCATGACCAGCGTTGTTGCCGAGACCAAATGAGCTCGTAAATGCTTCAACGGTCTGATTCGCTTGGAACATATTTCCGCCGCCCACGGCTGCTCCCATGACCATAAAGGCGTACATGATAGCGAGAACTTTTCCGAGCCCAGCAATGAGCGTTCCTTTATTCTTCAGCCCAAGATCAATGTAATACATCGGGCCACCTGAGATTGAGCCATCATCATTTACCTGACGGTACATCTGAGCGAGTGAGCAGCTATTGAATTTAGCTGTCATACCAAAAATCGATAACAGCATCATCCATAACACAGCTCCTGGCCCACCGGTCTGGATAGCAAGAGCAACTCCAGCGATATTTCCTAGGCCCACCGTAGCAGAGAGTGCACTAGTGAGAGCACGGAAGTGAGAGATTTCACCAGCATCTTCTTCTTTGTCATATTTTCCACGAACAACATCTATGGCGTGGCGAAATCCGCGGATATTGATAAAGCCATGGTAGAAAGTAAAAAAGATTGCTCCGAGCGAAAGTATAGTTACAAGAAAAGGAACGGGGACAGTTTGCATTTTAGGCGTTCCATCGTCACTGAGTACGGGAGTGCCATCAGGCTTGATCTGTTCAATTTCAAAAGCACCAAAGGCAACGTCAAAAAAGAGCACAGAGAAGATAGCGCCGTTTACTTGGGAGAGCAGGGTTGGTTGTTCTTCGTCGGGGGAGGGTTTTTTCGGAGTTGCACTCTCTTCCATAGCCGGAGTCTGGGACGAAGCAGGTGTGTCTTGAGCGGTGGCGGAAAAAGAAGCGAGGACAAGGGCGCAAAGGAAGAGCAGTGAAAGGAGAGAACGTGTTGTACGCTGCATAGAAAGGAGCCTCCGTGAGATGGGTTGTTCAGATGATGGCATATTTTTGTGGGATCTTGCTAGCAGTAATGGGGGAGTGAGGCGGAAGCGGATACCAAGAATAAGACCAAAACGAAGATATAGGTCAAGGCGGAGGCTGAGAAAAAGATAAAGAGCAAGGAGATCCTATTTCTCAGCCTCTATCTCAGTCTTCGTCTAGATCTTGGTTTTGGTCTTATTCTTGGCCTTGGTCTCCGCCTCTAAAAAACAAGCAAAAGTTCTATCAAAAATACACCACCGTAACCCCAGCATTCCCCTCATCAACCTTAAAATGCTTTACAGCTGATATCTCTCTCAATCTCTTATGAACAGCTTCCTGTACTTTCCCTGTTCCAATCCCGTGTACAACACGAAACGAATCGTGACCAGCACGAAGTGCAGCATCAAGTGCGCTGTCGAGAGCTTCAAGTGCTTCGTGTACACGCTTGCCGTGAAAATCGATGGATGTTGGGGCCGAGTGTAGCGAATGTGCTTGTTTTGCTGGAGAGGTAAAAGCTCCTTTGGGAATCTCTTCTCTCTTAGATTTTTTCTTTTCAATTTTACGTAAATCTTGACACTTGCAACGCATTGAGAGGTTGCCAATTCGCACTTCAAACGTATTGCGAGCGAGTGATTGAACAATAATCCCGGATTTATTTAGCGGGATAACGAGGACACTATCTCCTGGTTGAAGTTGCATGGAAGAGGCGCGGTGTTACGAGAGAAGCTTTACGAGGTGATACTTCTTTTTTCCTGTACGAAGTACGAGTAGCTCTTGAGGTTCTGGAAGAGCTTCTTTCAGAGAGAGGGCTCCGTCAGTAATACGCTCATTGTTGAGATAAGCACCGCCATTTTTAATTAGTCTCTTGCATTCTCCCTTTGAAGAGATAGCACCAGAATTGACAAAGAGATCGAGCAAAGAGCTCTCTCGTGTATCGTGTAAAGGAAGCGAAGAGGAGGGGACATCGGAAAAAATCTCTTCTAGCTGCTCAGTTGAAAGCCCCTCAAGTGACCCACCAAAGAGAACTTGCGCTGAGCGTTTGGCGTCTTCAGTGGCATCTTTGCCGTGAATGAGTGTGCATACTTCATCCGCGAGTGTTTTTTGAGCGAGCCGTTTTTCAGGCGCTTGTTCTACACATCTTTCAAGCTCTGCAACTTTCTCTTTATCGAGAAAGGTAAAGATCTTAATGTAACGAATGACATCGCTATCGTCAGTATTGAGCCAGAACTGGTGAAGCTTGTAGGGACTTGTCAATTTCGGGTCGAGCCAAATAGCCCCATCTTCTGATTTACCAAACTTTTTCCCTTGGCTGTTGGTGAGAAGAGGAAAGGAGAACGCAAATGCTTCACCAACATTCTTTCGACGGATGAGTTCAAGCCCAGCAGTGATGTTGCCCCACTGGTCAGAGCCCCCGATCTGCAGCCGGCAACCGTGATGCTTAAAGAGGTGGAGGTAATCAAATGCCTGTAGAGTCATGTAGCTAAATTCAGTAAATGATATACCAGCCCCTTCGACTCGTGATTTGACGACTTCTTTGGCAAGCATGTAGTTGACGGTAAAGTGCTTTCCAATATCACGCAGAAACTCGAGCATTGTGACGTCTTTGGTCCAGTCGAAATTGTCTACAAAAGTGGCCGTAATACCAATTCGCTCGTAGATAGCTTCAGTTTGCGCTTTTTGAGTGTCAACGTTTGCTTGGATCTCTTCGCGCGAAAGAAGTTGGCGCTCTTTATTCTTTCCTGAAGGGTCTCCAATTGAGCCAGTTGCGCCTCCAAAGAGGATAATAGGCTTATATCCTTCTTGAGCCATGCGAGCTGAAACGAGCAGGGGAATAAGGTTGCCCAGCTGCAAGCTCGTAGCTGTCGGGTCAAAGCCCACGTAAAATGGCGCTCCAGCCGGTAATTTGCCTGCTATCTCGTCATCAGAGCGGTCTTGGAGGAGACCGCGCCACTCAAGGTCTTGGAATAATTCAACTGTCATGGCCGGGAGAATACCTTTTTCTCTTCTTGCGTGTCCACAGCACTTGCCTTTTTTTCTGTGATCTGAGAATGTTAGCCTTCGATTTGATGGTACCCCTCATGTTAGAGAGGGAGGAATTTTTTTGAGTTAACCAACTGATGGCAAAAGCAGCGAAAGAAACCACTTTTCTCGTATCATCTGAGGGGACAGGGTATTTCTACACGAACCGACGTAATAAGAAGAAGAACCGTGGCGATAGCAAGGTTTCTGTTCGTAAGTACGACCCCATTGCTCGAAAGCATGTGCTTTTCGAGGAGAAAAAACTCTCAAGGCTAAAGAAAAAGTACGTGCAGGCTTAGATTCCTCCGTGCTACGCTAACCGCGTTCGTTTTTTGCCCATTAACCTGAGTGTGGTGTGTGGGCAAAATTATTGTTGTATTGCTCTTTGCTTCGGTGCAAGGAGAGTGTTTTTCCCGTAGAGAGTAGTGTTGTTCTATGGCTTTGCCCGTCTCTGAGAGTAAGCCCAAATCACCTCAAGAACTCACCGCTGCCGGTGGTCCTGGAATACAGCAACAAGACCCTCCTCTCGATATACCAGTGCAACAAGGGGCTGGAGAACCAGCAGTTCTGTCCATCCCCGAGGAGAGTATTTCTCGTCTCTCTCGTATTGAAAAGATTCGACCACTCACGGAGAACTCGCGCATCCTTTTCGGTGCTTTTGCGGCAATAAACGTTCTGCTCTATCACCTTATTCTTCGGTCTCAAGGCTCAGAGGTGATGAGCAACGAGCTTTTGCTTGGGCTTTTCTGTGTTGTCTCTAGTGTGCTTGGTGCGCTCACCCTTGTTTTTTCACTCTCAGAGCTCTTCCGCTCAGGTTTTTCAGCGCTCCTGCGTGGTAAGCCTTCAATTGATACCTCGCTGATGGTGGCGCTTGTCGTTGGTATGGCTGCCATTGTGTATAGCCTCATTTTTGATTTTCAAACACTAAGCCGCTCGGGGTTTGCTGACCTTTATGTACTTGCTGCCTTTCTTCTTACGGTATGGAGATTTTTAGCAAGCGGATACAGTGAGGCGTTAGGTGATTCGCTCGGTTTTGATCTGCGAAAATACGTCTCAACAGTGCGTCTCTCCTCTTCTCAAGCTGAAGGTGAGGAGGCCAAAAAAGAGGTTCCTTATCAATCTCTCAAAGAGGGGGCTCAGTTCGAGCTACAAGCCGGTGACATGGTGCCCACAGACGCAACGATACTCAAAGGCACGGCTCAGCTAAACGAGAGAAAATTTGGCGGTAAGGCGAGCTCGCACGTTCGCACCGAAGGACAGACCATTTTTGCTGGCTCTCGAATTGTCGTTGGAAAGCTTGTGTGTGAGGCGCTCTTGCGACCAGAAGATGCGACTATTACAAACTTTAGTTCAAAGCTTAAAGAGGTTCTTGTTCGTTCGAGGCAGCAAGCCAAAGAGCTCTGGAAGTATGCTCCAGTGCTTAATGCGCTCCTTGTTTTTACGGCAGCATGCTCTGGCGTGTATTGGTATCAAGAAGGCTTAACTCTGCTCCATACTGTCGAACTGATTATGGCTGTGCTCTTTCTTGCGCCGCTATTGCAGTTTGTTCTTATCGTTCCACGTCTGACAGGTCTACTCCTTACGGATCTCTTTATGAAAGGGGCGCTTGTGCACTCTCCTGAAACGTTGCACAAGCTACGGAAACTTGAGCGGCTCACCCTCTATGTGCATGAGGATGATACGATAGGTGAACCACAGGCAACTTCGTTTGAGATACTCGATTCTCGAGTTGATGAAGAGGGGCTCCGTGCCGTGTTGCTTGCTATTCTTGGTGCTGTCGACGGCGATAGAGAGCGGTCTCTTGTGCAGTTTCTCTCTAAAGATTCAAAGGTAACACCTCTTCTCGATGTCGATGACCTCACGGTGTATCCGGGATACGGCTTGTGTGCAACGGTGCGCGGAGTTGAGTTTAGTGTTGGTCGCGAAGGCTTTTTGATTGACCGTGGTGTGCAAATGACCGCTTCTGAGATAGGCCAAGACACTGAAACTGAAGAGTGGCTCTATATTGCACTTGGCGATGCTCTGGTAGCTCGCAGTAAGTTTATGAGAGCGTTCTATCAAGACGGAAGAGAGCTCCACGAGAGACTCCGTGCGCTTGGTATTCGGTGTTCGCTTGTCAGTGATTCAATAGATCAGAAGACGCTCGATCATGTAGGTAAGATTACAGGACTTGACCTGAGCCAGATTCATGGTGGAGCCTCTCTTGAAGAGCTTACTCGCCTCTGTGAGCGCGGGGAGGGACCACTTGCTACGTATGGAACTTCTACCGTTCCAAAGGAGCTTCAAGCTCACGGACTCTCTTTTCGACTCTTTGACACCGTTTTGTGGGACCTTAAAGCGGGAGATGTGCTTCTCTTTGATAGAAACCTATCGGTTCTCCCAAAGATCGTTTCGGCTGTAAGAAGATTCTATAGACTGAGAAATGTTGGAGTCGCTGTGTTGGCCGCACTCTCAGTGGTTTTACTCTTGAGTGCCTGTCTTGCTGCTGTGCCGCCACTTGCGCTGCTGCTGAGCTCTATGTTTGCTGCGAGTGCTTTTGGGCTTCTCTCGTTTCTCTTCCTCCCTGAGCTGCCTAAAGCCTCCTGAAATTGTAAATACTTATACATGCAGTGCGTAGATTCCCGTATTCGTCAAAAAAATGACATCGATTGGCCTTTGTCTCCATCGTAATGGCAGAAGTGGCTACCCAATGGGAGGAGATGATGTCTGAAGCACAATCAAACACTTGGTCAGGCTCAAATGGGAGAACACAAGTCTTTCTCGTAGATAATATTGCTGAAGAACTTGAGGGATATGCGAGGGGGCCTGAAAGAGCGCTCCTCACGGCGCTCCTCTTTGATGGTATTCAAGCCTATATGAATTACGCTATGAGTGATGACTCACGCCCTACGCAAGATAAGTATCGAGAGGCCTACCTGTGGGTGCATACCACTGGCTCAGAGTACGTTTTTAGTTTTGAAAACGTTTGTGAAGCGCTTGGCATGAACCCCGACTATCTACGATTAGGTTTAGCGAACGCCACAAACTCTCAAACCTTTGAGTGGCGCAGATCGCGTAGAAATTTCTAGAGCAAATCTCTGTAAGCGTTTCTTTGAAGTAACTTGAAAGGTTCTAAGTGCAGTAGAGTGTTTGAAGACAAGCATTTCTCCAAAGCTTCGCAGGCAGCAGAGAATTATTGCTGTGAGGGATAAAGCTACTGCTCGAAAGAGAAACGATTTTATGTGTCAACACTGAGTGGTGAGGACCTCGTTATCCTGTTTCCTTCATACTTCTCTGATTTATTTGAGCTTGCAGCTCTCTTGCTTGGGCGATGAGGGAATCAACGCCAGTGGAAGGAGATTGAGTCCCTTCTCCATAAGGTCCTCTGTGTTCTGTTGGAAGAAGGGAAGCTACTCGATCACCTAACAGATGAGCCACTACTTGAGGGGAAGAGTTGTTCGCATGTTTGGTAAGCGACTCGGCTGGGAGTGGTTCGCCAAAGACAACTTGTATTGGACGAGAGGAACTGATCTTCGTAGTTTTTCCGTTTGAGAAGTTGGCGCCACCTACTTGGCACCAGGGCACGATAACGAGATCGCTCGGAAGTCCGCCACTATTAGAGAAAGCTGTAAGTGTCTCCATAAAGTGTGTTCCAAACGAGTTCATTGCCGTTGGTGAGCATTCATTTTCAGGGAAGAGAGCGAGAGCATCAGCTGGGGACCGTAAAGCGTCAAGCCCTATTCTCATTGCCTCTTCGTATGGTGGAAGAGCTGGACTTGCAGGAAGATTTGTCGAGCGAGGTATGATAATCCTATTTGCGGCTGCTCCTAGAATGCTTTTAGCAAACTGACTGGAATAGTGCTCGTCTTTCTCGGTATGGGTAAGACCGTCAGCTATTCTCCGTAGACCTGAGGAACGTAAAGCGTGGGAGAGAAGAGTTGCATCACCCCAGCCACTGTGGTTTCCAATGAAAAGAAGTTTTTTGCCGTCACGATAGAGATCCGTGAGGGCATCCGCTCCAGTAACCTGAAAGTTTTCGTGTGTGAAGATGGACTGTGTCAGAGCTGTTGTGAGAAATTGGAGGGACCGACTTGCCGGAGAAAGTTCAATCGAAGCAGTTTCTTGAGGTTGTCCTTCAAATTCTCTGTCGAGTGCGGATTTGTATTCTTCAACATAATTGTTGAGTTCTATAAGTTCACTGTGATCGAGTCTGCTGAGTGCGCTGTGTAAAGCAAACGCGACAGCATCTCCCGCAAAACCGTGTCCGGGAAGAGTCGCCGAAAGATCTTGAGAGAGTTCGTGTCTGAGACTATCTGCCGATAGAGAAACTCCTTTGCCCCACTTTAAGGTGGGTTGAGTGCTTGGAGATGAGGCTTTGTGATCTGTACGGCCAGCGTAGAGTTCTTGTTCTTGGGCGTATTGAGTTACAACGTCAATCCCCTTGGCCCGGCCTGCTCGGATATCGGTAGCATGAATGTTATGTAGTCCTGGATAGACGAGAACCGTCTCCTTGAATCCTGGAATTTTGTTGTACATCCTCCGAAAGCCGAAGAATCGATCTGCATGAGGATTCTCTTGGATTTCGGGAGTGTGAGTCCAGAGTGTATTTTGTGAGATTGCCTTTTCAAAGTTGTCTGGGCCAAGGAGTACATAATTATTTTTCCCCCAGAGTGAGCGTAGACGTAAGTCGTCAAAAGTTCGTTTATCCGTGGGTATAAAAACTCCGGGTTCTTCGAGGGAGTCATCAGGGGAATCGAAAACGGTGATACCTACATTTTCAAGTGCTCTGCGAGCCATTTCATGTCTGTGCTCAAAGCTTGAAGATTGAGGTTTGTATGGATTTTGAAAAACAACACCGAGATTAACTCGAGAAAAGCCTAGTTTGAGTGTTTCTTGAATGATTTCTAAGTGGTGAGGTCCAATCGGATCAAATGTCCCTTCGAACCAAACAGAGCACTCGTGCGCATGTGAAGGAGCGCGAAAAGGATGTTGTTGCAAATGAAGCAGTGCTCGTGGGGGAATATTTGAGGTATCAACGAGTTCTATTGAGTTGTTTTCCCTTGAGGCATCTAGATTTGCTGCAGGGTGCTCCAGTGCAGCGAGTGGAGAGACGGGAAGAGCTGGCCTTTCTGGTGTGGATTCTGCTGGCTGTTGATTCCCAGGCTGTTCTGATAGATCAGGTTGCTTCGGATCAGTTTGCATAAATACTACGAAACTCCAAGTTCATAGACTCATAGATAAAAAGAATGATTCGCGATGGGCAGATGGTGAATAAAAGAACAACAAATAGACTGGGAGAAGTGGATAGCGAAGGGGAGAGACGAACACACGCCTCACCCGTACTCACATGAACACTAACCCTAGTGGCGCGAAATATAACCTAGCGCTTTTCAAATTGCACGGGGACAACGAAAGAAAACGCCACGAGAATTGTTTATTCTTTGTTAGTGGTTTGAGGCCAGTTGAAGAGGAGTTCTCTCATGGGTGTAAGTTACTGGGTATACTCCCTCAATCCTTGTCGTAATGCGCGATTGGTCGATAGTAACCGTGGCAAAAGCTTCGGCCGCAACACCATTGTCTTTTGCGTCTTCAATAAATGATTGAATTGTAAAATAGGGAATATTATTGACTACATGGAAGTCATTGGAGTGCATGTGGCCATTAAATACAGCGGCAACTTTACCTGAGCCTTCGAGGAGTGTTCTCAGGGTTTCACTATGATGGATAAAAGCATACTCCGGGATTCCCTTGAACCAAAAGGTGTCTTCAAGGGGCCTCTCAACAAGTGGATGGTGAATAAAGACAAGTACAGGCTTTTGAGACTTCTTGAGCTCATCTGATAACCAGGTGAGCTCCTCCTCGGGAATATGTGCATTTTTGAGTTCTGGTGTGCGGCTATAGAGCACCAAGTTCGTAAATTCTTGAGATTCAAAAGAGTAGTAGAGCTTCTCGTAGCCAAAACCTTCTTGAAGCTCATGCTCAGAGAGCACGGCTGTGTCGTGGTTCCCAACTACGTGATAGACCGGGCATGGGTGCTGCCCGAAGATCTCCATTGAATCTGCAAGCTTCTTTGACTCTTCAGAGTGGGAGGGAGCATCTGGGTTTTCTTGAAAAAGATCACCAAGTTGGACGACAAACTCAGTGGGCTTGGATTCTAGTCGGCTCAGTGCTTCTTTGATTGAGGTTAAAGTCCCGTGTGTTACAGGCTCTTTTGTGACAGGGTGCTTGCGTGGTACGCCTACATGAAAGTCAGAGATGAGGCCAAAAACAGTAGTCATAACACGGTCTCCTTGTTTGGTCGGCGAGATTGTGCCTTATCTCTATTCTTGTTTCAACTGCCACCAACCTGAGTTTCTTCTCCAAGCACCATGAGCTCCGGTTGAGTTGTTGAGGGTGAGCAGGCCTGTTCGATATTTTACAGTTGCGTCAAGGAATCCCTGAGGAAGTATTGCTCTTCCAGAGGGGTTTGGTATATTTAAAACCTCGTTTTGATGTCAGGGGCTATCTATAGTCAGTTTAACTCTCATCCTTTTATGAGTATGAGAAGAGGTGGGTCGTAATTATGCTACATTCGCAAGGTGAAGGGACCTCAGGAGGTTCATCTAGGAATAACTCAGAACATGCCGTAACTGACCCCTCTGTGTCGCAACAGCTACGTCCTGATGACCAGAGATTGGCAATTCTTGCACACCAAGGAGTCCAGGGGGAGCTTCCGCCAAATTCTCTTGCCGCCCTTGAGCAGGCATTTCATACCGCAGACGTTGTTGAATGTGACATCTATACAGCCCCAGACTCCAGTGAAATCGTTGTGATTCACCCTGAGAGCTTCTTTCTCTTTGTTGATAAGAATGGGATGCAAAATGAAAAGCCCATTCCGATAGGCCTTGATGAATTGCGAGCTGTCAATGTTCGTGGCCACCAACTTGTACCGACCTTGAATGAAGTGCTGGATGTCTACACGTCAATCCCAGGAAGAAAGGCAGAGTTGCATATCGAACTGAAAGGCCCTGGAACAGCTGAGGCTGTTGTGCCCTTGCTCCGTCAACGAGTGGAGTCTGGGGAACTTGCATATGAAGACTTCCTCCTGACGGGCTTATGTTACAAAGGAGACGAAAAGTCTCGGATTGAAGTTGCTCGTGAACTTGACCCAGAAGCTCGCTTAGTTCTTGTGGTTCGTGGAGGAGATCTCGAATCAGAAGGATTTGATGGATGGCAAGGAGTTATCGAGAAGGGCAAAGAGCTCCAGGTAGAAGTGATTACGGCAGCAAGAAAATTCCTTACTCCAGAGATCGTAGCTCAACTGAGAGATGCTGGTTTTGAAGTTGGATGTTATCACAGCCGTACCTCTGATGAGCTTGAAGCGGCCCTTGCTCTAGAAACAGATGTTGTTGCAGCGGACTTCTTTTGTGGTGCGAGTGTGGAAGATTATCCACACGTGCGGAAAAATGGGTCTCCTCTTTTTGCTCCTCTACAAGAAGCAGGCTATTACCACATGCGTGATCTTATCTGGGAGCTTGGTTGGAAGCTTGAATCACAGCGAGATTCTTGGCCAAATGTTGATCAAGGGCCCGGAAAAGTGCAGGCAGATGCAGGGGTGCTCCACCGTGAGGACCAACTCATAGCGAAGCTGCTTCATGAAGGAGTCGAGTCTCCGGTCCACTGTGATCTCTCTCGAGTTCTCATTCCTGAAGAGTTTCTTGGTGACATTGATCGAACAGTATTCTCTACAACAGTGACGTTCTCAGAACTTCTTTCCCCTGGTGGGCAATTACGCCTTAGAGATAGCTTGCTCGATGATTTTCTTGATCGTGATGTCCCAGGTGTATCTGAAGCTACGGTTGATTTTCTAACAGGTCTTTCCGTGCGTGATTTTTTACGCATTGGTGACGGAGTGCCTCAAGAACTCTTACGAGAAGTTTCGCAACCGCTCGATGAAACAGAGCTCTCGTTTTGTGAAACTTTTTCTCGCGATTTTGCCGTTCGTACGGGACGATTGCTTGGGATGCTTGGATTTACAGCATTAAACCCAAGGCATGGGGCGAAAGATTCTTATACGGTAGCTATCTCGTCACCTCTCTTAGATGAATCCTCTTGGGCGAGGCAGGGAGCACATGAGCAAGTACAGGCTCAGCTCCTTCGAAGTGGCAAGATGGGGGAAGTGGAGTTTCTTTCTTCCTAGTATTCCGACAGAAAAGTTTTTTCACCTAACGGGGAGGGCCAATACAGTTGGCTAGTGCTCCGTCGGAAGAGATATTACTGCTCTGCTGTTTTTTGTGCGTTTTCAAGGGCCTCTTGAATTTCACCTTCATCATCTGTTGGGAGAATCTCGCGTGAAATAACGTAGGAGCCGTTTGCCCAACTTCCCAGATCTTTAAGTCTGCACCGATCGCAGCAGAATGGGAAGGATGGAGACTCGCGCAAGGCAGGTTGTTTACACTCAGGGCAAGGGGGGAGGGACTTGGACGTCACTTATTTCTCTTCGTACTTTCGGATACGTACTTTCTCAACACCAACGGCATCATGTGCGAGAAACTGAAGTTGTTGGAAGGTAGCATCGCGTTTAAGATATTCCTCGTCTTCATCACTGCCCGGCTCAATGAAGAGCTCTTCGTGCTCGAAGTGGTAGGAGTTTGCTCGACGGAGGTGCTCGAGGAGAGCGAGTTGAAGCTTTTCGTCTAGGCTTTGAAGGAGCTTTTCCCAGAGTTCAGGTTGGTTTCCTTTTGCTGTTCCGCCCGCATCAGAAGACATAATGCAACTCTTCTCCTTCTAAAAAATTCCTCTACCTCTATTATAGATCACAGCCTGTGATCCGTAAAAGGGATGAACTCAATATGTTTTCCCTTTCTTTCATTCTTAAGATGCACAAAACCCCTTTGTCGATACATTCTGTTAGACAAAGGGGCTTTTATCAGAAATAAGCAGTCATTCGAGAGAATGCTTATTCTTATGAGAGCGACTACATTGCGGCTTCTTGGCGTTGTGGAGTGGCGTCTCTGTTGGCTTGAAGTTTAAGGGCGTTGCGAAGGCTTGGCATGTCAAGATCGAGTGCTTCGCAGATAAAGCGGAAAGAGAGTGGGGCATCCGTTGGTTCATCGTCCATGAGCCATAACTCAGCACCGTCACGGAGATCCCCGTCTCCTGTGAGGTAGTCAGTGATAGCGCGTTGGAGCACAGCTGCTAGGAGACGGCGCTCTGGAACTTGTGTGTTGCCAACAGGAACTTCTGCGTTTGACCAAAATTTCATGATGATTACCCTTCAATAATGCTCAGAATAAAAATCTGTTAATTCAACAGAGAGTTTCATTTCTTCCTACCTTTTAGGGCGAGCAGCCCCGTGCAAGTTATAAGTGAGAAGCCGAAAAAGTCCCTCACCATCGTGATTTACCCAACCACATGGCTTGCAAAAGATAGGTGATGTAAAAGAAACAACAGTTTAAGTATTTGTAACTCGTGCTCGAGTCAATCTGCGTGCTTTAGGATGAAAATCACCGGCTTTTACTTTCAAGCCCAAACTAAAGGGTCTCGTGAAAAGCAAGCACACACAACAAACTACTGTGGAGATCAAATCATATGAGACCCAAGCAGTGAGCTGATGAAAAAAACCGAAAGGTGAACCCGAAAAGAGGTAAGTGTTTTCTTTTTACAGGCGGAGTTGTCTCGCCCCCAAAAAAAGAAAGCCCCAAAAAAAAAGAAAGCATGTCAGAAGTGACAAGCTTTCCCCAAAGACAAGCGAATACTACCGAACGGATATTCGGGAGTCAACGAAAAAATAACATTGCACAAATAAAAAGTGCATTCAAAGAAAGTACTAATCAAACCCTCTATGAGGGGCTCACTAGCACCATCAATTGAAAAATAGAACAAAGGGTCAGTTCTTGCAAGAGGAAGACTCGATAAATATGCGATAGAATGAATCGATGAGCTTGTTAAGGCTATGTATTAGGGGAGATCCAACCTGAAAAGAGTAGGTCCGTCAGTGGCTGGGGGGCATGGTAAGTATATAGAATTATTAGTTTTGATAAGACTTGCTGTACTTCATGACGGATGTTGAGAGACGAAGTTCGTAGTTCAGTAATCTTCAACTGTGCGTTGGTCTGTTCGGCCAGTGCACTTTTGTATGAACTAGCTATATCAAGACTTGAAGTACGGATCCTACTGAGAGTTTTTTGAAAATCTTGAGGGCTACGTGCTCGGACTTTTCCCCCAGTTTGTTCGAGAAGCTTTTTGAGCGAGTTGAGGGTAAGAATATTGTCTCGAAGTGCTGGAATTTGTGGAAGATCCTTTAAAACCCCCCCTCCATAGACCTTGATAGATGAAGCTGGAGCGAGATCCCGAAAACTAGGATATCCCATAAATTCACGGAAATCCTCGGCAACGAGCTGAAATCTCTTCACTGAGCTACTTAGTGTTCCTTCTAATTGGCGTAATCTCTGTTCTTTTCCATCAATCTCTTCCTCTATATCAGTGTGTTGATGGGCAAGAGCGCGAGCATACTCGAGTCGAGCCGAGAGGTTTTCTCCTGAGCTCTTGAGCTCGAGTAGTGCTGGAGAATTTGGCAGCATCTCTTCATCAAAAGTATTTTGACCCATGATAGTCAAAACCTCTGAGAGTCTCCTCCTCTGAAGCAGAGGAAGGGCTTTGGCGTAGTGTTTAGCCGCTGAAAAGAGAAGCTTTTCTAGCTGTCTTGGGTGGGAGAAGCCCGGAAATGCAATGGTACTCAGTCGAGAGGTCGAGCGATCGATAAGCTCAAAGTATTCAGAAACTTGTGCTATATTTCCTTTTTCGAGGCTCTCTCGTAGTTTTTGAGAGGCTAAGACATGGTGCAGGTCTGACGTGAGGAGGTAGATGTACACAGAGACAAGGCCAACACCCAGAACAGAGAGTGCAGCAAGTACCCACACTTTCGCGGAGACTCGGATCTTAAGGTTGGGGTTGAGTAATAGTATGCCTTCGTCCATGTCACTATATCTACCAGAAGTCTGTGGAGATGGCACTTAGTCTTCGTGGCATATTCCCCGAGATCGACAATGCGGAGCTCTTGCAGCATCGAGGGATGGAAGTATCCAAGGCCACCAATGGGGATATACCCCGTAACCTCAGGTTTGTCGTGCTCTCGGAGTATGGTGCAGCGTATCGTGGTGTGAAAGCTTGTCGCTTTCACGCGTATTTCCCCACGGGGTATATTTGTCCTCCCCAGGCCCATAAATGGGCCGTGCGGCCTCCCCGAGGAGGCCTCGAAAATGCTTCGCATTTTATACTCAAGCAGCTTTGTCTGCGACAAACCTGGGTTTGAGCATATACTTGATCAAATTTTTGATGTTTTGATGCTTGCTTGCTATCCTAGCCTCTTCATTTGCGTAACCGAGAGGTATTATGAGTGAAAGAGCTGTGCTTGACGGCAATGAGAAACCCTCACCTTTATGCTCGAGTGAGCTTGGGGGCTGTGCGATGAGCCAAGAGCATCGATCTCTCGGAAAGCAAGTCCGCTCTGATTTCCCGTTCTTTGGTGGGGATAGAGACCAAGAGTCATCAAGAATAGCGTTTCTTGATTCGGCGGCGAGTGCTCTTAAGCCACAAGTTGTAGTGGATCGCATGTCTCATTACTTGCTCCATGAGCATGCAAATATCCATCGAGGTGCATACAAGCTTAGTGCTGATGCTACGGCAGCATACGATCTCGCTAAACTCCAAGTTGCTCAATTTCTCTCAGCCCCATCGGCTTCTTCTATTATTTTCACACGAGGGACTACAGAGGGAATCAACCTGCTGGCTCATAGCTTTGGAGAGAGGCTTGAGAAGGGTGATAGAGTCTTGCTCACTACGCTAGAGCATCACAGCAATATTGTGCCTTGGCAGCTTCTTGAAATGAGAAGGGGAGTAGGCGTGTCGTACGCTGATATTCGAGATGACGCCGCTCTTGATCTCGCGGATCTCTTTGCAAAGCTTCGCCAAGAGAAACCAAAATTACTTTCGATTACCGCCGTTTCAAATGCGTTTGGGACTATTATTCCACTAGAGAAGATTATTCCAGTTGCACGAGAGGTCGGTGCGCTTGTTCATGTAGATGCTGCTCAAGGAATTGTGCACTTTCCGCTTGATGTTCAAAGTCTCGATATTGATTTTCTCACCTTCTCAGGTCACAAGATCTACGGCCCAACGGGAATTGGTGTCTTGTATGGAAAGCCGGAGCTTCTGGAAGCGATGCCTCCATACCAAGGCGGAGGTGACATGATCCATGAGGTCACGCTAGACGGTTCAACCTGGGCTGAATCACCTCGTAAATTCGAAGCAGGTACGCCTGCTATTGCTGAAGCTATTGGACTCGGTGAGGCCTTAGCCTATGTCACCGCACTTGGACGACAAGAGCTTCTTGACTATGAGTCACAATTGTTTGAAGAAGCTTTTGAACTTCTGTCGCGTGAGCCTGGGGTTACTCTTTATGGCCCTGCCACGAGCATTCAAAACGAGAGAAGCAAAGTACAGACGTCAATCTTACCTTTTACCGTAGAAGGTGTGCATCCACATGATATTTCAACTATAGCGGACAGTTTCGGTGTTCAGATTCGTGCTGGCCACCACTGTGCTATGCCGGCGTTACGGAGACTAGGAATCCAGTCGACGGGAAGAGCGAGTATTGGTGCGTATACTATCTTAGAAGACTTCGAACTTCTGTGTGAAGCTATTCGGCGGGCGAGGAAGACTTTTCAGTAGATCGTGAGCTCCCTAAAGTTTTTCACTGTCTAGGTCTTAGCCTTAGTCTTAGTCTTAGTCTATAATCTTGGTCTTGGCCTGATTCTTAGCGTTGGCCTCCGCCTATAAAAACTCCCACTTTCACCTCAGCATGCACGCGTACGGGAACGTCTACGTTAACGTTTCATTTTAAATGCGAGGATCAGGCTGATGCCAAGAATAGGACCAAGACCAAGATGTAGACTAAGGCTAAGACTAAGGCTAAGGCTGAGGGGGGTAGGGGGTTATCTTTTGGGCGGGGGAGGGAACCTAAAGCTCCCAAGATACCCCGGTAAAAAATACCGGGATATCTTAGTTGCATCAGGAACAGGACAGGCAACCGTGCATCGCACCTATGCATGGCACCAAACGTTCTGCAATTATTGGGGGTGAAAGGACTGTTGTTTATACCACCTGATCAACAACAATACTTCCGGATTGAGCAAGCACCTCTTGTGAAACTTGTTCCGATACTTCGGTTTCAACCTTGAGAGGTTCAAGGCCGAGATCGGCTCGTTTTTGTGATTCGTATGCTATGAGTTTTTCTTCGATCAGAGATTTGGTTTCTTCAATCCCTGCTTGAACTCCTTCGATCTCAAAAGCTCCGATGCCTTCGAGGATATCAAATGCTTCGCCGTATCCTGTTCCTATTCCACTACGGATGGTGGACATAAACGAATCTAGCAGCTCTTCGCCTTCAAGCTCGGGGTTCTGTTTTGCATACACATCAAAGAAGGCTGTAGCACCTTGCACGATACGCTCAGCCGTTGCTTCGGGAGTATGTTGTTCAGGTTGTAGCGACTCAACTCCGTCTGGAACTTCCGATGCGAGAATTTCGTTTAGCTTTTGAATGACTTGATCTGTTGTAATCGTCAGTGAAGTTGGAAGATCAAGCGGGGAAAAGGACACCTTAGCTGCTGGTTCTCGCTCAAACTTAAGAGCTGAGTCGAGCACGTATTTGTCAGCCTGGAGTTTTCCAGTTTCACTTGATACGTTGGTGAGGGATTTAGGAACGGTTGTTCCACTTTGGATGAGAGATTGGCTACCTTCCATGATGTACTCCTTACAGTGCCTTCCTTGTCACGTAATAGAGGTATCGACAAGGCTTGTGAGATCTTGAGTAAAAAATCGTTTTATTCTTGATTTTTCTATGCTTTACAGTATGTTATGTGGGTAGGATTCTATCCATCGACGAGAACAAGTTGATACGTCAAAATGGCCTTAGAGTGACAAAGGAGAGGATCTCACCATGGAGCTAGCCCGTGATTTACATGCAGACATATTGCCGAAGAAGGACCTAACCCGCATGGCATGTACTCACCTTGACTGTCATACATTTCGTGGTGCAAACGCGCTGCTTGATACGTCCTCGTTTGTGTCTTTCAATCCCCATTGCTCACCAGGTAATCTGGTCATCGCTGGTGCTCGCGCCGTGAAACAGAGTATTGGTAGTCAGGTTGCTTGTAAGCTCTCGCTTGAACATTTTGTAGAAGGCATCCTCGACTATTTCTCCGGTAATTTTAGTGATGAAGATTTTGTTGAGGCTGAGCCAAGCCTTCGCGCTCTCGAAGCTGCGTTTAAACGTGCAAACAAGAGCGTATACTCTTTTGGCCACAGCCTTGCTGCTGGTGGGAGAATGGCTGCTGCCTTTATCGGATTAGTTCTCGAAGAGGAAACAATTGCTTCTGGAAGGGTGGGAAACGGCTCAGCATATCTCTACCGTGCAGGTGAGCTTTTTCCTTTTTTTGATAGCGCTGATGAGGCTACCCAGGAACATCAGGAGGGTTATCTCGGAACGCAATCGCTTGTATCTGTCGAGCTTGCAAGTGTCGCTATTGAGCCAGGGGATGTGCTCTACGTTTTCTCGCAAGAGCTAAGTGAGAGCGAAGAGGCCGAACTTATATCCCTCTCTCAAGATATGGATTTTAATAGTCCGGGAAATCCTATCTCTGAAATTTGTCGTTTCCTCTTTGATTCACCCGATGATGTCGCCTTTGCCACGTTGACACGGGTAGGGCCGGAAACGATCTATCTCGATAATGTTGTTGGCGGATAATTTTGGGGCTCCGTTGTTCTTGTTGAGCTACCACTTTGATAGAGTTTTTGATCCTGTGAAAACAGGATCAAAAACTCTATCAAAGTGGTAAGACAAGTGTGCCTCCAATATCAACCGAGCTTCTTAGAAGTAGTCTTTATCCCCAACCATAAAGTAAACCACTGCAGCAATCAGGGCTGCGATGAGAACGAGGGTGACGTTGTCTGAGCTGTATTGATAGAGTTGTTCAATCATAAGTTCTTCTCCGTTTGTGTATGTATATCTATATTATACACATATATACAGAGTATATGCATATTATGTGTATGTTTTTCGTTAAGTAGCTGTTATTACAGGCGATAAGTTGATGGAGATTAGGTGGTGTCCAGGACTCGTAATTCTGTCCGTGAAAGACCTATGTTCCTTGTCTATTTTTCCGAGTAACTTCAGTAACAGCTGGTACAATGCTGCCAGTAGTAAGCTCATTTCGTTGTTTGTCCCAAGGAGATTCTTCGTATGCCGTCTTTTGATGTTGTCTCAACTGTTGAATATCAAGAAGTTGTTAATGCTGTAGATCAGACGAGACGAGAGATAGGTACAAGATACGATTTTCGAGGTTCGAAGTCTTCAGTCGAGCTCAAAGACCATGAGATCATTCTCCTCTCTGAGGATGACATGAAGCTCAAAGCTGTAGTGGAGATTCTCAAGCAGAAGCTCGCTAAGCGGCAGGTAAGCCTTAAGTTGTGTGAGTTTCAAGATCCCAAAGCAGTTGGTGGAGACATGATCCGACAAGTAGTTCGTGTCAAAGACGGGCTCCAAGAAGAAGAGCTCAAAAAGCTAACGAAGATGATTAAACAAACGAAGATGAAGGTGCAACCGCAGATTCAAGGGGAGCAGGTGCGAGTTTCAGGAAAGAAACGCGACGTGCTTCAAGAAGTCATCTCTTACCTAAAATCAAACGCAACCGAGTTCGAGTTGCAGTTCGTCAATTTTAGAGACTAATTTTTTCTATTTTGTTGTTTTTTCGTTTTTTCAAAGAGGAGTTATACACGTGGGAACAGAGCAGAAGAACGCCTTTGATGCATATGCAAAACTAGCTGGTGGTAAAATTGGAGAGGTAGAGTATGTCCGTTTGCATGCCCTCGAAGATGCTGGTGTTGCAAACCTCTCAAAACTTCCATTTTCTATCCGTGTGCTGCTTGAGTCTGTTCTTCGAAATTGTGATGGGTTTGTTTTTACTGAAGATCACGTCAAAGATCTTGCAGCCTGGAAGCCCCAAGGCGAGAGAAAAGAGACTCCGTATAAGCCTGCTCGTGTTGTGCTCCAGGACTTTACCGGGGTACCCGCCCTTGTTGATCTTGCTGCTATGCGTGATGCCATGAAGCGGCTTGGAGGTGACCCGAAAAAAATCAACCCTCTTGTACGTTGCGATCTTGTCATCGATCACTCGGTGCAAGTTGACCACTTTGCGCAGATTAATGCGCTCTCACAAAATGAAACAATCGAGTTTCAGCGTAATAAGGAGCGGTATGAGTTCTTGAAGTGGGGGCAGACCGCGTTTGAAAACTTCCGTGTTGTTCCACCATCAACTGGAATTGTGCACCAGGTAAACCTTGAGTACCTCTCTCAGTGTGTCTTTCACAATGAAAAGACGAATATGGTTTATCCTGATTCGTGTGTGGGAACTGATTCTCACACTCCAATGGTAAACGGAATGGGCGTGGTTGCTTGGGGTGTTGGTGGTATTGAGGCTGAGGCTGTGATGCTCGATCAGCCAATTTACATGCTTGTTCCTGATGTCATAGGCGTAAAGCTTGTTGGAGAGCTTCCAGAGGGTACCACGGCAACAGACCTCGTGCTCCGCATTACAGAGAAGATGCGTGAAGTAGGCGTGGTTGGTAAGTTCGTTGAGTTTTTTGGTACAGGCCTTTCGTCACTACGTGTAGCAGACCGGGCTACGATCGGAAATATGGCACCAGAGCAGGGATCGACTGTTAGTTTCTTTCCGGTTGATGATGCCACGATTGAGTTTTTACGTTCAACAGGACGTAGCGAAGAAACTGTTGAGCTTGCTGAGCGGTATTACAAAGAGCAGGGGCTCTTTCGTACGGCTAAAACTCCTGATCCAGAGTACACGAAGGTGGTCGAACTTGATCTCTCAACTATTGAGCCAGCTGTTGCTGGGCCAAAGCGTCCTCAAGATCGCGTGCCTCTTTCTAAGCTTGGGCCAACGTACAACGATGTGCTGACAGCACCTGTGGGCCCTAAAGGGCTTGGGATTGATCCGTCTGAGCTAGACAAGAAAGCTACGATCGAAATTGATGGCGAAAGTGTTGAGATGGCACAAGGAAGTGTTGTCATTGCTGCCATTACTTCTTGTACGAATACAAGTAACCCCTCGGTGATGATTGCCGCTGGTCTTGTAGCCAAAAAAGCGGTCGAGAAAGGGTTAGCTGTTAAACCGTTTGTAAAAACTTCGCTTGCGCCAGGCTCAAGGGTGGTGACTGAGTACCTGACCAAATCTGGCCTATTGCCGTACCTTGAAAAGCTCGGCTTTCATGTTGTGGGATACGGATGTACGACCTGTATTGGAAACTCTGGCCCACTTCCTGAAGCCGTGCACAACGGTATTGCAGATAATGATCTCGTTGTGTCAGCTGTTCTCTCAGGCAACCGTAACTTTGAGGGGCGAGTGCATGCGCTGACAAGAACAAATTACCTTGCTTCTCCTCCACTTGTTGTGGCTTTTGCGTTGGCAGGATCAACGGCAATGGATATCACCACTGATGCTATTGGTGTTGATGGTGAGGGCAATGATGTCTTTCTTAAGGATATCTGGCCTACATCGAAAGAGGTAAATGATGCAGTGACCTCTTTTGTCACCCGTGAGATGTTCCAAGAACGTTATGCAGAAGTTTTTCAAGGCTCTGATGCTTGGAGAGAGATTGAAGCTGGAGCAGGGGAGTTGTACGACTGGCAAGAGAGTTCGACATACATTCAGTGCCCACCGTTCTTTGATGCTGTGACGAAGGAAGAAGCCTCTATCTCTCCAATCAACGGTGCGCGAGCTCTCGCGGTTTTTCGGGACTCGGTAACAACGGATCATATCTCTCCTGCTGGTGGAATTGCGAAAGATTCACCTGCGGCCAAGTATCTTACGAGTAATGGTGTCAAGCCTGTTGATTTCAATTCCTACGGATCACGACGTGGAAATGACCGTGTGATGGTCCGGGGAACGTTTGCGAATATTCGCATTAAGAACCAGCTTGTTCCAGGCTCTGAAGGAAACATAACTTTGCATCATCCTAGTGGAGAGCAGATGACGTTCTTTGAGGCAGCAGAGAAATACCAATCTGAGGGTACGCCTCTTATGATTCTTGCTGGAAAAGAGTATGGGTCAGGCTCGTCGAGAGATTGGGCTGCGAAGGGGCCTTTCCTCCAAGGGGTGAAGGCTGTTATCGCCGAGAGCTATGAACGTATTCACCGCAGTAACTTAATTGGTATGGGGATTCTCCCACTTCAATTTAAGGATGGAGAATCTGCAGAATCTCTCAGGCTCAAGGGTGATGAGACGTTCGACTTTGCTATCTCTAATAATATGACCCCAGGAGAGGAGGTCGTAGTCACAGCAACTTCCCCCGATGGAAGTAAGCAAGAGATTACGGCTTTGAGTAGAATCGATACTCCAGTTGAAGTGCAGTATTACCGCGATGGTGGTATTCTTTGTACGGTGCTTAAAAAGCTAGCGACTCAGTAGAAAGGGCAGGTCAGTGCTTGCTCGACTCGCTTACCGTGTACTTAGTCTTTATTGGCGGATCCGCCGTCCTATTGTGCTGGGGGTGTGCGCCGTTGTTGTCCGAGACGGTGCAGAAGTTTTGCTTGTGAGGCACTCCTATCTTCCTGGTTGGCATTTTCCAGGTGGCGGTATCAAGAGAGGGGAGTCTGCTTCCCAAGCCGCAGTTCGCGAGCTGTGGGAAGAAACTGGGCTCAGGGCTCTTGGCGAGCCAGTGTTGTGCGCTGGGCCAACTTACCGCGTGCTCGATGGAAAGCACGATCACGTTACTTTCTTTGCGATCGATTCATGGGAGGAGGACCCGGGGTGGAATAGAAGCTTTGAAATTGAAGAAGCTAAGTTTTTTCCTCTTAGCAATCTACCACCATCCACCAGTGAACGAGTAAGAGAGGTTCTCTCTCTCATAGCTACTTGATTCTGCACCTAGAACCCTGTAGATGTGAATTCTCTTTAAGCGCTACAGTAGGGAGGAGACGTAAGAACTTTTCTTTGTGTGACTCTTTCTATGAACCATCATATCGCTTCTCGTGTGCTCCTTGTGCGACCAAAGCACTTTTCCTTAAACCTTGAAACAGCTCTTGATAACCACTACCAAGTTGCTGCAACCTCACATACCTCTGAAGATCTTGAAGCGAGTGCTTTGTCTGAATTTGATAATCTTGCTCAAACGCTTCGCTTGGCTGGGGTTGATGTTTATGTGCAAGAAGATAGTGATGAGGTTGAGCTTCCAGACGCTGTCTTTCCCAACAATTGGTTTACCACTCACCGGAGCGGTACCCTTGTTCTTTATCCCATAAAAGCTCTTTCCAGACGTAAAGAGCGCCGTCCTGAAATCATCGCTTTTTTGCAGTCTCACTATGAGCGTGTAGTAGATTTTTCTCAGTATGAAGCAGAGGGACATTTTCTTGAGGGTACAGGGAGCTTGGTGCTCGATAGAAAAGAGAAAATTGCGTATGCCTGTCTTTCACACCGCACCTCAGAGGACCTCGCAGAGAAGTGGGCCAACGAGCTCGGATATACCCTTTGTGCATTTCATGCATCGGATCACGAGGGAGGACCAATATACCATACAAATGTGATGATGAGCGTTGGAGCAGACTGGGCAGCTGTTTGTGCAGAGTCCGTCCTTGATGAGTTACAACGAAAGCTCTTACTCGACCAACTCGAAAGCTCCGGTAAGGAAATTTTCTTATTGACCCATGAAGAGGTGCTTCATTTTTGTGGGAATATTTTAGAGCTACGAACAAAAAGGAATCGCCGGGTTGTCGCGCTCTCTCAAGCTGCTCTTGAGGCTTTGCCGAAGAACTTACATTCCTATCTTGAAGAAAAAACTACACTTCTTCCCGTTGCTATTCCTACTATTGAAAAGTATGGAGGCGGGAGTGTGCGGTGTATGATTGCAGAGTTGTTTGAATAACTGAACAATTTCATTCTTTAGCAGGAGATAGAGGCATTTTGAGAACAACATTTTCTCTTTAACCTATGATCACCTCTGACTTGCCAATGCTACCCATTACCACCGGGAAAGGTATCCCCATCGGAATCTGTACCAATACTAGACTCAGTGGGTGGATTCGGGACCCAACAATTCTCTGTTATGTATTCATGTGTCTCAAATGGCAATCCTTCATTGCCTTCTATGTGCCTACGAAGCCCATTATCGAGGAGATCACAATAGACAGTTTTTTCATATTCTTTGCCGAGTGTTGAAAGCGAGGGAACAGCAATTGATACAATAAGCATAAGCAAGAGAGCCGCTTCGATGATGACTCCACCTCTCTCGAGTCTGTTCTTTCTCTGCTTTTGAACAATTGTTTCCATCGTTTGCTTGCCTTATGTAGAAGGATTACCAGCTGACCCACCAGAGGTGGGGCTTATGCCATTATCAGGAAAATTGCCGTTTAACGGATCGTATGGCGTATAATCTGCTCCTCCTCGAGTTTCGTCAGAAGAATCGTCATTTGTAGAATTGCCTTCCTCGTACATCCCCCAATCGTCAGGATCGCCCGCTGTACATGAGTCAAGCCACTGTGTGTAGTGAGGATGGTTTGGGTTCGGGCGGAATTTACATGGACACTCACTAGGACTTGTGCAGCACTGAGTTACTCTGCCAGTAGCCATATACGCTAATGTAGGAGTATCTTCATGGAGCCCGCGAGTACTGTCACCGCCAGGAAAGGTTGGATCATAAAAACCATCACGACTATCTTGAGACTGTTGGGGCTTTCTCGAAGCAACAACGCCGAAGTATCCATCTTCTATCCAATCAGCATAGAAATAAATCCCGACGAGGTACTCTTTTCCTCCTTCAAAAACAAAAGATTCTTGAGGAGTTGCGCATCTTGCTACGTCAATATGAGCTGCGATATTTGTCACTCGATCATCAAGATCAAATCCAGCGAGATAATTTGGGTTATTATCATTTCGTAAATTAAAAGACTGAGGATCTTGAGTGTTGATATTGTACCAAGAACTTGGTGTAGTAAAACAAGCACGATAGAGAGGTTCTATTCTCGAGTTTATGAGTTCTTCATAATTATCATAGATATGAATAGCAAAATTTGTAGGAGTATGTGCAAGGTTGAATGGATTTGCATTTCCTGAGCCTGCTTGCCCCACCTGAGCAAGGACAACTTCGAGGAGGGAAAGCTCAGAAGTATGCTCAGCTTTCATAACAGAAACTGCCATATATGTTTGGTGTGCAGACTGCAGGTATGCATTTGTCATCGAAAGAAATGCAGGTGTGCGATCGCTTGGCTGTGGATCAGCTAAAAATGGGACAAACCCATTTGCCGTTCTGCCTATATTATCACCGAAAATCGCAGTTTCTCCTACCGTGCAATCAACTGGCTCAGGTCGGATTGTCGTCTTGCTCACGGAGCTTCCTGATGCGCCAGATGGAGCACTTTTGATCTGAGCACATGAAGGGTGAAGTGGATAAAGCAAGAGCAGGAGTAAAAGCAGTGACGAGCTACATATAAACTTACTCATCAAATAGTAGTTGGTATTCATACTAACTCCCCAAAGCAGAATGTAAGCGTCTCCTGGAAGCTTACCTCGTTGCCCTTCGAAATAAATACTGCTGATTCCCCTGAGGGTTCATCGACATCTTGAGAGGAGACTGAAGATCTCCCCTCGAAAAAGATTCTCGGTAGTCAAAAATAGTAATTTTTCGCAGTTTTCTTCAGACAATTATAGAGATCAATTAAGCGCCCAAATGTAACTCTCCTCTTGTTCTAGGACGATAGTCACATAGGCCATGAAGGTTTCACTTGCTTGATGTTGAGCAAGTTTTCCCAGACAAGGACGTATCTGTCATGGGTGTGACGTTTGGAAAAAATACGGCATCACTCGGTGCTCAGCGAAGACTCGGAGAGGCTACCCGTACGCTCTCTTCGGTTTTTGAGCGCTTAAGTAGTGGGCAGCGCATCATCCGACCGTCAGATGATCCTGCAGGCTTAGCTGTTTCATCAAAGCTCCACACACAATCAAAAATCTATGGCCGCGCAGAACGAAATGTTTCCGATGGGATCTCTTTGCTCAATATTGCAGATGGCGCTGCAAGTCAGATAGGGGAGCTTCTCACTCGGATGGCAGAGCTGGCCGAACAAGCAGCAAATGGGAGTTATTCTCAAACGCAAAGAAGAAATCTAAACGAAGAGTATCAAGCGCTCGATCTTGAGATTCGGCGTATAACTCAGACAACCTCATTTAATGGAATTGATCTTCTCACGGGTGAATTATCGACGAAAGACCGTACAAGTGTTGTTTCTTCTGTGCTGAGTGCCTCTCCATTTCATACCGATGCTGAAGGAAGGTATGTTGTTTTTGGTGAGACCTCAGGAGATCTCGTTCTCTTTGATACTCAATCAGGAGACAATGTTCATCTCACAGGAGGAACGGCTTTTGATAAAGGAGTAGTTTCAGACGATGGTAAAGTTGTCTATACAACGAATGCGCAAGATGGCCTTGTTCTCTATGATATCGCCACTGAGCAATATACAACTATCATTTCATCTTCTATCGGTGGAGGAGAGTTCTCGCTCAGTGCGGATGGTTCGACCGTAGTTTTTGAAACAAATTTGGATATAACCGATGGAGGTGGTCTAGGAGATGTCAATCCTACTATAGGAAATGACTCGTTATATACATTTGATACTGTCTCTCAAACCTTTACCTATCGGGCGAATCTCACAAATGGGTTGGACGATCTTGCCATTAGTTCTGATGGAGCATCGTTTGCCTTCATTGATAGTGCATCAGATATAAAAGTAGGAAGTCTCCTTGGAGGAGAAAGCACACTTACAACGGTTGCAAATTCAAGTGGAAACATTCCAAATCTCATCGGTATTTCATCCGACAGTACAGTATATTTTACGAGCAAGGACGATCTTACCGGTGATAATGGAGCTGGGGTTGAGCAAATTTTTTCTGGCTCATCTTCATCAACTCTTGCACAACTGACGGACTTCTCATCTGAGTCGCTCAACACAGGATTGCTCCCTACGTTATTTGGTAATGTTCCAACTCTGTCTGCAGATGGAAGCTCTCTTTATTTTATTGCTGATTATGATCCAAATGGAGAGAATTCTGATGGGTTAGATCAAGCCTTCCGGCTCGATATTGTTCTTGGAGGAGTTACCCAACTCTCTCTCTTTGATGATGGGGCTTTTGGCATTACAGATCCCTTTGTGTTCTCTCGTGATGGAGGATCGCTTTTTGGATATGACGGTGGTACGATTTATCACTATGATACTACGCCAGATGCTTTCTCCTTTGGCATTGAAACCGGTTCAGGCGAGGTTGGAACAATCCTTTCTCAGATTCATGGTGTCCTCGCTGATGTTCGAGGATTAGGGGGGTATAGTATTTCGAGTCAGGGGAGTGCCCAAGCAGCTCTTGATTCGGTGCAAAACGGAATTGATGGATTAGGGATTCTACAAGGTACTCTTGGTGCTGCTCTGAGCCGGTTAGAAACGGCAGGCTCTCTTGCCGGTTCGTACAAAGACGAACTCCAAACAGCCGAGAGTCGAATACTTGATGCTGATATTGCGGTTGAAACTGCCAACTTGCTTAGGCTTCAAATTGTACAGCAAGCAGCCACTAGTGTGCTTGCACAAGCGAACCAACAGCCTGAAATTGCACTCTCTTTGTTGGAAGGTTGATGCGTCCTCTTAACCTTCTCTCTTTCCCTTGAAGTTCAGCGGTGAAAAGACTAAATATAGCAAGACTACTATGTTTTTGTTGTGAGAGATGTATGCGCCAATACCTTGATTTAGTTCGTGATGTCTTAGAAAACGGAGCACCAGAAGGCGGAACGTTTCGTAAAGATAGAACGGGAGTAGGGACGTATTCCGTGTTTGGTCGCCAGATGAGATTTAATCTCAACGAGGGTTTTCCACTTGTTACCACAAAAAAGCTTCATCTCCGCTCCATTATCCATGAGCTTCTCTGGATGCTCAAAGGCGACACGAACATTAAGTATCTCAACGACAATAAAGTCTCTATCTGGGATGAGTGGGCAGATCAAAACGGAGAGCTTGGCTCTATCTACGGTAAGCTTTGGAGAAGCTGGGAGGGGCCAGATGGTACCGTTGACCAGATAGCAAACTTAATTGAGCGGTTAAAGAAAGATCCGTATAGCCGTCGTCATCTCGTACTTGCTTTTAATCCGGCGGATACTCCTAAAATTGCACCTCAGGGGTGTCACTCTCTTTTTCAGTTTTATGTCTCTGGTGATAAGCTCAGCTTACAGCTCTATCAACGCTCCGCAGACCTGATGCTCGGTGTTCCGTTTAATATTGCAAGCTACTCCATGCTCCTTATGATGGTGGCTCAAGTCGTCGGCCTCCGTGCTCATGAGTATGTGCATACTTTTGGTGATGTACACATCTACTCAAACCACATCGAAGGAGCCAAAGAGCAAATCACAAGAGAACCTCTTCCTTTGCCACGTCTCTGGATTAACCCGGAGAAAAAAGACATCTTCTCTTTTGAGTATGAAGATTTCAAAGTTGAAGGCTACGAGGCATTACCTCATATACCGTTTAAGATTGCTGTCTGATGTCTCTAAAAGTAAAAGCCATTGTTGCAATGGATCAGGGCCGAGCGATCGGCTTAAACAACGATCTCCTTTGGCATATTCCCGAAGACATGAAGCGCTTCAAGGAGCTCACCAGTGGGCATGCTGTGCTGATGGGCCGAAAGACATACGAGTCTCTCCCCGAAAAGTTTCGCCCACTTCCCAATCGTACAAATATAGTCTGTACTCGTGATGTCAGCGGCTGGCAGAAAGAGGCGGGAGTTCACCTCACGAACGCCCCTGTTGCATACCTTCGAAATGCGAAAGCAGGGCTAGGCGAGTTTGATACTGATACCCTATGGGTTATCGGGGGCTCTGAAATCTATAAGCAAACACTCCCGCTTTGGGATGAGCTTTTTTTGACCTTGGTACACAAAAAGCACGAGGCTGATGCTTTCTTCCCAGAATTTGAGTCAGAATTTGAGCTCGTTTCTGAAGAGGCTCATGACGGCTTTTCCTTTCTCCACTACCTGAGAAAGCCGTAGTTTTTTCGAGATTTTAGACCCCCATTGCTGTTTTTCCCCAATTTTGATACCCATACTATTCTCGCATGCACCCTTAGCTCAGTTGGATAGAGCACTTGGCTTCGAACCAAGGTGTCGGGGGTTCGAATCCCTCAGGGTGCGAGTTTCACCTTATTTTTTGTTATTCCCAGCGGGTTTGTTTATTCACTAGATCTGGGATCTGCGAAGAGAGAGCACCCTGAGGGATTCGGACCCCCTGGGGAAAAAGCCGCTTCGAATCCACTTACGAAGTAAGTGGGGTTCCCTCAGGGTGCGAGTT
>JAUIBK010000017.1 GCA_030428205.1 bacterium
AAAACGAAAAAGGGCAATAAGGAGGATGAGAAGAGCTCGATTTGGGTAAAAGACCGTTGCGAGAGCAAGTGCCATAAGAAACGCAACGGTACCACCAAGAGAATATAATCTTGCATACGCTGCTACAGGGCGCTTTCTCTCCGCATCCACAACAAGTATGCTCTTGAGTTGTAGTCCACCGAGAAGAAAAAGTGGAGCTGTTACAGCGAAAGCTAGGGCCAAGTCTCCGGCGGCACCTGCGCCAAGAACTCGCAGGGTAACAACGAGCAGTGCCCAGAGAAAAAAAGCGTATGAGAGTTGTGGCAAAAACAGCCAGAAAAAACGGCTAAGCATAGAGGTATGTTAGCATGGGAGTGAAGCGCTTACGAGGCTCGACGTAGGGTAAGGGCAATAGCATCATCATGTAAAAGCCGGGCTTGCCTTCTGCGAACGAAGAATTCATCGATGCTGTTGGTCGCTCCCGTGAGGATAACTGAGCGAAAAGGCTTATCAGTTGAGTTATGGAGTGAAATAACCTGCTCATACCCCTCAGTTCTCATTGGTGAGTCACTCCTCTTCCAACCAGTTGGTGACTTTGGATCTCGAATCACGGCATGAGTCGAGACGGTAAAGCCGGCGACGGTGTTGACGGTAAGGATTTCATCGAGGTACATCACCCCTTCTGAGTTGCTTGCAGCTACAAACCCCAGATGATCGTGGGTCCCATCACAAAGTGTTTTTTTCTGATAACTCTGCGCAGTAATGCGATAGAGTGTAGGATCAAAGAGGAGACCATATTCTTCAAACACTTGATGTATAAACTCTCGAACACCTTCCCTATTCGATTCTTGAGCAATCATTTCAAGAACGCGCGATGTTTGAATCTGGATAAGAAGGTTATCTCCCTCCTGTCCTTCAATCGCCTTACTCAAAACTACACTTACAGCTGCATAAACCTGCTCAGGTGTATCAAGCGCGAGTGAATCATTCTTGGAACTGATGAGTGCTCTAATACAGCCATCAAGGTCATCTCCGTAAATCTTCCAGAGAGTACTTACTTGGGCTGGTGAAAGATCTGAGCACTCAGAGGTAACGAGTTTCGAGAATGTAACAAAAGGGTCAGAGGAAATGCTTGGTGTACGGAGGCTTCCGAGAGGAGAGGAGCCTTGAGGAGAGAAGGAATTGGGTCGGATTGGGCCGACCACGTTGCTGTCGTCTGGTTCTTCTGGGGGTGATGCTTCGGTACTAATCATACAACTTCTAAACGCTTCTCTGAGGGGAGTTGAAAGAAAACGAGGAGAAGCACAATAGAGCTATCTTGAAGGAACTCTACATTTTATGCAATGCCGCATTACATTAAAGTTCAGTTAAGAGACTTGAAATACTACCTATTCTAGAAAAAAATCGCCGACTCATTAGCTCTACGAAGAGCCTGCTCTCTTCCTGCGAGACTGAATAGCATTCATAATTTTCGCTAACGTTCGAAGATCGCTTACCGTATCGTACTCATCAACAATCTCATGCCCAAGCAGCTCTTCAAGCACATCCTCAAGTGTTATGATACCAGCTAAACTACCGTGTTCATCAACGACGCTACAGATGTGCTCTTTTTCACGAAACATACGAAGTAATAGTTCATCAGCACGCATGAGCTCAGGAACGACATGAATAGGACGTGAAATTTCACGTAGAGTGATCGTGTCGTTACCTTTGAGCAACTCACGGTAAACATCTCGTTGCGTAACATATGAAGTAAGATGATCAGGATCATCTTCTGAATAAAGCGGCACTCGAGAAAACGTCCACTCCGCAACCTCATCACGAAGTGCTGCTAAGGTTTGCTCTTCTTTTACACGAAAAACGACGACACGGGGAGTGAGGACATCTTTGAGTAGTATCTGATCAAGTCCAATAACATTGGCAATGACTTCACCTTCAAGATCATCGAGCGCCCCTTCTTCAATACCAAGTGTAGCCATCGACAAGACTTCTTCGTGAGAGATCCCTGATTGTTGCTTTCTCCCCTTGCTTAACAATCGCGAGATTTTCTCAGATAAGATAAGCAGTGGGGTCATAAAGCGCATGAGGAATGCAAGCGGCTGCGCCACAATCAGGCTCACTTGTCGGTTATAGAGCACACCAAACGTTTTAGGTAAAATCTCAGCAAAGTACAAAATCGCTAGCACAAAAATACATGAAAAAGCGATTGCGCCTGACTCGCTAAACACTGCCCCCCCTGCCCAGCCAGCAATAGAGGCACCACCTGTATTTGAAATAGTATTGAGAATCAGAATCGCTGATATGGGGCGTCCCATATTCTCTTTAAATTTAAGAAGAACTTTCCCTGAACGAGAACTGTTTTCAGCGAGGTGTTTCACATACGGTAAAGGCACAGCGTAGAGCGCAGCTTCCATCAAGGAACACACGGCCGATACTATAATCGTAAGCGCAACAGAAACGATAAGGATTGTAAGAGGAGACATGGCGCAGCAGTGAACAATGATGCCAACAAATAGTTGAAATAGCTTAAGCTTTCATCTTGGTATACTCTTCCTATTGTCTGTCATTCCGTATAGACTCTTCAAGAGAGGTTTTTTGGGGACTCAAGACCATTGCTTTTTCACCGTGGAGACCTTCATGATCCCAGCTCATAGTGAGCATAAATCACTGAAACTATTCAACATAAGTCATATCGAACTCCGAATACACTGGTCGGTTTTTGTGTTGCTCGCTTTTTTGGGGGTCGTCTCTCTCCATGCTGGTTTTCTTCTCCCTGAAGCACTCGCTGTAATCGTAGGAACCCTCTCGCTACTCCTGATTCACACGCTTGGCCATATTTTCGTAATCCGCTTTCTCAGTTGGAACGTTACTCCCATTGTGATCTATCCTTTTGGAGACCTCTATAAGCTGGACGAAAAAAAACCCTTTCTCCAACATACTTTAGTAACTCTCGGGGGGATTGCCTCTTCTGCTCTTGCCTTTTTTTCTCTGATCGAAGGAGGGCTACGCCTTCCTGAGCTCATCACTCTTGTCTCCGTCAAGGAAGCTCTCACAGACATCTCTCTTTTGATTCTCGTACTTAACATTCTGCCACTCGTTCCATCAGATCTCGGCAGACTTGTGCAGCTTTATAGCCACCGCCACCTCTCTCAGGAACGCCAATCATCCTTCTTTCGTTTCCAAGAACTTATCGCTGCAGCGTTGTTCCTCTTTGGCATTTGGTATGGCTATCCTCTTCTCGCAATCGTGGCCATCGGTTCTCTCTTTATCATCTCTCGCGAACACTACTTTTCGTATGCACTCCAAGCCGCACATAATCACTACGCATGTGAAATTACCTCTCCACCTCACTCACTTCTTACCTTTCAACACGGCACAACTCTCTCAGCAGCCCAACGCGCCCTGCTCCAGAGCTCCCAACAAGTCTTTCCTGTTATGCTTGGGGATAAACTTCTTGGCTATCTTGACCGAAACCTTATCCGTCAATCCATTCACCAAGAAGATGATTGTTATCTCTCAGAGGTTGCCGATCGAGACTACCCACAATGCACACCGCAAACGCCACTTCAGGAACTTCTCATACGAAAAGACTGGTCATCAAATATGCCGTTAGCTGTTATTGAGGATGATATTTTCTTAGGGCTCATATCATACGAGCAGTTCATTGATTTCATCCTTCTACAACGCAGCTATCTCCTGCGTGCAGAACAAGAGCAACAAAAATCTTCTGTGAAGAAGATGCCGTCGAAAAAGAACTCCAAGCTCAATGAGAAGAAAGAGTAAGAGGAAGTGATGCCTCGATACATGCTTCAAGCTCTTCTTTTTATCCTTGCCCGACTTCCTCTTTTCCTCCGTCGGATGATTGCAAACTCCTTAGGATACGCACTCGGCCTCCTTCCGCTGAGAGACAGAAATATAGCTGTCTTACAACTGAGGCGCTTTCTTCCAGAGGTTCCAGCCATACGAACGACAAGAAAAGTTTACCAAAGCCTCCTCCAAACCCTCCTCGAGGGCATAAACCTCACTCCCTTACTCAAGAATATCGACCACCACGTTAGCTGCCCAAGTTCAAATCTCATTGACAATCTCCTGTCTCAAGAGCGTCCCGTTGTCGCCCTCACAGCTCACACTGGAAACTGGGAGCTCATGGCTGCGTACATGGTGCACCGGGGTGTTCCTCTCGCTACGGTTGGACGTCCTGCGCGCAAGCACACCTTACAAACTATCCTCGCAGGGATTCGGTCGAAATACGGAGTAAGAACGCTGTGGCGTACTAAACACAGCGGATCTAAAGAGCTCATTGCTGAGCTTCAATCTGGCAATACGGTTGCTGCCCTGATTGATCAGGATACAAGAGTAAGTAGTGTCTTTTCACCCTTTTTCGGGGTTCCTGCTCGCTCACCTTCAGGCCTGATTGCGCTTGGGAAGCGATACAATGCTCGCCTCGTTACGGCTTTTAACGTCCGAACAGGGCCATCGCAGTACACCATTTTCGTTGAGGAGCTCGATTCGACACTCTCCATTGAGCAAACAGTCGACGAATTTAATCAAAGGTTAGAACATATCATTCGCTCTTACCCCGAACAGTGGGTGTGGTTTCATAAGAGGTGGCGAAGTTCTCCTGATCGTGGCACTTTATCTACATCAGATTATATCGACCACCTTGAACAAGATCTCCAAAAACATGCTTCGTAGCTTTCTTCTTTTTTTCTTTCTTCTGCTCTCACTCACGAGTTGTCGGGTGTTCTTTAAAAGCTACTATCCCCATGGGAGCTACTCAGACGATCTCAAAAAGGCTGAAGAGTTCACGCGCCAGCAAAACTATAAAGAGGCCATTGAATCGTACAAGACTCATATAGCATTTCGACTAGCTCAAGAACCTCGCCCATCTTGGGAAAATCCCTACTTTTACTATCTCATCATCGGAGATCTCTATCTCAAACTGGAGGCTCCCATCAGAGCCATCGAAGCATATGAATTTGCTGAAGAGAAGCAAGTCGAACCAGGGCTGATCTCCGATCGGTTACGATTTGTTGCAAATTGGTATGCAAAAGATGGACAGTACGAGAAAGCTATTGAGCTTCTCAGTGACTACAATGACCGAGATCCTATTCTTTTCGATCTCACGAGGGATCGTCTCGCTCGTGAACACGTAGAAGAGCTCGAACGCACACTCGAAGAACCAAGCACCCCCCACAAGGAAAGCAATTGATGAGCGTTGTTCGCACTCTCTTACGAACGCAAATATGGCTCAGCCGGCAGTTTGATCGCCTCCTCCCACCTCTCTTTCGAGTGGACGGGAATCGCGATTTTCTCGACACCCTACTTCCATGCTACCTCTCTCCTGCTATGCTTCAAGATCAAAGCCGTATCTATGATGTAGGTGGAGGAAAACAGCCCTGTATTCCTGCCGAGACCAAGCGCTCTCGCCATTTTCATGTCATCGGGCTAGACATTTCAGCTGACGAGTTAACAAACGCCCCTCACGATGCATACGATGAAACGATCGAAGCCGACATACAAGAATACACAGGTCGTGAAAATGGAGATCTTGTCATCTGCCAAGCCCTTCTTGAGCATGTTCCCGACAACGAGAAAGCATTTCGTGCACTCAGTTCAATGCTCCGACCAGGGGGACGGTTACTTCTCTTTGTGCCCTCAAGAAACGCTTGGTTTGCAAAGCTCAACCGACACCTTCCCGACTCTCTCAAACGATCTCTACTCTATTCTATATTTCCACATACTCGAGAAGCACAAGGATTTCCTGCTTACTACGACAAGTGTACCCCAAAAGACTTTCGTGAGCTTGCCCACACCAACAACCTTCGAATGGTTGCTCTCCACCCCTACTACAAAAGCTCATACTTCTCCTTTTTCTTTCCTCTCTATCTCGTTTGGAGAATCTGGCTACTCTTTGCTTTTCTGATCTGGGGAGAAGATGCAGCAGAAACGTTTTCGCTTGTGTTACAAAAAAACGAAGAGTAGCTAGCCTTCTGAGAGAAAAAGGTCTTCCTCTCCAAGAGATTTCCAATGATCAACCAAGAAACTCGCTTGGACATACTCATTTCGCGACTCGACCCGTACATGATCAAAGCAACTTTGAAAGAGAGTAAGCATCTCTCTGTTTTCAAGGAGTACTTGAGCAGAAAGCTTTGAAATCCCCTCCTCCTTGGCAATCCAGGTAAGGTAATTTACAAGATATGTTCCAATACCCTTTCCTTGCTGAGCGCCATCTACTGTTACGGCAAGGTCGGCCTGTTTTTCATGCTCGGTCAAATAAAAACGACCAACTGCAATAAGTCTTTGTGAATTCCCTTCCTTTACAAAGCCTCCGATAGCAAGTGAGTTATGATAATCAATCGCAAGGAGATCCTCAAAGACCGCTTCACTAAAGTTTTCTCGTCTTACTCCAAATCGCATATAGGTCGTATCAAGAGAGTGTGAATAGAGAAATGATGTTAATCTCTTTGCATCTGTCGGTTTAAGTGGTCGGAAGAATACCTCAATATCCCCGAAGACAACGGTACGTTCAAAATGAATTTCATAACGAGTGGCTGCAAGTGGTATAGGCTGATCCGCATCGAGGTATCCTAGCTTTTTGGCTTTCTTGATGAGCTCCTCTCGAAATTTTGGGTGTGCAACTTGTATGAGGCTCATTGCTCTTTCACGAATAGTTCGTCCTTTAAGCGAGGCAATACCATACTCAGTGACCACAAAATCAATATCAGCACGCGTGGTTACTACCCCCGTACCTTCACTGAGAACGGGCACGATCCGAGAGATTGATTCTTCTTTCGCTGTAGAGGGAAAACCAAGAATCGACTTTCCCCCGTGAGATCCAGCAGCCCCTCGAATAAAATCAACTTGCCCACCCACACCGCTATAAAAGTGAGAACCAAGAGAATCAGCGGCAACTTGTCCCGTGAGATCAATCTGAAGGGCAGAATTAATCGAGACCATCTTGTGATTCTTGGCAACAACAAAGGGGCTGTTTACATAGTCACTCGGATAAAAAGCAAAGTCTTCATTCTCGTGCACGGCATTATAGAGTGCTTTTGTTCCGAGGCAGAACGAAACAACATGTTTGTTCGGGTGGAGCGTTTTACTCTGGCCATTCAGAACGCCCTTCTCAATAAGAGAAAGAACACCGTCTGAAACCATCTCAGAGTGGATTCCAAGATTTCGCTTACTATGCAGTGCTGACAAAACGGCATTGGGAATCTTACCAACACCAAGCTGCAATGTTGAACCATCTTCAATAAGTCGTGCGATATAACGCCCTATCCAAGCCTCAACGGCTCCAACAGGAGCACTGGGTAATTCACAAAGCGGCTCTGAATGCTCAACAAACACATCGATGTCAGATACATTGACATGCGCCTCACCGTGTACCCACGGCATTGAGGTGTTGATCTGTGCAATCACATACTTGGCGCTTTCAGCAGCAGATTTGATGACATCGACAGAAACACCAAGAGAACACTTTCCGTCTCGTGGCGGGGAAACTTGAATGAGCGCTACATCAATCGGCAGCTTACCGTCACGAAAAAGAGAGGGAACTTCATGTAAGAAGCACGGGGTATAATCAGCAAGCCCTTGCTGCACTGCAGATCGAATATTTGAGCCGATAAAGAGTGCGTTGTGGCGGAGTTTTCCTTCATAAACCTGCTGTGCGTAAGGAGCATCTCCAAGGGTTAGAATGTGAATAACTTCAACATCAGCTACGTTTTCAACTGATTCGCAGAGTGCCTGAACAAGGTGTTTTGGCTCAGCAGCTCCAGAACCAACAAACACACGCTCACCACTACGTAGCACTTGTAAAGCTTCTGAGGCTGATTGAAAGCGAGGAGTTTTGTCTACGGCAGTCATATGTCCTCTTGAGAAACGAACCGTGAATACGCAAAGCAAGCGCCACTATTGTTATCACGCCCTGTAATTGAAACAAGACATGAAACAGCAGAAACTCAGTCAACCAAAAAAGAGCATCAGGCAGAATGCGATACACAGAAGTAGTTTATAAACAGAGGATCCGTAAAGTTTTTGTAGCAACAGGAGGCATGCTCCAAGTACTCCGACAGAGAGTATGGCTTGAAAGTAGATTCCTTCATTCCTCGATACAAAGATAAGTAAACGTAATAACTAAAAGATTGTCCAAAAAGCGAGTGGAACAATAGCACTCCAACGGTAGAACCTCTTGGAGCACACCATCCGGTAGTGCAGGAGAAAGACCCCAGAGAGTATAAGCACGACCAAAAAGAGGAGAAATGTCATGGTGGAAAGAAAAGGATTAGCAGCCCTACTCTATGACTCTCACATCCATCTGCGAGAGAGAAGAAAACCTTGGATCACTGACATCAAATCGAGGGTCATCTGGATTGGAGTGGTCAATATCAGCAGCACAGGCACCTGAAGAAACAGCAAATTCTCCTTCCATATAAAAACTTACTTGAAGACTGGTTGCTCCATTGAGATTGCCCTCGGTCAGAGTCGTTACCACATACACAGACTCATCCACATTTCGCTCCAGAGAAGACCATTGGGAGCTGAAGTTTTCAGAGGCGTTATTCGTTTTTACAATCGTGCTATCTTGGACATAGCCAAGACCACTGGGACAACGCACCTTTACAACCACAAATTCATTTTCAAAGAAACCGAGCGAGTTGATATGAACCCGGATTAACATTCGGTCCCCCGTATCAATTCGTGATGGGCTCACTTCGATCTGTACATTGCCGGGGTTTCCAGATGTACCCCCACCGCCACCTCCACAACCGGAGATGAAAAGTATGAGAAGAACGGTAAGAGAAGCGAGAAAATGTTGCATGAGCATTTACGAAAAGAATATCACGCCACAATACCGGGGCGTATAGTATATTTGATGACAGGGAACCGCTTGGAGATTCCTGTATTCTATGAGCTAATCTCCCCCTAACAGACTGAAATAACTGAGAATCATCTCGGTCTCAGCGAGCATCTTAATACCGACCTGAACTATTGCGAGATGACGTCTTTATGCACAGCTCACATGCTACAACCGCTCGAGTGAAACGAGCTCAATATACCACGGCAAGTCGGCCGCATGTTTCTCGGATGAGAAAGAAATCGACTGCGAGCTCTGCCATGTCTCCACGTTGGGTTTTTCACTCCCTCTCTTCTCTCGGCGCTACGGCAACGATAACAGCTATCTATTTTAGCGATCCATCCCTGTTGTACCTCCATCACTTTTGTATCCTCGGGTACATTGCCTTTGTCATGACTCGGTTTCAGTGCGAACCGTACCATCCAGCCGTTTGGCTTACGCCTTTTCTTTATATCTACCATGGCTCAACGTGTGTCTATCACCTCCTCGGGCTAGAATCGGCAAGATACCCGGAAGAAGTAACGCTCTGTGTTTGGCTCGCTATTGCGACAGTGGGAAACTTTTTTATTCTCTTTGGAAAAAGGGATGAGATTCGATACAAAACCGAACATATGCAAATTGGCGCAATTCCAGTTCGAGTCCTCAAAAGCCTCTATATACTCTTCCTCTGTATTTTTGCACTCGATCTCATTCAGTTTCTCTTCTCAGGAGCATCCTCAAAGATTGATATTGTGATTTTTGAGATGAGGGGAATAAATCTTAACTTTTCACACTCACTCCTGATTGTTACCTACACGATATTACTCTCGTACTATACATTCGTGCAGAAGCGATACCCACTCAGGCTAACAGTACTCACGCTTGGCGTTCTTCTCCTTGGTGTTTTAGTACTCGGAGAAAGAGATCTCCTCCTTCGCCCCCTTGCCATTTCTCTTCTTGTATTGAGTGTGCAAAAGAAATCGGCAAAATGGCTCGTTCTCCCACTTGGTGCACTCGCCCTCTTGAGTGTTCCATTCCTCGGTGCTCTCAAGAGCTACTTCACACTGGGAGTACGCCTCAGCAGTGAAAACGATTTTCTCCTAAGCCCCTTTTATGGTGAGTTTCTCCGTGTAGGAAAAAATCTTGAGGTCATACTCCACCGCGTTGACATGTGGGACTATTTTTACGGTGAAACACTCCTGTGGGATATTGCGAGAGGAATTATTCCAGGTTTTATTTATGTCCCCTCAAATCCAACGAGCTGGTTCAACGATCTCTTTTTCAGTTCTCTCCGTTCAGAAGGAGGCGCAAACGGTTTTTCTCTTCTTGCTGAAGGGTATATCAATTTTGGGTATAGCGGGATTGTACTCTGGTATTCTGGACTCTCTCTTTTTGCCCTTCTGTTCTTTCGCTACAGTAAAAGATCGATTCTTGCTCTTGCCTGCTACCTCTATATGATCCCATTCATGATTCACGTTCAAAGAGCTGATTTTTCAAATCTTATCTCGCCCTTTTGGAAGCAACTCATTGTCCCTATCTCAATTCTTATTCTTGGAGTAGCAGCTCACAAAGCCCTCATTCGCAGAAAACAAAAAAAGAGCAGAGGAAGAAAACCGGCCTATACGTAGAGCTCTACTGGCTCATACAAGCCTGGAGGTTCTCAAGCACAGTTGGTCGAACGACGCTGGCTGCAAGTTCGTGTCCACGTTCATTCCAATGAGCATCTTTTTTCCACGAGTGAGATATATGATTATCTTCATAGTCCCGTTGAAAAGAAGGTAAAAGATCTACCGTCGATATACCGAGGCGTTCGAGTTCACTAAGAACTCGGCGCCTTGGTCCAGCAAAATCCCACTCCTCTGGTACGTACTGTACACCGTAAAACGAGAGCGCCTCTTGCCATCGATCTTCAATATCAAGGTTCGTTGGAATAACAGCAACAACGAAAGGAGTACCTCTTGCCTTAAGAATCTTTTGTATTTCTGCAAGCACACGAAACGCTACTTCGTAAGCTTCTTCCCAGACAGGATCGTGATTTTTTCGGTAGGTATTCCAATCAACGGGGATTCCTTTTCTGTTACGAGAAGCCTTTCCCTCATTTGCTGCAAGCCCCATCCACACAAAAGGCTTTTGGAGGGGCGTTTCACGCAAAGCTTCTCGAAAGAGCCTAAAAAAAGTAATTCCACCGAAAAACTTTCGCAGCGGGTTTGCGGGAACTTTAGCAGGAGCAGGAACAAAGATGAGCTCACCATGCTCATCTACCGTATGAAAAGGCATTGTATGAGACGGTTGAAGTTCTCTATGACTATTTCGAATATCATTTCCAAGATACAACCAGAGGACGACCATATCAGGCTCATAGGAGAGTCCGAGAGTCTCCAAGACCTTCAAATATTGAGACGGGCCAGCACCGCTAGAAGCAAAGTTGAGGACCTCAATGTTCTTGGGTTGTGCATTAAGAGAATTCTCAAGGAGAGCCGTGACCGAATCGGTACGATCAACCTGAACAGCTTCTATGAGGCTATCACCAAGAAAGAGAACACGACACGTTTGCCCTGGCTTTGATCGGGTGTGCTCGTGATCATGAAAACCGAGAGAATTAGAGCGAACAACGACGTCAAATTCTCCGTTAGAACAAGATGCTTCCTGATGAGGAGTAAGAGACACCCCACGATCATACTGAAATGTTCGTAAAACAGTACAGGTCGGATAGAACCAGCGGAGCACAAACTCACAACAGACTACAGCAAGCACAAGTCCAAACGAAACAAGACTAACATGGAGAAAGAGCCGCTTCACAAATATCCTCTACGATTGGCCGTTGAAGAGCGCTGACTCAAACCGGCTATCTTCAAGAGCTTCCTGAATAGCAAAACTCATCGCCTCAGTAAGAATCCTCTCAATATCCCCCTGTGAGACAAGTGGATGCTCATATGTGACGTTTCCTTCATACTCCCCATGAAAAAGTGGAACTTTCCCTTTCTGCAATAGGCGAATTCTGACTTTCGCACGTGCTTTAATGCGATTGACAGGAAAACTCGGTGTGACATCAACAAACCAGTCCCTCACTTCTCCTTCCAAAAGAGGTGCATCAAAAGCAACAAGCTCAGCGTGTCGAGCTTTCAACTCTCTTTCAAATGCCAATGCGACACTTGCTGGCACGTCTCCTTCTGGGGAAAGATTTTTCCCATTAAAATGACCGATGACCTCTTTCTGGCGAGCATCAGTGAAAACACCTACCGTAAGACGTCCACGAAGATATTGAGAAGAAGAATCTGAGGTAGGAATCTGGGAGACAAGAAGCGTTCGCTCAAGGCCAGGGGCACACGAACAGAGAAGAGAAAGAGCAATAACACAAAAAAAAGTCCGCATGTGAAGTATCCTCCCGATTTCATACTATAGCCTTTCGACTATCAATTTGAAAAGTTCAATAACAACTCTTCTGCTTCACTGAGCACTTCCGGAGACTCATCTCTTTGCTGTGTCTTTTCAACAAATTGGCGAGCAATACGATAGTCTCCAACACTCTTCGCTAATTCGGCACTCGCCCAAAGAGCGTGTTGGCGGATAACGGCAGAAGCGTCTTCTTCCACGCACTGTCGTAGAAGAGAGACAAGCTCAACTTCGTTTTTATTCACAGCTACTGCGCACGCATTTCGTAAAAGTCCTTCTCGCTTAGCTCGCATGAGTGGTGTCCCTGCAAAAAATTTTGAAAATTCCTGATGGCTGCGGAGAGACAAAAGAGTAGAAAGCGAAACAAAGGGACCAGAACCATGGGTTTCAGAGAACTGCTCCACTTCCATGAATGAATTGGTCTTCATCGGTGAGTGATTAAAAGGGCAAACCTCTTGACAAACATCACACCCAAAAAGCCACTCTCCAAGAGCGGTTCTCTCCCACGAAGAAAGAGCACCTCGTTTTTCAATCGTGAGATACGATATACACTTTCGCGCATCAAGTGTGTACGCATCCGCAAACGCGTCTGTAGGGCAATGAGTCAAGCAGCGCGTACAAGATCCACAAGATTCATCAACGAGTGGAAATGCAATTGTATCATCAACGAGTTCAACATCCCAAAGCATCTCTGCAACAAAGAAGAATGACCCTTCTCGGGGACGGATGAGCATCGTATTCTTTCCAATAAAGCCAAGACCAGCCTCTCTCGCAAACGCTCTCTCAAGAAGCGGCACAGCGTCCGTAAACACGCGATGTACCAACGGAGCACCTATCTCTGACTCCACTCTCGCGAGAAGCCCTTTCATCCGCTTTCGAATTACACGGTGGTAATCCTTCCCCCAGGCATATCGTGCGATACGCCCATGTCCTTGAGGAGGCTTTGGACAAGGTGAATGACTATAGTGCACCCCAAAGAGGACAAGACTCTTGGCCTCTGGTAACAACCTCAGCGGTGACGCAAAAAGCTCAGCCTCGCGATTCATGTACGAGAGCTCTCCCGCATACCCACTCTCTTGCCATGCAGCCAGCCGCTGCTGAGCCTCTCTTCTCGTCGAAAGATCCGTTAAAACTCCATAGAGCGAGAGACCACAGTCTTTTGAGAGCGAGGAAAGAGTATCGAGGGAAAGCTGTTTTGTGGTCATAAAGAGACAATAATAGCCGTCAAGCTAAGATTTTTTAAGATTATTCTATGATGAGTTCTTCGAGGAGAGCAAGAAGAAGGCTCGTCGAGAGTCTGTCTTTTTTCCACACTCTTCGTCTCTGCTTCGGCTTCCCTCTTGGCCTTGGTCTTCTTTGAACCACGGAGGACGCGGTGAGCACGGAGGATTTCACGGAGATGTTTCAATCCCCCTCCGTGAAACTCTCCGAGTACTCCGCGTTCTCCGTGGTTAATCCACTATGAACTCTATCCAGAATTAAAGCTTCTCCTTCTTGATCTGACTCCGCCTGGTTATAAATTTATAACGCGAAGTACGCGATGTACGCGAAGATCTCCCCCTCCTCCTTCGCGTACATCGCGTACTTCGCGTTATATAATTTCACCATGGTATCTGCATATTCTATGAGATTACCCCTTATCCGTGGATCTGGGCCTAGCCCTGCTCAAGAACAAGAAGGATGAGGTGTCGGTGCAAGAGAGAAGAGGAGCACATGTTTTGACAGGTGCCTTCCCCCCTATTCACTCATTTGCTACAAAGAACCCCAAATGAACCGCCCCACTAGCTCACCCATTATTCTCATCCACGGCCTTGTCCGCACAACCAAATCAATGTCTTTGCTTGCTTACTTTTTACGCAAACAAGGCCATACCGTTTACAACTTTGCTTATCCATCGCACAAAGCAACAATAGAAGAGCACACCAAGCGCTTTGCTCAATTTCTTCTCGACAACAACATTCCCAAAGACATCCCTCTCCATTTCATAACTCATTCGCTCGGTAGTCTTCTTGCCCGTTCATTCGCTCTTTCCTACGGAAGTGAATTCACACTTGGTAGGATCTCGATGCTTGGTCCTCCAAACCAAGGAGCCCAAATAGCTCGTTTCCTTCTCCGAATTCCTGGCACAAGGCTTCTGTTTGGTCCGGTGCTTTCTGAGATTGCTCACCTCGATCTTCAACCAGCAACAGATATCCTCGAAGTAGGCGTGATTGCCGGTGGAATTGGGTGTCGAATAGGGTTCTTGCCCTTTGTTTCAGGTGACAATGATGGTATCGTTTCGGTTGAAGAAACGAAGCTCGAGGGAATGAGAGACTTTACACGAGTTGCCATTCCACATGCTTTCCTTATGTTTTCTCCCCGTGTCTGGAGACTCAGTCTCAATTTTCTCAGCCGGGGAACGTTTGAATAGCTGTCTTATGTCCACAGAAAATAACGCTCCTGCTCTCAGCTCACCAGCAGGCCACCCTCCCTCGCTCACTTCCGCAAAAGTAGAGCTTCTTCAAATCCTTTCATCCCTCAAAGAGATGGGAGATGTCGATAAACTGATTCGCGCTTCGCTCGGCTCTGAGTCTACTATACTCACAGAAATTCCACTTTATCTCCTTGAGCTTGGTGGGAAACGGATGCGCCCGGCTCTTACCCTTCTCTGTTCGCATGCTTTTGGGATGGAGACAGCATCACAAAAAGTCATTGATGTCGCTGCTGGGATTGAGCTGATCCATATGGCTACCTTGCTGCACGATGACATTATCGACAAATCTCCTCTGCGCAGGCACAAAGAGTCTCCTTATGTGAAATTTGGTACCCCAAAGACTCTTCTGTCTGGAGATTTTCTCCTTGTCCGAGCTTTTAGTCTCTGCGCAAGACTTGATCGATTTATTATTAACGAAACAGAACAGGCTTGCATTGAGCTCACCGAAGGTGAGGTCAACGAATTTGCGATTCCCATCGAAGACCACACACTTGAATCAAGCCTTGAAATTGCTCGCAAAAAGACGGCAGCCCTTTTTCGACTTGCTGCAACATGCGGTTCATATCTCGCTGGAGCAGATGAAACTGCCGTTTCGGCCATGTCGGCGTATGGGGAAAACCTTGGAATAGCTTTTCAAATTCTCGATGACATTCTCGATGTCACTGCGGATCAGGATCTTCTTGGAAAACCATCGGGCATTGATATCCTCGAAAGAAAACCATCATATCCAAATATGCTATGGCTTTCTTCTGGGGATAAGGACGTCCAAGAGCTCTTTACTGGGGAACCTCTTACGCAAGACTCACCTCAACTAAAGTCGGCAATCCAAGAACTCTGCAACAGCCCCTATATACCTGAGGCAAAAGCGAAAGCCGCTCATTTTGTCGAGACAGCGCTTAACGCGCTTGAAAAAGCTGAGCAAGCAGCAGAAACGGCTCACAAGCAAACGTTTGAAGCGCTCCGTACCCTTGCTCGCTTTACACTTGAGCGAATGCTTTAATCACATGTTATCTGACTGTCTGGAATGAGAGCTGCAAGACCTTCAATCTCAGCAATACGAGCGGTGATCTTTGCTCTTTTCTTCTCCGCTTTTATTAGCGCAGTAGGGCGTTTCTTGAGAATCTTAAACAGCTTAAACATCCCCTTATACGTATTCTCCTCAATAAATGGAGAGAGACTAAGCGCTTCGCGCAGCGAGCCTGTAAAGGAAAGATTCGAAATCTGATCACAGAAGATATAACTTGGCGCAGCACAGGTATTCTGAATTGAGGTCATCTCTTGTACAGGAACCAGTGAGGACTTGATCTGTTTTACATCAAGAATGGCATTACGCATTCCTCTTCGACCTTTGAGGCGCTTCCTTTCCGCCTTTGCAGAACTTCCTCGTGGATAAACACGATAAGAGCGGTTGATCTGTTTACGTCTCCACTTACGAAGTGTCTTGAGCAAACTATCAACTTTCTCGCTGAGGGCAAGTACTGTTGGAGATATATCACTCTCAGAACAGAGAAAACAGAAATCAGCTCCATTTTCAAGATCCTCTTCTGCACAACCAATCTGGATAGCAAAATCTATCTGAGTCTCTGGCTTACAACTCGTATCGTTGACAGGGTTATCAGAGCGAACAACGACTTGAAAGGCATACTCTTCGCCTACGCTTGTACTTTCCGTATTCCAAATAATTTTACAATCTGAAGTAACTCTCAAAGCATGCTCACCTGCGATAGGATTTTCAAGAAGTCCAATCTGATAACTGGCAGCACGAAGCGAACAGGTAAAAGCATTTGAGTAGCTGAGGTATGGCATCAGGTCAATCGTTTGTTCTTTGCCAACTTGCATAGCAAGCGATGTCTCACCATGATAATTTGGTGCCGGCTGAGATCCGTTACTTCCACGCAGAACACTATAGCGAGTTCGTACGGCAAATTGCGTGTTATCAGGGTCTCGGTTGAGTATGCCTTCATGGCGCGTTGGGCCTTGAAAACTTTTATAAACACATCCATTGCAATAATCGTCAGGTTGAACACAGTCGAGCTTATCTGCAGGAATTGAGCCTATTCCGTCATATGAAGTAGATGTCATTACTGTGCTCGAAAGATTTGTGAATTCCTCTGTTTCGACGGAGTTAAGCTGAACATCTTCAGTGCCATGACCACCAATACTCAGAACGGTACTTTCAGTACCACTAAACGCATGTGAAACAGAAAATAACGTATCAGCAGATCCATCACCATTTCGTGTGACACTTGTGATATTGATGACGCCAGAGTAAAACTCACCATCATCACTCCATACGTTGTGAACTGGAGAGAGACAAAGAAGAAAAACAGATAGAGAATACTGTAAAAACCTACGTGACATGGGACCATCCTTTAACGAAGCATCAAGTACAAAGACTCGAACAAGCCGAAAGAGTGCCGCCCCCAAAATTTCGTCAAACCTTCTCTTATGTTATCCGTACGAAGAGAAGAGATGTTTCATAGTTTCTCGGATTCGATCGAATCAGGATAATTGTTTATTATCAGTAGGTTAGATTGATATTTCCTACGAATTCTTCTTATGCCACACCGCTTTTGATGGCCCCATAACTTCTCTTACACAGTGTCGCAACGGATGTGACACGTAACCGTCTATCGAGCTCTCGCCTCTGGATTCATCCCCAGATGTGTGAAGAGCGGTTGAGGAAAGGTTTTTGTAGTCATATTTGACTACGGTTCGCCAGTTTTTTCTTAGGAGAAAAAAACATGGATGATTCACTGGAGATCATAGTGAGCGGTGACAAACTTCCTCAGATGGATTTATCTTTCCACGGTGGTAACGGATACGACCCAATGCATGAGCTTATGAGAGCAATGGTTCTCAGAGCAATTGATGATTACAACTCAAAAGGCGAAGTGCACGATGAGGCTGTAGAGTATCTGAACTCAACCGAGGAAGAATATATCTTCTCCTTCATTGCTATCTGCAAGCATTTTGGGCTTGATCCAGCGAAGACACGATACGCGATTATGAATGCTACGCATCGTATCAGTACTCGGCGCCGGGCTGCCTAACGTGCCTGCTCCGAGCCTAGGCCTCTCACTATGGTGAGGGGCCTTAGCTCATTTTCCACAAAGTTCTTTAGGCCTTTGTACTCAAGTGAGCGCCCTTCCCTTCAAGAATCCGAGTCGTATCTTTGACCCCTTCGAGAAGTGTTCCGACCACAGCCTCTTGTTGCGCACTTGCTTTCTTTTGCAAGGCAACATCTTTCTTTCCGACTGTTTTAGCTGATTGTAATTCCTGGTGCTGAGCGACGGCCCCGTCAATAGTGAGCGACATACGAACATCCTTATTCTATGGGGCGAGTTGATTTTAGTCTTCTCTCTACGTATCGGGATGCCTCTTCTCGCACTGAAGAAGAATGTTACAAATGAGAATTTCTCTTAGTTCACGTTGTCAGCGTATGAGCGAACTCGTCGGAAGAATCATTGACGGTTGCTACCATTCAATTACGGAGACAACCTGAGGCTCTCAGAACAAACCACAAAGAGGCTTCCCCAGTCTCGACTACACTCTTTCTTCTTATACTACTGTAGTATTTAAGCAGCAGCAGACTGTTCCTCAGACAGAATACGCATCATCCTATCAACACCGTGTAACTTGCTTCTCTTGAGTCTTCTCTGCTCTTGCTCTTCTCGAGCCGTGAGAAATCTTCTATTTTCATAGGTAGAGAGTAGTCGTTCAAATTCTTCATGTTCTTTATACAGCTTACGTAGTTCAAAATGACTCTCAGCGATGGCTTGAATACGTTTTTTTTCTGCTGTTTCCATAGAACAATGGCCTCCAATAATTAAGGATTAAGAACGTACTGCAATGGAATGTGAAAATGGGCTACTGAAGTGTAAGGGATGAAACCCTATCTTTTCTCGCGATGACGATCGTGGTGCGCCCATAAGATCAATGGTACGAGCATCAAGATCCTCGAGTCAAAAAAAATATAACCTCTCTTGCTGAGGTACTAAGGATATTCAACTTTTTTTTGAGATACAGGAAACGAACCTTGTTCCTGAATGATCATTCTCTCCTTATTGTCCTTTCTTGGAGGATGAAGGCAAGGTTTCTCCCCGCTCTCTGCCCTTCTCTTCTGTACGAATAAAAACGATCATCACTCATCGTACAGATGCCAGAGGCAAAAACCTGCTCTATCCCACTATCAACAAGAAGTTTTTCAGCTGTATGCTCGAGGTCAAGAAGAGCTTTGCTCTCTGATATTTGGCGGTAAGATACACAGGGTCCAATCTCCTCGAGAACCTCTCTGCCAACCTCGTAATGATCTCCTCCTGCCGCAGGGCCAATGAGGGCTGTTACGCTACTTAAATCATCATGTTGAGCAAGCTGTGCACTCACACGCTTAAGAATTCCAGCAGCAAGGCCACGCCAGCCAGCGTGAATGACAGCACATGTAGTCTTTCCGACGAGCAGGATAGGAACACAATCTGCTGTTTTAATGCCATATGCTCTGGGCTCAGAGCTAAATCTTGGAAAGAGAAAAGCATCTGCCTCGAAAAATTCCTCATTCGTACTGTGCTGCTCACACACATTCACACACTCACTTCCGTGCACTTGATGGAGGAGGGAGAGAGGGGCATCAAAAGAGTCTGAAAAAGCCTGACACAGGGTATCCGAATGAGATGGAGCCAGAACAAAATCTTTTCCGAGAAAACCGTGAATGAGGCCTTGTGAGAAAAGTCCACTACAAGCGAGGTATGGGACTGTTGAGGCTGTATGAGTCATCTGCCAAGAGATCACGCCGTGGTCTCCTGAAAGAAACGCACGAGACTACGAAAATCCTCGGGAGGCGGCTCTTCAAATCGCAACGGTTCTCCTGATTGGGGATGTTTGAACCCAAGAATGGTAGCGTGAAGCGCCTGCCTGCCAAAGGCCTCCATACGTTCCTTGAGAGACTTTGGGAGCGCGGAAAAGTCCCCATACGTGCGGTCTCCAATAAGTGGGGAACCAATAGATTCCATATGCACCCGGATCTGATGTGTTCTACCAGTCTCAAGTTTAACACGAAGGAGTGTCGCCCAAGGAAAACGTTCAACAACGCGCCAATGCGTTACAGCTCGCTTGCCACCGTGCTCGACAAGAGCCATTTTTACACGTTGATGTGGAGCACGACCAAGTGGTGCGTCAATCACTCCACTTTCAGCTTGATCTATCGCGCGCTTCTTTCGAGGGGTACTTAAAGCGAGAGCAGTATACTCTCGTTCAATACTTCTCTCCGCAAACTGTTTTGCCAACGCCTGATGTGCGGTAACGTTTTTAGCAATCACAAGTAAGCCTGTGGTATCCGCATCAAGGCGATGCACTACCCCTGGTCGAAAGGATCCTTCGAAATGCTTTGCGAGCGAGGTACTACTACTCTCTTCAAGGTAACCAGCAACGGCTTGGATTAAAGTGCCTGTTCTGTTTCCAGCCCCTGGATGCACAACAAGACCAGCAGGTTTATTGACCACAAGCAGGTGATCGTCTTCGTAACAGAGAGCAAGTGGCAGTGAACAGGTTTCAACAAGCGATTGAGTCTCAGGGGGCCCCAAGAACTCTACTTCATAGCCAGGTTTTAGGCGTGTACCCGCTTTCGTCACCACAGCACCGTTGACTTCAACGGCCCCAGCTTCTATCCAGCGCTTTAACTGGGAGCGCGTCAGTGTGCTGTAGTGAGCGAGCGTAGTGAGCTCCTTGAGCAAGAACTCATCAAGCCTCTCATAGTCAGGGCCATCAAAGCTCAAGGTAAGAACCGATTCGTGCTGTTCGTCAGTCACTTACCGACCCCAGAAAAAACTTTTTTACTCGCTCAATGTCTCGAGCTATTTGCTCTTTGAGTTGAGAAACGCCATCGAATTTCCGCTCCTCTCGGACAAATGAAAGAAACGAGACATGCGCTCTTTTTCCATACAGGTTAAGTTTTTGATCAGAGAAGAGATGAACCTCAATGTTTGCAAAGTCAGAACCAAAAGTAGGGCGTACTCCAACGTTTGCAATCCCCTCATACACCTCCCCTTCAACTTCAGCATGTACTGCGTAAACACCGTGATGAGGGAGCATCTGTAGTGTCGGAGCGAGGTTTGCCGTTGGAAAACCAAGCGTTTGCCCCCTACTATCACCAGCAACAACAAGAGCTGTCACCCCGTAAGCACGTCCGAGAAGATCATTAGCACGGCAAACATCTCCAGCCTTCAAAAGCTCACGTATCTTTCCTGAACTTACTCGCTCGCCAGTTACTTCGTGTGGAGATACAACCTCAAAAGAGACATGACGTTCAGTACAATACTGAGAGAGAAACTCGATATCTCCCTCTCTACGGTAGCCAAAGGCTGTGTCTGGACCAAAGATTAAGTGAGAAGCACCAAGTTTCGCGAGCAGAACATCCTGTACAAAGTCAGCCGCTCTCATCTGAGAAAAGCGCTGAGTAAAATGTACAAGATAGAGATAGTCGAGGCCTTTCTGACTGAGAAGACTACACTTTTCTCGTAAACTTGTAAGAAGCAACTGTTCTTTTCGCTTGCCAAGAACAACAGCTGGATGAGGGTAAAATGAGACGAGCACCGCCGGCCGAGTGTCTGTTCTCTGTGCTAACAGGGCGTCGATAACTTTACGGTGTCCGAGATGAACTCCATCAAAGTTGCCAACCGCAACGACAGTATCATTTGCACCATGTAGATTTGCTGGATATCGAACAAGACGGGTAGAAAGGCTCATCACAGCTTTTTCAAGCGTTCTTTGGCTTGAGTAGCTTCAGACGTCCCAGGAAACTCCTGCATAAGCTTTCGGAGAGTTAACCGAGCTGTATCAGTATCGTGTAACCTCACAAACACCGAGGCCTGCCGGAGCAGCGCAAGAGCACTGCGAGGATGCTTCGGGTACTCCTGCACCATACGGTGATACTCACCAAGAGCACGTTTGAGATCCGCAAGCCCATCATGCGCTACCGCATTCCAAAAAACGAGATTGGGTGCCCACTCTCTACCAGAACTCAGTGCTTCAGCCTCAGTAAGGAGAGGCAACGCTTCATTGAAGTTCCCTTCACGAATCCGTAGAAGAGCATTTGAAAAAAGCCGCGATATTTCGGCAGGGAGTTTCGTAACGAGCACCTCATCCGTCTCTAAGGCAAGAACCGGAACAATCGGTGGCGGTGGTACACGGCGTCGAATCGTTGAGAGATCTTTACGCAGAGATTCGAGATCCCCAGTTACATTCTTAGAAGTCTGCGAGTACGTCACCTCTTCCACTTGGCCAGTAACTTCTCGCAGGCGTGTTTCTAGAGCAGTGATTCGACTCGTTTGCTCCGCCTGAAAAGCTCGAATATCTTGAATACTCGACTCAATACGAGCGATATCTTTCTTGAGCCCCCCTCCAGAAGAGCACGCCGTAAGAACAAGCACAGAGCAGAGGGTAGTCGTTGTGAGCAAGCCTTTGATCATCTCTTTACATTCTAAAAAATAGGTACAAGTGGAGTGAGGAGGGGGTATGGACTGCCCCACCCTGTACTTCATGTGAAGAGAGACAGGGTGGGGAGTATTCGAAGAAAATTATCGCTCTACGCGGAAGTGTGCTCGACGGTTCTTCGACCAAGCATCTTCGTTGTGACGAGGATCGAGAGGGAGTTCCTCTCCATAGCTCACAGTAGACATACGCTCCTGAGCGATACCAAGACCCCTGAGGTAGTCGAACGCTGCTTGAGCACGTTTTTGACCGAGTACCATGTTGTACTCAGGTGTTCCGCGCTCGTCACAGTGGCCTTCAATAACTACTGATGCATCCTCGTTCGCAGAGAGCCACTCAGCATTCTTTCCGAGAACCTCTTTTGACATCGCAGTGAGATCATACTTATCAAAAGCAAAGTGAACATCTTTTAAAATAGAACCGGCTTCAGCCATAGGAATGTTACCCTCGCCACGGTTCGTACGGCAGGAACACGCCGCAACTAGAAACGAAAGACAAACCAACAAAACTACTCTCGAAATACGCATGACTCCTCCCAATGAGAACGCTTCTCCAAGCCAACAATCTACGCCAGAGGTCGAACTCCTCATACACGTGATGACTCAGAAATGAATAGAATAATTAACAAAAACCCAATTTCTTCCAACCAAATGAAATAGGGAAAAAACAGAGTTACCAGGTCGAATTATTACTTTAGATCTGAAGAGTTAGCAATATCCCTCTCACCAAATCAAGGTAAGAATTTTATACTTAACCAGGAAGAGGCCCCCAAGCCGGATCCATCTCGCCAGCTCTCCCAAAGCTTAATTGACGTAAGTTACTTCCATCACTACGCATTATACCAATATGGTAGGTCCTTCCTCGCCCAAACGTTGTTGCAAAAGCAAGAAATCTTCCATCAGGAGACCACTCTGGATCTTCATTGCTCCCATAACTGGTGAGCTGTAGGGCGTCACTGCCATCTGGTTTCGCTGAAAAAAGCTGAAATCCCCGGTCTGCTCGACAAACAAATGCGATACGATCACCCTTTGGAGACCACGATGGAGAGGTACAATAATTGGAAGTCACGAAACTGATACGCTTTGCCTCAGACCCATCAGCATTCATTGTGTAGATTTGGGGTCCGCCTGAGCGGTTCGAGCAGAAAACGATCTTACGATAATCAGGTGACCACTTTGGAGATACATCAATCACGCCGTAAGAGTTTGTAATTTTACGTACGAGCGTTCCGTCCAGATTGAGGAGCACAATATCAGACTGTTTCCCGGTGGTTTGGGCAGCAAGGATACGCTTTCCATCCTGAGAAAACTGTCCACCAATCTCAAGGTTTCTGCCACGAGTAACCTGCTGCGTCGATCGATCAAAAAGACGGAGCGTATAGAGATTTGGAATACGTTTTCGATAAGAGGTGTAAATAAGCTCACTCCCGAGAGGATTCCAAGCAGAAGTCAAAGCTAACCCCCGTTCGTCAGTTAACTGCCTCACATTTTCACCATCCATATCCATCACAAAAAGCTCTTTAAACCTACCAACGCGTGAGGAAAAAGCTATCTGGCTTCCAAAGGGCCCACTTTGTCCCGTGAAAAATCGCATAACCTCATTACTGAACTTGTGTGCGATTGCACGGAGCTGAGACACGTGCCCTTCATACTCCTTTCCAAGAACGACTTTTTGTTTGGGAACATCATGGAGGTAGAGGCGAACATTGATCTGCCCTCCACTCTCTCGAATCACACCCCGTATAAGACCTTCAGCTCCGATGACAGACCAATCAGAATAAGCAAAGGAGTCATCATCTTCACACTTCCCAGGTGTTTCTATATACGCGGAAGGGTTCAGGACTTCGAAATAACCAGAGAGGTCAAGGTTTTTTGCTACCGTATCAGGGACGACTCGAGGGCCGTCTGTTTCTCCCTCTTGGAGGCAAAGTTGAGGCACTGCTAATGGATAAAGCTTTCCAGAGCCCTGGACAAAGATGTCCGTCTGAGCTGCGGTAGTCATCGGGAAAAAGACAAGGAGACAAAAGGCGAAGAGTTTTCTCAGCATAATAATTAAGCCCTAATGAGTTTCATTTCTGCAAAAGTAAGCGATCTGTACCAAGACGGCAAGGATGAGGTCACACATCACAGCACATACGAACAGTCCCTGCCGGACAGAGAGTAAGCGTTGAAGACTCAGCAAGCTTTCTCGCCTCTCCATCATACTGATACCACAGTGGCCCCGAGAACCCGGCCACACGCCATTTGCTCTCACCGAAAAAGCAGCGCGGTTCAAAGAAGCCCCCTGGAAACGAACGAAGTGAGGGAGCAATCAGCCCAAAATACTGCGAAAAACCTGGCAAGGCACTGCATTCGAGCTTTCCGTCATAAGGAGAGCTCTCAAGGTGAGAGCTCCCAATGCCCATCACAGAACTGATATTTGAGAACAAAATCGACCGGTGTTCCGCAAGGTGACGGGTTTGACTATCGGCTTGTAGGGTGAGCTCTGGAAGTCTTGGGTGGAGCAACGCCTTCGTTCCGGCAACGAGATAGAGAAGGCGATTTCCGTGTTTACCGAAGAGACGAGGAACCCAACCGAATCGAGATCGAAGAGATTCGAAATGAGAAAGTACCTCGCCGTCATAACCAAAAGAAAGATAATTGATAAACAAAAACGGTTCCAGCTCGTTTTTGAACTGCGCCTTCCAGACAGTCAGTTCGCGTATCGGTGCCGAAGCATAAAATGATAGCCAATCTTCCGGCTCTCGGGGAGCACCTTGTTCGAGAAGTCGCAGCTCTCGCGCGAGATCATTACCAGTACCAAGAGGAAGCAGACCAACCGGGATCTGGGAGTTCGTCAAAAAAGGAAGAAAGCCGGAAAATGTCCCATCTCCTCCAGCAATCACAATTCGATCAAAACTGAGCGCGTTTTTAACCTGATGTGCGAGAAATTGGAAATCTATTTCAACGACTTCGCAGTGGAACCGAGGAGAACGTGCGAGGTCCTTGAGGTGTCTGATCAGCACCTCTCCCTTCTTTCCCCCTGACCGAGGATTCACAAAACAACAAAAACGCATACAAGTGTTTTTCCTCTGTTACGCTCTCGAAGGGTACGGTACATTCTCTCTCGTATGAGTGATACAGCAACCTTATCGAAGAGAGCCCAGTTTGGCATCCCCCTCTCTTACGGTTTCTTTGTTCTTTTTGGCGCCTTTGGTGGAGGGCTCCTCCCAACACTCAACAAGAGTCTCCAAGATACCTTCTCACTAAGTAATACCGAACTCGGATATCTTATTTCCGCGGCAGCTCTCCTTGGAGTCACCTCAAACCTACTTGGGGGACACCTTACTGACCGATTAGGTGCTCTTCGAACATTAATCTTGGCTTGCCTTTCTCTTCCCTTGTGCCTCGTTTTTTTATGGGTGCAACGTGACGCCACGCTCTTTTTTTTAGGCTATTATCTCTTCGTTGCCTTACTCGGCCTTACGGTAGCTACAAATGCTCTTGGCGCTTCACTCTTTGGCGACAAACAAACTGAGCGGATGAACACCCTTCATGGATGTCAGGGGATAGGAAGAATCCTTAGTCCACTTATTCTCGCAGCTATCCTTGGGCTCGGCTTTGCGTGGTTTGATATATTCCTCCTGGGAGCTCTTGGGCACCTGCTCTTTCTCGCGCTTTTTCTTCGGTTGCGCGCGTACTCCTCCACTTCCCAGTCAGTAACGCATCATGGAAATTCTTTCGCCACAGTCCGTTCCGATCCTAAATTATGGGTTGGCCTTTTTGCTTTTTTCTTTTGCACTTCAACCGAAGCTATTTTTATGAATTGGATCCCTGTCTTCTTTGAAGGCGAAGTGGCCTATTCAAAGTTCCATTCTTTGCTCTGCTTCAGTTCCATGATGGTTGGCTATACCGTAGTACGTTTTGCCCCTCTTTGGTTCGGGATGCGCACAACCCCCCACTTCTTTTTTCTTACTATTTTTCTTCAGCTATTGACATGCGTTGTGTTGTTTTTTCATCCACCACTTCTTGTCGGCATGCTTATGGGCACACTGCTTGGCTTCTCATTCGGTATCTATTGGCCAGCCCAGCTGGTAACTGTCTACGAACTCGTCCCTTCTTCTGCGCACGGAACCGTTGCTGGTATAGCCGTGACGCTTTCAGCCACAGGAGTCTTCCTTCTCAATGGGTTCTTTGGCTATCTTGCCGACCTCAACTCAATCGGAACCATGCTTCTTTTTATGCCCCTCTGTTCACTTATTTTCGTCTGGTTACACGAGCATAGCAAGCGTTCCTAGACCGAGGAACGACGACGAGAAGGGACCTGATGAGCTGCATCGAGACACTCAGTAATAAATGGAATCACCTCAAGTTGCTCAGCTAACGAATTTTCGATTTCTATCGCAATAAGAGGAGCAACAGCGTGACAAGGGATATCTTGGAGATAACGAAAATCATTTTCTGAGGTCATAATATGTTTTGATACACGAAGAGTATCAGATTGCGCCGAGGGGCTCTCCTCAAAGGAAATAGCACTGATGTGATTGACTCCAACAGTGTAACCTTGAGCAAGGCGTAGCATTCGCTCATAATGAGACGGAGATGTTATGAACTCATCTTTCAAATGTGAGAGATCGAAACATATTCCAGCATATCCTTTGAGGTCCTGCTCTTCGAAAACTTCTGGCTCCGTATTTTCGATATAAATCCTTTTTTTGAGAATATCAGATAGTGGAGATGCTAAAGGAAAATCTCTTTCAGAGTGCAAATTAAAGATTTGCGTACCAAACGTACCAGAAAGATACAGGTACTCATCCTCAGTCATCGTAGAACTGGCATGGATAAATGGTAAGGTAAAAGAAAACTCCGTACGAGCCTCTTCAAGCAAGGTATAGCATTTTTGCCGCAGTCCTCCATCAAGGTAAGTCAGGAAAAGTGCAGCACGAGAAATTCGTTGATCGACAAGCTCACGGATTTTCATCTCCCATGTACTTGAAGTGAGGTTGCCTGTCGTGATCGAAGGAAGGATCTCTCTCATATCACCATCTCCCACATAAACCGAGAAATGCTTCATACGAATATTTCGTAAGGATATGGTTAAGAGACTATGATCTCACTACTCTTGTGGACTGAAGATAAAGCGCACAGACTTAAAGAAGTGATAGACATTCGCTGGGGGAGGCGGAAGTGGATTGGCTTTTCTTACAGCTCGAATGACGGACTCATCGTAGCGACTATTTCCTGAACTGCCACACAATGTAACATCTGAAACATCCCCTTTTTCAGAGATTTCAAAACAGACGCGCGCTCGTAGATCACTGCTCGTATCGTGCCAACGCCACCCTGATTTAATATAATACTCCAGGGTCTTCTGATACTGAAAGAACTCTGGTGGACGGAGTTGACCTCCCCCAAAACCAGTTTTCGAGCCCCCACCAACTCCCCCAAAGCCTTTTCCCCCTGCATTGGTGGAAGGGCCAGAGTATCGTTGAACAGCAGCTTGGAGACGCTTATTGATCTCGGATAAAGATGGCTCTTTCTTTTTAGGAGCAGCTTTCTTTTTCGGCTTGGGTGTCGCTTTCGGTTTAGCTTTTGGCTTCGGCTTCGGGGTAGGCTTCGGTTTTGGCTTTGGCTTCGGCTTTGGAGTGGGTTGAGGAGTTTCTTTTTCGGCGAGAGATACTTCAGCATCTTCGACTGGGGGCTTCTCTTTTGAATCTCGTTGTGTCTTTTGCTCCACTTTCACTGGAGGCTCTGCTTTGACTTTTTTGGGTGGTGCAACTTGCTGCTTTTTCTTGTCCTTCGGCGCTTGGCTTATCCCTCCTGCTTTTTTCCCTCGCTCCAATGTTATCGAATAGACAATAGGCTTACCAAAATCATCGAGGTTGCTTTCAAAGGTCGCCGTAAGGAGAACGACAACCGCAAGGTGGCCAAAGAGGGAGAACAGAAATCCTTTGAAAAAATACTTGTTATCGTTCACTGAAAAAACTTCCCTGAGGCTCAGGAACCACTTTATTTCTTCTTCTCATCATCACTTTCAGGGTGTGGAGAAGAGACAAGCCCTATCTGCGTAATACCTGCTTTATGGAGATTTCCCATAACCTCCATGATACGCCCATAATTAAGAGCCTCATCCGCCTTGATATATACTTTCTGATCTTCAGGCTTTCTGAGAGACATGATCGCCTTCATCTTATCGGGCAAGGTCGCCAGTGGCACTTCGTTTCCAGCACCGAGAAATATTTTCCCACCATCATCGAGGGAGAGCACAATTTGCTCAGAAGATCCTTGAAGTGGAGCAGTCGTTGCTTTCGGTAAATTAACATCAACCCCCTGCTGCAGCATCGGTGCGGTAACCATAAAGATAACAAGCAGTACAAGCATAACGTCAACAAGCGGTGTTACGTTAATATTCGCAACAGGTCCATCCATTTGATGTTGTGAAAAACCCACATCTTCTCCTTCTCTTCGAGCGGTTCACGCTACCGCGAAGCTGCATAATACTTACGTGCGAGGGTTAAAAACTCCTCGCTAAACTTATCCATTGATTCACGCATATGGCGAATAGCTACCGCAAAGTAGTTGTACGCCACAGCAGCAGGAATAGCTGCAGCAAGACCAACGGCGGTTGCCACAAGGGCCTCAGAAATACCAGGTGCAACGGCCTGAATAGTTGTTAATTTTGAAGAACCCATATTATGAAAGGCGTTCATAATCCCCCACACAGTTCCAAAGAGCCCAATGAATGGCGCTGCGCTTGCAACCGTAGCAAGAAAAGTAACCCCCTTCTCGAGCCTTAAGGCTTCTTCAAATTCTGCACGCTTAAGTGCGCGCTCTACAGTGCGAAGCTCGTTTGCTTTGAGATCAAGATCAACTTGCTGATCCTCTGTCTGCAAATGAGCGAGTTCACGAAACCCTGAGCTAAACACTTGAGCCAGCGGGCTCGACTGCAAACGACGTGAGGAGTCATCTACTCGAGCTAAGTTACGTGTTTCCCAAAAAAGGGCACTAAACTCATTCGATTCTTTATTCGCTTTTTTCAGCTGCAGGTACTTTGCCACCGTTATCGTCCAACTCCAAACGGAGAGAACGATAAGAAGTATGAGAACGCTCAAGACGACAGGCCCTGAGCCTGCTATCATTGAAAAAACGCCTGAGCTCAGGATTTCACTACCATCTTGCATAGATCACACTACCTTTGATTGCAGAACACTTTTTGTTCCTACTGGATTCCATTCTCCAGTGGTATTCCACTGGCAACTATCACACAGTCTCACTGCAGGCACCAGTGGCCTGAAACCTTATAAAACGTCGTTTTTAGTTGACACCGGCCTCCCCATCACATAGAAGTGAGTCCTACCTTTTTTCATTCTAAGAGGCTGTTATGACTTTAAAAATTGCAATTAACGGATTTGGACGCATCGGTCGAAATGTACTTCGTCAACTCTTCAATAGCGAGGTTCCTAGTGATGGCATATCACTTGTTGCGATTAACGACCTAACCGACCCCAAAACTCTAGCTCACCTGCTCAAGTACGACTCTGTGCACGGTAAATTTGCTCATGACGTCTCTGCTGCCGATGGCTGTATCACGGTTGATGGTCATCAGATCAAAGTCTCCTCCGAGCGTGATCCCGCAAAACTTCCATGGAAGGAGCTCGGTGTAGATGTTGTTCTCGAGTGTACAGGTATTTTTCGTTCTCGTGAAAAAGCTGCTTTACACCTTGAAGCTGGAGCCAAAAAAGTTGTCATCTCAGCTCCCTCTCCCGATCCAGACGTCACTCTCGCACTCGGCGTCAATACAGAAGCGTACGATAGCGCTTCACACGACATCATCAGTTGTGCTTCGTGTACGACAAACTGTCTCTCTCCTGTTGCAAAAGTTCTTCTTGAAAACTTTGGCATCGTCAAAGGATCGATGACAACGATTCACGCTTATACAAATGATCAGAGCATCCTCGATCTCCCGCACAGCGATCTCCGGCGCGCTCGAGCAGCTGGGCTGTCAATGATTCCAACAACAACCGGAGCAGCAAAAGCAGTCGGACTCGTCCTCCCTGAACTCAAAGGCAAAGTTGATGGATTCGCTGTTCGTGTTCCTACTGCTGATGTTTCTCTCGTCGACTTTGTTGCCGAGCTCGAGCAAGACGTTACGGTTGAAGATGTCAATCGCGCGCTCAAGAGTGCCAGTGAAAACACGCTCAAAGGCATTCTTGGGTATTCAGACGAGCCTCTTGTTTCAATTGACTACACTGGGTGTGCCTTCTCCTCTGTCGTTGACTCACTGTCGACAATGGTAATTGAGAAACGACTTGTGAAGGTTGTCTCCTGGTACGACAACGAAATGGGATTCTCTACACGCATGGTTGATGCATGTAGTCTCATCCGCGAATCACTCTCGTAAGTACGGCGGTATAACCAAGACCATGAATATTCTCGCTGGAAACTGGAAGATGAATTTAGGCCCCGAGCAAGGCGCAGTCCTTGCTCGGGCGCTTACCGAAGTTGCTCCTTCACTTAACAAAACAGAGCTTTGGATAGCCCCCCCCTTTCTTACGGTTGCTTCTGTTGCTGAAGTAACAACTGGGACACCACTGCGTGTTGGGGTGCAAAATATCCACTGGGAAGAGAGTGGTGCTTTCACCGGCGAAATTTCAACCTCAATGGCAAGAGAGTCCGGCTGCTCCTTTGCTATTGTAGGCCACTCTGAAAGGCGTCACGTGTTTGGTGAAGACGATAATATGATCCGATCCCGCGCACTTGCAGCGCTCTCAGGTGAATTGACGACTATCTTTTGCATCGGAGAAACACTCGAATCTCGCGAAGCTGGAGAAACCTTTCGCATCCTTGAAGAACAACTCAAGGGCATTCTTCCTGAGGTTTCTGATTCAGCTCGCCACCTCGTCTTCGCCTACGAGCCTGTGTGGGCCATTGGCACAGGCAAAGTTGCCTCAATCAAAGAGATCGAAGAAGCTCACGGTGCTATCACTGAGCTTTGGAAGTCACACCATCCAACCCTAGACTGCCCCCCTATTTTATATGGTGGCAGTGTTAATCCAGATAACTTTGAAGGCATTATCGCACTACCAAATGTATCTGGGGGACTTGTTGGAGGGGCTAGTCTCTCAGAAGAGAAATTTCGAAAACTTGCTGAAATCTCTGAGGCTTCCTAAGCGCTCCTCTTGCTCTTGCACCTCATCTTACTCTTGCTCTACGACATGTGTATTAGAGCAAGATGAAGTGTAAGAGCAAGAAGGGAAAGGCTATCCCCGATTCCTCACAAGATGAGAGAGAGTCACTGTCAATGCACAGCTCACATTAAGTGAGCTTACATGCCCCGAAATAGGGATAGAAAGGAGCTCATCGCACTGCTCTTTATATTGAGCACTGAGGCCGTGTGTTTCATTTCCAAAGAACACAAAGAGTGGCCCAGTGGTACGGTAACAATCGTAGATAGACGTTGTCCCTTTTGCACTGGTACCGAGAGAGCAGACACTTGCGAACTCTTTGCGGAGATCTTCTTGCCACTCCCAGAGAGTTGTCGGGGATTCAAGCCGTACGACTGGCACGGCAAAGAGTGCTCCCATACTTCCACGCACGGCTTGAGGGTGATACACATCTGCAGCATGGCCAGTGAGAATGACCCCCGATATTCCAAACGCATCGCACGAACGGATTGAGGTACCGAGATTCCCCGGACTAGCTGGACGATCAAGCACAACGATAATACTCTCGTCGTTCGTAGGTATTCTACTCACCTCATCAGGCCGCATCCGTACAACAGCAACAATCTCAGAGGCATCTTCTTTTTCACTCAACTCATCAAGTAGTTCAGCGGAGAGATCATAGAGGTTCCCCGTTGGAGTTTCTTCAAGGAACGATTTGGACCAATCCGAGAGTGGTTTTTCTGAAGAAAAGCAGAGAGACGCGAACTCCCACTCATAGGCTCTTGCGGCTTTGAGGCATTTAACTCCTTCGACGAAGAACTCTCCATACTGTTGGCGTTTTTTTCTGTTGCGCTTAAGGACCTCAAGATGCTGAAAATTGTTATCTCGAGAGTGGATTTGCGTAGCCTGCGACAGGGAAACCAAAGGGAGCTCCTTACGATGGATATCGCCCTGACTCGCGCCACTCTTCTATTACCGAGTGTACAACAGTAGCGAAGTGTCCCCAGCGACCATCTAACTCTACTGAGGTAATTGCAGGGGCAGCCTCCTCTTTGAGGGATTCAACAGCATCTGGAATCTGATAATCTTCCGCATCTCCAGCTTCACGTGAACAGAGCTGGGGTTCAGAACTTACCATATGGAGTCGGCATGATGTGGGACGAGCTTCATATGTAATACAAGATCCCTCTTCGAGAAATGGACACGGTCTCACAGCATCATAAAAATAGTCATCGTATATGTCTTCTGGAAGATCAAAATCATCTCCTCGAACAGTAGAGGCAAACGGTGCGCTTTCAGGAGAAGAGACAAAGAGTTCACGAGCATTCGCAGCATTTCGTTCAATGCGTTCTTCAACAACTCTGCGCCTTTCTTCTGGTTGTGTTGCAAGCCACTCGGCTAGCTCTTCTCCTTCTTCCCAAGAGATTTCAATGAGGAGGTGACAACAGTGATCGCAGCCCTTTTCACAGGTAATACATTCTCCATCCTCCTCAGCACTTTTCATAGCAGCAGAGACCATGGCATTCACAATAGGAAAGAGATGTTTGTGGCTTGTTGTCATTATACACCTTCACAAATGTGCTCAAACATCACAGAGATTATATCGATTTTTGCACGGAAGCAATGCGAGAATGATTAAAATCGAGTTGAAGAAGTTGATAGTGCAGCTTTCGTATGTGACGGTCCGGAGACAAGCCGCCCTTTGCCACTACGAAACAACGAATCATAGCGAGGATCGAATTCTTTCATCGAAATTTGGTAGTGTCCAATATGCGGTGCCTCTGTCCACTGGAACCGGGAGGCATTTGGAAGAAAGCGGTATTTCTTATCAAAGACATTTTCTTTGATGTCAGTCGCTCGAAACGTTAAGGTATCACCTTCAAAAACCTTAATGTGAGTCAAGCGAAACATTCTCCGACCAAACTTGTCTGGTTTTTGTAGTGTGAGTCCTGAAGGCTTAAAATCATCACTATTATAATAATACGAAAGCTTTGCTGTATCGCCTCCCTTTACATAACCGCGTACATTAACAATCGCTGGCTGACTCCTATCTGCATGATAGTTCTCACCTTTTCGACGAACAACAACTTTTGAAAGTGTAATATGAGGCTGAAAATTATTGATCATCTGTTTCTTTTGTTGAACTGACAGGCTCGTGACGAACGGCTCTTTTAATGAACTCTCATTCCAGCGCAGTAAAAACTCTCGAGGGACTCGCTCCTCTTGCATCCGAAGAGTTACGACAGCATCAAGATGATGGAGATACTCAACGGCATCTGAAGCTGGAATAACTCCAAGCCCCTTGCCTCTAATTGTCTCAATACCCTTCACATAATCGAGCAACGCATACTTAGTACGTACATAGGTTGCCGGGATGGCTTTGGCAATCTTAAGGGATGAATTTGCTGACTTATCGAGGGGAACTCTTATCTTCGGGGCAAGAAGCGCGTCCCAGGTGGTCCCAGGCCCAGAAGGAAGTATAAAAGTATCCTCTTTCTGATGAGCGATAGCCTGACAGGCAGCAAGTTGATTTGGTGAAGGGCAATTCGCTAAACCTCCATCTGGCAGAGAACTCTCTTTCTCTCCTTGTACGGCTTCTCGAGGCTGAGACTCAAGATTATAGGAAACATTCGCAAGTGGGGAATCTCCTGCTTGGGCAACAAACTGTTCAGAGTGAAGAACTTCTTGATCTCTCTCCATAGCTACTACCTGTTGTGGCTCTCCTTCAACTTGTAGTTGAGCGACTTGAGCTTGTTGTTCAGCTACTTCATATGTAGGGGGTTGCTCTTCGTAAGTAGCAGTTGGATTGTCTTGGGGGTTAACTGAGATCAGCTCAGGAAGGAAGAAAAAACCTGCCACCATAAAGAAGACAAGACCTCCTGCAAGGAGGTTCCCCTTACTTACTGCAGATGGTTTTCCACTCGAGGCTAACGATGGCATTGTTCTTCTCTCAATCCTGCACAATGCACCGCAATAACGGTGCTTCAATACTCTGTTATGAGAGGCAGATTACGCAATGTGCGATAGCAACTAGTTGAAAATAGTGGGTTTAGCAGGCAGCGCAAGCTTTTTCCTTACCTACCTTCTCTTCCCAGAATGTTCTCACACCAGAGTGCAGCCTTGCTCCGATATGCGAGATAACCTTACTAGAGATATAATTAGCACCTTGAGCCGCGGTTTGAGGGTCTATTCCGTGGGTGATACCGAAAAGAAAAGAACCGGCAAAAGCATCACCGGCACCTGTCAGATCTATTGGCTTGCACTCGGCGGCTGGAACATGTCCCTCAAAGCCATCAAAGCGCACCAAGCAGCCTCGCTCTCCGAGCGTTACAACGCAGTTTGGAACGATCTCGGCAAGCTTTGCGAAAGCTTCTTCCCCAGAAGATGTTGAGGTGTAGGCCATAGCTTCACTTTCATTGGCAAAAATAAGATCCGCCTGCTCAACGGCTTCGCGAAGAGCATCACCGAAAACCTCTACAATAAAAGCTTCAGAGAATGTGATAGCAATCTTCGTGTCACACGCTTTGGCGTATTGTACAGCTGTACGGATGGCCTCTTGGCCGTGTTCTGGGTTGGAGAACACGTATCCTTCGATAAAGATCCATTTTGACTGCTCAATGATTGTTTTATCGATATGGCTCGCTCCAAGAGCAGAGGAGACGCCAAGACAAGTGCGCATCGTACGCTCGGCGTCAGGTGTAATGAGCACAGCACATGTACCTGTAACCTCATCTACAGTAAGTGGATTGCCGAGTTCAATACCAAGTTGGTCAAATTCTGACTTATAGTGGAGTCCATATCGATCATCACCGAGACTACAGGCAAACGCCGACTTTCCACCAAGTTGTGAGAGCGTAATCACCGAGTTCGCCACAGAACCTCCGCTAGCAAGCACGGGATGGCGGTCGTGAAAGGAGTCAATCAACGCCTTTTGCTCTTCAGCCTCAACAAGACGCATAGTAGCCTTCTCAAGGCCAAGAGAGGCAAAGTCTTCGTCCGTCACTTCAAGGAGAATATCAACAATCCCATTCCCGATTCCATATACGTCATATAGCTTCATAAAGCACTCTCCGCTTTCCATAGTTCGTCCCGAGGCTACTCCAATCTCCCCCAAATCACAACCACACTACCCCGCTCTCTCCGTCGAGGTCTCAGTCTTTTTCTCAACGTGAAATAGAGACGTAGATTCATAAAGAGGCAGAAGTATATCGAAAGATCTCCTTGAGTCGTTCTCTACCGAACTCATTCTGGCCCTAAAATCTTTCAGGATCGAGGAAGATAGAGATTCACGCGCGGAACTGACCCGTGAGGTCAGAGAGCACCGGAATCTCCTTCTGGCAAAGCTCTCTGAGTAGTTTTTCCGTAAGGAAATATGTTAGAGAGTCATGTAGAGTGTCAAAGACACTCTATGCGAACGCCGGCAAAAAGCTAGCCGATTTTAGGTGCAGCCGGAGCCGGAGATATGATCCATTTTCACTTCTACTCCATCCCCATATCGAATCCACCGCACAAACTCATTTCCAAAGCAGTGCTTTACTTGGACGTACTCTGATTGGCAATCGCTATCAATGCATGCATTATCATACATTACGGTAAAGCGAACATTCTTAGGAAGTCGAAGGCCAGGGAGAAACTCGTATGCATCTCCGTCACTCATCACCCCAGCAGATGATTGGCTAAGCGTAGGAACGCTAGCTGGGAGATTATCAGCATCAACAAGACTTGCTTCAATAGCATTTCTTGCATCATGCAACGTTGACTCAGCAGTAGCATATGCAGCAGCAGCTTTATAATAGGTAAAACTCGTTAACCCAAGGGCTGAAAGAAGGGAGATAAGCCCAACAACGGTTAACAGTTCAAGAAGCGTAAAACCGGCCTCTGATTTCATGACATAAACCTCCATAGCACTGAGCTAGTGGTACCAGATCCTATTTTTTTCTATCGACAGGAAAGAAGAATGTATAAAGACGAGGTGGCAAAATAGAAGAAACGGCAGGAACTACACCTAACCTCCTATAACTACACCGTTTTCAGCGTACGACATAAGAGAATCTCGCAGCTTTTGCTCTGCTCCAAATAGCTCCGAAACACGGTAGAGTACATCATCAACCAGTGCATCAGGACAACTTGCCCCAGCTGTAATCAAGATCTCAAGCGGACTACTTTTTTGAGGAAGCCACGAAGAAGTATGTTTCACTTCACCACTTTCAAGATTGAGGTGACGTATTTCTGTAGTACTCAGAATTTCATCAGCGTCTTGGACGTAGTATGTCGGACAGTGCTTACTACACAATTCAACGAGATGGGAGGTATTTGACGAATTATACCCTCCTACAACAAGAGCGAGATCTCCCCCCGACTGAATGAGCCCAAAAGTTGCAGATTGATTTTCAGAGGTGGCATAACAGAGGGTATCTCGAGTGTCCGCAAAGTGGTGTGCGATATTACCGTCGCCATAACGTCGGACCATCGCGGCACGCAAACTTTCACTTATTTCCTGAGTCTCTGAAGCAAGCATGGTGGTTTGATTGACGACCCCAATACGCTGAAGGTGTTTTTCAGCATCAAAGTCTTTGGAGAATCTCCCTTCAAAACGTGCATGAAAATCTCTCAGCGGCAGTTTTCCTTCAATAAAATCGACTAGCACAGAGGCTTCAGTAAGATCACGAATAACAATACTTGGTGAATGCAATCGAGCATGTGAGAAGGTCGCTCTTGTTTCTTCATGCTTATGCTTTCCGTGGATAACGACAGTATATCCCTGTTCACCCAGATCAGCTGCCCTCCTCCAAACTTTCTCAACAAACGGGCATGTCGTATTATATTTTCTGGGATGCACACCTAGACTCTCAAGCTTATCAAAAAGCTCTACAGTGGTTCCAAATGCTGGTACTATTACAACATCTTCAGGCTTGAGCTCTTCAAATGGAATAAGCTGTCTTCCATCCGTACCAAGCAGAAAGCGCACGCCCCTACTTCGCAGATCTCCATTCACGTGAGGGTTGTGAATCATCTCACTGAGCAGAAAAACTCTTTTATCAGGGTTCTCATCGATTGCCCGATAGGCAATTTCGATGGCATTTTCGACTCCAAAACAAAATCCGAAGTGGCGTGCAATTTTAAAAATAACTGGACCAATATCAATGAGGGATGGCGAGCGATCCTTCTTGCGCTGATCGAGGTTCTGACGAGATTTCTTCACACGAGAAATGGCATCAGATCGGTAAAAAGGGGGTATCGTAAATGTTCTCGCCATAGGTCAAGGGCACTATACCATATAGTAATAATCAAGGAAGTATCCGTGCTGGACTTATTACTCTTTCCTGTACCCCAAGCACTCGTGGATCCTCTCCAATGCCGTGAGCTTTCGGAATCCAGTGGGGAGAAATTTCAAAGGTAAAAAAGAGACGCTTTGGAGCAACAGGATCGCAGCTAAGAGTGATATGAGCCGACTCCCCCGCTGAGAGCCTCTTCATCCTTCTTTCACCTCTGTGGGTAAGTATGTTGAGCTCAAGAGGATGAGGAGCCGCTGAATAATAGAGAAGTTGAACCTGACCGAGCTCGCACGGTCGAACGGCAGCCCCCTGATTCTTTGTCCAGCGGTAGAAATATCCTTCTGCCTGTTCCCATTGATAGTAGCCTCTATCTGAGTAGAAGACCTGAAAAAAAATTCCGAAGAGAAAGAGAGGCATAAAAAACAGCGAGACAACGTAACGGAGTCTCATACTACCACCTAAGAGACGGTCTTCTCGGACGAGAGCCAGGCTTCCCAATAAGGACGCAAGTACAACAACTTCTGTAAAATTGAGGTGTGGCCCGAGGAGGAGAGCCACGAGGAATGCCCAAAAGCCAGATTGGGCAACTTTGTCGTTGGAAGAGTGGTTCCAGGAAAATGAACGAAAGAGATAAAATACGGTGAAGATACCAACCAAACCAAATTGGACAAGAAGATCGAGATAAAAATTATTGGGATTATCCGTCCATGTCCCAAGTGGAAAGCCAACTTGCTCTCCATATGGGATAGCCAGTTGTTTAAAATGATTCGGACCAATACCAAAAAGAGGAACATCCTTCCAGAGCGCAAAAGCAATTTGGGAGAAAATGACTCTGCTCCCAAGCAGGGCCCAAAGGTGCACCGGATCAAAGGATTTTACGAGACGTTCGATACCAACGGGAAGCGTTTTCGAAAATCCAGGAACAAAAAAGTGGAGCCCTAGGAGTAGCGTGAAGGTCATCGCGCCAAGCGCAATACATCGAAGGGTAAGTTTACGATTATGATAGTACGAGAGAAGAAAAGCAAAAAAAGTAAGGTAGACAAAAAAGGTTCTCGAACCAGAAAAAAGGGCAAGCGCAAACCACCCAAAGCAGAAAAGGAGGACAACAGCGCGCGGAAGATTCTCTCGAGACACAATGGCAAGAACAATAAGCAATGCAGCGGAGATTCCAAACGAATTGGGGTCTTGAAAACTACCTGAAAACCTTCCCACAAGCGCCCAAAATTCGTTGTGTTGGACAAAAACCCCACTATCACTAAGAAAGTGTTGAGAAAGTGAGATGAGAAACGCTGGAAGTGTTCCTATAAGTACACCGTGAAAAACAGCGCTTCGAGCTTGAGGATCTGTCACCAAGGAGCGCAAAAGAAAAAAGAAAAGAAAGAAACGGTAACTACTCCACGCAGTCTGGATAAAAATGGGAGGGGTTACCCTCCACCATTCTATGAGTGATCGAGGGTCTTCAATAAGTAACTCTAAATAGAGTGCCCAATCCGCACTAAAGCAGCATTCCGCAATGAACCAAGTAAAGAGAAGAAAAGAGAGGGGGCGTAGACACGACGTGACATGAGCAACCTGATTCCGTGGCAAATACAGAAGTAAAAAAGCCACCGAAAGCAAGAGCGCATAGGGACCAAAAAAAGATGCAAACGGAGAGATACAACCTATGAGCAGCCAGTGAAAATTTGGAAGGGGACGGGAGAGTCGAACGGTGGTAGCTATCCCTCCAATACTACCGGCAAACAAGAGTTCCTGAGGAGAAGCGACACAGACAAGAGAAAGAATTGTGCAAAGCGTAGCAGCAAAAAAAAGCACAAGACCTCTTATCTCCACACATAATTAAAACTCACCCCTACCCTTTCATCTTCACACGGGCTTGGAGGGACCTCGTGTCGTAACCAACTTTCAAAGAGAACAACCTTACCTGGTGATGGATTGATTCGAACATGTGCACGGTTCTTCTTTTGACATCTTTTTTTGCGTGGAGGTGCTGCCATAAGAAAACCGAGCCTCGGATCTTCGAATACAATTCCACTAGCCCCTTCGGGAACCTGGACATAGTACGTGCCACTAATACATGAAAGCGGGTGAATATGGGAGGTATGCACCGTACCAGCTTGCATAACGTTCACCCAGCAATCGCTCATCTCCAAGGTACCACCTCCTAGATCGTAATCTAGTTGTTTGGCATAGGCCAAAACATGTTTACGAATCTTCTCTTCGAGACGAGCAAAGGTAGAACTTATACGATGTAGTTCACTCAACGAGCTGTAAGAAGTATATCCTCCGAGATAATTCTCTTCTGACCACTTACGGCCAACCTCATCAACTTGATAGAGTTGCTCGATTTCATCGAGGATCTCATTATTCAACTCCTCACTCCCTCGTCCAAGAGAGGCAGAGTATACTTGCGTAACGAAGAGTTCTGCTGTTGCCATACTACCGATTTTTGACCTTTGACCTCTTGCCAGTACCAACGCGCTTGAGTTCAAGTTTATTTTCACTCAGATCTTGAACACCATCAACGGACCAGAGAAGAACATGTTCCATTTCAATACTCTCTGGAAGCGACAGAGGGTGTTCGAGCATCTCACGAAGGGTTCCTTCAAGATTTTCCCCAAGGTCTTCCCCTGAAAAAACGCCGAAAGGGCCGAGGAGACCTCGAAAGCGGCCGTTTCTCTGTGCTCCAAGTACAAGGTCACTATCACTGTCTGGACGTATGTCTTCCTCCATCTCATAGCCACCGAGTGGTTCAAGTACTATTTCACCTTCACCCTCAATATGTCCGAGGTGGATTCCAAGAAAAGAGTCATCAACAAAGCTCAACGCAAGCATGTACCACTGACGTGGAAGCAGAGCGACTTCCGAAAAGAGCTGATACCTCCCCTCACCCTCAGCGTTCCGCCACGTGACAAAGGGCCGTAAATCTCGCTCTTCCCTGGTGAGTCCAATCGTGTAGCCACGACGAGACCGATCACTTGCATCAATCTTTGCGATAAATCCTACTTGCTCGCCGGGTTGGGGAAACTTTTTGAGGCGGAACCAAACAGTAAGCAAAAAGTCTTCACCAACTATCGGTGAAAGGTGCGCCGACTTCTTTACTCGTAAAAAACTTGGGGCTGCGGAGATAGAAGTTGCGTGCGAGAAGAATGCATCGACTTCACTCTCTTGGGTCGGAAGAGTAGAACGTGACCCCGAGAAAAAAGAGGTTATAAACAAAATGGGAATGAGAAATGCTACGGCAAAGAGTGCTATGAGAAGAGCAAAGTAGTTCCTATCTTTCTCAAACACATGAGTAAGCTCGGCAAATCGTAGCACTCTTCCCTCCCACGTCAATTATGGTAGAGAGGACTACTCTTGCGGAGCTTCTTCGTCTACGATGGCCTGCTCTTCAGCGGTAAGCTCTTCACCTTCTGCTTCAGAAGCTTGGAGCTCCTCATCTTCACTATTTCGAGTTCTCTTCTTGCCCTTTCGGTCTTCCTTGGGAGCCTTTTTGAGTTCTTCAGCTTCTACTGTCACTGTACAATCAACAGCAACTTCAGAGTGTAATTGGATACTCACGGTATAGGTTCCAGCTGCTTTAATTGGCTCAGCTAATTTAATTTGACGTCGCTCGACAGTATACCCCTTCTGCTCGAGAGTCGCTTGTAGATCTCTATTCGTGATAGAACCGAAGCTCTTGCCTTGTTCACCGAGCTTGATTGTATACGAGAAGGGCACACCTGTGATTTCCGTTCCAAGCTTTTCTGCTTCTTCTTTGAGACGCTTCTTCTTCGCGTTAATCCCTGCGAGCTTATGCTCTAACTCACGAGCTTTTCGAGACGAGACTTCCGAAGCAATTCCTCTTGGAATAAGGAAATTCCTTGCATATCCGTTCTTCACAACAACGCGGTCTCCGACAAAGCCCAACATTGGAAAATCTTCTTCGAGAATTAGTTCCATGATGTAAACTCCTCAATTGATACTTCTTACTGTTCAAGACCCACTAGGCAGCAGCAGACGCTTGCTCTTCGCTCTTTGCGCGTGCCGGACGAGTCTTACGAACTTTTTCACTAATACGGTGTGACTGAAACTTAAGAATGGATTCGTTGAGACGTAAGAGAGCAACTGTCTCATCGATAACGGAACCAACTTCACTCTCAAAGTAGAAAACGACATAAGAGGCATGTGAATGCTTCTTAATGGAAAAAGCCATTTCGCGCTTTCCCCAGAAGTCGGCAATAACGTCTTGCGCGCCGTGGCCAGAGAGAGTTTCCTCTACTTTCTTTGCCTCTGCTTGAACCTGATCGTCACTCAGATCGGGGCTAAACAATACAATAAACTCATACTTACGCATTTTATCTTCCTCTTTCGTTCTCCGGAGACCGAAAAACTATCTTTCATATGCGTCCCCTCAAACGATATCAAGGGGACGCACCATACATACTCTTTAAAGCAGTGGTGCAATAAGGAGCGCCACAATTGACATCAACTTCACAAGGATGTTGAGTGACGGGCCAGAGGTGTCCTTACAAGGGTCACCAACTGTATCACCAACAACAGCAGCTTTGTGAGCTTCTGATCCCTTCTGCTCACCTTCTACCATTCCTTGCTCAATATACTTTTTCGCGTTATCCCATGCCCCACCAGCGTTTGACATGAAGAGGGCAAGGACAACACCAACGACAGTTGCACCAAGAAGCATTCCAGCAAGAGCAGACGCTCCAAGAACAAATCCAACAAGAACCGGAGCAACGATAGCGATAATACCTGGAAGTCTCATCTCTTTCAAAGCAGCGGTAGTTGAGATCGCCACACACTTCGATACTTCAGGCTTAACCCCTTCTTTTCCTTCAAGAAGACCAGGGATCTCTTTGAATTGACGTCGAATTTCAGTAACCATCTGCCCTGCAGCTTTCCCAACCGAAGTCATGGTGAGCGCAGAGATAATACAAGGAAGCGCTCCACCAATCAGAACACCAACGATGAGGCGTGGATTAATGATGGAGAAATCAACTGTCACTCCTGCTGATTGAATTGTCTGAGCAAAGGCTGCAAACAGCGCCAGGGCGGTAAGAGCCGCTGAGCCAATAGCAAATCCTTTTCCGATAGCAGCAGTAGTGTTTCCAATACTGTCGAGCTTATCTGTAATTGCACGGGTTTCTTCGCCAAGCTCTGACATCTCTGAGATACCACCGGCGTTATCTGCAATAGGACCATAAGCATCAACACTCATGGTCACACCAACGGTTGAGAGCATCGCAACAGCAGCAATCGCAACACCGTAGAGGCCAGCAGCCCAGTTAGAAAGAACGATAGTGAATGCAATGATAAAAAGTGGAGCAGCACAGCTCATGAAGCCTGTCGCCATACCACTAATAATGTTTGTCGCCGGTCCTGTCTTCGAGGCGTCAGCAATTCCATAAACAGGCTTCATCGCTGTGTAGTACTCAGCGGTAAGACCGATTCCAATCCCACTGAGCGTTCCAAGAACCATAGCAATCCAGATAGAGAAGTTCATGTAACTTCCAGAGAAGATAGTGAAAGCAGCCATAGCAGCAAGAAAGATGAAGGCCGCAACGAAAGTTGAGTTGCGGAGCGCTGCTGCAGGATCGCTATCTTTGAACTGATGCATGCTCTTAATACCAATAAGAGAAGCGATAAGACCAACAACACCCATAATAAAAGGAGTAATCATGAGGTGAGTTTGGAAGTCCCAAGCAGTATCAGAGGCTGCATTAAAAGAAGAGATCGACTCAAGCATTCCAACTGACATCGTAGCTGCAATAGCCATAGCAGCAATCATAGAACCGACGTAAGATTCAAAGATATCTGCTCCCATCCCAGCAACATCACCAACATTATCGCCAACGTTATCAGCGATAACACCAGGGTTACGTGGATCATCTTCTGGGATACCAGCTTCAACTTTACCAACGAGGTCAGCACCTACATCGGCAGCTTTGGTGTAAATCCCTCCGCCGACACGTGCAAAGAGAGCAACAGAAGATGCTCCCATACCAAAGCCGACGAAATATTGAGAAATATGTTGAACATCGAAAATGATATAGAGGATACCAAGCCCTAGCAGACCAAGGCTTGCAACACTCATCCCCATCACAGCACCACCATTAAAAGCGGTCATGAGCGCAGAACCAGGATTGTTTTCTGAGGCTGCGTGAGTAGTTCGAACGTTTGCGCTTGTTGCAGCGGTCATTCCGGCAAAGCTTGCAGCAAGAGAACAGAGTGAGCCAACCACATAAGAGATCGCAACAGGAAATTCCATTGTGAGCCAGAGAATAAGAAAAACTGAAGCGATAAATACGCCGAGGTACCCAGCTTCTTTCTTGAGGAAAGCTAATGCCCCTTCACGGATATCACGAGCAATCTCTTGCATGCGCTCAGAGCCAGCAGGCAATGCTTCTAAATCACTATACGTTTTATAAGCAAACGCAATTCCAACAGCTCCAACGATCGGCATTGAATACTCAAGCATAAGTCGTACTCCATTTTAAAATCTCCTTACAAGAGACGTAATAGCCTCTTCTAAGGAGATTCTAGGTTTCAAATCTCATGGCTGCTCTAAGGACCAAACCCTTAAAGCAAAAACAAAAACTACTTTCTGTGTACCTCATTCTGGGCTCTCTTTAAGCCGTGCTGAAGGTAACTCCGAAGAGCGTCAATTCCATTATCGAGAAACATCCCAATATGCTTTGTCTCTTCGTCACTAAACCGTCCAAGAACCCAACTGCTCAACTCCTGCTCTGTGTACTTTCTGCCAGAACTTTCGTCTTGGCGTACCGGGGGTCTCCCCACTCCAAGCCGGAGTCGCAGATACTGCTTTGTTCCGAGACGTGATGAAATCGACTTGAGCCCATTATGTCCCCCTTCTCCTCCGCCAAGCTTTAGCCGGACAGTTCCATAAGGGAGATCAACTTCGTCATGGATGACAACGATCTCATCTGATGGAACCTTAAAAAATTCCATCAATTGCTGGAGCGGTTCCCCACTCCGATTCATGTACGATTGTGGTTTTACAAGCGTTACCCGCTCTCCACCAATCGACACATCCATGAAGCTTGCAGAATATTTATCCTTCCAAGCTCCCCCGCCGACAGAAAACTCATCCGCGAGTCTATCAACGAGTAAAAACCCTATATTATGCCGCGTGTGTTCATACTCTGAGCCAGGATTTCCGAGCCCAACAAAGAACTTTCGCACAACTAAGCAGCAGCCTCCGCAGCTGGCTCCTCTCCACCTTCAGTCTGTTCACCTTCGGCAGCACCCTCTTCGTCAGCGTCGCTTTCCATAAGGCGAGCCGCTCGACCAGCAACGACGTTGGCCACAGTCTCATCAGGATTACTCTTCAAGGTTACCCCTTCAGGAAGCTCAAGATCGCCAGTTCGAATACGTTGTCCAAGCTTGAGCTGTGAGATGCTCACTTCAAACTCAGTTGGAATACAACTCGGTAAACAAGAGAGCTTAATCTCTTTACACTGAACGGTAAGTACTCCACCTTGGTTCTTCACACCCGGCGCTTCACCTGTTGTAAAGAGTGGAACAGAAACGACAACTGGCTTTCCTTCCTCAAGGAGTTGGAAATCTATGTGAAGAAGTTCGCGGGAGTCTGCCACAAGCTGAACGTCCTTTACGATACCTTTCTGGCCATCAAGCGCCTTCACTTCACTCTTAAAAGTGAACACCTGACTTGGGAGCGCTTTCTCAGCGAGTTGACGAAATTGACGCTCTTCAACTAACGCTGAAGTCCCCTCTTTGCCACTAGCGTAAAGGACAATAGGGACAAAACCTGCTCGACGGGCTCGCTTGCTCTCGCCTTTTCCAACATCATTACGTTCTTTAAGATCTAAAATAAAATCAGTCACTGTAATCACCTCGACTCTCGTCTCACCACGAACAGCGCGCACGCTACCAAACCTTATTTGATAAAGGCATCCAGCGGCATTCGTAGCACCAATTCCAACGGGTACTTTAAAGACTGCCTAAGTAATCATACTTTGGGAGCAAGGTAAATAGCTGACGCGGAAAAAGAGGTCAAAAAAGAGAGATTTTGCAGGGTATTACCCCTCTTTTAGGCTTACAAACGAGCCACTGACCACCAGAGCGGAAGGCTAACGAAATAGACTACTTACTGAGTCTTCTCCGTGAATACGTCGAATTGCCTCTGCGAAGAGCGGCACTACAGATAAGGTTGTGATCTTACTCTCTTTAGGAGACTTTGCCCGTGAGATCGTATCAGCGACGATAATCTCTTCAAACACTGAGCCTTCAAGCCTCTCAACGGCATTTCCTGACAGCACTGGGTGGACACAACACGCCACAACTTTATTGGCTCCTTCACCAAGCAAGGTGTCAGCTGCTTTACAGAGGGTTCCACCAGTATCAACCATGTCATCTACGATTATACAGGTGCGGTCCTTTACATTACCGACCACCTTCATCTCAGCAACCTGATTTGGGCCTGAGCGCCTTTTGTCAATAATAGCGATATCAACGTTCCCAAGCCGAGTAGCAAACATTCGAGCTCTTTCAACACCACCCATATCAGGAGAAACAATCGCAAGAGGCTCCTCACCATACTTTTGGGCAAGGTATGGAATCATGACTGGCAAGGCATTGAGGTTATCAACCGGGATATTAAAAAAGCCCATAATCTGACCGGCGTGGAGATCCATGGTCAAAACACGTGTAGCTCCTGCTGTTTCGATCAGGTCAGCAACGAGACGGGCAGTAATTGGCACTCGGGGCTTTAGCTTTCTATCTTGCCGAGCATAGCCGAAGTAAGGAATGACTGCTGTGATACGCCACGCTGATGCACGCTTCAGAGCATCAATCGCAATCAGCAATTCCATGAGGTGATCGTTCCCTGGTGAGCTTGTGCTTTGTACAATAAACACATCTCTTCCACGTACGTTGTCACTAATTTCAATTGAAAGTTCACCATCACTAAAACGAACCACTTCCATTCGACCGATCTCGCGGTGAAGTTGCTCGGACACAGCAGTTGCAAATGATGGATTGGAGCGACCGGAGAAGACGAGAAGTTGTCGTTCCAAGAGAAGTACTCCAGGTTCAGAGTTTTAGTACACAGAGCGAAAAATGGCTGGCCGGGCAGGATTTGAACCTGCGAATGCCGGAATCAAAACCCGGTGCCTTACCACTTGGCGACCGGCCAACTCCTTACCCCAAACTTTAGAACAAACATTCCAAAGCAAAAGGTGGCACTATAATGTACATCCTGAGCCCAATTGGCAAGCAGGAGCTGAACAAATTTATGCACTGTCCATAAGAAATCTCGCTTTCTTGGAGACCGAATACTCAGGAGCCATATTCAGAAATGCTTGGAAGTATGGAGTCACCTCAAAGGGAGCAGGTGCAGCCACAGGGTCCGAGGAACCTGCATTTTCAGGTATGTGGAGTATGAAATAGAGCCCTAATCAGAGTCTCTATCGTAATCATCATCATCTTGATCTCGATCACGGGACGAATACCGCTTTTCAGCGTTTTCTTGCTCGGTCTTACAATCGATACAGAGCTGGGCTACGGGGCGCGCTTCAAGACGTTTTACACCAATAGCTTCACCACACTCTTCACACTCACCGTAGGTCTTATCTTCAATCTTTCCTAAGGCGTAATCGATCTTTTTAAGAAGCGTAGACTCACGACGACCAATTTTTGCAATGTTTGCTTGGCTAATCTCTAAGGAAGCGATATCTGCGGGATCTCCACTGCCGTTTTGCAGTTCCTGCTCAGACGATTGTGTCAGATCCATTAAATGCTGGACGATCTTCTTCTTCTCATCGACGAGAATCGCTTTAAATTTATCGAGATCTTTCTTTTTAAGAGCCGCCATAACAGCACCACCGTAAGGTTAGAGTTCAAATAAGGCTGGATTCGGGCAATTCCCGTCTCATCAGGACAGCGAGACTACTAGATTTTATAGGCTGAGAAAAGACCTAAAACAAAATAAAACAAGATAAAAATATATATTTTCAATTGGTTAGGAAATATCCGGGCTACCTAACTCCTATCAGAGTATTCCCCAAAGACACTTCTCAGACCATCGGATATCTCACCAAGCGTAGCTTTGGCTCGAATGGCATCAAGAATAACCGGCATGAGGTTATCCTCTGAACGAGCAACGTCTTGAAGTCTACTCAGCGCACTGTCAGTTTGGGTCTGATCACGAGCGGCTCGGTATCTAGCCAACCTCTCAATCTGTTCGGACTCACCCTTGGGGTCCATTTTCATAAGTGGTGGCTCACTCTCACCATCGGCCACAAAATCATTTACCCCAACAATAACTTGATCGCTTGACTCAATAGCTTGTTGATAGCGGTAGGCCGATTTCTCAATCTGCTGTTGCGGGTACCCTTCTTCAATCGCTGTAAGCATTCCACCAATGCTATCGATGTACTCAATGCGCTTGGTGGCCTCTTGTTCTAAACGGTCTGTCCACTCTTCAATCAGATGAGAACCACCAAGAGGGTCGACCGAACTCGCAACTCCCGATTCATGCGCGAGAATTTGCTGGGTTCTGAGCGCAATCGTAGCGCTCTCTTCGGTAGGAAGTCCGAGCGCTTCATCAAAAGAGTTCGTATGGAGTGATTGAGTTCCTCCAAGCACCGCGGCCAAGGCCTGAACTGTTGTTCGCACAACATTGTTGTATGGCTGCTGCGCAGTCAGTGAGCTCCCCGCTGTTTGAGTATGAAAGCGGAGCATCTGCGATTTAGGATTCTTTGAGCCAAAACGCTCCCTCATGATCTTGGCCCACATCCTGCGAGCAGCTCGAAACTTCGCTATCTCTTCGAGAAAATCGTTATGGCAGTTAAAGAAAAAAGCCAGCCGCGGAGCAAAGTCATCGATCTTGAGGCCAGCAGAAAGAGCGGCTTCGACGTATGCGATAGCATCAGCTAGCGTGAAGGCTATCTCTTCGACTGCCGTACTACCAGCTTCTCGGATGTGGTACCCAGAGATGCTAATCGTATTCCACTTAGGGACACTATCACTACAAAAAGCGAAAATATCGGTAACAATTCTCAGAGCTGGCCGAGGTGGATACACATATGTTCCACGCGCAAAGTACTCTTTGAGGATATCGTTCTGAATTGTTCCACGAAGCTTATCCCACGACACGCCCTGTTGCTCAGCGTGAACGAGCAAAAAGCCCAAGAGTATAGAGGCCGTAGAATTAATCGTCATTGAGATTGAGACATCTTCAAGCGGGATTCCATCAAAAAGCACCGCAAAATCTTCAAGCGATGAGATCGCAACTCCTACTTTTCCAACTTCACCTGAAACAAGGGGGTGGTCTGAATCCCTTCCCATCTGGGTCGGGAGATCAAAAGCAACACTCAAACCGGTCGTGCCTTGCTTGAGCAAATAGTGGTAACGCTCATTGGCTTCTCGCGCAGTACCAAACCCTGCGTACTGGCGCATCGTCCAAAGCCGCCCACGGTACATTGTCTCTCTCACACCACGGGTGTAAGGATACTCGCCAGGCTTTTCCCCCTCCCCATAGACTCGCTCAACCCCAAGCTCAGAGGGGGTTACAAAGGTGTCTTTTCGTTCTTTATGCTGAGACATACGTACGCGTCGCCGATAGTCACTTGATTCTTCTCTACAAATGCTATTCAATCATCTGACCACTGTAAATAGAATACTTACTCTCCTTATGTCAGCAGCCGAAGAACTCAAACAACGCCAGGAAACAGCTCTCCTTGGAGGAGGTAAAGAACGGGTACGCAAACAACACGACGCTGGTAAGCTCACAGCCCGCGAGCGGCTTGTCGCCCTGCTCGATCCAGGCACCTTCTCCGAGATAGATATGTTTGTCACACACCGCAGTGACAATTTTGGCCTCGCTGAAAAAAAGATCTATGGCGATGGAGTTGTGACCGGCTACGGCGCCATTGACGGCAGACAGGTATTTGTCTTCGCTCAAGACTTTACCGTGTTTGGTGGTTCACTCGCTGAGTTTCATGCCAGAAAGATCTGTAAGGTGATGGATCTCGCCGAAGAAAACGGATGTCCTATTATTGGACTGAGTGATTCTGGAGGCGCTCGAATTCAAGAGGGCGTGCAAAGTCTTGGTGGGTACGCTGATATTTTCCTACGCAACACCCTGTGCTCAGGGGTCGTCCCTCAAATCTCCCTTATTATGGGGCCGTGCGCTGGTGGTGCTGTCTACTCACCAGCCATTACCGACTTCGTCTTCATGGTCGATAAAACAAGCCATATGTTTATCACCGGCCCTGACGTCATTAAAACCGTTACCCGTGAAGATGTTACCAAGGAGAATCTTGGCGGGGCAATGACACACAACTCAACGAGTGGAGTGGCTCACTTTATCAGCGAAAACGACGAGCAGTGCCTTACCGACTGTAAGCGTCTTCTCTCGTACCTTCCTCAAAACAACCTCTCTTCCCCACCTCGAATAGATTGTGGCGATATTCCTGGCCGCACAGAACCGAAGCTGAACTCAATTGTGCCCGAAGATCCAAACAAACCATATGACATACGTGAGATCATTTGCCCGATTGCAGATGGTGGAGAGTTTCTCGAAGTCCAGCCGTTTTTCGCACAAAACATTGTGATTGGTTATATTCGGCTCAATGGGCACTCTATTGGTGTTGTAGCGAACCAACCTCAATCACTTGCTGGCTGTCTTGACATTGACGCAAGCACCAAGGCAGCACGCTTTGTCCGGTTCTGTGACGCATTCCAAATTCCTCTGCTCACACTGGTTGACGTTCCTGGCTTTCTCCCTGGTGTAAACCAAGAACACGGTGGAATCATCCGCCACGGTGCCAAACTCCTCTATGCTTTTGCTGAAGCAACCGTTCCAAAAGTAACTATTATTACCCGAAAAGCTTATGGCGGAGCGTACGATGTCATGAGCTCCAAACATATTCGTGCAGACTTCAACTTCGCCTTTCCTACTGCTGAGGTTGCGGTTATGGGCTCAGATGGAGCTGTGAATATCATCTTTCGAAGAGAACTCTCTCAGGCCGAAAAGGAAGGAAAACTTGAGGAAACCCGTCAGAAATTTATCACTGAGTATCGTGAGAAATTTTCAAACCCTTGGAACGCAGCCGAGCTCGGATATATTGATGCTGTGATAGAACCCGCCACAACCCGCCCACGTATTATAGAAGCCTTCGAACTACTGAAAAACAAAAAACAGCTCAACCCGAAAAAGAAGCACGGCAACATCCCACTTTAAACAAAGAGACTATGAAACAGGGAAGACCCCTCTCAGCACATTCTTCGTCCATTGCCTCTTCAAGCGAGGACTTTCTCATCGAACGTGTGCCATTTGTTCACAGCACTACAACGTCTCAAAGCAACGTACTAAGCTCCGAGGAGGCCATTGCTGTAGCGATGGCACTTCACCACCTCCTCCCGAAACTTGAGCAATCAGATCAGGAGCAGATGTGGCAAACACATTCACGAGCAGATGCGGTTGCTCGTCGAGACGTAATACGAAGCACGGAGGCAAAATAAGCTATGAGTCGTTATAGAGTTACCGTAAAGGGAGAAGAATATGATGTGACTCTCCTACGCAGATCTCATGATTCGATAGCTTTTGAAGTTAACGATTCGAGCTACCACGTTGAAATCAAGCCACTGGTAGAAATCAAAGAGAATGCATTTCAAGGTGGTGGGACGGTCGTGACCTCTTCCCCCTCAGAGAGCAAGCAAGCAGCACCAGGGCAACTTCTCGCTCCTATGCCTGGTGTTGTCGCTCGCGTTGAAGTTTCCAAAGGAGATACAGTCTCAGCTGGTGACACGCTGCTTGTGATTGAAGCTATGAAGATGGAAAACAATATTCCTGCTCCAATTTCAGGGACTGTAGAAGAAATATCCGTATCCGTAGGGGCTGAAGTGAACAAAGACGAACTTCTCGTTACACTCACCTCCTCCCCTTGATCCAATTGCGCTCACGTGCAACAGTGTTTCTACGACAAGGTTTCGTTGTCGGACGCTGCGTCTCTTCATTTCGTCCTCCGGCCTTTCTCTTGTATGGACCCGCTGCCACAGAGTTGGCATTGCTTATTAGCCCCCAAACCATAAGGACTTGTATGACTGTTGTTACTGGCTCAAAAGTTTCATTTGAATACACACTCACGGACGATAATGGCACTAAGATTGACTCAAGTGTCGGCCGAGACCCTCTCGAGTACACTCACGGAGAAGGTCAAATCGTGCCTGGTCTCGAACGAGAACTTGAGGGAATGAAGATCGGAGAGAGTAAAGAGGTTACTGTTTCTCCTGAAGACGGCTATGGCCAGAGAGATCCTGAAGCCTTCGCCAAAGTCCCAAAAGACAAAGTCCCTGAAGCCTCTCAAGCAGTAGGCTCTATGATTCAGATGCAAGACCCTCAAGGAAACGTCATCCAAGGCATCGTTGCCGAGGATCGAGAGGAAGAACTTGTGCTCGACTTCAACCACCCTCTTGCCGGGATGACTCTTCACTTCGAAGTTAAAATCCTCGGGGTCGAAGAAGCCGCAAAGTAATCGACTCTATATACCCCGTAACCTCAGGTTTGTCGTGCTCTCGGAGTATGGTGCAGCGTATCGTGGTGTGAAAGCTTGTCGCTTTCACGCGTATTTCCCCACGGGGTATATTTGTCTTCCCCAGGGAAATACGATGCTCACGCATCATATTTCCCGTGCGGCGTCCCCGAGGACGCCTCGCAGCTGCTACGCAGCTGATATACTCAGTGAGTTTTTCTTCGACAAACCTGTGGTCACTGACTATAAACTTGAACGATCTCTTTGAAGCTGGCACGCAAGGTCAAGAACCTTGGTGTATCCTGCGACTTTATCAGGCACGCCCTCTACTCGGTTGCAACATATTCGAAGAGTATCAGCGAGTTCTCGGATTTGATCATACGTGGCATCATGCCCCAAGGCTCTCACCAACCGACTAACAAACTCGCCTGAGATCCTTTTCTTGCGCCGCGAATCCACACCTAACTGCCAAGAAACATCTTCAAGTGATATATGTCCAAGAGCCTTAGCAAGATCTTGCCAAGATTGATAGTCCTCAAGAGCGGCAATCGCTGCCGGATCAATTCCTTTAGAATCTGGCCAAGGGTAAGCACCCTGTATGTGGTCCCAGAGATCATCAGGAGCTCCTAGTAGCCGACTTCGTAATTCCGCAGCCTGAGGATTCGGAGGTTTTGACTCATCGAGAGCCTCACGTGTGTGTGAGGCAGCGAGATTCGGCTTTGGATCACGAGGAGTTTCAGGGATGGGTTGCATAGACTTTCAGCCTCCATACAATCCCTACGTCACCAAAGAGTATACCATTTTGAGATATACTATCCAAAAATAAATTTATCATCCTACAGCAATCCCTTTCCTCCCACATGGATCACTTGCGTCTTGAGCTCGATCAGAAAGAAAGTTTGGAGATTCAATCATAATAACCTTATAACGCGAAGACCGCGAAGTACGCGAAGATCAACCTCCTTCGCGGTCTATAAGTATGCGAAAAGAACGACATAAACGAGTACGGTAACGGATAAGGAGAACTGCTCAGAAAAAGTGCTCCCTACTCATGAGCAAACCGAGAGTCTACCCACCCCTTCACATCCTCAACGATCAAATACACCGAAGGGACAATCGCCAAGATAATCACCGTAGCAAACAGAATTCCAAACCCAAGTGAGATAGCCATCGGGATGAGGAATCGAGCTTGCATGGAAGACTCAAAGATCATCGGAGCAAGACCAAAGAAAGTAGTTAGAGAAGTAAGTAAGATTGGTCGAAAACGTCGCGTACCAGCCTGAGCAATGGCATCGTGTGGAGACTTCCCCTCGTCTCGCAATCTATTGGCGGTAACAACAAGCACAAGCGAGTCATTCACCACAACACCCGCTAAGGCAATGATTCCAAACATACTAATAATACTTAGCCCATACCCAAGGAGATAGTGCCCTGCAACGGCTCCGATAAATCCAAAGGGAATACTCAACATAACAATTGCTGGCTGGATGTAGCTTCGAAAGGGAATAGCGAGCATCGCGAAGATAAAGAGCATTGAGATAGCAAACCCAACTTTGAGCGTAGAAAGGGTATCTTTCTGAGCCTCTTTTTCTCCACCAAAGCGGTAAGTGAGCCCAGGATACTTTCTCTGTAGAGCAGGGAAATCACTCGTGAGTACCTGATCAATAATTTGATTGGCGTTTGAAACCTGATCATCAACATCTGCAGTAACCGTGACAACACGCTGACCATCTCGTCGCGAGATCGAGGTGTAGCTTTTACCTTCTTCAACGGAGGCAGCAACATAAAAAGGCACTTCTCCACCTTGAGGAGTACGAATAGTGAGGCTATCGAGAGTCGCTAATGTGCTGCGCTCATCTTCAGGAAGTTTTACGAGAACTTTGAGCTCGTTTCTGCCACGTTGTTGTCGTAAGGCCTCCGCACCATAGAAAGAGGCTCGCACCTGCCGAGCGAGATCTTGAACGGTAATACCAAGTGTTCGAGCGTATGGTGTAAGTTTCAAGCTAAATTGTCGTTTACCGCCAGAGACTCCATCGTCAATATCTGACACTCCAGCATACTCCCCCAACGCTTTGGCAAGCTCCGTTGCCGCCTGCTCAGTAATTTGTCGCGAGCGGTGTGAAAGGTGAAGCTCAATAGGTGAACCTTCTCGAGCACCCGTGTCAGAGCGAAAGATGAGGGTTTCAAGGCCTACCACTTGACCGACATTTCTCCTCCACCGTCTGGCAAACTCAGTTCCCGAAATTTCACGCAAGTCACTTGAAACAAGCGAAACTTGAGAGCCAACCAGATGGCTCCCCCCTCCTCCAGCAACGCGAGGTCCAGGAGAATGACCAGCCGTGAGGTTTTTCCCAATCTGTGAGTAAATACCTTTCACGATGCTCTCGCCCCCACTTTCTTCAATTGTTTTCACAGCAGCTTGATGAAGTCGGTCCTGAATCCTTCTCGACTCAGCAAGAGGAACACCAAAGGGAAGAGTTGCTTGCGCCGTTACAATATCAGCATCAATTTTAGGCATAAATGTAAATCGCAAGTGCCCACCAGCCACAAGACCAAAAGAGGCAAGCAAGACGGCAATAGCGATAGCCATCGTCAGGTAACGAAAGCGAATAGCCTTCTCAACAAACGGTGCATACCATTCATAAATAACTCTCTTAAGGAGAGTGTCGCAATGCACTCGAGGTTGATTCAAAGTTTTCCAAAAACGAGTTTGTTTTGTGGCATGGGAAAGATGCGAAGGGAGAACAAGCAGAGACTCAATGAGAGAAACGATAAACACTCCAACAACAACAGAAGGAATCTGTCGAAAAAACTTTCCACTTATACCTGGCACAAAAAACAGCGGAAAAAATGCAACAATATTCGTCAAAACCGCAAAGGTGACGGGCATGGCTATCTCGTGCACCCCAGCAATCGCAGCTCTCAGAGGAGACATCCCCCGCTCTCTCTTCTCGTATATATTTTCACCCGTAACTACCGCATCATCGACAATAATTCCAAGCGTGATGATAAACGCAAAAAGCGAGATCATGTTGATAGATGCCCCTGTAAAGGGGATAAAGAGAAAGCAACCAAGGACAGAAACGGGAATTCCCAGTGTTACCCAGAAGGCGAGCCGAGGTTCTAAAAAGAGCCCAAGAAGCAAGAGAACAAGCGTAAGCCCCATAACAGCATTCTTGAGTAAGAGTGCCATACGATCTTTGTATATTCTCGAGGAGTCTTCCCAAATAGAAAGTTTTACGTTCTCAGGGAGTTCGGGTTGAATTTCATCTATATACTCTTGAACAGCAGCCGAGACTGATTGCGGCGTCTCATTTCCGACCCGAAACGCTTGAATGGTGGTCGCGGGCATACCATCGAACCACGCCTCTTGGTCAACTTCTTGAAAGCTCTCTGCAATATGCGCGACGTCTCCAAGTCGCACGACAACACCTGAGGGCGTTGTCATGAGTGGAATATCTTGAAACTCACGAGCATAGTCACGCCTCTCTTGTGTCCTGAGCAAGATGCGGCCGTGTGAAGTTTTGAGCTCTCCGCCTGGAAGTTCGAGTGCTGTTTGTCGGATGATTGAAGCTATCTCTGGAAGAGTGATATCATACTCACGTAATGTTGCTTGAGGAACTTCTACTGAGATTTCAAGCGGAGGGCTCAGTCCAAGCTCAACCAGAGTCACTCCAGGGCGTTGCACAAGATCGTCTCTGACCCGCTCAGCGAGCTGTCGTAGTGTGAGCGGATCTTGTTTCCCGTAGAGCACAAGAGTCACCACCCGTCGCCGACTCTCAACAAGGCTCACAATAGGCCGCTCTGCTTCCTCAGGAAATGAGGTAATGCTATCAACTTCGTTTTTTACGTCTTGAAATGCCTTTGTTGTATCCGCTGCAGTCAGCAACTCGACAATAACAGAGCCACTGCCCTCACCTGCCGTAGAAGTAACACGTTTCACACCTTCAAGCCCTCGAACCCGATCTTCGACAGAGAGCACTATCCCCTGCTCAACTTCTTCTGGACTCGCACCTGGATAGGCGACTGTAATATTGACAATATCTGTTGTGAACTCAGGAAAAACTTCTTGCTTTACCCGAGTAGCAAAGATGAGCCCCCCAACAAGAAAGAGAACCATCAACAGATTGGCCGCAACACCATTTTGAGTCATCCACGACAGTGGCCCCGTTGGGAGATCGTCTTCTGCATGCTCGCTCATTACTCAGAAGACTCCTCTTTTGAGAGTTGTGATCCAGTAATTTCAAGCGGCATGCCCTCGAGGGCATATTGAAGGGCATTCGTTACGACTTCAGTATCTGGCACAAGCCCCTTTACATAGACTGAGTTTGCACGCGAAAAAACGGGCTCCACCTCAACTAACGCTAAGGTATTTTCTGCACTTACCGTCCACACTATGTTGCCCTCATGTACCGAACCTCGAGGAAGCTCAATGACCTCTTGCACCTTTGCCCCTTCAAGAGCAACTTCAACAAAGCTCCCAAGGAGATAGGCTGGAGCATCCGGACGACTCTCTAGTGGATTACGTATGCTCACGAGCACTCGAGCCATTCTCCCACTCTCATCGACATCACCAAGGAGTCGTAGAAGTTTCCCTCGTCTTTCAGCTACGCGTGAGCGATCTATTTTTTGCCTAAGTACGACCGCATAATCCTCTTGTGGGAGCCCCTCGGATGAAAACGAAAGCCACTGAAGTTCTGTGCGAGGAATACTCACACGAACAAAAAACTCATCTGAGGCGGCAATAGTCAGCGCCGTACTTTGAGAATGAACAAACTGCCCTACTTCTACGTTCTCAGTAAGAACAAGGGCATCAAAAGGAGCACGTACCTCAGTACGTTCAAGATCAAGCCTCGCTTTCTCGAGTTGGCTCTTTGCGGCAGCAAGTGATGCTTGTTTTTCCCGGAGCTGGGGTTTTCTCAAGGCGAGATCTTTATGCAACGAGCTCTTCTTAAGATCATCTGACAAAAGCGCCCACTCTTTTTGGGCCACAATTTGATTTCCCTCTTCGAGTTGCAGCTCGTATTCAGCTCGAGCCACATTTGCTTTTTGCGTTTCAACAGCAAGTTTGTAATCACGGGAATCGATCTGAAAGAGGAGCGCGCCTGTTTCAATACGGCCTCCGACCTGAAGTGCCTGGTTCATCTCGGTAATAAAGCCTTGTACCTGAGGGCGAACATCTACTCGGCGCTTTGCCTCAATGGTACCAAATCCATTCACGAGCGGTTGAGCCGTTGTCAGCTCTGCTTGCTTGACGGTAACAAGCGTTGGTACTTTTTCAGGGGCAACTTTTGGTGGCGACTCACGAAACACAATAAGCATTATCGCAACAAGAATTCCGGCAAGTACAATCAAGCCGGGATAAAACGCTCGTCCGAGTTTCTCTTGCAAAAAAATACGTAGTGACTCAAAGGGATCACGAACTGTTTTCTTTGAGCTTGAGGCAGATTCTGTCATAAGGACGCTCCAGGAGTGCTGAGATTCTCTCGCTCTTTGCTCCATAGGGGACCACCAAGAGCTCGATAAAGCTGTGAACGGGCAAAGAGGAGATCGGTTTGTTCGGCAACACGTTGACGCTCGAGGGTTTGTAACGCACCAATGGCAAGCAGCACGTCAACGTAATCGGTAAGGCCGTTCAGGTAACGCGAGCGTGACTCTCGTAAGGTTGCTTGCGCAAGATCGTGTTGCACATCTCGTTTCTCTACGAGCTTGGATTGAAAGTGTTCTTGTAAAATACTATTTTCAACTTCCTCAAGCGCTTCAAGGTAGAGCTGGCCGTAGTTTGCCAAAAACTCCTCTTCGATTCCTTCTTGCACTCTCACATTTGCTCTCCTCCGTCCTCCATCAACGAGAGGAAGCAGAAAGTTGCTCGATATGGTGCCAATCTTTGTCGTAAAGAGATCTGACAGATCCGCAGTACGAAAGTCGTAGGTAAAACCGAGCAAAAGTGAAGGAAAGCGTTCGGCAATAGCTGAGGAAACATCAAAGGCCGCAGCTTGTAAACGGAGCCGACCTGCCCGGAGATCTGGCCGCGAAGAGAGAAGGTCGACCGGTGAAACAAGTGACGGAAACGCCGGAAGTAAAGGTAAATCACCCGAAATTTCTAAGCCTTTTAATTCAGCAGGAGTAACACCAAGCAACACAGCTAGGCGATTTTTCGCGACGTGAAATCCCTGCTCAACTTTAGGAAGCTCACTTTCGAGCGCTGCCACCTGTTGTCTCTGTTGGTAAACATCGAGCGCAGAGCCTCTCCCGAGAGAAAAGCGTAGCTCAACAAGCTCTTGAAATGTTTTGCTGACTTCTATTTGCTCGTGGAGAAGGTCAATCAGTGCTTGTTGGCGTTGCAGGGTGAAATATGTATCGGTAATCATCCCCGCTAAAACAAGTGCCGTTTGCTCTACGTCTGAAAGCGTTGCCTCAGCACGTAAGCGACCTGCTTCACGTTGCGAGGCGATACGCCTCCACAGATCGACTTCAAACGAGAGGCCACTTTGAGCTATCCAATCGTTCTGAATATCTTCTCCCACACCACGAAAGACTTGGAGACTTTCTCTGTCGGTAATCTTACTTTTTGTACGTGAAACGCCAGCACCAACCTGAAGCTGAGGAAAAGCCTCACTTCCAAGAATAACGGTAGTAGCATTGGCTTGAGCAAGTCTTGCCCACGCCCCTCTCAAGGTGAGATTTCCTTCGAAAGCTCGCTCAATAAGTTCATTGAGTTGAAGGTCTCCAAAGGCAAACCACCAAGGATCGATCTGGCTCGTGTTCTGCTCAGGAGCAGGGTGAGAAGTCGTCGTCAGTGCCTGATACTTCGAAGGAAGGAGCACAGGAGGATCTGTATGCTCAGTCAGGCCAATAAAACTACACGCTGACAAGGAACAGATAAAAGCTAATAGAGACGCTCTTAACATCACTTTTTTCCTCCAGAGCCAATCTCAGCCTGATAGCTCATCCCACCCGTACAAAAAGCTACGAGCATATCAAGCACATTCTCTTCAGAGAGGCTTTTGAGCATAAGCTCCTTTTCAAACTTTGGCTTTAGTGGGAGAAGAACAGATTGGACCATCGCACCAGCTACAAACGAGAGCCGCACAGCTCGCTCTTCTGGAGTTAACTCAGGAAGCGAACGGGAGAGCTCACCGAGAAACTCCTGAATGACCTCTTTGAGCGAAGCGTACAGTTCGTCGTTTACAACTTCATTGGTTTCAGCATGAGCTCGAGCAATCAGCCGAAAAAAGTTTCTCCCCTTTCCTCCAGTACTCTTTGAAAGTAAGACGGGAGCTGTAAGAAAGGCTTGCAATAAATCTTTGACAGGAATCCGAGTAGTACCAAAAGAAGCTCGAAGCTCCCCGAGCGATTTCATGCGCTGGGCATTAACCTGCTCGAGCCTACGCCGAAAGACCGCTTGAACAAGCCCATCCTTTGAACCGAAATGATAGTGAACGGCAGCTAGGTTTACTCCAGCCTCTGAAATGAGCTTCCGCAGCGACACTCCTGCAATCCCATTTTCAGCAAAGAGGTGCTCTGCGGTATCAAGTATGGTTTCTTTTGTCGTCTTTTCCACTGGCGACTATCATTCAAACGTTTGTTTTAATTTTATCACCTCTCTACAACAAGGCGCAAGTGGAGCTAAATAATTGAATTCTAACAGACTTTCATGGGCGAGAGCACGAGAGGGCATTCCCGTCCATTGAAGTACGGGGTACCTTCCGCCCACCTCTCCTTCCCTCTTCTCAAATACTTTCTTAGCAACTTCTTCTTTAAGTCTGGGATTTATGTACGTCCCCACAAGCCATAGGCCCCCGTGAATCTACAAACTGAACGTGGCACTTTTCTTTCTTAGATTTGACTACTTAAGAAGAGCCATTATCCTCAATTATCTAATGTTCTGCCTTGTATTTGTGGAGTGTCATGTTTATCAACAAACCTAAGCCTACGGTGTCCAATCGTCTTGGGACTGCACTTTTGACAGTTAGCTTAGGGTTAGGAGCCACTTCGTGCTCACGAAGCCCGGAAGAACAAGCCCAAGCTCAAAAGATCTACGAACAATTTGCAACTGAACCATTTAAAACTGCCGTTGTTGACTATCAAACAGCCCATGACAGCTATCTTGGAATGATTGCAACAGTAAGTGGACAGAAAGCAGAGGCTATTGTTCAACTCGAAAAGGGAAGCGACGAAGGATTTAAAAATATCATGCCCGCTCTTGCTGCAATTCAAGATCGTTCAATCAAAGAGGTTGAAAAGGATTTTGACAACTCTCCAGGTGGAGGTTGGGCGGCAGGTTCTTATCGAAAGGGCCTCCTTCATGCAGCGAGAGAATTTACTGGTTTACCAGCAGATACTGTTGAAACACGTTATAAGGAAGCTGACAATTACATGGGATATGCTGACTGGTCAGCTCAACTTGCTGCAGGACAGATGATCTCTGGCGTTAATGGGAGCGTTCTCACTACGGCTTTTGAAAAGATTGGTAGTCTCAGTGGACCGATAAGCTCTCAGCAAACTCCTCTCTATCTTGCTATCGGCACTGCTTTCGGCCATAAGCATGGCAAGACAGTTGATGATGTTATCGGGTATTATAACTTCTTTGCACAACATATAGGAACAGGAAACAGTACTGCGTTTATGGCTATGGCTGCGGCGGCCTCTCCAAATGCATTTGCTCCTGAGCAGATGCTCGGAAACTACGAACTAGCAAAGCAGCATTTAGGAACAAGCTCTTCAACAACTCTTTCAAGAATTGCAATTGCGGCAGAACTTCAAGACAGTGATAGTCCTGTTATCCTCTTCATGATCTATCATAGTGACGGTTAATTTTTCTCAGCAGAAAGTAGCGCCCTCTTTGCTCCTCTTCTGTTTCGTGTAAGTGTAAAAAGCGTTGGCTAAGCTTGTTTGTTACCTCCAGGCATTATACATCCGGAGCCCATACGAATATTCTTCATAGGTAGAGATGTTAGATACTTGATTAATCTGACCAGTGCATGAGAGAACGAGCGACAGCCTGAGATAAGGTGGAGTCCCGAACATCTGTTAGCCCTATGAATCGAGGATAGCTTTTTACAGACTCGGGTGCTCCGTGCAACACCCCTTGTCCTCGATTGAAAGAGGCTGCTCCCAAGCCATCGAAATCATCAGCTATGGAGGGAGCCCCCTTCCAGAGACCGATCTCTCCCACTTGAAGAGCAAGAGTTTTACCGTTAAGAAGCTCCACTTCTGTACCACCTCCAAAGTAGCACACTCCGGCCGTAATTGCTTGAGCGTCAACGTGACGCCCCGCAGAACAGTGACTCAGCTCGAGACGAAAAGTCGTGTGAGGTGAGGTGGCTCCTGTAGCATCAACAAGAAAAGAACGAATCCTCATCTGATCTTCTGCCACTAATTGAACAGCACGATCTACGCCTAAGCGTCTGTTGAACGCGTCGCGTCTCCAACTCGGCGCATTAAAATCACTTTCACCAGAGTCCCAACTGTCTTCGAAGTGAAATCTATCTACCTGAGACTTTCTCACAGCACGCACTAATTTCTTCTCTATGTTTTTACCAAGATCTTGGAGCCACTCAGGTCGAGTAACACGTACAAAGTTAATATGAGGATCGAGAATCACAATTCCATCATGGAGCTCAGTAACACTCACAGCACCTGGAGCAAGCACCTCGACAGATCTACCGACACCACGAAGTTGGGATACTCGAGCAGGAGCCAGAAGCTCATCCTCAGACGGAACAGTAGCGCTAGGTCTTTGCTGAAGATTGGAATCCATATCACAATGATATAGTCCTTCAAGAGACTACTCAAACGATCGGTTGCGACATTGTAGTACAGGGTGCCAGTCCCCGTTTTATCTACAGGTTATAATCAATAAGCTCCTCAGCCTATCTCTTCAGGCAATGAGGTTGTTGTAGTACGGGATACCTCCTCTCCAGGAATCCTCCTCCTACTCTAGAGCAAAGAGGTACTGACCTGAGTAGCTTCTTCCTTTTGCTTTCGCTTTCTTTTTGAGTGGATTTGCGTAACTTATCTGGTAGCCAAGAAACACAGAATCTTCCGGAACAAGTTGGCCTGTTAGAGGGTTTGGAACCAATACGGTTGAAACTGATATGTTTCCTGCGACCCTTATCTCAGAGTTTGAAACTTCACCAACCTCGGCGATATATCTCTCTTGAAGATTGATCTTTGATACGGGAGTACAGGACTCTGTGGAGTCAATAAGCACAGCTCCCTCTTCCTTGGTGACTTTCAGTAGTACGGATGTTGAAAAGCTCGCACTCGGTGCGCCCGGTAAGGCGCCGGCTTCCAACAAGCGAGACTTTAGGTCGCCACCAGGACAGAATAGAAAGAGGTCATCTGCCTCCAGCGTACCCATCGGCGCGTGCCCCTCTTTCCCGAAGCGGGTCCAAACGCCATCTATTAACGGGATATGAGGAAACTGAACCAGGCGCTTTTTAATGAGATCATAAACACTCGTCTCTGCCGTGATAAGCGCTCCGACCTCAACCGGAGTAATAACCGCCGCACCCTCTCCAAAAACAGAAAGATCAACAGAAGGATCTCGCAGATCTAAGGTTCTGGTTTCTCCCTCCAGTAGTTCCCATTGAATTTGCCGGACTTCATCACCGACTCTATCGAAAAAAGTAATATCAAACGCGCCCGCAGTATGTGCATGGACTGTAATCTCGGCTTCTGACTCAACAAGAGACCAGTAGGGAAGATATACGGCAGAAGCCGCACGATATGAAAGAAACCTTCTCTCCTTACAAAGCGAATTCTCACAATACTCATCTGCGGCACAGGTGACACCACAACCACCACAATGTTCTTCATCCGTGCTGAGATCACGACACTCGTTACTACAAATCGCTAGTCCCGCATGACAGCTTCGCTCACAACTTCCAGTACCATTGCATCGCTCTCCTGATGCACACGTAACTCCGCACTCACCACAGTTCTGAGAGTCGTTTAAGAGATTCGTGCAACCACTTCCACAGAACGTAAGACCGGGAACACACTCGCTAAAGATTTCGCACTGGCCACTACCATCACAAGCTTGTCCTTCTGTACACTCCTGGCCACAACTGCCACAATTCAGAGCGTCTGTATCTAGATCCACACACTCACCGTCGCATTCAGTCTTGCCCGGGGAACAGTTTACGGCACACTGCCCATTTCCATCACACACCTGCCCTGCTGCACACGGTACATCACACGCACCACAATGTCTGTTATCTGTGTCAAAGTTGACACACTCTCCATCGCAGACGTTCTGCCCCGGTTGACACTCAATGAGACACTGCCCGAAAGCACAGCTCCGGCCTACAGGACACCCGACTCCACAGGCTCCACAGTTTGAATCATCAGTATCAAGATCAACACAATTTCCTCCGCAGTCAGTTTGTCCGGCAGGGCATACTGTGTCGCATGCCGAGCCACCAGGACCTTCAACACACTGCTCAAAGAACAAGCAGCTATTTCCGCAGTCGCCACAGTGATCCGGGCTGGTTGTTAGATCGACGCACTCTTCACCACATAGCTGTTCCCCAACAGGACACCCACAGCTTCCATTGCTACATATCGAGTCTCCGGCACAGGCATTACCACACCCTCCACAATGATCTTCATCTGTTAAGACATCTCGGCATTCACCGTTACAGAACTGTTGGTTCGGTGGACATTCACAGCTCCCACCGACACACGCCATTCCACCAGCACAGGTATTCCCACATTCGCCACAGTTATTGTTATCTGAAAGAGGATTGACACAGTTTGGGCCACAATAGGTATTGGGAGCGGGGCAGGCGGGAACACAATTTCCGTCTATGCACAGTTCATCAACTGCGCATGCTAAGTACGGTGCCCCACAATTAGCCCAGTGGCTCGATGAATCTACGCATTGTCGGAACTGGGCTATTTCTACACAGACTTCACCGTTTTTCCAATCACATACCTGAGTAGGGGTACAAAAACAGGTCTCCTCTCCTACTGTGCCACCGGAGCAAGACCCATTGTAGCAAGCATAGTCGCAAGTTAGTGGCGGATCCTGGGCAAAGGCGCCGATCGTAAAGAAATTGCAGAAAATGAGAAGAGTTAAGAGAAAAATACGGTTGTGCATAATACCCCAGAAAGAACTTTGTATCACCCGAGCCAGCTTAATCAGTGCTTCTTATACATGTCAAGAATCTAGGGCATTTAGAATGAAATCCCCTTCCTCCGTTTATTCTGGTTCGCTCTTTAGCGAAACACTTGAGCCCTATAGAAGCCTGTGAAAAACCTGGGCGAAGTTGTGGAGAGGTACTAGGTACGAGTTCTGTTCTGCGGCTGTACGAGTTCTACGCTGAAAGAAAAGAAGCCAAATAAAGAGGGGATTGGGTAAACAAAGAGGGGTTATATTGTAGTACAGGGTACTACCCCCCCGCAGTTCCCGTTACTTCCTACAGTCTTTATATTTAAGATCCTCAGCCCGCCCCTTTAGTCTTTTAGCTACTTCCCACGCAAGTTTGGTCATTATAAACGACGCCTTCCAAGAGTCGGTTTCACCAGGGGTACGAACTAACAAGCCGAGGTCACTTAGCATAGAAAAATGAGTATGAACTTGAGGGGTTCCTACCTGGCAATCATGCCCGCCGTGGTAGAACTCCTCCATAGTTACGGTGTCTCCAACCCGAGTGAATGCCTGAAGAGCTAAGAAAGTATGTCTCACTCCAGAATGCGTTTCGAGATAGAGTGTGGAGACCCGAAAATCAAGATTCGACTCGGGCACTTGGTGCAATGATTCCTCGTCTACAGTTGCACCGAGTCGTCTCATAGCACGTGTAATATCATAGGCCGCATCAGCGAGAGCACGATAGGTTGTTGTCAGCTGCTTGGTGGTATCGGCAAGCGCAGCTTCACGTCGAAGATCGGCAACATCTTGTACTGCTAGTCTGGCGGAATCTAGTTCAGTGACTTGAGCCGGTTGTGTGATTAAATCGGACATACCTCATAGTATAGAGAATCTGCAGAGGTACTCAATTGAACACTATCACATTGTAATACTGGGCACCTTTCCAAACCTCTCCCTTGTTCTTTGTAGTCTTTGTTGTAGTACGGGGGACCTTCTCTTCACCGCTCCCCTCCCACTCTTTTATTACTTTCCAAGCAACTTATGCAGAGGTACCCCGTACGATTTTCATGATGGTATTCCAACTGAGAATCACCTCCCGGGCAACTTGTCGTTCCTTCGGCACATCACCTGGAGAAGCGAGCATTACATTAATGACATGTGCTTGAAACATTCTTGGCCCCCTCTTAGCTGCCTAACGGTTTAAGCCAGCGGGCCAGGGGTCCGCTGAACTTTTTGGTTATGTTTCCAAGCAACTTATCAAAGATTTCTCCGAATAGTAATTGGAAGGAGAAATCTTATGAATAACTTGATGATCCACGAACATATCGATTCGCTCATTTATCTCATTCGAGGCCAAAAGGTAATGCTCGACGAAGATCTTGCTCAGTTATATGGGGTGGAAACCCGCATTCTTACTCGAGCAGTTAAGCGTAACCTAGAGAGATTTCCTGAAGACTTTATGTTTCAGCTATCAGATCAAGAGGTTGAAGCTTTGAGATCCCAAAATGGGATCTCAAACACAGGCCGAGGTGGCCGGAGATATAACCCTTATGTATTTTCTGAGCAAGGGGTTGCCATGCTCTCCAGTGTCTTAAGAAGCAAGAATGCAGTACGAGTAAATATTGAGATAATGAGAGCATTTGTGCGCCTTAGACTCTTACTAGCCTCCAATGACGAGATCGAGCGTAAACTTTCTGACTTAGAGGAGAAATACGACTCTCAGTTTAAAGTTGTATTTGAGGCAATAAGAGAAATCCTTGAGCAAAAGGAACAAACTTCTTCAAAACAAAAGATTGGCTTTGGACGAAGAGAAAAAACATAACGATTTAAGCCAGCGGGCCGAAGGTCCGCTGGGCTTTTTTGTTAAGTATCCAATCCTTCTCTTGGGATCATGTTTTCCAATGAAGAATGCTTTGTTGATAACCAGGTCAAACTACTATCACTAAAATTTACATCTCCTACATGCTCCCACATACTGGCGGCTATCTCAAAATCTGAGACCTCATCTGATAATGTCCCATCAGATGAAACAGAATGCGCGTAAATATGGTTTCCTTGTGACCATTCAATCAGCAATGGGCCTACCCTAATGGTAGTTTCGCTACCAGCATCTACTACCTCCTGTTCATTATCTCTAAGTTGTCTGACCACCTTATTTTTCTCGTAGATCTCCCCTTTACCGTGAACTGTTTCAGGGGTTGTTAAATCTGAATTTCCATCTTTAAACCAGAAGTCGTAACTAGCGCCGTTCAGCATTCCGCCCCTAGAGATACGACGAGTAATTCGAAAGGCGCCAAACTTTTCTCCACTACGCACTAGCACCAGCCGGTTAAACGGCATCTGAAATGATGGGGAGGAGTCCGAGTATTTAGGTTCTTCGACGTCATTAAGAGTAGCAGCAAAATTGTAGTAAGCTAGGAGCGCAATTCCCAGTATAGAAACAGTGATCAAGACGCTCCATCTAATGAGCTTGGTCATAGCGTTGATTCCTCATGGATACTTAACGGTGTAAGTGACCGGTTTTCGGCCACTCTTCACTTCCGGATAACCATAGCACACCCAAGGCCGAAAATCCGGTCAACTTGTTTGTTATAGAGCAGTATCGTAGCCACAAAGTAGACAACGATTAGTTTCTTTATCCAGTCTCGTGCCCTCACAATATTCGTTATCGCAGGGATGATCTAAGAGGCTCCCTTCATGTCGACAAACAAAGCACCGGTAATTCCGTTGCCCTTTCTCTTTCTCCTGGTAAGTACGTACGTAGCTCTCAATAGAATCCGGGTCAAAATAGTCGACGCATTCAAACGTCTCGCGACAATTGGGGCACCAATAAGAATTTCTCTTTTTGTCAAAACCAAAATACTTGTCGACTTGAGAAGGAGACAAACGTTCAATGGCCGCGGTAATCTGGTCATGTAATCGGAGTACCAAGTAAGGCTCATGCCCACCCTCTCGAATAAACTTTAGTGAGTTGGCTGGAGTTTTGTCCAGGTAATCAATGTGACAGTCACAAAACTGTCTGGCACCTACGAACATCTCGCTAGTTTCGAGTATCAAGGGAATAATGTCGTCTGGCGAAAAACTGAGCCGACGATCGACGGTATGCATTATCTTATTGCGATTAGTTCTGAGCTCATGAAACCAAGTCTGAAAGTTTGGACTGAGCTTTTCGGGATGTACGGTATTTACGACTTTAATGAGGTCTTCCGAATTAATCATTCGAAAGTCCGAAAACGGACGATCGTGGCTATCACAACCTGAAGGCCATGTGCTCGGCGATCCGCCGAGCAACAGAAAAGGAGAGACTTCTGCTATCTTTGCCTTCAGCAGAAACTCGACGGCTTGATGAACTGTTGAATACGATATAGTTAGATTTTGCTTCGCAGCCTCCCAATACCGAGCTGCTTCGTCCTCCTGATCTGGATCTTCTTCAGATGCTTCCTCGATGTAATGAGCAAATTCATCGAATTCGGTGAACAGGTCGAAAACCTGTTCCCATGCCGAGTGAAGTAAGTGAAGTCCGGCTTCTTTGAAATCCTCAGATGTGGGGATGTCTACAATCAAGGTCTGCTCAAATCTTGTGGTGCTCTATAACAGTTGAGTAAACAACTTCAGCCTGATTATATATTGGCTGATTATTACAACTCAGACCAGTGTAACCACCTAATTTTACTTGTCAAAATAAGTTCTCAGCTTACCATCAATACCTTCAAGCTAGTTATTATCCCGCATGCTGTTGTTCCCAATAACTCGAGGAACAATAGAAATAAGTATTCCTACGCATCTCTAGCTCCTCTTTTGGTGTTAGGTAACCACTGCTAGATTCATTCCTATGAAAGAAGTCCTACAAACCACCCACGCCATAATCTTCGACCTAGACGGCCTCATTATCTCCTCCGAACAAGTCGTCCGTGACTCGTGGCACGAAGCCGCCCACTCACACGGCTACGATATGAGCCCGATGTATCATCGCTTAATTGGAAATTGTAGAGACAAATCAAATGCTATTCTCGAAGAGTTCTTTGGAAATGATTTCCCACTCGAAGAACTTCGAGAGCAAGTTTCAATAATCGTAGATCGGAGAATCGATAATGGAGAGCTCTCGTTAAAGCCGGGTATAAAGCCTCTCCTAGAGAAACTTAACAACACAGAGAAGAAAATTGGCCTTGCAACATCGTCCTCAATGAATTGGATTGAGCGTGCTCTAGTTCCCCAAGGTATTGCTCATCACTTTGAAGTTATCGTAACACGAGATCACGTGACAAAGACAAAGCCTGATCCTGAGTGCTACCTTACGGTTGCAGAGAGGCTCGGGGTTGCTCCAGAAGATTGCCTTGTCTTAGAAGATTCACATCAAGGGGTTCAGGCGGCGCTTAATGCTCAGATGAAAGTGTTTATGGTGCCGGATCTTATTGAGCCTGAGAAGTGGGTTTATGCAAAAGGGATTCCAGTTCTCTCTAGTTTGGAAGAATTATTATAACCCCCGCTCTTGCTCTTAGAGAACTAACTTAGCGAGAAGCGGTGGTTTAGGCCTAGGAGGAAATCGACATCTATCGTTCCCCTGGCAGCAGAGATATTTTCTCGCACAAGAAGCTCAAAAGCTGTCTTTTGATCGATAAGATAGGCTGCGGAGAAGTCCCAATAGAGAGAGTGATTAGGGTGTTGGGAGATATTATTTACTGTTTCACCTGACCAGATTACTCCTGTTTGAATGTACCACGCGCTTGAGAGTTCGTACTCCAAGGCAGCAAAGAGCTCTGCGTGATGTGACTCATAGCGAATTTGGCTTATTTCAGTATCGCTATAGTAGATCCAAGAAGCTCCGGTATAGAGAAAAAATGAACCAAAGCGTTTTGAGGCAACAAGTCCCAAAGTGGTATCGACGCTACCGTGACCTAAGTTAGTTTTTGTTGTTGGCAGAGCAACGCGCCCTTCAAGTGATACGGCAGGAAACGTGTCACTTCCTTTGGTCACAAGATACTTTGCTTGCAGGGCTACATTTCCAAGGGTTGTACCGTCTTCATGCACTCGAAATGGCGCAGTGGAGTCTTGCAAACCTCCGAGAAAGAATTGATCGGCTGGAACATCAGGCCTTCCACCTTCTGGCATATCAAAAAAGTCGTGCCAGCCATCAATCGCTTCATCAAGCACTCCCCCACCTCTCCAAAAAAGTGGGAGATCAACGCCGAGCTCAAAGCGAGGCGTCACACCATAGTCAAATTCAAGCCGAAGTTCCCGTGTTTCTGCATCTATCCGGTACGAATCTTTTGAGCCATACGTATTTCCCCAGGAAAAAGAAGCACGCGCACTCGCCTCTCCTTGGTCTAAAACTTCGGGAGAAGTTTGCGACCACGTAGCGTGAGGAGCAGCTAAGGGATAGTGATTAAAAATTTCTACTGGGCCATATCCCCACTGGTCTCCCTGCTCAGCTTGCGCAGGGAATGCAAGGAGAAAGATGATGAGAGACAAAAAAGCTTTATACATGATTATTCAGTGGCCTTGGGAAGCTCACCATCAATGATAAGTCTTGAACCTTTCTCAATACCGTATTTCTGACTTGTTCCCGCAAGCAGCTCGACTACATATAAACTTGGAGTATCAACACCTCGCAGCTCAGTATTAAGAATTGGAACATCAGGCAAAATTCCAACGACCGTAAAGGTCTTATCAATAAAGAGCATATCAAGAGAGATGTATGTGTTTTTCATCCAAAAACGTTGGTCTTTCGTTTTTGGAAAGATAAAGAGCATACCGTCATCAGCGGCCATATCACCATCTTTGCGGTACATCAGCCCCTTTTGCCTCTGCGCGTTCGTTGACGCGATCTCAAGAAAAAATGGTGATGTTATCTCTCCAGAAGGGAGCTCAAAATAAGCTGCGAGTTTTCCTTTTCGAGAAACATGGAGACTGTACTGACTAAGCCCGAAAAGTGCAGCAGCAAGTAGCACTACGAGAAAAGCAATTTGGCGGTGCTGAAGCCGCTTTTTCTTCGTATTTGTTGGCATTTAACCAGCACTCTTCGCAGCTTTAATCGCTTCAGTAAGCTCGGGCACTACCTCGTAGAGATCTGCCACGAGTCCATAGTCAGCGATCTCATAAATAGGAGCATCCGGGTCTTTGTTAATAGCAACAATCACCTTGGAGTCTTTCATCCCAGCAAGGTGCTGAATGGCCCCAGAAATACCAACCGCAATATAGAGATTTGGTGCTACAACTTTTCCCGTTTGGCCAACCTGCCAATCGTTTGGTGCATAGCCTGAGTCAACTGCAGCTCGAGATGCTCCGACAGCAGCTCCAAGAGCATCAGCTAATGGGAAAAGTACTTTCTCAAAATTCTCTTCGGACTGCATAGCGCGCCCACCAGAGACAACAACTTCAGCATCTGTTAACTCAGGACGATCCCCACCAGAGAGCTCATAGCCAACGACTTCGCCGGCAATGGCAGGAATATCAACCGAGCCAAGCTCTTTCTTTGCGCCAGAGGCACTTGAAGGCTGAGCAGCATCAAAAGCAGTTGCGCGTAGGGTTACAAACTTGTGGTCCCCACTAAGCTCTATTTCAGCAATAACATCACCTGCGTACATAGGACGCACCAGCGAGCCATCTGAGTTAATTCCGATAATATCCGAAGCTTGTACAGCGTCGACCTTAGCAGCAAGACGTGGAAAGAAGTCTTTTCCTGTTGTATTTGCTGTAGCAACGGCTGCGTCACACGAGGCAGACGCATACACCGACTGACAAGCACACGCATAAGCTACGGCGCGGTATTTTTCATAAGCGGCATCTTCTGAAAAGTGGACCTCATCGAGTCCAAAAGTGAGCGCCTCATCAGCAGCAGCACTCGCACCTTTACCGAGACACACTCCGATTAACTTATCTTTGGACCAAGCACCCTTGAGCTCACCGGCTGCCGTAATGGCAATCTTTGCAGACTTTGGAAGTACGCCTTCGTTTTGATCGAGATAAACAAGAATATTTCCCATGAGACAAACCTCCTATAAAACTTTTGCTTCATTTTGAAGAGCAGAGACAAGCTCAGCTACATCGGCAACTTTTCTTCCCGCAGCACGCTCAGGTGGCGGGCTCATCTTGCGAATTGAGATACGAACGTTTGGTTCTATTCCAAGATCGCCCAGAGGTATCTCATCCATCGGCTTCTTTTTAGCCTTCATAATACCCGGCAGTGAAGCATAGCGAGGCTCATTGAGCCGAAGATCCGTAGTGATCACACACGGCGTGCTCACTTCTACAGTCTCGAGACCACCATCAACTTCACGTGTCACTTTTACTGAGCCCTCACCAAGTTCAACCTTTGAGGCAAAGCACGCTTGAGGTAACCCTAAGTGCTCAGCAACAAGTTGTCCTGTCTGGTTCGCATCTGAATCAATCGACTGCTTACCCATAATAATCATGCCGTATTCGCCTTTTTCATAGACTGCAGCAATTGCTCGCGCAGCAAGATCTGAATCAACCTCCCCGTCGTACGTGACAAGCACTCCACTATCGGCTCCCATTGCCATGCCGTAGCGTAGTTGCGTGGCAGCATCAGCAGGCCCAATCCCTACGACAACAACCTCTGAGGCATCACCCTTCTCACGGATTTTTAATGCTTCTTCGACAGCAATCTCATCAAACGGATTTGCTATCCATTTTATGCCATCAGTGACAATTCCACTGCCATCTGAGTTGATTTTTATCTTCGCTTCGTAATCTGGAACTCTCTTTACGGGGACGAGAATCTTCATGGGATAACCTCTATAATATGACGCATAGTCAATACTGACGACCATTTTGGTCGCTCAATCAGAGCACACTCTATCGCTGAGATCGCTCATATTGCAATACGAACTTCACACCTGGGCCCAGCCGGGCAAACCCACAGGAGAAAGAAATCTAATACGTATAAACCCTTAGCCTATTGGCGTGAGAATTCTTGCGTAAGCTCCCCTCCCCCTTTATATTATTCTCGGATTTCTCACTACTTTTTTGCTCTTAGAGGAAACTTTCTCAATTTCCGCACGAACAAAGAGTGTATCCAACTAGAAGTGTCCGTGGAGATAGCAATGTATAAAACTTCTATCAAAAAATCAGCTGGTTATACTCTAATCGAGCAAGCTCTCGTTTTACCTATCCTGCTTGTTTTTATCTTTGGGGCAATTGACGTCTCAAACACAATGCAGGCCTATAATGCTCTTCAAGAGGGTGTGAGAACCTCTTTAAGGTGTACATATACCGTTGATGGCGAGTGTATTGATGTACCCACCGCTGCCCCTAGCCCACTCTTTAACTGGTATGAGATAACGGGTACGACTGGCGACGAAGTTTATGGCTACCGTTACCACTACGAAGGGACAGAGAAGTACATTCAGCGGCCGGTGTATAATGTTTCGAATTTTCGTGCTCGCACATTAGTTCAACATCAGTTCGATGTCTCATATTATTCGCGCCAAGCACACCGTCGCAAATTTCCTGCGGTAGGTGAAGTTGCTGGTATTCCAATTTTTCAAGCACGTGCTCCACGGGTGAGAGTAAATTCACCTGAGGATTCTCGTTTTCGGTACCTTGAGCAGCCCGGTGTTCATTACGTCAACAACCTTTCGTACACAATTCAGAACAACATCACCTCCACGAACAATTGGATTGATAGCACAGCTAGTACCCCAGTAACTTCTAGGAACCTCGGTACCATTCGCTTCCGTGTCAACAACCCACACCAGGGAGCTGAATGTAGAAAAAGCGATCAATTCAATTATGCAAGTGATTCAGTCGTCGCTTCTAATAACGGATGTGGTGGGCACAACGGCTCTAGGGGAAATGTTGTCCTGTGGATTCACGGCGACTCCCAAGGTTCAGACAATGGAGCAACTGGAGTTATTGATATCCGTGTTGATGGTCCAGGATTAAGCATGGATCTCGGTGGCAGAAAGTACACCAGCAATCCAGGAACAAGGCATGCAGACCACGTTCCTCGTGGAATTCCAAGCGGATACCTTGCTCCAGGGAGTGCTCCTTATACAGAAGCTACTGACTACCCTAATGTAATTGTAGAGTTCGGCCAGTGGTATACCATATCATTTACTCTGAGACAGGCACTCGATGAGCCAAGTACCTATGGTAAAGTTTTCTACAACTCAAACAATATGGATCTCTTTGCTCCTCGATATGGCGAGTCAGAAAATAGCCATGTTGAATGTGAAGGAGGTCTCTATCCTAGTGAATTTAGCAATCCTGCTAATTGCAACACAGAAAATGGTCGAGAGGCTCTTTCGGTTAGTTGGATCAACCACCACTCTCAACCAGCCAATTTTTTGTCAGCATCTGACACTAAAAACCTCCAAGATACCGCAGATTCAGCCCCCCTCTCTGACAGCGAACTCCACAACCAACTCTCGGGAGTTGTACCTGCTAGTCAACTGATCGACTACTATGAGACTCCCTCTTCCGCTTCAGAGGAGCTAATCGCATCTGAAACAACGGACTGCCCAAGTAACTATGGTGTAGTTCAAGAAGCCGATGGAAATGATTTTGTGACCACAAGCGCGGCACACACTATCTGCCCTGCTCAACAGACTCACATTGGCGCTATTGTTGAAGATAGTAGTAAATGGTTAGTTTCTGGGTATCAACAAATCCCCGGCAACCCTTCAATCGACTGGGTCCGCCCAAACTGCGAAGAGGCTGCTCCGCAACAAGTCCCTGCAGAAGTAGCTCTCTACCACCACCACGACGATGGTCAGATCTCTTTCTCCCACTATGCTACACAACACATTTATACTGGTCCTGAAAATGCGCCAGAGAACGATCCTGACTATGTTGTAGCAAACGATCCGCTTTACAACTGTTCAGACCACGCTCCAAGTTTTGCTGTTGGCTCAAAGGCGTACAACAAAGATATGGAAGATCTTCCTCAAGAGTCTCTCTTTGCAGGCCTTATTAACGAGCTTGGATGTAACTGGGAAGAAGTTGTTCGAGATGAAGCCGTCTCGCTCGGTATGAATACTTCCGCTTTCTTTGAGGCATCATTTGGGAATCAAACCGTTACTCCACTTGAAGGTGAACCAGCAGAGTGCATTACCTTCTGGAAAGATCCAGGTGAGCCTATTGATGGCGCACTGATACCTCTCGCAGGTAACCCGTACCCATACGGCGTGGTTCCTGCTGGATGTGAGTCGGACGCGTGCCACGTTGAATTTATCGGGTTCGATGGTGATGGTTCAGGTGGTGCAGGCGAAGTCGAGGTAGACCTTGAAAAAGCTGCACAAGACTTTGGCTTTGAAACCGTTAGGGCTCTTTATCCACGTGCCTCTTGGGACTGCGAAGACGATGATTGTGTGGATCTCGAAGTCGCCCAAGATGGACAGAGTATGGTCTCTCGCGGAAGTGTTCAGGTTCCGATGAATCTACTCCTTGGAGAGTCTGTGGAGATCTCTTACGAAGAAGCTGAAACCTTCGAAGGAGAGTTAGCCAGGTAGTCGACTGGATCTTTCCGTTTAAGAAGTTCTGCATACTCCCCCGCTACGCTCTCTCTTCCTTCAGCCCTGAGGTGTTCATGAGGGCCGTGGTCGGGGTGATCAAAATAAGCAGCCCGGATGTGGTGGCTTAAATCTATCCAACACCGAGCTCTCTCCGTAAGAAGTGTTCGAAGGAGATCGAGATTGTCGTCTACAATCTGCATTTCTTCTTCACTGAGGTGCGTTTGCATATCGTCTACATTAATTGGGGTAAGCGAGAAGCAGACCGGTAGATCTGAGTCATGGACAAGATCGAGCAGACGTTTGAGCTCTGGCAGACTCTCACTCTCGCGAATGTCTGTAGCATAGTAGAGGAGATATCTTCCGCGTGCCTGAACGGCCGACGGCGTTGCATCAGGATACCAAGCCAGCTCCCACATTTTCCCAATCGGCTTTCCTCCCACAAACACTTGGCGTTGATTATACGACTCCTCTGTCACTCCAACAAAGTCCCATTTGAGTACGGCAAGTGCACGGGTTTGAAATGGAGTTGCGTACATATGCTCATACATGGTGGAACGCCAGGCGGGCCTTGCCTCCCAGGAAATACTAAAACTACGTAAGTTAAGAGGAATAAGGACACTCTGAGGACGAAGAGAGTGTCGTAGAAGGTACTCAATCTGAGATTTAAAACGTGGAATAGAAAAGGATGGGCTTCCGATATTGACAACCGGAACATCAACCTTCTCTGATAAGAAATCCACCAACGTTCTCTTATCACTCTCATCTGCTGCAACACTGATATTCACCGAGTCTCCAAGGAAGAGGACACCTCCATCAGAGTCATGTATACGAGAAAAGTCCTTAGGAACACTTGGGAGGTAGGAAAACACTCGAGGGGCATATCCGGGAAGAGTATGGTCCATCAACACAAGGAAAGACCAACAGAGGATGGTAAAGAGCCCTGCTTTTGCTGCGAACAGATATGCTTTTCGTTCAAAGTGAAACATAGAAGTCACTAAAACTGAAAATAAATAAAAGGAACCAACCTCACACTCCCAAACGATACAATCAACACCACGCAGACGATACCAAGCGCCCAAGAAACAAAAAGCGGACGCCCTTGCTTAAGCTCAAACGGGTGCTCATGGCTGCGTCTCAACCACTCAATCAAGACAATACAAGGAATAAGCATGAGATACTTATCGATATGAGAAGGCTGAGCCCCCCAACCAAAGAAAATCTGACTCACTACTTCTAGGGCCGTAGAGAGATCTTTGGCACGAAAAAAAATCCATCCAAAACAAACAAGATGAAAAGTGCAAATTGCCGAAAGAAGAGAACGCCAATTGGGGAAAAACTTTTCACCGAGAGGCCGAGCAAGCTCGACCTTCGTGTTCTTGGGACTCAATG
>JAUIBK010000069.1 GCA_030428205.1 bacterium
ATACGGAGTTTATCATTGGGATGGATACGTGATGCCGCCTGCTTGTCGCATTGTTGAAGCTCTTGGTAGAGCTGAGAAGTTGATTGAGATTCTAGCCTAGCACGAGTTGCCGTATCAGATCTGGGGAGCTCAGCGAGATCGTATAGGAGCGAAAGGAGGTAAAGGTTGGTGCCGACACAGAGAAGACTCCCCTTGCCTTTCTTTTCAAGAGATGTGTGAATACGTAGCACCTCGTCTCGGTACCACTTCGCATCAATTGACTCTGAGATATTCCTTTCTCCAATAAGATGATGAGGAACTCCCTGCTGTTCTTCTTGGAGAAGTTGGGCTGATCCAATGGTGAGCCCCTTGTAGATCTGAACGGAGTCAATATTAATCACCTCGCGTTCAAAGGCTTGTGCGAGTCTTACAGCAAGTGTGCTTTTTCCACTTGCCGTTGGGCCAGTAACAACAAGGAAAGGAGAATCATTTGAGGTCATCGGTCTCTACCAAACCACCGCTCAACTTCAAACTCAGAGAAAGACACAACGACTGGGCGACCATGAGGGCACGCTGCACTGAATTCGGTGGAATCAAGCGCTTCAAAAAGTGCATAGACCTCCTCACTCTTCATTCTTTTCCCAGAACGGATACTGGCATGACAAGCCACGCGTGCTGCAATGTGATCAATAGCTTCATGAAAACGCCCCTCAGCAGCTTCTGGGTAATCAAAAGCAGCAAACTCCTTTAAAAGTGTAGTATTATCTTTCTCAAGAAGCAGCGCAGGGACAGAGCGGACAACGATTTGCTCTGAGCCAAAAGGTTCTATCTCAAACCCAAACTGCTCAAGCATCGAGGCGTGATCAAGGATATTCTGGACCCCTTCTTCCATCAACGTAATAGGCTGTGGGACAAGGAGCTGCTGAGAGTGTGGTTTTTGTGTTCGAAAACCATTTCGGATGAGATTAAAATTGTACCGTTCATGTGCAGCGTGCATATCAACAATATAGACACGCTCGTCATACTCACAGACAAGATAACACTCAAGAAGTTGCCCAACATAGCGCAACTTCGAGAATCGAAAAGGCGCAAGGGACTGCAGTGAGGGTTGGTCAACTTGCTCAGTCTGGCTAGGTTGAGAAGCATGAACAGAGCTTGAGCTGGAAAACTCAAAATGAGACTGAGGCTCAGAGTCTGTCGCAAAAGCTTGCGAAGCAAAGGTAGGGCTTTCTTCTCGAGAGGGGGACTCATCATACGTAAATGAACCTGCCTGTTGAAAAGGTGAATGGAAAGAAGACGCTCCAGAGACTGGGGCACGAAAGGATTGTACGGCTTCGAGCACTTTCTCTCGCACAAAAACAAAGAGCTCCCGCTGATGACGAAAACGTACTTCACTCTTTTGTGGATGCACATTTACATCAACGTCTTCTGGGGGAAGTTTTATTGAGATGTACCCAACGGGGTACTCGCGATCTTTAAGAGTTGTATCAAATCCATCGCGAACGGCCCGAAGGAGTGATGTATCAGAGATCAGCCTTCCATTCACAAGGAACACAAAACTGCCTGCTTTCGTCTGTGCGAGAGCCGGGTGACCAACCATGCCATGAAGAGAAACTTCTTCGCTCTCTGCTAAGAGAAAAACGTGATTCCCTTGAAAAATATCTTTTGCGCGCTCTTCAATACTCTCTCTGCGAGGAAGGTGGAGCACCTCCCTACCATCAAAGAGTAAACGGTATCGAACCGCTGGGTTACCAAGTGATGCACGTGTCACCCACTGTTTAATCAGGCGCTCTTCAACTCTGGGAGATTTGAGAAACTTCCTCCTCGCAGGAGTATTAAAGAAGAGCCCCCGAACGGTCATCTCTGTTCCAACCGCACAGCTTACCTCTTCGACAGCACGAACTTTTCCACCAGCAATGGAAACCTGAGTTCCCAAGGGCTCATCATCTCTGCGTGTACGCACCGTGACGCGAGCAACAGCAGCGATGGAAGGCAACGCTTCACCACGAAACCCCATCGTCGCAATATGCTCAATATCTTCAGCATCACGAATCTTGGATGTTGCATGACGTTCAAATGCCAATAGGGCATCATCTCGGCTCATACCTTCGCCATCATCAAGGATTTGAATCTGCGAGCGTCCACCGCCATCAAGCGATATACGGATATCAGTTGCACCAGCATCAATAGCATTATCTACAAGTTCACGAACTATCGAAGCTGGTCTCTCAACCACTTCCCCCGCAGCAATTCGGTTAATAACGTGATCTTTGAGGACATGAATTTTCATCGCAAGACTGGTTTCAAAGTAACTTTACGTATTGCGCGAGGATCTGCTCCCCGTTGCAGAGTGAATGTCAGCGAAGAACCACGCTTTGAGGAGTTTACTACCTCATAGACATCATCTCGCGTGTATACAGGCTGACCGTTTACCTCAAGAATGACGTCTGCTCTAGAAAAATCTCGGACTACACCACGGAGAAACGCTGTGCCAACAGTACGCTCAATGGCTTGAACCCCCGCTTTTTCTGCCGGGCTTCCTGTCTGCACACGAAACACCATAGGTCCTCGATCGGTATCAAGAAGAATCCAGCCAACTTCTGGTCGCAATACTTTTCCTGTCGCAATCAGCTCAGGGAGAACTCGACGAATTTGGTTGATGGGTACGGCAAAGCCTATTCCAGCAGAATCACCTGATTTACTTAAAATAGCAGTATTCATCCCAATTAAACGACCAGAGAGATCGATGAGTGGGCCACCCGAGTTTCCAGGATTAATAGCCGCATCGGTCTGTACGAGCCCTTTCATGAGAAATCCGTTTGGATTTTTCACCGTTCGGTTAAGGCTTGAAACAATTCCCATGGTGAGTGTGCGGTCAAGCCCATGAGGATTACCAATAGCAAGAACCTTCTGACCTACTTCAACTTTTGCAGAGTCTCCAAACTCAAAACCAACAAGAGATGTAGGAGGAGAGAGGAGTTGTAAAACAGCAAGATCATATTGCTCGTCAAAACCTACCGGGCGTGCTTTGTAGCTATTTCCATCCGCAAGCAAGATTTCAATTTTATTGGCATCACGGATAACATGGAGATTGGTCAGGATGATTCCCTGTGCAGCATCAACAATAATACCCGAACCAGACCCTTCCTGGGGAACGGAGTAAAACGGATCACGTGAAAGAGTAACGGTCGAAATAAACACAACGGCCGTATTTACTCTCTTATAGACATCAATAATCCGTTGCTCTTCAGCAGAGCGAGGAGAAAGCGGCGACTCATTCTTTGCGTTTGCACCATTTGGCCACAGCTGCACCAGAATGACAGAGGTGAGAGCAAAACAACACGCTGCAAGGATAAAACGAAAAGAGGCTTTACTCATTTTTCTTCTCCTTATCCGGCACGGTAAGCGAGGTGTTCATTCTTTTGACCCGTTCAACTTTAATAACCCCAGGCACCATTTCTATAGCACGAATAACTTTTTCTAATTGAGGAGCATCTTCAACGGCCATTTCAAAATTGTGAATAGCTTTTCCACGACCCGTTGTTTTCACCTGTGCACTACTAATATTTGCTCCATTGTCAGTCATCGCCTGAGTAACCTTACTTAAGAGCCCAATGGTATCTTGAGAATGTATCGTAAGGCGCACCTTCCGGGGCGCTTTCACGGCGATATCCCACGACACCTCGACCTGACGGAGGGGATCGCTCTGGAGAACCTGCGCACAATCAGCTCTATGTACCGTCACACCTCGTCCGCGAGTTATAAATCCAATGATTCGATCACCTGGCAACGGCTCGCAACACTTAGCAAACCGAATCAACATGTCATCAATACCGCTCACTTTCACACCAACTTTTTGGCGGGAGGCCCGAGCTGCTCGCTGGAAGATCCTTTCAAGTGGGGTAGCTTGCTTGCGAAGCTTTTCTTCAACGTCTACCCCCTCTGGGAGAACTTTTGTGAGAACCTTCGAGGAACTCACCTTACCGTACCCTATTTGAGCATAGAGCTCTCCTTCTGACTTTAACCCCATACTCTCAGCTACTTCAGAGATTTTTCCAGACTTCTCCAGTTTCTTGAGGCTCATTTTTACTTTACGAAGATCTTTATTGAGAATCTCCATACCGATAGCAAGTGAACGTGCATGTTCTTCAGACTTCAAAAAAGAACGAATACGTTGCTTTGCTTTCGATGATTTTACAAACGCTAACCAATCTCGGCTTGGCACTTGGTTTTTTGATGTTTGAATCTCTACGGTGTCACCATTATCAAGCTTCGTACTAAGTGGAACAAGCAACCCGTTGACTCGAGCACCTGTGGTGTGATGCCCAACATCAGTATGAATCGCATAAGCAAAATCAATAGGAGTAGAACCGTAGGACAACCGTATAAGATCACCGCGAGGAGTAAACACAAAGACATCCTCTGGAAAAAGCTCACCTTTTACTGACTGGATAAATTCATCTGGATTTTTGAGGTATGCCTGATTCTCTACAAGCTCATTTACCCAATGAAGGTTGTACGATGAAGAGCCGTCTCCTGCACTAGGGATCGAGCCCGTTTCTTTGTACTTCCAGTGAGCTGCGATTCCTTCTTCCGCAACTCGATGCATGTCAGGAGTTCTAATTTGTATCTCGATACGATGTCCATCAGGACCAATCACCGTCGTGTGCAACGATTGGTACATGTTGGGTTTGGGCATGGCGATGTAATCTTTAAATCGACCAGGAACAGGCTTCCACGCAGAATGTACAACGCCGAGTGCCTCATAACATGAGCGAAGAGTTGGAACGATGAGTCGAAAGCCGTGTAAATCGTGTACCTCTTCAAAGGTAAGGTTGTCCTTCTCCATCTTTCTCCAGATAGAGTAGAAGTGTTTTGATCGTCCAGTAACGGTGGCGGATATCCCAGACTCTTCAAGCTGCTTTCGTAAAAGCTCTTTGGTTGAACCGACATACTCTTTTCGCTCAACACGGGTACGAGAGAGGCTGTCGCTAATAAGTTTGTAGATCTCTGGTCGGAGGTACATCAAGCAGAGATCTTCAAGTTCGGATTTAATCCAGTGAATACCAAGTCGGTGCGCAAGAGGTGCGTATATTTCTTGTGTTTCAAGCGCAACACGACGCTGCTTACTCGAAGAAAGATGTTTCAATGTACGCATATTATGAAGTCGATCGCAGAGTTTCACGAGAACAACTCGAATGTCTTTCGCCATCGCAATGAGCATCTTGCGAAAACTCTCTGCTTGTTTTTCTTCCTTCGACTCAAACTCGATTCGAGTGAGCTTGGTAACCCCCTCTACAATATCGGCAATTTCCTTGCCGAACTCCGCCTCAACAAGCTCATGAGTAACTTCGCAATCCTCGATAGTATCGTGGAGCAATCCAGCAGCAACAGAAGGAACATCGAGCTTGAGTTCACACACAATAAGTGCCGTCTCAAAAAGATGTTGAAAGTATGGCTCACCGGAGACACGTACTTGGTGCTTATGGTTTTCTTTGGCGAAGTTATAAGCTTTTTTTAAGAGATCGAGATCTGGGCTCGGATGATAGGAGGATACGGCTTCCTCAATCTTCTCAAACGATGCATCAGACATAATAGCGTTGCACTATCTCGTACCCAATTTACTCCTCGCTTTTGACTTCCTCATCTTGGCTTTCAGCAGGCTCTTCAACGATAACTTCAGCGGGACCGGTGCTTATAGGCGAAGCCTGAGCTTCTTTCTCTTCGGAGTCATCGGAAGAATCACCCATCGCAGCAGCAGGTGATTGAACAATTGTGACAGAACCACCATTAGAAAGGGCAGCATCATGCGCCTCGGCTTCAGCCTTTTCGGCTGCAAGAGCAAGCTCCGCTTCTCTCTTTTGGAGAGCAAGCTCTCGTTCTTTTTGGATATCTTCTTCGGTCTTCATACGGACGAGACCGGCTGCAATCTCACGCAAAGAATTCACTACAGACTTATTCCCCTTTGACTCATCAATGAGAAGTTTTGAACCATTAAGGATCTGTTTGGTTCGTTTTGCTGCTAACTGTACAAGCGCAAAGCGGTTGTTTTCTTCTCTTAGGCAATCTTCAACGGTAATACGAGCCATATCGCTAGAAATCTCCAAAGCTAATGGGTACAGTCCTCCTCGATAGGTGGAGAACGTAAGAGTAAGATATCATATATAGCTGAGATAATTAGAAAAGCCCAGCCCATTGGACAAGAAATCTGACTGAGCATCCAGTACCTACAGGAAGGAGAGGTTTACCTCTAAAAATCTCTAATAATTTCTTATCGTTGAATCTGATACCTTCACCCTGAAGGATTTGCTACTCAGGCCCCTTGCTATCTTGTGAGAGGATATATCCAGCGCGCCCAGATTTTGAACGGAGTCGGAGCCATGGCCCATGACTAGCACTCGCTTCTACGCGGTGACCAACATGAAGTGTCCCAACGACTTCTGCCGTATATGACGGCTGCTTGAGGATTTGTGTTCGGGCAATAATTTCATAGACCTTCGGAGAGGAGAATCTCTTGATCGGATACCGTCCCCCTCCAGAGCTCTTTGGCTCTCCCCCGATCTCAGCTTGTGGAAAGTCTGTTGGCTCAAGTGGACCAGAGAGATTGAGCACCTCTTTCACTTGCATCTTTTGTGGTGGTGCGAATTGGGCAACAGGAACACCTTGTGCCTTGGCGACTTGCACTGGGGCCGCCTTTTGAGAACCAACACTATCGAGCAGACTTTCAATCGCATCGAGTTTATCTGTAAGACGGCGACGGGGCTCGGGAGAGAGCAGCTGTGGTTTCTCCCGTTGTAAAACAGTCTCAACACCCCCTTGTGGTGTTGCCGTGATCCAAGCAAATGCGTCTTGAATAACGCCAGCTCTCCAAATCACTCCACTGCCAATGATACATGCAAGTAACACGATGAGGGATCGATATTGCCCCCAAGAAACACTCGAGCCTTTGACTTTTTTCAAAATCTCAACTTCGAGAAGATCTTCTTCTTTTTCCACAGGAGTTTTTGCTTTAACCTCTTTATGAAGTCCAGCGAAAAGATCATTGAGGCGCTGCAATTCAAGCGCTTGTGTGTCTGTGCGCTTGTACTCTGGGATATCACTCAGTGACGCAATCACTTGAGACCCAATCGATCGGACACGACGGTATACCTCTAGGTCTTCTTTCGATGAACCTCTCGAGAGGTGTTCTAATTGAACCCTTTGACTCTCTTTCACGTTGTCTCGACAACGGAGTTCGAGAGCGCGCTCGGCAAGAGAGAGAGATAAAACCTCATCTCCTCGCTGTTGAAGTTGATTTGAAACGGAGAGGCAAAGTTCAAGTGCCTCGTTTTCTAGAGACTGGTTTTTCTCTACAGACAAGAGTTGCTCTAGGGCCGAATGCAAGGGGGCTGCAAGAATAGAGAGAGGAACGGAACGTTCTTCGAACTGACCACGGATCCACCACAAACGTGCCTCAAGAGCTTGCGGTCCATCGCAGTTCATGAGTTCACTTGCACGTTTGGTAAGCTCAGCCCAGTTTTTTTGGTCAGCGAGACTTGCCAGCTCTGTCTGCCTATTATCTCTTTGAGGTTCATCGCCTGGTAATTCTTGAGGAGGTTGAAAATCGAGTCTTTGCTCGTCTTTGGGTTCCGATTTCGTAACAAAAGAACGTGAAACTCCTAATGCTTTTTCTGCAGTAAAGATACTCTCTGGTTCTTTCGAATAAAAACCTGAATCATAGCCGAGACTCTCTGTGAAAGGCTCAACGGGAACTCGCTCTTCAAGCTGAGTGTCAGCATCGCATTCTTCGTTGACCTCACCTAGTTGCTCTTCACTTACTCCTGCAACAAGCTGAGCAACAAGATCTGCACTCAGCGTTGTTGTTCTCCGTTGCACAAGAGTGCTGAGTTCTTCTGAAAGATCAATTTCACCAGACGTTGTTTCGTTCTCGGGATTATCAACCTTACGACGCTCTGAAAGTTTTGCGAGATGAGCCACAACATGATCTTCGGTTCCCCTGTCTCGCTGTTCTTCTTGAGGTTGAGTGGCTTTATTTTTTGGGACTTTTTCTTTCTCTAAGGCTTCACTGTTATGAAGAAGTGCTTGGATAAACGGGGAGCTTTGTCCTTGGGTCAGGAGTGATGAGATACCTAAATCTGATTGGTCACTTTTGAGAAGATCAAGCTCTCTTTGAAGCTTCTCTTCAGTGTTGCGATCGTCGTTCACTCTCTCCTCAATACATCTTACTCACGAGACTATCTGCTCCTTGACTTCGACCAGCAAAATCCAGTTGCCGTTCGTGTCGAAGTCGAGGCCAAAGTCAAAGACCTAGTGACTTGCCCTCATTCGAAGACAACCTGACATCAGGAATAACAGTTGCCCTACTGATGTTATGCAGCCCAAAGAGCCCCACGAGACATAGAATAACCTACTGATTTTACGTATTTTCTGTTTCGGATGAGCCTCTACTCTTGTTATCGGGTAAAGTGCGAGATAAGTTGTGTGCAAATCCAATTTTTTTGAAGATATCAATAAGTTACACGTGCAACAGCAACCTCACTCTAGACTTCCGTTAGCTTCGCTCGCTTGCCGACTGGTCTTTTGCCTCTTTCTTTCAGCATGTCACCAAACTACCCTTTCTCCTGAAAGCCTACCTCCAGAGGTCTTTAAACTTGCGGCCACAGGCACTCCACTGTCTGTAGAAATATCCACTGAGAGCGATCTCGAACAAGGAGGGACACAATTTGCCCTCCTCGCTCTTCCTTTTGGGTCGGTATCTATTTCAAATCCCCAACTCTATCTCGAACAGATTCTCTATCGAGAACTGGCTCTCGCCGGGTTTCGTCCCCATTTACATCCCAACTCTCCTGAGCCCCTCCATCTACAACTAGAGCTTAAATCACTCCGTTCTACTGCGTATGACCTGATCTTTATGCGAAAAGTGATCGCCTCAGCCGAACTTTCCTTTACCCTAGCTGGAGATTCGGGGGCCAAAGTCGTATCATTTGACTCTTTTGAAAGTGAGAGTGAGTATCGCAAGTATGGTTTTGAGCAAGATCTCCGCATCGTGCTCAACAAAGCTGTTCGCAAGGCTCTTCGTCCTCTCATCAATACACTTTCTCGATTTCGTGAAAAAGGCTAGTGCTATGACCAAAAAGTTTATTGTCGGAACACGAGTGTCATTTCAAAGTATTTTTTCCGACGGAGCACTCGTGCTATGATCAAAAAGTGGGTCCTTGCACTTTTCAAACGATACTACCGCCTCTTACCGACGCTTGACTCTTTTACCCAGGCATCTGAAGGCAGCTCCCACCTTCTTGTTGTCACTCAAAGCCGCGCTTGGATGATCGAGGGGCTCCTTCAATCTGTTGCCGAACAAGCTGGCTTAGGCTCCGTTAGCTACTGCTCGGATGAGCTCTTTGAAAACAAGGAGGAGTTACCACGTGTCATTTGGGTGAGTATTCACGACACAAAAGGTCTCAAAACAGTCCTCGCTCATCTCGATGGCAAATCGTATACCACGCTTAATATCTTCCGCGGCAAAGGCCCCATCCGAAACCGGCCAAGCTACCAAACAAAGTGGCCTGATTACCTCGCCCTGCTCCTTGCCCCAATAGTACAAACAAGATTTATGGTGGTCTTCTTCGGTGAGCCTGCTGCTATTCCTCTTCTCGACTCACCTACCGCACACCGTCTTGGTCGACATTTCAAGCTCGAGTTCTATCGAAATCTCAAGATGATTCGCGGCACTCCTTTTCAGCCTTTTCACGTACAACGGAGAATTGTTCTCTCTGGTCAAGAGTATGAACGTGAGATCAAGGCTATTGCTAATAGAACAGGAACGAGCGTCAAAGAAGCACACCGACGCGCCGTAAAGCTCTTTAACCGCATGGCCGCAAAACCCTTTGCGCCATTTTATGTTCCTGCTGCAGTCATTGTACGCTTTATTCTTAACCGACTCTTTAGTGGAATCACCGTACGAGGACTCGATCATTTTGCAACCAGTGTAAAACGACACACCGTTGTGCTCGTTCCTATGCACCGAAGCCACCTCGATTACCTTCTGCTCGGAGCAATCCTCTATGAAGCAAACCTCAATAGCGCCGTCGTTGCAGCTGGGGTCAATTTAAGCTTTTGGCCTTTTGGAAATATCATTCGAGGTCTCGGTGGGTATTTTGTGAAACGTAACGCTCGCCACGACAGAATCAACGCTCTTGTACTCAAGCGTTACGTCACCTACCTCGTAAAACGGGGACACCTTCAAGAGTTCTTTATTGAAGGGGGACGGAGCCGGAGTGGACGAATGCGCCCACCCCGCCTGGGTCTGTTAAGCATCATGGTCTCAGCCTATCTCCGTGGTGAGCGAAAAGATGTGCTCTTTGTTCCCGTCTCTATTAGCTACGAACACGTGATCGAGGATAGTGAATACGGAAAAGAAAATACTGGGCTGAGTAAGACAACGGAGAATCTCTCTTCGCTGTTACGTGCTCGCTCGATTTTTCGAAATAACTACAAGGAAGTCATTATACAGTTTGGCTCTCCAATGAGCCTCTCGCAGTTTCGAAGTAACTTAAGAAAAGAAGACCGACGTAGAGGACCCCTCGTAAACAAGCTAGGAATGAATCTTACTCGTGATATCGAGCTACAATGTAGTGTTGGACTCCGTAATCTGACCTACACAGCTCTGTTGCACTCACCTCGTTACGGTCTCCCCAAACAGCAGCTTGAACGACGAATTCACTCCCTTGCACAACTCGCCTCGCTTTTTCGCGAAATTCACCCCAATCACGATGGCGGAGAATTCACTCCATCTCTGCAACGTTACCTCGAAGAGAACGACAGTCACAGCGTTGATATCTCTGCGAGCAGCGGCCTTGAAACGCAAACATTTCTCGGCGAAGAGATCGTCTATATCCCTGGGGCACAGCGGTATACCGCTGACTTCTACAAGAACTCAACGCTCCATGTATTTTTCCCCGTAGGGCTCTTGTCTCTTCTTCAACTCCAAGAACAGCCGCTTACTGCCGAAGGGTGCCTCCCGTTATATGAAATCTTTCAACACGACTATCTGCTCGGAGATAAAGATCAGTTTCTGCGTGAGATGCGGCGAATGATAGCAGTGCTCGAGGGGGAAAAGATTCTTACCAAACAAGCCGGTGAGCTCTCTTTTGCAGACATCAATGGAAGTCACTTTTTACCAGCGCTCCTACAATCACCGATCCAATCCCTCATTTGGATCTATTACAACCTGCGAACGTTCCCCTCATCGGAAACTTCACTTGAACAGCCAGGCGAGACTCAAGTCAAGCGCGCCCTACACTATCAGTCGTTTTTACAAAGTTTGCAGCAAGATTTTGCTGCCTCAAAGTACTACGGCATGCTGTCTCGCACAGAGGCAAGCTCTTTGATTTCCCTCACATCCACTCTGACCTCTCTTCGAACTCGAAATATCATTCAATTTGTCGAGCGCGGAGGAAAGCCTGTTGAAATTCTCGTATTAAAAGAGATGAGGGAAGAGATTGCCTTTCTCGAAGAGCTCAATACTCGAATTCACCAGTGGATGATTACTCACTCAGATCCCGCTGCGCTCACATCAGTCGAAGCATCACTTGCAAAAGAACACCTTTCTGCCTCATGAGTGAAAACTCCTTAACCACTCGTGTTCAGATCGTTCGGATAGCACTTCTTGGTGAGGGCATCTTACTGCTGATTGCTCTGCCGTGGTTTCTTCTGAGAGAACACCATTTTCTCTTTTCCCCGCTCAGCGA
>JAUIBK010000001.1 GCA_030428205.1 bacterium
TGTGCTCATAGTATTCTCCTTTGTCTAAAGTTAAATCTTCTAGAATTCTCCTTGCTTCACGTATGGATAGCTCCAAAGAATGGTTTGAAGCAGGACCGATTTGATCCAGGCCTGATGCATCTTCTCAACTTCTTCTCTTGAGTGCCCCACTTTCTCAAGAAACGGCTTTAGTGTCGCAGTGACTGGATATGTAAGTGCAACAAGATGACGAAAATGAATGATCGGAACAGATTTCACCCCATCTGTCTTATTCTTCTTCGTGCTATGGTGACGGAGCGCTATTTCATATTGATAGTTGAGCCAATTCTGATCGTAGTTTGCTTCAGCCGTATCGAGAATCCATTTGCCAAAGCGCTTCCTGACCTTAGCGAGATAGTCCGCATTCGGCTTTTGGGTCTTTGAATCAGAGAAGTAGTAAACAAGATGATCATTTGAGCCGACAAAGCCATACCAAACATCAAGAACTGCTTCGACTTGAGGTTCAAGCACAGACTTTGAGAGCTTTAAGTACTTCTCGTCCTCCTGGGTAAACAACAAACTCTTCTTAATGCCTTCGAGCTGTTCCAGAGTGACGGGTGACGTCCGAAGCGCCTTTGAGCCATAGGTATACCCGTGAATCTCATCAGCCCCGGCCACACTTACGAGCAGAGCGGCACTCAGCAGTACACTCACCATCCTAACTAGCTTAAAATTTGTATATTTCATTACTCCTCCCATGTAGTATTGAGTCGATACTATCTAGAATAGCACTTCTTTGCCATTTGTCAAGGTCGTATCGATTCGATACAATATAAAAATGAGCTTTGGCGTTAAGATTGAAGAGTTAATAGAGCGGCTGGATAATTTGAGACGGCGTCACGTCCGTGACTATGCTTATTCGTGTCAGCTCAATCTCAGGCAGTTTGAGGCTCTCGTCTACCTTTCCAAGTGCAACCGCTATAGTGACACACCGCTGGCTCTCGCTGATTACCTGGGGCTTACTAAAGGAACAGTTTCTCAAACAGTGATTGCACTTGAAGAGAAGGGATTGCTTGAGAAGAATCCCGATCCAGATGACAAAAGGGTCGTGCATCTTAAGTTGACCTCTACCGGCAGACGAACGGTGGAGAAGTGTTTGAAAGACTCTCCAATTTCTAAGGGAGTCGAGCAAAGTTCTCAAGCAAATGATGCTGAGGAAATAGCCGAGCAGTTGGAGAACCTGCTGACGGCCCTGCAACGAGCAAATAGCTTTAAGACGTTTGGAGTCTGTAGAACCTGCTCGCATTTTAGAGTAAATGGACTAGGATCAAAGCATCAGTGTGGCCTCACGTTAGAGCCTTTGACTGAGAAAGAGAGCTTAAAGATTTGTAGAGAACATACAGTAAACGAGTAAGCAGCTGAGGAGAGGGAATGAGTGAACAAGTCGCAGCTGGGGAAGTAGTAAGACTCCCACTTCCTGAATCCGAACTAGCGCAGGCGAAAACAAAGGCTCTGGTGAAGACAGAGCATTTTGAATCGATTCGTCTTTGTATACCGGCTGGAAAGACCATTCCTCCGCATAAGGCGAAAGGACCTATTACAGTGCAGTGTCTACAGGGAAAGGTGAACTTTAACGTCGGAGAGGTAGAAAACTCTTTGGACCCTGGCGACTGGCTTTATCTCGAAGCGGAGCAACTACACTCCCTGGAGGGAGTAGAACACTCTACTTTGCTGCTTACTCTGTTTTTTCCTCGGCAATAGTGGGTACGATCTCGTACAAATGGAAAATACATAACTACTTAAACTCCTTTCCATACTCAAATGGTGGACCCGGTTGCAACCAATTCGAACTTTATCCATCGTACCGTTTATATTCGATATTGTTTTAGAGCAGGTCTATCTCTACCAAGTCATCAGCAAAGAAGCATACAAGCTCTTACTGCAGGGCTTAAGCTATGTAGCTATAGGCAAGGCCTTAGGTGTTGACGATAAAACGGCCAAAAAAGCCGCAGAGTATGCCAAATCTTGTAAAACACACTAGAGCTTTAGTTAAACGCTCTTTTGAAAGCCATCTTCTCAGCGGTATCCTCGTAGGTCGCTACAACCCTATCAAAAGGGTCAAAGGAAAACTTTCCGTATGAACTCTCCTTATTGGGAGGAATATGGATCTCATCTTCGTTAAAGGTCACGATATATTGGAAGGAGGGGTGCTGTAGACTCTGAGAGTACAAGTAGTTGAGAGTGTTCACCACTGTTCGTTTGGCCACTCCGTGGAATACTCCATCGTGAATCAAGAAATTCGGCAATTTCCGGCCTGTAGTGATACTACTCAAGAAAATCATTAGGTCATAAGCAACAATTTTGAGCCTACTCTGACCAAGGGCATCGGCTCTGGGGATTTCAACTATTGGCTCTACCGGCAACTGCTCTCTCTGAGTATCTCTTACGACATCAACGTCAAAGTATGCACTTGAAAAATCTTCCCCTAAAAAGAGAGCATTTTTCAGTATATCTTGAAAAGAACGACGCAAGTTCTTCACCTTCATCTCATTCTCTTTGAGGTTTTTGAGCACAGCCTTCTTTGTCTTCACCAAATCAATATCAATGTCGTCTTTTTCGATGTCTAAAGTGTCAATTCTTCTCAAGTCCTTGGAGGTCGCCTCTAAAGCGCTGCGCTTCTTGAGCATGTTCTCATAGGCGTTCTTTACGCTATCCATAGCGCCTTTCTCTTCCAGAAACTTGTACAAGTGACTTCGTTCTTCCTCAAGCACCGAAATGTCCCGAAGTAGCTCTTCTATAGAGTCTTGAAGGGCTCTTTCCTTCTGCATTAGAAACTTGTTGCGGTTCTCAAGAATCTCACGATTAAAACTCTGAACTTCCTCAAGAGATTTCTTTACCTGAGTACCAAACTCAGCCCGTGCTTGATTATAAATACGTTCAATCTTTCTCGTATCGAGGCTAGGATCTTGATGGAAAGAATTTGTAACGTTTCTTAACTTTCTATTTAGAGAGTTGTATTCCTTCAATAGCGCATCAATTTTGGTGGTCACCTCTACTAGCTGTTTCTCTACATCTTTGTACCCTTCCAGAAAACTGTATTCTTTGAGGCTCTCCTCAAGGGTCTTTACAGAGTCTTCAAGCTTGACCTGCTCACTCTTAACTTCCGACACCTCTTTGCCGGTTTCGGCTCGTATCTTCTCTTCGATACTTTTTATCTCGTCTCGTTTCTTCTTAAATAGGTTGAGCAGAGTGTCATACTCGACAATATTTCGAGTTGTTAAGCCCATTAAATAATAGTTGTAAATGGCAAGCTCCCGTTTATTGGCTTTGTAAGGTACGAATGTGAACGGATCCACCCTTTGCTGATGATCTAGATCGTCCTTTACAAAAAAACTCATTAGCGTACGGAAGCGATTTCCTGGAACAAAAGTTTCCTGATCCTCTGTAGGAAAATACTTATTTCCTAGAATCTTTTTTATATCAGATCTTGTATATTCCGTTAGATCTGAGCGAGTCTTTCCAAAATAAATCGTGTCGAGCTTATGAAACTCTCGTTTGAGCACATACTCCTCTCCCAATATATCGAATTCCAACTCTACCGAGTGCTTCTCATCTCGTAGAAAAGAGTATCTCTTCTTGCCAAATAGCTTCTCTGCCGTATCTGAAACCAAGGCAAAGTCGATCATCCTGACCAGAGAGGACTTGCCAATTCCGTTGACACCACTGGCGTCCGGGTCGTCTGAATACTTACCTAATATGATGTTGATTCCTGGCTCGAAGACGACAGGTTCAAGTAAAAGCTCTGTTTCCGAAGAAATTCGTTTAAGCATTTAAGACTCGTTCCTTACCAAACTAACTTTAAACGAATCGACTACAACCAAATCTACCATGTAAAGGAAGGACAAAGCTTCCAAGAAGCTGTTAAGAGTCGTCTTCTTGTTTCTCTTCATCATTCTCACTAACAAGGACTCAACAAGAATACACTTGTTAGGCCGCAACTCCTTCAAGATCTCGGCCCCCAATACAATAGGGTTGTTTGTTAAATCTGATTCCGGGTGCGGTAAAATCACTCTGTTGTCTCTCCAGCAGTTTTCTTACCAATTAAACATTGCTCGAAATGATAGAGGAGTATAGTGCGGATATGCTCTCTATACTCATCATCATCTCCGTCAGAGTACTTTCCTAAATACAGATCCGTCATCTGGGTAAGACGATCCTTTAGAGAGCCTGAGCATCGCTGATAGTCATTTATAATTCGCCGCTTTAAGCGAGTAATTTCACTATCTTCATACGAGCCGATCAGGTTCTTAACCGTACCGAATCCACTAATCGACAACTCATACTCATTCATCGCCGAATCTATATCATCGGCATCGAAATTTATCTCGATTTTTTCTCCAATGTATGTCGGACGCTCATAGGGAATCTCCTGATCTCCTGCTTCGGCATTTTCTAAAAGGTCTTCTATAATCTGTTTAAAATAGTCTGAAGAAATATACTCCTCATCAACTCTTAGAAATCGAGCTATTTTCCGACGCTTAGCACTCGACAACTCGTCATGAATAATATGAACGAGCTGTTCGCTTCCCATAATAGTGCTCCTCTCCTTTAGGCTCTCAACCTTCAATGGCTGATCCGGGCTCAGCATATGATTGACGACCATACCCCATTTTTCATATTTCGACTCCCAATGAGTTGAATATGACGAAAAATCATCATCAGCTTTTTTCTCAAAATCATTTTTGTCATATGCACGTGGCCCGTAACACGCAATTATTCGGCGCTCGTTGTTGAACAGACCATCACATCCCTTGTCTCTTACATTCCTCATCGGCGTGAAGTTTTCGGGGCCATATCTCAAGAGAAACAAATCTCGAACAAAGTCTTCAAACGGAAACCCGCCAAGGGCTCCTATCTGAGTGCGAAGAATATTCTTTAGGGGTGTATCCATGAAATTAAAGCCCAATCGATCAAGGACTATGACAGTATCATGGTTTCTTGTCTCACGCACCAGCTCATGCCAGCCACACTTGTTGTTTGCTCAGAGACTACTCCTGTCTAATGAAGAAGAGCCTTTATACTTCACTGATGCGAGGAATAAGAGCCCGACTCGTGATATACTCACCGATGTGAGCATTCTTGATAACTTTGCAGCACAAGTTGAAATTGAACTAACGGCTTTCCCATTAAAGAGCGTATCTGAAGAGGTTCGTGATGAATTCTTCCCGGAGCAGCCTGTAAGGGGAATGATTTGGTACGGGGTACCCCTTTGATTCCGCTCCCTGAGAGAATGAAAGTATGTGGCGTAGGTTGTCTCATAACAACCTAATGTTCAAGAAAAATGAGAGTAGGTGTTAATTCCCCTTACAGGTGATGAGATTGATGTCTTCTCTCAAATGATGACGATCTGTGTGTGGTTCGTTGGTATTCGTTTACCTCAACTCCCGACTGATGAGTAGTAATTCGGTAAACGTATTAGCTAAAACGGCTGGATATCGACTCAGATGCTTGCTTCAACGATTCAAGTTCACCTTCTAAGATATTTGAAATTTCAGGAAAAGGGTGCGGTACTTTTAGGCCCCTGAGTCGTGAGATAGAGCATTTCCTGCCATAACTAAATCGCCATTTATGCAAAATATTGAATAGCCCAACAAATGATATAAGCTCTGTAAAGCTCATATCTTTTTTGGGAGTCAGAACAGTAATAGAGTCTCCTCCATTACCCTTTGGTAAAAAAGGTGCCAACTGAACTGTAGCAAAACCTAAGCCAGAAATGGCGATTTGATTGCCATCGAAGAGCTTGTCATCCTCTTCGGGTTCAACATATCCAACAATTCCGTTGTTGATTTCAACGCTGGTGATAAAAGGAAAATCTCCTGGATCGTAGTCATTGATATTTTTCGATCTAGCTGCCTCGAGTGTGAATAAGTCATCAATCTTTTCCATGACTCTCCTCCTTTCTACTCCCCATGACTGCCCATGTGTTATTCAAAAGTCCACGCAGGCAACTTTGTACCTCTATATGAAAATCAACCTCATTCAATTTTGGACTACCAAGGTGTGCTTGCGGAATAAATTCGTGGGATTGTAAAGGTTGAAACTCAATCTCACCTTCTATCTCCCCCAACTTGGTCCCATGTATTACCCAAGCTCTAATACGCTCAACATACCTTTTCAAGAATGCCTGGTATCCGTCCTCTGTCTTTTCCACTCTAAATCCCTTTCGCTTGACAAAACCATCATCTGAAATTCGAGCCCACAAGACTTCTCCGGTTCTTTCGTGTGGGCATCCTTTCTTTACGAAGAGTCCAATAGTTTCTGTCGCAACAGGATAAAATAGGTCTCCAGGAAACAAGATGACTGATTGCAGTGTGTGTTCCTGCAGTAAACTCTCTCTCCATTTTTTGAATTTACTTTCATACAATACAGACGAAGGCAGAACGGCGAATAACAATCCGTTATCGATCATCTGATTGAGAGCATGATCAATAAAGTCTGGCTCTTTTTGTTTGTCGTTCTTAAGAGCAAAAGGTGGATTCATCAGTACTTTAGAAACTCGACGATGCTTGATGTCTGACCGTTCTCCCGTCGATGAATAAGTACTAATAAAATTTGGATATTTAGTCTTTTTTGAGCCTGTGCCGATTTGCCAATCAAAACATGAGTCAATTTTTAGGTTGTGCTTACCATCTCCTCGGAAATACATGTTTATGAACGCTAAGGCGGCAATAGTATCTGAATCTTCTGCTCCAAAAATATTCTTTTGTGCAAATCGTTTTGCTGCTGCATCTGTCTTCAGTTTTTTAATTCTGTTAAATGCCGAGATCAAAAAACCACCAGTACCTGCCGCTGGATCATACAAAACATCGTCATCGTTTATTTCAAGTGATTCACTAGCAAGCCAGCATATATGTCTAGGAGTTAGAACTATCCCTAGTTCCTTACTAGTATTGCCGTATCGTAAAAACCCTTCAAAGAAAGAGCCCAATACATCACTGGTGTGAGAGCTGTATAATAGATCGGACTCCTTCAACCAAAAGATAATCTTATTTAGAGCATTAGCTTGCTCGTCCACGCTTTCGGATGAAGGTTTTACACGAATATGCTCCCACAAATCTTGTTTGCCTGCACTTGAGAAAGCAGCTTCGGCTCTGGCATTAACATCTTTAATGAAGACCTTACTACTTTCCCCTAGTTTGAGTGTTGAGTCTTCGCTTAGAGCGAGAAGCAAGATCGCTACATATAGCGCCCGTTTCTCCTTCGTTACCTTTGCCTTGTGCAACACCTCATTTATTTTCTTCGAGAGCTCTGTTATTTCTTGAATAGAAGGCTCAGGCTTCTTAAGGTCGGCTGACTTAGTATCGAGCAGCTGCAGAATCTCATTTTTAGACAGCAATCTATGTAACGAATGCTTCCCAAGCCTAACCTGCTCCCACTTTCCTTGGATAAGCATTCCTGTGCGCACGTCATATCCCTCGGTATCATTTCCCGCGACTCCCGATACTATTGGGGCAGAGATCCATTTTGATTTTGAGTTTATGGACTTGGCGTACCCGACCGCCTCTTTGTATGCGCGGTCAAGGTTTCTTAAACCTTCCTTTGCCTCGATTATCCAAAAAGTATCAGTAGTGATTTTGACCACATTCTCAGGTTTCTCAAGGCTTAGTGCTTTCTTAATTTCTGGATGCCTGAGGCACTCATTTTGAACCCAAACCTCCCCCCTGGGCTTGTCGTTAGGATTCGCAACATTCCATCCTTTCTCTTTTAGTTTTGAATTGATCCAGTTGTATGATCTGAACTCGGATGATTTGGGCATTTAATAATCACATTTGTAAACACAAGACCACCTAAGAATTTCACACCAAACCTTATTTTTTGCAACAGATAATGGTTATGATCTGGTATGGAGTGCTCCTTTGATCGTTTTCTTACACTTTCATAGCAACTTTTCGTTTTGAGTAACGAAGAGTGGGTAGGACTTGTCGTGAGCGTAGTCGAATGAAGTATGTGTATATAATTGAAAGTTTAAAAAGACCTGGCGATCGCTATATTGGATCTACTTCGGATCTTAAAAGGAGATTGAGAGAGCATAATCGAGGGGATTGTATTCATACGTCCCTGCGAAGACCCTGGAGGTTGGTTCATAGGGAAGAGTATGGATGTAATGCAAAAGCAATTCGCCGTGAAAAACAGATTAAGCGATGGAGTCGAGCTAAGAAAGAGGCGCTTATTGAAGGTGATATGGAAGAGTTGAAGAGGCTGAGTAGGCGTCGGGTGAGAACTTGAAGGGAGCCCCTTCGACTCGCTACCGCTCGCTCAGGGTCCATTCGTCTCGGGCAAGAATGGCCTGCCATGAGCGAGGGCCTTTAGGCCCGAGTCGAATGGAGGTGGCGGGAATCGAACCCGCGTCCGAGAAACCTTAGTAATAGCTTTCTACACGCTTAGTAACAGTACAAGTTAACAGCAAGTACTCCCCGTTACCGGATTACCTACTGCGAGTCTTTAAAGTTTCGAAGCGCGTGCCAAAGACAAAACATACGCCCTAGTCTACTAAGGGAACCCTAACAAAGTCGTAGACAATCTCTGTTAGAGCCGACCTGGCACCGAAGTGGCAGGTCTATTGATTATGCAGCCATAGCCATAGGCTGAGCTGCGTAGTCATTATTGTTTGCATTTATAGCGTTGCGGTTTTTTAAAGAGGCCAACCGCGTCCTCTGCGTGCTTACTACTACCTCGACGAATCCCGTCGAAACCAGTACACCCCCCGAAACTTTGATGGTTTCCAGAGTGTTGATTAAACCCAAACACTTCGCAAACCACAGAATGGAGAGCCTGTCCCCCGTAGCCTTGGCTAAGGGGGATACCCCCCCCCCCGAAAGTTCGAGAGCTTGGGGTAGTCCCTTATTATAACCACTCTACTTGAGATTTACGATGCTACTTGGAGAAGATTTGATTGCCTCTCTTCTTCTCTCGCTATTTCAGGAGGTTAGAAGGGACGGTTCTTGTATTAGCTTTAGAATCAAGAGCCCTTTATACTACCTCATCTGTAACCAGTCATTAGGGGTTAGCTGTTTCTCTATGTTTCGTGAGTTACCTGTCGAGGCCGCAATACAACATATGGTCGTTGTGCTCGGCTCGGAGAATTATGAATGTGGCGCTCTGTCGCCGATGGCTCAAGCAAGGTGTGACGGCGCCCTTGCCCTGTGTGAGCAACTCGAGAATCCAATTCTTATTACCACAGGTGGATTTGGACACCATTTTAATCCAACTGAGATTCCCCACGCTGAACATCTCAAGAAGTACCTCCGTGAGAATCAATCTCCAGATGCGCCAATAACAGTTTTTCCTTTTACTGAGTGTTCTAATACCGTTGAAGATCTTGAAGCGTTTCGAACGGCTTTTGCAGGCGTGACACACCACTTCTCAGATATTGAAGCTGTTCATGTTGTTACCTCAGATTTTCATGCGGTCAGGGTAGGGCTGATATTACGAACAGAACTCTTTGAGAGTATTCCGGCACGAGTGCTTCAAGTCCCGACCCCTTGGAATGAGCTTAGCCCAGAGAAGAGAGAAGCTCTCTTTGCACATGAGGAGCGAGCATGTGATAGGTTGATAAACCAAGGTGGAGTATCCATTAATGGCAAGGTGTCTCAATTTCGACCTTCACCGTTTGTACCAAGCCCTTTGCCATTATACGAAGAAGTTGCTCACCGAGATCCCGGTGGTCCCTCTATTCAGCCGAATGTGTAGCTCTTAAGATGTCGCACTTGAAGTGTGACTTTCTGGTGAGAGCGCGAGAATTCGGTCCATTCCCTCTTGGAACCTTGCATGTGCACCGTCAAGATCTTCGCTTTCAGCGTGTACGACAAACCTCACTAAGCTATCAAGCCCGTAGTCAAACGACAGTGTTGCATCAATTAGCGTTGAAGCTATGTGAATTTCTGTTTCCTCGCCTCTTTGTTGTGCATGATGAAGTGTCTCCTGGCTCATAATGTGTGCATGCTTAATATCATTTTGTGCCATGACAAGAGCTGGCGTCAGGCATTCGGGTTGCCCCCGCTTTGCGTAGGTAAGCGCTTGATTGAGTCCCATGACGAGCACTCTTAAAAATGGGGCAGCCTGAATATCTTGAGCGTGTATATGATTGAGAGTCTCCCGAACCTCTTGGAGAAGTCCTTCCCATTGAGGATCGTCTCTTTCAGATGAGAACGTAGCATCTTCAAGAATATCAGTAGAAGGTGAGGAGAGATCAGGAGTATGTGAGGCAAGACGTAAAGTCATACAAGAACCCTTAAGCATGAAACCAATGTACGGCACTGCATCAAGTGATCAGTACCAATCCTCAATTCTGCAAAGAAGAAATACGACACCTCGTTTAAGCAGAACCGTAAAAACCAACTCCATTGTACCTCAAAGAGGGCTTGTTACGAAGCATTTTTTTTGGCGCTTTTCTCATATTTTCAGGCGGTTATAGGCCTAGGTCTCCTTATGTGGCTTACCCCCGAGAAATGTGTATAACGAATATGTGGTTTGAAATCGTAGGGAAAGACGTCACCTTTTGCTTGGTGCTCGTCTTATATTGAAGGACATCCCTACGATGCAAAACAAGATCGCCACACTTCTCACTGGTGCGCTTCTGCTTGGTAGCTGTAAAGAGAAAGCCTCTGATTCAACAGCTCAAGTTCAAGATCCACTTGATCAACTAAACACTCCACAGCTGGTCGACATGAATCTCAGTGACGTTGCTCTTGAAAAAGCCGCTGCTCAAAGCGTTGGATATCGTGCAATGGCCAAAGATTTAAACTCTCAACTTGCTCGAGACGGAGTGGTTGTACTTGATGAGTATCAATCGCGCCTGATCGATGATTTTTTCTGCCACGGTGCAGACCGAAACATTTCGTTTGGAGATACCGGTGAAGCAGTTGCTATCATTCAAGCGCTCAGTAAGGCAGCAGGATACGAGGTCGATATTGATGGGATCTATCTCGAGGGGCTACGCGCTGAGATGTCTCACATTCAAAGAGATCATGTTGGTCGCATTACGTCGGATGGAAATTGCTCGTTTCGAACTGTAGCAGGATTATTAAGCGCTCTTCCGGCAAATAGCGTCCAGTTTGCCTACGAAGCAAGACAGTTTCGCCACGAAGAAGCACACGCGCTATTGCGCTACGTTGCTCAAGGTGACTTTTACCGTGCCAGAGAGAATGTGGATGAAGACGCTGCGATGCAGCACGTTCTTAAGACTCTAGGATTTTATACTGAAAAGCTCGATGGGGTTTGGGGAGCAAGCTCTGAAGAAGCTATGCACGCCTTTCAAAGAGAACAAGGTCTCTCCGTGGATGGAAATATTAGTGCCAAGACAGTACGACTCCTCCTCGCTCAGTACTATATGACTGGATACACTGGTGAGCGAAACGATTAGGAAATTCTTTCAAGAAGCTTTTTCGCTATTCCGAGCATGATGTGCATCTCACGTTCATTTGCTTGAGTGCGTCTTACGAGGCGGGAAATAAGTTCTGGAAGGTGCGCAGGGGTGGCCTCTGAATAAAACTGTGAGTGCTTTGCAAGCTCGTGTACAAATGAACAGAGCACTTCAAAGTCTTTTCCCGTTGCATACGATTCTTCTTCTACGGAAAGCTCAACAGGAGTTTGTGTCAATTCATAAAGTACAAGCAGTACTGCTTGTGCGAGATTGAGCGACGGATTGCTCTGATCAGTTGCAATACGTACAAGAAGCCTGCAGTACGGAATGTCTTCGTTGGTAAGGCCGGTGTCTTCAGGCCCAAAGATAAGGGCTGTTTTTGGATAGTGTTTTAGTCCTTGAAGTCGACTCGTCCATTCTCCGAGCAGAATATGCTCAGATCGGTTTTTGCCATATGACGAGGTAAACCCAATTGAATCGCTCACATCTAAAAGAGCTTTTTCTAAAGATGAGTGAATGGTCACTTGAGAGAGAATCTCAGTAGCCCAACAAGCTGTGGTTGCTGCTTCGTTATGCTCGTATCGATGAGGAGCGACAAGATGAAGGTGAGAGAATCCGAAGTTTTGCATCGCACGAGCGACGGCTCCAATATTGGCATTCGTACGCGGTCTGACAAGCACGACATGAAAGGAATCGCCAAGTGGATGGGGAGGAAGATGGTGATTATTCTCTTTTTTCATAGGGTTGGGGGCATTGTAAGCAAAGACAGGGAAGAAAGCGATAGGGAGAGAGCGCTTGGAGGAAACTTGGCCATTTTCATGACTAGCTCCCCAGAGCTGTTATAATTCTCCTTCATTACGACGTTTGCTGGGGAGCACATGACTATTATTCGGGCACACGGATCCTCCGTATATAGCTTAGATCTCAATGCGCTCCAGATGGGAAAGCAGGAGGCAACCTCAAAGTATTCTGCAGCTACGATGCTAGAAGCAGCCGCTGAGCTTGAACAGGAAGGTTGCCGCGATACTCTTCGAGATAAGATTCAGAAGATTTACTTCGAACCAAAGTTTCTTGATGAGTATAAGCAGATTCTTGATGACTTGGATGCTCTCGCTGACTGGCCCCCAACTGAACTTTGTCACGCTCTGTATGTTGGTGGTTTTCGTTTACCAGGGGATCTCGCTTGTGTTACTGAGGGTATCGAGCGTTACGGAAGAGACTTCTTTTCCATCGCTATAGTATTAGAAGAGCAGTATGTCGAGGCGGAGCCTCAGCTAAGAAGCAAATACCTGACGCTCAGAGAATCGGCCCCGTTGAATGATTTCGTCATTCGCGAAGTGCCTCCTCATCTTTTACGAGACTCCCTTGATGATGTTGCTGTTGTCTTTAAAGACCTGGGGGCAGCTGCCGAAGGGCTCTTTTATCGCTACAACACCACTACGCTACAAATCTACGAGGCGAGAGCTCCTGAACTTCGAGCACTGAAGGAGTTCGTAGGAGTGCACGCCAAGCAAGTATTTATGAACTTGCCAAGTGATCTGTTTGTGAACCATCCAGAGAAGATTCTTCGTGTAGCACAACGCCTCCACAAAGCTGGGCTTTCTGAAGCCCTTCCTGCGGTGATCTCTCGAATGGAAGATTTTCATCGTACATCGATTAGGTTAGATGGCCTAGGGCGGAGCCCGAACAAGTCAGCATATGGGGATGTTTCTGAGGACACGTTTATAAAAAGTCTCGAGGAACATTGGAATTACTATTCTCGAGTGTTTGCCATCTTTATTGCAGATGAGAAGATCGATTCTCTTGGTACTTTTCTCAGTGACTTAGAGCCCGATTTGCTCGATGAATTTCCACTCGTTGTTCATCGAGTTACTTCGATTCTTGGTTCGAGAATTGGTAGAACATTTTCAGCTATTCCCCGTGAAATGTTCAAGGAGCATCCTGATATTCTCGAGGCTTTATGCAGAGAAAAAATGTCTGGTCCCAGAGAATATTTCCTTGAGATTCCATTTAGACTTATTCTTGAATATCCAGACTTTTCTCGATCGCTTTTAGAGGTGACAGATTCACAGGTTTTTCGGTATCTCTCACGAGAGCTCATAGACAATGAGGATCAGTCTATTCAGTTCTTAGCCCAGGAGTATGGAGAACATACATGGGGAATCTTTGCTGCATTCGGAGAGAATGTTTTTATTTTAGAACCACTCTATGTCGATACGCTACAACGTTTATCTGGTCTTCTCGGTTCAGACTTTGGAAGGTTTCTGAGTTGTGTTCCTCGGCATGCCTGGTCTTCAACTGGAATGCGATTTGCCGAAGTTTTTGAGGAAGCCGCCTCAAGAATGTATGAGTGTTGCCCTCGTTTTTTCGATCTTGTTTCAGAAGATGATGAGTGTCTGACTCTCAATAGAGAAATCTTTGGGATCCGCCACTTCTATCGTTATGGATTTCAAGCTGAAGATGAATTTTTATTAAGCCCCTCAGATGATGTTGCGTTAGGTTCCCGACGACCTCTCATCCAAAATATCGAAAATCTTGACCCGAATGTACGAAGCGATTTGCCCCTGGCTGTTGTCTGCTCTCCGCGCTCTGATCACAATGGAGCTTTTAGAAGTTTGAAGCATTGGGAGGAGCTTACTACACATAAGGTTTTTATGTTTGAAGTTGATCACAGAGAGCAGATTACCGAGGCGCTTGAGTTTGTGACTTCTCTTCATGGAAATGCTCAAGATGGTGCACTGAAGCGTAAGGTCGACCTTTTTGTTATCGGAGCACACTCGAACTGGGGAGGCATGTTTCCTGGTGAAGAGCAAAGCACAACGTGTTCCTCGTCTACCCTCCGCCATCGAACTTCAGAACGATCTCTTACGCTTAAAGACCGGAGATGTTTTCAACACTGGTCCTCTCTCATTGCTCAAGATGCAACGGTCTTGCTGAGTGGGTGTTCAGTGGCGCGTGGTGGTTACGGTGAGGAGAACATTTTCACCGCGATAGCAGATGAGATTCCACATGCAACTTTTTATGGTCTGAGGAGGCCAGGAAGAGCTATCCTATTTAAGGTGAACCATTTAACCGGTGCTTTTGAGGTCGCACCCGATGTACAGCCCTACAAGATCGCGGTTGCTCCGTCCAGCGTTAGCTCAGCTCAGTAGACCAAGCTGTTGTCTTGAGTATGGGGGTTCAGTACACCTCTCTGGGGGAACAACAAAACTCGTTGTTAAAGGAGAACTTTCTCTATCTCACGAAAGAGGTCTTCTCTCTTGATCGGTTTTGAGACATAACCGTCAAGCCCGACCGAAAGAAATTTCTCCTTATCGCCCTGCATAGCGTGAGCCGTGAGGGCAATAATTGGAATATGGGCGTCTTTTTCTTGTGAGCGAATCTCTTGAGTCGCTTGTTCTCCTCCCATTTTGGGCATCTGTATATCCATTAAGATGAGATCGAAGGATTGTTCATTCGCATATTGTACGGCTTGGAGACCGTCATCTACTACAGAAACTTCATGACCTGCTTTTTGAAGGATCTTCGCAATGAGTCGTTGGTTGACTACGTTGTCTTCAGCGACAAGGATATGCAATTTTCGAGTAAGCTGTTCTTCAACTCGTACAGTAGCCCGTAGCTGCTCTTCTTTCTCGGTCGTGGGGAGAAGATTTGCCGTGAATTGCATTGCCGTGCCCAGTCCTGGTTGGCTTCTTACCGATATCTCGCCTCCCATAAGGCCTACAAGGTTTGCGGCTATCGTGAGTCCAAGACCTGTTCCGCCATATTTTCGTGTGGTAGTGGAATCAGCTTGAGTAAAAGCATCAAAAACTGCTTTTTGGTTTTCTTCTGAGATGCCGATCCCTGTATCAGTAACGATAAAACGGAGAGTAAGCGCCTCTGATTGAGATTCTTCATTTATGATGTTGAGGGAGATTGAGCCGTTTTCAGGGGTAAACTTAATAGCGTTTCCGATGAGATTGATTAGTATTTGTTGTAAACGGTGCGGATCTCCTATCACTGAGTGAGGGACACCAGAGGCGAGATTTGAAACGAAGGTAATGTTCTTTTTTTCAATATGGATACTGAGGACCCGCTCAAGTTGCTCTATAAGCTCTTGGAGAGAGAAGACCGTGGGTGCCAGTTCTAGCTTTCCTGCTTCAAACTTCGAGAGGTCAAGAATGTCGTTGATGATAGAGAGGAGAGAATTTGCTGAGTATTGAACAGTTTGAGCTAACTCTTTTTGCTCTTCATCAAGCTTGGTTTCAAGAAGGAGATCGGTCATTCCGATAACTCCATTCATCGGTGTTCTAATCTCATGGCTCATATTCGCTAAAAAATCACCTCTTAACTTGACCAGTGCTTGGGCTTCTTCGGAGCTCTTTGTGAGGAGACGAAGCAACGTTAGTCGAAAGCTTGTGACGACAAACCCCATGAGACTGACAATGCTAATTGATACTATTGGTACCACTGGATTGACTTCAGGTGAGGAAACGAAAAACGATGTACAGGCTGTGACCGTTAGGATAGAGAGGAAATAGAGCGCAAGGTGTTGGGGCGTTCGAAAGATGATACTTACCGAAAACATCATAACGGTAAGTCCGAGGATAAAAAGCGTAGAGAGATTGTTTTTATAGAGGAGGTAAACAACAAAGATCGTTCCAATGTAAGCAACAGAATAAATAAACATCCACAGATGTTTTCTGAGTCTTTCGCTACGGTAAGAGAAGTAAACGAGTGCAAGGAGGGCACTTGCGAACGAGAATCGAAATGGCAAGTATACCTCTGCTGAGGGATCTTCGATAAGATATGTGATTCCCATCAGAGGAAAGAGCACTGATCCTATGACGAGGATCAGACGGTGCGTTTGTAATTCTTGTCGCCGAATGTCCTCAGCTGTTTGTGGCTCTTTCATCGATGGTGCTAAGTTAATACACATACGAGCGCAATCCCTCTTGGCAGAAGGAGAAAGCGGTCACTGTAGATTTAGATGCTTTCTCTTTGGCAAACATCTCAGAAAAGAAAGGTTCTGAGAAATGCAAACGTCTGTGTTCTTAGGTGCTTAGGAGAAAAGGCCAAGTGGTTGTCGTGTGTATGACGTCTCTGTAAAGATCTCTTCGGGAGTAACACCCATCCAAGCAAACACATCACTAAAGATATCTCGATAATCCAAGGTGGGCCTACCCGCATTGTACCAGGGATCGGTGAGATCGTTACTCGTAAGATCGTCTCCAATAATACCACTCGTGATACTTGCTCCAAGTGCTATGGTGTTACTTCCATGTCCGTGATCAGTGCCTGCGACGGAGAGGCTGCTTTCATTTTCACGTAAAGTTCGTCCAAACTCGGAAATAATAAGAATAACTGTTGAATCAAGAAGACCACTCAGTGCTAAGTCAGTATAAAAGACAGCTAAGTTGTCGGAGAGTGTAGTAATGAGAGAGGACAGCGAGCTGTCTCCGTTTGAATTGGCTTGACCACTATGAGTGTCGTAACCTTGCTGTGAGACGAGAGTGAGCATGTTCTTTCCAGACTCTTTCCACTTGAGTACTTTCATAGCGTCTCGTAAGCTTTGTCCGATGCGAGATTCGTCGTAATCACCGGTTGCATTACTTCCTACGTTAATAGGAGAGATGTTTGAAACTACCTCCTGTATAGTGGTGTGCATATTTTCACTCTCTGTAAGAAATGATTGTCCAAGAGATGACTTTTGGGATCGGAGCGTTAACAATTGTTGTTGAAATGCGTTTGCTCTCTCAGCCATCTCCTCAGACTCCCACCAGATATGGTTGTGATTAAAACTATCCAGGTTGTAGACACTGATAGGACGCTTTTTGGTTGCATTCAGATCGCTAGAGTTTGTATCGGCAAATGACCAGAACTGCATGCTATCCCAATTTTGATGGTCCATCAGCCGTGCTAAGAGGCCAACATTAGCCCCAGCCTGAAGTGTGCTTACTCCAAGGCTCATAAGGATCTGACAGGTGTCGTGACTTCTGCCGGGATCTTGAACTATTCCATAGTTTTTCAATACTTTCATGCGAGAAGAGGCGACATCGTGCAGAGATTTCCACGCAGGGTGTAACCCTATTTTTTGAGGCAATCCGTTTTGACCCGTGAGTTGAATGACTTGATTTGGATTGAGTGAGAGCGTCGGGCGGAGTTGGTTTTGGAAACTTGTCGCGAGAGTCCCGTCGTAGTAGGGAAGAGCTCCATATCCATCCATTCCACCAAGAAGATTGACAACCACAAGATTCTTTCCGTCTCCAGCGCCTTGGGATTGAGCACACGCTACCGTTGGAGAGAGGACTGGACTGAGCGCAAGGCCTGCACCTCCGACACCGAGCATTTGTAAAAAGTTTCTTCTTGAAAGAGATTTCATCTTTAAGGCCTCCTCAGCTATCGAACATTTGTTTCAAACGTACTTCCAATAAGACAAATGAGCCGTGTGATACGAGAGCGAATAAAGTACTCATCTGATGTATTGAGAGTTTGAAAACTTGGAAGATCTCCAGTAAGAAATTGAACCAGCAGACTTTGCTCCTCGGAAGTAAGTGAGAGGCCATAGACTTGAGTAGCAACATGAGTCACGATTTCTCCGCTTGTCATTCCTTGCCGCAGAGCGAGTGCGCCTACGAAGTCATGCTCAAGGCTATTCATGTTGTTCATAATATCGATGCAGCCACGTGAGCGATTGAGTAGCCGTTGGGAGGAGAGCCAGCCTTCGCCATACGCAATTTCTCCGTTTCTGTTGATGTTACACGATCCTTTGAAACCGAAGACAGAGTCGGGTTCAAAGAGGTGCTGCCCCGAACCACTTGCTGCATAAATGGCATTCCAAATCGTCCAGATTGTCTGATTTCGTCGGTTGAGATCGAGGTCGTTTTTAATGCCTTCGGGCATCACGCGACGCATAAGGCGAACAAAATGCTCAAGAGGTGAATCGATACATGATCGTCGTGCTCCTCGTGAGAACATAGCCTCTGAGCGTAAGATTTGCTTGAGCATTGGTTTCAGCTCGTAGTTGTTATTACGTAGCGTGTTTGCGAGCGTCTGTACTACGCTTTCCGAAAGACCAGGATAAAGCATCTGACCGGCGATGCGCTCGGCGATGTAACGAGGAGCTCCAGGGTGATTGGCAAATACATGATTAAGAAACTCGTCAGGGCCCATACTGGCTGTAATTTCTGCTCCCTGTATTCCAGCAAAAGCAGTATAGGCTCCTGAGTCGTGTCTCTCTGAGTCGTAGGCAATACTCATCATGTCGTTGCCAGTCACCGGATTCTCCTCAAGAGTTTCCAAAAACCCACTCACGTAGGCAGTGGCTGCGATAATGGTGTCTTCACCATAGTTGGGGGCTTGAGAAATTGGATCAACGGCACCAAGCGAAAAGAGCTCTAAGAGTTCTCGAGCGTAGTTTTGGTTCGGCGAGTTCTTTGTGTTGTAGTAGTTTTGTAACCATGCATTCATGGCGGAATCTGAGAACATGCTTCGCGTGAGACTTTGGAAATTCCCAACGCTTTCACGAAGAAGGAGCTCCCAGTGAGCTTGAAGTCCGTGGTGTGCATATTGATTGTAGGCAAACCCAATACCGTCGATGTCTAGGGAAAAGTGGTGACTCAATACGAGCACCATCCATTCATGAAACGGGTTGCGTGTATTTAGAAAACGGTAAAATTGTCCTTGTTCGATTGCGCCGGCTGTCCAGATGTGTTCAGAGGGATCTTCTTCTGGAAGCCACATTGAGTGTCTTGCCCAGGCAAGAGCATCGTCTTGGAGTTCTTGGTTCTGCTTGGCCGTGGTGACACCATCGACCAATGCATCTACAAGTGCAGAAAGCCCTTTCACACGACCAATTTGGCGGAGTTCTTCGGAGCCACCAAAGGCAACCGTTCCAAGGAGGTGATCGATTTCACGATCGGTAAGTTCGTTTCGGTACGCTTGAAGAGACGTTGTGTTGCCAAGAAATTCATTATCACCTATTTCTTCTCCACCACCGGATCCACTCCCACACTGCGTGAGGTAGCTGTCCAAGGTATCAAGCTTTGATTGTTTTTTACTGTGTTTACTTTCAAGACGAGCGATTTTCTTTAATCGGCGTCTCGTCGGTTTCTTTGAGCGAAGTCGCACAAGCTTTCTTTCGAGTCGAGATACTTTTTTTTCTGTTTTTCGTGTTTTGATCTCTTTGTATGTCGCACCTATGGCAAGGGTCATTGTTCCGCGAAGCTTTGCTAGTACGGTGGCTCCTGCAACGGATGTGCAGAGATATGGAGTGCCTGCGATTTGTATGAAATCTGAGAGATTTGTTACGGTTTTTGGCCTTGCGTATGCGTTTGGTGCAGCACACGATATGATGAAAACAATGCCGTATAAGAAAGTGTAACCCCGTTTCAAGATAATCCCTCTACAACCAACCTCTGATGAAAATGACCTACCTGAGTAGGGTAGAGGGCAAACAATATGCCATAGAGGAATCTGTTCGGATCTGATTGAATAAGGAGGTGTGGTGCTAGGTATTTTTCTTAGGTTGGGAATCTTGATGGTATTCTCGTACCATTTTGTAAGCATTTATTTCGGAGTTGTGTTGGCACTGTGTTTTTGACTCTTTTTCTTACATTCTTGCTTGGGGTCATCATTGGCTTTCTTGCCATCCTTACTGGAGGAGCTGGATTACTTTCTGTACCCGGCCTCATGTTGCTTGGACTACCGCCGCATGTCGCTATTGCCACGAACAAAGCTGGCGCTGTCGTTATTATGATTGTTGGTGGGTGGAGTTTTTCGAAGGTTCATGATGTTCAGTGGCGCGTGGCGATCCCTACTACAATTATTGCTACGATTTCTTCTTTTTTTGGCGCACGAGTGTTACTCGATATTCCTCCTGAGTACCTCGAACGACTTGTGGGAGCAATTTTGCTCATACTACTTGTCGTTATGATCACTTTTCGGGCACAGGGCCTAGAACGTGTCGAAAACCTTCCCTCGTGGAAAAAGTGGTTGGGGTATCTCTTGTTTATTCCGGTTGGTTTTTGGGGTGGTTTTTTTGGAGGAGGATATGCTCTTTTTGCAGCCTATATTTTTATTTTTCTCTTTGGCCTGACTTTTCTCGACTCATGTTTTCTCAAGCTTATTAATGGGCTCGGAATTGCAATATCGTCAGTTCTTGTTTTTGCAGCCGCTGGAATAATTGATTGGCCTTCTGTGGCGGCTATCGGGTGTGGAAATGCCATTGGCTCTTATATTTGCCCGCGGATTGCTGTCTCAATTGGGAATAAATGGATTCGAGTGGCTTTTATCTTTATGGTTGCGGCTTCGGCTATTAAGTTTCTCTTCTTTTGAGCATGATGTATACTTTTTCCGCTTATGACTGAGGGAGAAGTAATGCAAGGTCGTTTCAAAGCTTTTCAAGATCGTATGGAGCAAGCTGGGTTGAGTTCGCTCGCTATACGAACCTTTGCCTCTTACTTTGAGCAAGTGGAGCACGGGGCAACAGGACTTATTTCAAGCAGTTCTCTTTCTGCAGTTGAAGAGCTCCCATCACTTGAATCAATTGGTGCTTATGTCGAGCAGGGGCGAGATGCTTTGTCCTCACTTCTCGTTATAAAGCTTAACGGAGGTCTCGGAACAAGTATGGGCCTGGACAAGGCAAAAAGTCTTTTGCCTGTAAAAGAGGGTTTCTCGTTTCTTGACATCATCTGCAAGCAAGTTCTTGATACTCGAAAATCTTTTGGCTCAGTTGTGCCTCTTGTGTTTATGAATAGTTTTCGTACCGACGTTGACACGCTGAATGCGCTTGAGCAGTACCCTGAGTTGCATACGACCGATCTACCTCTCTCTTTTGTTCAGGGGCGTGTACCAAAAATTGAAACAGAAACTCTTGCTCCGTTTTCTTGGGAGACCAATGAGCAACTTGAGTGGTGTCCGCCAGGCCACGGTGATATCTATACGGCTCTTCTTGAGAGTGGTTATCTTGAACGGGCCATTAACTCAGGCTATCGCTATGCCTTTGTTTCAAACTCAGATAACCTTGGGGCAAATCTCGATCTTTCTCTTCTTGGATTTCTCGCCTCAAAACAGATACCCTTTCTTATGGAGGTTGCCGATCGGACAGCTGCGGATCGTAAGGGGGGGCACCTCGCAAGAGATGCTCAAGGAAGGCTTTTACTCCGAGAGTTTGCACAGTGCCCCAAAGAGGATCGTGAAGACTTCCAGGATTATAAAAAGTACTGCTTTTTTAACACAAATTCCCTCTGGATTGATCTCGTTGCGTTACAGCGCCTCCTTGATGAGCGTAAGGGGATCCTCGGCTTACCGCTCATTCGAAATGAAAAGCCAGGGGATCCTCGAGACGAATCTTCTCCTCGAGTGTATCAACTCGAAACAGCCATGGGCACTGCGATTTCTTGCTTTGCTCGAGCGCAAGCTGTTCGTGTCCCCCGCAGCCGTTTCCTGCCAGTCAAGACGACAAATGATCTCCTAGAGCTTTGGTCAGATCGCTTTGAACTGGACAAGCATTACCGATTGCAACGCAGTCCTCATTGTTCTACCGAGACGTGTCTTATTCATCTTGATCCAAGATTTTTTAAAAAAATCGATGATTTTGAAGTCCGTTTTAGAACGGCCACTCCTTCACTTCTTCATTGTCGGGAGCTCACTATTGAGGGAGATATTGCTTTTGCAGCTCCGGTTTCTTTACATGAGATTATGTCTCTTTGTAATAATGATGAAGCGCAAAAGGTAATACAGTCAGTTGACGACTTCGATGCACTTGTTTCTAAAGAGTAGTCTCATTTTTGGGAGAATAAAATGAAAGGAATTATTTTGGCTGGGGGTGCTGGCACAAGGCTTCACCCGATTACCCACTCAACGAGCAAGCAGCTTCTTCCTATTTATAATAAGCCGATGATCTATTATCCCCTTTCAAGCCTTATGCTCGCGGGGATTCGAGAGATTCTCTTGATTACAACTCCAGAAGATCAGGCTTCATTTGAACGTCTTCTCGGTGATGGTTCTCATCTTGGTCTCGATCTTAGCTATGCTGTGCAACCGAACCCGGAGGGACTGGCTCAGGCGTTTCTCATCGGAAAAGACTTTATTGGTGATGATCGGGTGTGTCTTGCGCTTGGTGATAACATCTTCTATGGGCACGATATTAGCACAGATTTTACCAGGGCAGCAGAGCGTACGAGTGGGGCAACCGTTTTCGGTTATCGGGTAAACGATCCGGAGCGATATGGAGTTGTTGCTTTTGATGCAAACGGAAAAGCCGTTGAGCTTGTGGAGAAGCCAACCGATCCTCCTTCATCATTTGCTGTCACTGGGATTTATTTTTACGATAATGACGTTGTTGAGATCGCTTCGAATCTCAAGCCGTCTCCTCGGGGGGAGCTTGAGATTACAGATGTGAATATGGAGTATCTTAAGCGTGATGCACTCCATGTTGAAATTCTCGGCCGCGGAGTGGCTTGGCTTGATACCGGAACACACGATTCTCTTTTGCAAGCCTCAGTGTTTGTTCAGGCTATCGAGGAGCGACAAGGATTGCTTGTTGGGTGCGTAGAGGAGGTGGCTTATCGTATGGGCTTTATTGGCTCTGAGAAGCTTTCGGAGCTTGCAGAGCTCTATAAAAAGAATGATTATGGCCTCTATCTGAGAAGCGTACTTCAAGAGCGCACACCGGCTTGGAAGCGTTAGTTTATTGTGTGAGGAGTTATGAATCCCCGTTTTTCGTTTAGCTTAAGTAAAGTTGGCAAGACGTACCCTGGCGATCGACAGGTGCTTAAAGATATCAGCCTTTCGTTCTTCTATGGGGCGAAGATAGGGATCCTTGGTCTCAATGGTGCTGGAAAATCAACGCTCATGCGCATTATTGCCGGAGAAGAAAAAGAGTTCAGCGGTGAGCGTCACGTTACCGAAGGGATGACTATTGGATATCTTCCCCAGGAACCTGTGCTGAATCCTGACAAGACGGTTAAAGAAAACGTCATGGAGGGCCTCGGAGAACTTGTTGGGCACCTCAAGCGTTTTGAAGAGATCAATAACTCATTTGCAGATCCTGACCTCGATCCCGATGGCATGCAAGCGCTTATCGATGAGCAAGCAAAAGTGCAAGAAGAGATCGATAGACTCAATGGATGGGAAGTTGATCACGTCCTAGAAGTGGCTATGGATGCCCTACGACTTCCTCCTGGTGATCAAGAAGTGACCAACCTTTCAGGTGGTGAACGTCGTCGTGTTGCACTTTGTCGTTTGCTCTTGCAAAAGCCTGATGTGCTCTTGCTTGATGAGCCTACAAACCACCTTGATGCAGAGTCCGTATTGTGGCTTGAGCAACACCTACAGCAGTATGAAGGTACGGTGATTGCTATTACGCACGATAGGTACTTCCTCGATAATATTGCTGGCTGGATCCTTGAGCTTGATCGTGGACAGGGGATCCCATGGGAAGGAAACTACTCTTCATGGCTTGAGCAGAAAGAGAAGCGTCTTGCGCTCGAAGAAAAGCAAGCCTCCAAGCAGCAAAAAACGTTAGAGCGAGAACTCGAGTGGATTCGCATGAGCCCTCGTGCGAGACAAGCCAAGAGCAAAGCTCGTGTAAAGGCGTTTGATGAACTTGTTTCAAATCAGACGGCCGATCGTATTAAAGATATGGAGATCTATATTCCACCAGGACCACGTCTCGGTGATAAAGTGCTTATTGGAGAGGGCATTACAAAATCGTTTGACGATAAACTTCTCTTTGAGGACTTCTCCTTTATTATTCCAGCTGGAAGTATCATTGGAATTATCGGCGGAAACGGAGCAGGAAAATCGACTCTTTTTCGTATTATGACAGGGCAAGAAGAAGCAGATTCCGGCAAACTCGAAGTCGGGGAGACGGTTCAGCTTGGCTATGTGGATCAAATGCGTGATGCGCTTGATGGGGATAAGACTGTCTGGGAAGAAATTTCAGGTGGACAAGATCTCTTGCGGCTTGGGCCCCAAGAGGTGAATTCAAGAGCGTACTGTTCTCGTTTTAACTTTGCAGGCACGGATCAACAAAAGAAAGTGGGAGCACTCTCGGGCGGAGAGCGCAATCGCGTGCACCTCGCGAAGCTTCTCAAGTCAGGATGTAACGTACTGCTCCTTGATGAGCCGACCAACGATCTTGATGTCAACACACTGCGAGCTCTTGAAGAAGCAATCCTCCAGTTTGCTGGTAGTGTACTGGTTATCAGCCACGATCGTTGGTTCCTTGACCGTATTGCCACTCATATAATTGCCTTTGAAGGGGATAGTAATGTGGTGATGGTTGAAGGAAACTTCCAAGATTATGAAGAAGACAAGAAGAAGCGACTCGGGGCTGACGCTGTGCGACCTCATCGCGTGAAGTACCGCAAGCTTACACACTAAATACAAGCAATCATGGCGCGCTTTTCCACACCCCGAGAGGTATTCTTTTTTCTTACACATCCCCGATTTTGGTTTCGCCGACACTTGCGCCTCGAAGAGATGCTTGACGATCCACTCAAGCAGTTTCACAAGTGGTATGAGCAGATTGAACGATCTTCTCTCCTGGAGTTTCCTAACGGTATGTGTCTCTCAACTCTTGGGCAGGATGGGTATCCCCAAGGACGTATGGTGCTCATGAAAGAGTGTGACGCTGCAGGAGTTGTTTTTTATACGAATAGTAATTCTCAAAAAGGTCAAGCGCTCGAGCATCATCCACGGGCAAGTGCTACTTTTTATTGGGGAGCATTTCAGCGACAGGTACGGTTTCAAGGTGACATCGAGCGTCTATCGGGCAGTGAATCTGATGCTTACTTCATGTCACGTCCTAGAAGGAGCCAGTTAGGGGCTTGGGCTTCGGCACAGAGCGAGAGGATTGATAGTCGCGAGTCTCTTGAAAAGCGAGTCGCGGAGCTCGAAAGAGAATATGCCGACAAGCCAATTCCGAGGCCTCCGTACTGGAATGGATATCGAATTAAGCCTCGATCCGTTGAATTTTGGCAGCTCGGGTTGAACAGACTCCATGATCGAATTCGGTATGTTCGTTCTCCTGAAGGTGATTGGAAGAAAGAGCGGCTTTCTCCATAGTGTGAGTATAGTCTTATGAAAATTTTTTTAATGCGCTTATGAGTAAAAACAAAGAGCGCCTCGATCTCCTTCTTGTTCAGTACGGCCTCGCAGAGTCGCAGCCTCGAGCTGAGGCGTATATTCGTGCCGGAGAAATTACTGTCGATGGTGTGTGTGTTGATAAGCCAGGAACTCCTATCTCCGTTGAGGCCGAGATTACTCGAAAAGGCGCAAAGCCGTATGTAAGTCGCGGCGGGTATAAACTCCAAAGTGCGCTCGAAGCATTTGATGTTACCCCCTCGGGACTGATCTGTGCTGATATCGGATCATCTACTGGTGGTTTTACTGATGTTCTGCTTCAAGGTGGTGCAGCGAAGGTCTATGCGATTGATACCGCAACAGGCGAGCTCGACTGGAAGCTCCGCAGTGATGATCGTGTCTTTGTTATGGAGGGGACTAATGCTCGTCACCTTGAGTCTCTCCCCGAAAACCTAGATCTCGTTGTTGTTGATGTCTCTCTCCTTTCCCTGCTCGATCTCTTGCCCACCTTGTCGCGAATCGTTGGTCCCCAAACTCAAGTTCTCACTCTCTTAAAGCCTCAATACGAAGCAACCTCAGAGGAACTCCCGAAAGGGGCTGTTATTACCGATCCCAAAGTACACCAAGGCATTCTCTTACGTGTATTAGCCGCACTTCAAGATGGAGGCTTTGGAGTCGGAGGGCTTATCCCATCCCCGATAACAGGAAAAAGTGGAAATAGAGAGTTCCTGGTATTGTTTTCCTTACATTTGCCACATGCAGATCTGTCCTCTCTTGTTTTTGGCAGTTTACGAGGAATTGACTGAGCGTCTTTTTTGTTGCCATTTTCTTGGACTTTTTTCTCCATGGCAAGAAACCTGGTGTATCTCACAAGACTGTCCCATGGAGAAAAAAGTTCAAGAAAATGGTTGATCGTTTAAAAGGAGGGGAAGCACCCTTATGAAGGGTTGTTCTCTTTAGATCCGATTTCACCCTCAAGGGAACATGGGGACTCACAAGATTCTTCTTCTTGAAGCTCAACCACTTTCGTGTTGTAAGCTTCAACGGGAAAAACGAGGGTCATCGTTGTTCCTTCGCCTTTGATTGAATCTATTTGAAGCTCTCCCTTGTGGTGTTTAATGATACGTCGGACCATCGGGAGTCCAAGACCGTAGCCCTTTGCTTCTTTCCATTTCGAGTTAAAAGGTTGAAGCGCTTTCTTTATATCTTGCTCATCCATACCACAGCCTGTGTCTTTCACGGAGAGGTGCGCATGAGTAGAGTCGCATGAGGTCCTTACCAAAATATTCCCCCCGTCCGGCATGGCGCGCACAGCGTTCAGGACAAGATTTGTTAAAGCTTGTTGTATCTGTGAGGGATTGGCCACAAGAGTAATGGGTTTATCGAAGGAGTACTTGAAATCAACGTTCTCAGGCACCAGGCTTGAAACAAACTCACATGTACGTTGTGTAATGTCGTTGAGTGAGACTGCCCCGATAAGAGGCTGTAAGTCTTTTGAGTGCTCAAGGAGCGACCGAGTCAGGTGTGAAGCGTGCTCGCAGCCTGTAAGAGCAGCTTGGAGCCGCTTCTCCATCTTTTCATCGCCAGCAATGAGGCGACTAAGAGATTGCAGGTGAGCTACAGAAGCGCACAGTGCATTGTTGAGATCGTGTGCGATACCGAGGGTTACTTCGCGAAAAGCAAGCGAGCCGAGCGTGGCTTCGGCGGGGGCATCTTGGCGCTTGTCTTCTTCGCTCATTGGGGGGTCCTGCAGTGGGATAAGTCCTTACTTGAGATTAGATGATTTGAGGATGGAAAATGTAGCTTTTAAAATCCTCTTTCTATTCAACACCTTAGCGAACATAGACGTACTCGGTCTCGTTAGACAGTGATGCCATATAGCGGTAGCCTTCTTGAGAGAAGTCCTTAAGCTGCTCTGGGCGTTTCACCCGTTCTTGAACGATGTAGTTTGCCATCATTCCGCGCGCTCTCTTGGCAAAGAGTGCTACAACCTTGGTCGTTTTTCCTTTTTTCTCTTTAAAGAGAGGAGTGATAATTTCAGCTTGAACATCCTTGGCTTGAAGAGCTTTGTAGTATTCTTGAGAAGCGAGGTTAATAAGATACTTTGATTTGGTCTCTTGTATGTCTTTATTGAGTTGTTTGGTTAATTTCGTTCCCCAAAAAGTATAGAGATCTTTTGCTGCTTCTGTTTGGAGCTTGGTTTTCATCTCAAGCCGGTATGGCTGGATGAGATCAAGGGGAGCAAGTAGCCCATAAAAGCCTGAAAGAATGCGTATGCTCTTTTGAGCTGCGAGGTAGTCGCTCTTTTTGTAGTTTTCGAGATCGAAGCCTTGATAGACGTCTCCTCGAAAAGCTATGAGGGCTTGTCGTGCGTTTTTTGGTGTGAAGGGAGTTTTAAATGCTTTATAGCGTTCAGCATTTAAATGAGCGAGCTTTGGGCTTATGCTCATGAGGGAAGAGAGCTTCTTCTCTGAAAGTTTACAGAGTGTGTTTGCTAATTTACGAGTCTCCTTGAGAAAGACAGGCTGAGTATGAGTAGAAAAGGAAAGCTCATCTTCAAAGTCTTGCGTTTTTGAGGGGGAAAGAATAGTGATCATCGGGTGTCCTCTTTGCTTTTTTTCTTTTGTTTTTTCTGTTCCTCTACGAGTTTTTTAACGTGTCGGTTATGCTCTTGTAAACTTTTTGAGAAGTGGTGACGAGAGCCGTCAGCCAGGTCGAGAACGTAGTAAAAAAATCCCTCATCCGTAGGGGAGAGAACGGCTTCAAGAGATGACCGAGAGGGAGAGCCGATGGGGGTTGGGGGAAGGCCTCGGTGAACTCTCGTATTATAGAGGTTGGATTTATCTTTTAAGTGTTTCCAGCGTAGATTCCCATCAAAAGAATCAATTCCATAAATGATTGATGCGTCAATCGCAAGTGCTACTTTTGAGCGGAGGCGTCTCCAAATGACTTCTGCAACTTTCGGTTTTTCCTCTTCGATGCGGGTCTCAAGTTCGATGAGAGAGGCAAATGTTACCGCCTCTTGAAGAGAAAGATCTTTCTCGCGAATACGTGCTTCATAATCTTCAGGAAGTCGATCCCAAAAAGTTTGAATCATTTTTTCTAAAACTTCTTTGACGGTAGGAAACGAAGTAAAGTTATATGTGGCAGGGTAGAGGAAGCCCTCGGTTGAGGATGAAGGAATGTTGTGCGTTTTGAGAAAAGATGGATCGGACATCAAAGAGAGAATACGTTCCTTTTCTCCTACGTTTAAATGTTCAAGACGAGCTGCGATTTTTTTATTTGTGAAACCCTCTGGAACGGTCACTTGAAGAACAACAGGCTCGTAGATGTCACCTTGAATCATCTTGGTAGCGATTGAGTGTGGAGATACACTTTCTTCGAATCGATACTGTCCGGCTTGAAACTTTGTAAAATCTGATGAATATTTTACCCAGAAGCGAAAGAGAGCAGCATGAGAAACTACACCATTTTTCTCAAGATCGCCCGCGAGGAAGATGAGAGGAGTGCCTCGAGGAAAGCTGATTGTTACTGGGCGTGTGAGAAGATGCGGCTCGTTGCTCCATTTTTGCACCTCAAAGAAGGCGATGACACCAGCGATACCGAACAGAAGAGCCATTCCCACGGTTCCCCAGAGCATGCGTTTGATAAATTTTCTCATAGTACGCAGTATGATAGTCTCCTCTTGTCATATCGCGAAAGATGCGAGACAACCTTTTTTGACTGATCAATGATTCATAGGGCTTAGATTTGCACCAAAATCCATACCGTACTGCAATGAAAACTCTCAATGAGAGTGGTATTCGCTACGTTATCGTTGGTGGCTTTGCTGTTGTCATGCATGGCCTCAACCGCTTTACGCCTGACCTCAATGTTGTTCTCGATCTCGAGAGCGATTCTCTTGAGCAAACGCTCACCGAACTCCAACGAAACCATCTCGCTCCTGCTGTTGAAGGTGAATTTGCCTCGTACCTTTCTGCTGAAGGAAGAAGCGTGCTCTCGCAGGGAGGAAAGAGATGGTTTGTCTCTTTGCGGGATATACAAGCGCCAACGTTTAGCCTCGATCTCTTCCTCAAAGCACCAATGTCATTTGAGCCTCTCTTTTCTCGTGCAGTTGAGTGCTCCTTTGATGGAGTGAATGCTCGTGTCGCGTCTCTTGAAGATCTTATTGTGATGAAAGGTAATTCGACTAGGGGGCAGGACCAAATGGATCTTGAAGTGCTCCAGTTTATTCAGAAACATGCAGAAGAGATTCAGGATGTTCAGGGGCGCCAGTCTCTCTTAGCAAGCAATTCAGAAGATATCATTCGTGACTACCTTACAGGGCTTGATGATTTTGCGACGCTCTCACACCGCGAAAAGCTCGAGTGGTTGTGTCATATGTTGACTCATCTCGGGCAGTTTTGTTTGCTTTAGGGCTTAAGCTTCTGGGGTCTCTCCAGAAAAGCTTGTTATAACAGTGGATTGCGCTCATATTGTAAGTCCTCGAAAGGCTTCGCTATAATCTTTGAACTTTATTGTGAGGCCTTCTTGTTGTGCGCGAAAAGCTGTTTCTTCTCCTCTTTGGTATTGCTCTTGGTTCCCTGTCGCTTTGGGCAGTGAAGCCTCTTCTCCTTGAAATGACAGCCGATCTTCCCGAAGGCGCACACTTTGAGTCTGTTGAGGAGTTTCAACGTGCGATGTTGAAACGCGACGAGCGTGACACCAAGCCAGGCGGCTCAGTCAGTCTCCGTTCGATTATTACTCCACACCCTTCTGAAGAGATTATGTATGATCTCTTACCGAATCTCTCTGTGAATTTTCAAGGAGTTCCTGTTCGTACAAATTCTTGCGGAATGCGAGGTAGGGAGATCGCTCTTGATAAACCGGAGAAGGTCTATCGTATAGCCTTTCTCGGGGACTCCTTTACATTTGGTTGGGGTGTTGAAGAAGAAGAAGCTTTTCCTTGGGTAGTAGAACGACTCCTACGTGTGAATGCTCAAGATGGGATTAGTGTTGAAATTCTCAATTTGGGTGTGCCAGGATATTCTACCTTTCAGCAAGTTGCACTCTTTGAAGAGAAAGGTCTCGATTTTCAACCTGATGCTGTCGTTTTATTTTTTATTGATAATGACTTTGGGCTTCCGTTTTTTATTAATAGTATCAAGCATAAAGGTAAAGTGTTGTCAGCGGATACTTTTGCGCGTGCAAGTTGGAAGGGGGACGATCCTGAGATCCTTGAACAAAAGAGGGAGCTTGAAGCTTTACTCGATCCTAACCGTGGTCTGATGCGCTTAGCTCGTCTCGGAAAGAGACATGGCTATGATTTCTTTTTGTCAATTAATCCCCGACCTGATTGGCGCGAAGATTTCAAACGGCTTCGCCCTGCGATCAAGCGTACGCCAAACTTAACTCATGTTCCATTACGTAAGCGTTTTCTTGAGATTGTAGAAAGACGGGGGATTATTCCTAGCGCTCTTTCGTTAAAACACGATCCTCATCCAAGTGCTTTAAAGCATGAAATTCTCGGCGAGCTCCTTGCGGCAGCCCTCCTTCCTCAGTTTCGTGCTTTTGAAGAGAGTTTTTCACAGGAGGCGCAATGAATCGTGAGCGTCCTTTTGCAGGGAACTCCTTTTTTTGGCTTTTACTTATTCTTCTTATAGGCCTGGTTCTTCGGCTAGACTTTCTCTTTGCCTCTTCGTTTCGTATTGATGCGGATGAAGCGATCGTCGGACTTATGGCAAAACACCTTGCTGAAGGGAGCGACTTACCGATTTTTTACTATGGCCAACACTATATGGGCTCTTTTGAGCCAATGTTTGCTAGCGTACTTTTTCGCCTCTTCGGTGTCAGTGAGATCTTTCTCAAACTCACGCCACTTATTTTTTCGCTCGTATTTATATGCCTCACCTACCTTATCTCATTTGAAATCGGGAGGTGCCGCACGCAAGCTCTGCGGGCTGCTCTACTGTGCTCTGTTGCCCCTGCCACTCTTATTGTCTGGAGTTCTAAGGCGAGGGGAGGATTTATCGAGCTTGTGTGTATAGGAGCCTTAGCCATTTTGTGGACGCTGCGCTGGTTGCGTTCCGAAGACATCGTCCCGTGGAAACTTCTTCCGGTTGGCCTCTTACTTGGTTTTGGGTGGTGGACGAATAACCAGATCATCTACTTTATGTTGCCTATCGGTTTTCTTGTCCTTGGCCGCTTTCTGTCGGCATCTTCTGGAGAGGAGCGAGGGGCTCGCGGAGTTGTGAGCGGCTTGCTCATGGGAGTTGCTGGGTTTGTTATCGGAAGCTTACCTTTTTGGCTCTACAACGTTCAACACGATTTTGTCTCATTTTCTCAACTTGGTGGGGCGGGAGGAAATCATGTTCTAGAGCATGCAGAAGGATTTTTCTCGGTAGCGTTGCCAATTTTACTTGGAGCAAAACGTTTTTGGCAGGAAGCAGATCTTTTTCCTGGGATTTCAATCGTCGTTGCTCTTGTGTATCTCCTCCTCTTGCTCAGTATCCTTGGGGTGCGGCTTCAGGAGGTGCTTTCAGCAATTTTCTTGCGTGTTTCTGATAAAAATGGAGTCGAGCTTCTTCTTTTACTCTGCTTTGCTATTTTTTGTGTTTTTTCGCTTAGCTCGTTTGGGTATCTTTTCGCTGCTCCTCGTTATCTTTTGCCACTCTATGTTGCTCTTTTCCCCCTTACAGCATTTGCGATTTCTCTTATTGAACAAGGTTTTCCACTCATCGCTCGTGGAGTGTTTGTCTCTTTGCTCGGTTTACACCTTGTTTCGTGTTACTACGGTAGTCGCGCTATTCCTGGTGAGCCGTTTGTCTATAAGGGAGATCGGGTACAGAAAGATCACGCTCCGCTTATTGAATGGTTAGAGGAAGAGGAGATATCTTGGGTTCGAACAAACTATTGGATCGGTTATCGACTTGCCTTTGAAACAAATGAGCGGGTGCGTTTTCTTGTATTTCAAGAGCCTCGACAGTCTAGAATTGATTCATACGTACAAGCAGCCAAGGGGTTGGATGAAGAGCTTCTACCGCTTGTCCTCGTACCACAACAAGGAAATCCCGTACGAGCTGCCCTTGATGTTTTGGGGTACAACTATAAAACAAAGGAAGTTGGAGGGTATGAGGTCCTATATGATATCGAACGGCTTTATTCTGATCTCCAAAAAATAGAACTTCCACCTCATGAGGTTAGTGCCTCTTCTAACGCTAGCTCTGCTTCATTAGCTTTAGACGGCGATCTGACAACACGTTGGGGTACTGGTGCGCCACAGCACTCTGGAATGCATTATGAAGTGCGATTTGATGAGCCGATCACACTTCGTGGAATAAAGTACGATCTCTCTCAGTGGCCTCATGACTATCCTCGAAAGTTGCGAATTGAAGTTGACTCAGGCGATGGAGAATACACAGTACTCCTCTCCCCTCGCCATTACCGCGCTCTCCGGTACTATCGTGAAGTGCCCGATCGTCATTCAGATTGGATGCTTTCTTTTGCTCCGCGCCAAGTTCAAGCGGTTCGCTTGGTACAGTTAGGAGATGATAGTGTTTTTGACTGGTCCCTTGGAGAGCTTTCGTTCTACAGGTGAGTTTATTGCAGGAGGCTTAGAGCGATTGATGGCTGTAGGTTTGCTTGTGCGAGAATGGCGGTTGATGCTTGTTGGAGAATATTGAGTCGTACAAGCTCTGCACTTTCCTGGGTGACATCGATATCTTTTATTCGAGACTCTGCAGCGCGAAAGTTTTCTGCTGTTACACCTGTAATATTGAGTGAAGTTTGAAGTCTCGCTTGGAATGCTCCCACTACACCACGTTCTTTCGAAACTCTCTCAAGTGCTTCATTCACAATGGTAAGAACCTCTCGAGCATCTTCTTGAGTGTGGAGAGATTGAAAAGCAATGGTGTTGACTTGCTCTCCGTCTCCGAAGAGCACATCGACACCAGCACCTGGATTCGTCCATGTGTGAATGATGTCTTGTGCACCATCGCCGTTGAAGTCACCTGAGATGAGGCCGTTGAGACCAATAACAGAATCAATAAGATTTGCTTCGCCAAATTGCCCAGTTCTGTCGCCGAGGAGAGTGTAGACCCCATCGAGAATATCTGTGCCGTCTGATACGAGAATATCAAGGGCTCCATCTCCGTTGAGATCTACGAGTGATAGATTATGCAGATCATCAGCTCCTGAGATAGTGGTTGATATCCCACTTTCGAAGGTGCCGCCACCAGTTCCAAGATATGTCTCAATTCCCGCACTTGAGCTTTCTACAATATCAAGAATTCCATCGCCATTCAGATCGCCAAGTTCTAAGTCTGTTCCACTCGATACTCCAGACATTGAGCTGAGAAGCGAGAGAGTCCCGTCTGTGTTTCCTTGGTAGATTGAAATGGTACCACCCGAGGAGGTTACAAGATCGTCTCTCCCGTCACCATTTACATCACCAAAAGAGGCTGGACTATTGAAGAGTGTAAAACCAGCATCAACACCCGCAGCAAGGGACCCATCACTTTGTGCAAGCAATATGCGAGTATGCCCTGAAATGGGAGCGACTGGAGAAGTCAGGATGTCATCACTTCCGTCACCGTTTATATCTCCTACGATAAGGGTACGAATAGCGAGTCCTGACTTCGAATGTGTTATGGATGCACTTTGAAAGCTTCCATCTCCATTACCGAGTATGGTTGAAACCGAAGAGCCTGACGCCCCTGCTATATCAACAATCCCATCATTATTAAAATCACCAAGTTGAAAATCTGTTACTCCTGCCAGACCTGAACTGTATGTCGTAGCAGAAGTAAAGGTGCCATCTGTTTGGCCGAGTAAGACTTCATAGTTCCCCCCATTTCTCTGAACGATGTCATCGATGCCATCACCGTTAAAATCGGCTGTTCTGGCGCTTCCTGTTGTTGCATAGGTTGCGCCGTTTGTGTATGTCCCATCTCCGACTGTACGAGAAAGCTCCTCAGCAAGTTGAATACCAAGAGAACCATTAGCGCCATATCCTGCTTGGATATGCATATTGAGTAGGCCTCCTCCCAGGAGGTTCATTCCATTAAATTCTGTGCTGCGAGCTATCCGATTGAATTCTTCAACAAGCGAGTTAAATTCTGCATCAAGAGCGCGGCGTTGCTCGGATGAGAATATTCCATTTGAAGCTTGTTCTGCGAGCTCCGCTTGACGAGTCAGAATTTCTGAAAACTGTTGTAGTGCACCGTCATAGATGTTGAGCAGTGAAAGGCCGTCGTTGAGGTTGCGACGTGCTTGATCAAAAACCCTACTTGATGCATTAAGACTTGATGAGATAGCGAGACCAGCAGCATCATCAGAGGCACGGTTGATTCTCTGCCCTGAAGCGAGACGTTCAAAGACAACACTCAAGCGAGAGCTGTTCTCAGACAACCGACGTTGCGCTTGCAACGAAGCGACATTACTACCTATCGTCACACCCATAATTCTCGCCTAGCTTATGAAAGCATACGAGTTCCATGAGTGAAGTTTGTTCTTTACCACACGTTACTCTTACATCTTGTACACGTAACTTTCCTGGGGCGTGGAAAGACATAATTCTTCTTAGTAAGTATCGACAATCATTAGATCGTGGTTGATAAATGGTGGCGAGTTTGTCTGAGAGAGTGCAGAAAGTGAAATGAAAGACTCAACTCTATGCCTTTTCTCACAAAATTACGTATCGTTCATAAGAAAAATTCTTACTTTTTCTTATGAGCTGCCAGATCTCTACCTTTATGAGCATTGTGACGATTCAAGACAAGAAGTCTCTTGATAGTGGTGTGTATGTCTGTCTGTATTCGTGTTGTTCTCCTCTTTTTTTCTTTGCTGTGTGTTTCAGCATTTCATCCTTTTTCCTTCTCAGAAGATCCCACCTCGTTCATTAAAGCCAATGAGCGAATTCAATATCTACGGGCAATTCGAAGTCGACGCTTTCGAATCACGAGTTTAGAACTCCTCGATAATGGCCTTGGTGGAGGCACGGGAACCGGAGTCGACACAAAAAAGAACCTCTGTAGTGACGAGGATGAAGATCCCGAATATGAGCCATTTTATGATTCGCTCATTCGCTTCTCGGTCACGAATGATTACAGTGGGGATATCTACATAAGAAAAGTAAGCTACCGACTTCGAAACTCTGATGGGTATGGGCGTACTCATCGAGCGACTAAGCTGCCTCCTCTCTCTGGTAAAGTAGTCCCTGCGAGTTCGACAGGTAATGAAATTCTTGCATATTTTATGGAAATCCAAGGTGATGATAAAGTTTTTATAGGATCTGACTTTACCCTTCCAGACGATCTCGGGTTTCAGAAGGTGCGCTTCGTCCTTCGCGGACGGAATCATCGAGGGGAGCGAATCGTTGCACGTATTCGTACAACGCTCAGCTTCGATAACTTTGACCGGTGTTCATAGCATCCTACTTCTCTTTTTTGAGGTTTTGCGAAATTCTCTTTTTTGCGTCGGGCGAGAGGCGACACGTTGGATCGGGATCGTCAAGAATTCTCTTTGTGCCAAGGTGAAGTGTTTGAAGCTGCTTTTTGAGTTCCCGACAAAGTGAACAAAGTATTGCATGTAGCCATAGCTCGAATGCTTCTCTCCGTGAAAGTTTTTCATCGAGTGCTTTTGATGAAAGTTCGGATGCCTTTTCGCATGAAATCATAAAGAGAGCCATTAACGTCCTCCCGCACCGGAAAGCCAGTTTTTTTGTAGACACCCCCGCAGTCCTAGTCGGGCACGGTGAAGAAGTACACCTGCATGAGTCGAAGAGAGTTCGAGTTCGTTACAGATTTCCTGACGAGAGAGCCCGTCGAACTCACGTAAAAGAAACACGATTCTTAGGTTTTCAGGGAGTTTTTCGACGCAGGCGCGAAGCGTCTCCATGAACTGTTTTTGCTTCAGTATCGAATCGGGATCGCCATTCCAGGGAGCGTTTTGAGGAGCGCCAGAGATGATATGGCCAGAGGCATCAAAAGGCCAGGACTCATCGGAAAGTGGTTCTGAGAGTTGCACAACAGGATTTTTCTGTTTGCGCCGAATGCGGTCGATAATTTTGTGGCGTAAGATGCTTGTCAGCCAAGTTCGTACAGAGGAATTTCCTGCGAAGCTCTTTTGTGCTTTGAGTGCCCCAAGAAGCGTATCCTGGACGAGCTCTTCTGCGATGTCATCTTGAGGAAAGTGCTTTCGCGCGTAGCGAAAGAGGTAGTCTCCGTGTTCATCCAGCCACTGTTCCGGCGAGAGATCGCTCGTGGGAGATTTGGGTGATGGCGATGCACTCATGAAAGTGCTTTCTCCTGTAACGCTAAGAGCTCTTCGATGCCTCCGTGCGCAAGAGAAAGAAGAGAGTGAAATTGCTCGGGGGAAAAAGGAGCTCCCTCAGCTGTGCCTTGGATTTCAATGATATTTCCAGCTCCGTTCATAACAAAGTTGGCATCCACGTCAACAGCAACGTCTTCGAGGTAGTCGAGATCGAGAAGCGGGGTGCTCTCGTGAAGCCCTACGCTAATTGCAGCAACAGGAGAGAGGAGGCACTCAGATTGTGCTTTTCCGCAATCGATGAGTTTTTGAAGCGCAAGTCTCAAAGCAACGTACCCACCGGTAATCGAAGCCGTGCGAGTTCCTCCATCAGCTTGCAGCACATCGCAATCAACAGTGATTGTGTGTTCGCCGATCTTAGCAAGATCAACGCTCGCGCGAAGCGCTCTTCCAATGAGTCGTTGGATTTCTTGTGTGCGACCACGGGCTCCTGAACGCTCACGTCTGTTTCTCGTTTCTGTTGAGCGTGGAAGCATGGAGTATTCGCCAGTGATCCAGCCACCTGCTTTCTCCTCTTTGGACATCCAGCGAGGGACACCTTCTTCGACTGAGGCATTGCATAAAACACGAGTGTTACCTGCTGAAATAAGAACAGAACCTTCAGCTACGTCAATGAAGCCGATATCGAAAGTAACGGGTCGTAGTTGTGTCGATGAGCGACCGTGTGCACGAGAAAACTGAGATGATGCTGTCATAAAATGGCCTATTGGGAGATCACTGTTTGGTGTTGTGAAGTTATAGTGGTACAATCACGCACTCATTTCAAGGTGTGTCGTCATCCGTAGAGAGGAATCAATGAAACAAGATAAGATCGCGAAGTTTATGACCCTAGCAGGCCAAGGAACTGCCTCTCGATTTGACGCGCGAACGGACACGGAGCGCAAGCTCGGCGCTCAACTTCTCCTCTCGGAAGTCCTGGAGTACGTCATCAAAGGACTCGGTGTACAACCTGTTGTAAACGGCCAGCCAATTACCGATCCTAACGGCCTTGCCTATGAGGTGGCACAAGATCTCGATCATACAGAAATGCTTGATGGCCTCGCGGATGTTGCCTATACCATGTATTGGAACTCGTGTTGTTTTGGACTTAAGCTTGAAGAAGCATTCGAGCTAGTGTGTGACAATAATCTTGAAAAATTTGTGGTTCTTCTTGATTGGAATGAAGGCGCACGACCACTTGAACGGGAGGAATGGCACTGTGGCAAAGAGGTTTCTTGGCCACCAGAAGTTGTCACCGTTGAAGTTGTTCAAGTCGGTGATGATGAGTTTTATGCTGTGGGAAAAGATAAGAGTGGAAAGGTGAGAAAGCCTTCTACATATGAATCTGTCGACCTCACTCCTCTCGTCAACTAACCCCCAAAAAACTCTTGCACTTCATCTTGCTTTTGCTCTGATGCGCTTTTCGAGCAAAAGCTTGGGGAGAGAGCTTGAGGTTATCCCATTTCATTTTCTGTCATCTCACCACTTTGAATGTCTTCCTCTGAAAGTTCATCCGGAAGGTGTTCTGTGAGATCTTCAGTGTTTTCTTTCTTGGGAAATCGAATAAGCTCAGGGGTTTTCTTTGGGCCAATATCTTCTTTGTTTCTCTCAAGCCAGCGGGTAAGAGTGCCCTCTTTGCTAAGATGTTCCCCAACATGAGTAAGGTGATCGACCTGGCTTGCCATGGGATAGTACTCACCTTTATGGAGCATGTTAGGAATCTCGCCTCGATCACGTAAACTATGAAGCCAAACGGAAGTGAGCTTTGCACGGTACATATCTTCTTCTTTTTCAGTATCTGAGAGAAATTTTTCAGGGAGTCCGCGAAGAATTGGATCAAGTATTTCCCCCTTTATGCCAACAACCTGTGCCAAGAGCACAGCAATTTGTAGATGATTACATCCCCAAATTTTGTGTTCTGCATCAAGGTCAAACTCTTTATTCTCAACCTTCATACCGAGTCGATACTTCTTATATTTTTTCTTGTCGATGCCAAGCAGCATAGCTCGACCGAGGTGGGGGAGAGCTCCAACGAGCAGTCCATACTGGAGGCCAATAGCAGGAATGGCATATCCGATTTTTCCTGCCAGCTCTATGTCCACGATCATTTCTTCAGTGATTTTTGCAAAAAGTTCTTTGTCACAACCTTTTCGTAGCCTGCGATAGAGGTACAAGATTGCTATCAGGGCTGACATCTCACTTGCTTGAAAGAGGTCCACAATTCGAACTCGCCGCCCTAAGCTACTTTCGCGAAGTAGTGGTTCTTTATAAGTCAGAGCCGCGTAGTAGAGAGCTGCCGTAAAGCTGTCGCTATGAAGTAGAAGGTTGATGCAGGCTTTTGCTGAGTGTTGGGCAACATCTTCATTGTTTGCCTGGTCGAGATTGAGAAAGTGAACTGCCGTCGTAAAGAGTCGGGGGCAGGGGCCAACTACGGCGACAATGTTTCTCGCCTCTTTCCAACTCCGAGTAGTTGGATCGAGCTCCTCATCATCAGAGAAGTCCGCAGGTAGTTCGAAGATACTGGTCATCACTCAGCTATCGATTAGTGTAAGCTACTACGCATATTGTCGACATAATTAGAAAAAATCTTAATTTCCTACATGCAAACAGTCGCCGGAGAGGAACATTTTTATTTTCGCGAGCTCAAAAAAGAGATATACTTTTCAGCACGTTATCTCCCATCCTCTTTCACGAAAGGTCTTATGAGCGAAAAGATTGCTTTTACCCCAGAAACCATCAGCAACTTCCCTAGTCTTGCGGCTGCGTTTTACGACATTGCCTTTACTGTCCCAGAGCGGGTGGTTTATCGCCAGGCGGTCATTTCCGATGGTGATCAGGATAGTGTGCCTCGACAGTGGGTTTCACGTACCTACGCTGAAGTACGTGAGCGAGTGAAACGAATGGCTCACTTTCTTAAAGCCACGGGAGTAAAGCGTGGAGATAGAGTTGCTATTTTATCAAGCTCCCGCCCTGAGTGGATGGAGTCGGACTTGGCGACTCTTACGCTAGGAGGGGTTGCTGTCTCCATTTATCAATCACTTCCAGCAGAGGATGTTGGCTACATTCTTTTTGATTCTGGAGCTGATGTCGTTTTTGCAGAGAATCAAGAACAGATCGATAAGCTCCTTGAGCTACTTGGAGGTCCAATTCCGATTCCCGGTACTGAAGAACGTGACGAAACGCAGGCTCAAGTTGGGCTCAATAAAATTATTGCTTTTGAAGCTGTGAGTGCTCATCCGCTTGTTGTGCAGTACGATGAGATCGTACGTGAAGGAGAAACGGCTGATCTTGAGACGTACCAAGGGCTCAACAAAGAGGACCTCGCGGCTCTCGTGTATACATCTGGTACCACGGGTCCACCAAAGGGAGTGATGCAGACCCACGGCAACCACCTTGCGAACGTTCGCCAAGCGTGGCAGAGCTCACTTTGTGGCCATGATTCGAGTATTATGCTCTTTCTTCCCCTTGCGCACTCGTTCGCGAAGCTTATGGGCTATCTTGGATTTCTTACTCCTGCGAGTGTGTGTTTTCCCGGTGTGGCGGATACCAAAACTTCTAAAATACATCCTGAATCGGTAACGAAGGATATCCGTGAAGCGGGGGCAACCATTGTTCCTGTTGTGCCTCGATTGTTAGAAAAGATGCAAGCCGGGGTTGAGCAGAAGAAAAATGTTGGTGGAGTTGGTGGCGCAATCGTCAAGCTTGTACTTTGGGGGGCAAGTGAAACATACCAGGCTAAGCTCGCCGGAAAAGCCCCCTCGATTTTAGCTATGATTGCCTATCAGGCAACGGCGGGTATTCGAGCAAAGATCAAAGCGAAGCTCTTTGGGGCAAACTTTAAGTATTCAATCTCTGGCGGTGCCAAGCTCAATCCCCAAACAGCTCGCTTCTTTGATGCACTAGGAATTGAAATTCTTGAGGGCTATGGTCTTACAGAAACCTGTGTGGCCACCAATGTAAATCGCTTTGGCTCTAAGAAGATTGGGACGGTTGGTCCGTTGCTTGCCGAGGATATCGAACTTCGTCTTGAAGATGATGGAGAAATTGTTTTTCGAGGCCCCAATATTGCAAAAGGATACTATAACCGTGAAGCCGCAACGAAATCCTCTTGGGATGAAGATGGATGGTTTCATACCGGAGACCTTGGAGCAGTTGATGATGATGGGTACTTAAGTATCGTTGGGCGCAAGAAGGAGATCTTAGTTACTTCGTATGGAAAAAATATTGCTCCCGAGGATATTGAAGCGAGTGTAAAGTCGACACCATATGTTTCTCAAGTAGTGCTGCTTGGGGATGGACGACCGTTTATTACCGCGCTTCTTACGGTTGATGTGCTGGCGGTTGGAGCGTGGGCCAAGAAAATGGGTATAACTGAGCCTGTTTCAACTCTTATTCAGGGAAGTCGAGTCAAAGACTTGATTTGGAAAGATATTGAGAAGGTTAACGAAGAACTCGCTCATCACGAGAGTATTAAGAAGATTGCCATAGCCCCAGAAGAGTTCACTGTCGAAAATGGTATTCTCACTCCTACCTTCAAAGTGAAGAGGCGGGTAGTCATGGAAGAGTATGCAGAGCTTATTGAGGAAATGTATCGCTCTTAAGGAACGTGTGTTGGGGGTGTAGCCTTTGAATTGAACAGCCATTTTCTTGAACTTTTTTCTTCGTGGCGCAATCCTTCGGCGTTACACAGGGATTATCGCCACGGAGAAAAAAGTTCAAGAAAATAGTAACGAAAGGAGAGAAGGGCTCGGAACTTGAAATCTCCGAGCCCTTTAATCATTTACCCGAGGTCGTAGTCGAACCCGATACCCACAAGATTCACACTTCCGTCAAACGTACCAACAAGGTTGTTTCCTGTTGAATTCGTCACGTTCGATTGTGAGTCTGAGATAAAGAGGTGAGCGTACGTTGCCTTAAGAGTGAGATCCTCAGACACGTCCCAGTTAATACCAAAGGCCATCCACTTACGATCATTTCCAGGGATACGAGGCGTGCGGTGAGCTGCGTCAGCGATAGGCTCTTCGTCAAATGTGAAACCGGCGCTGAGCTGAACTTCGTCTGTGGCTTGATACGCTGCTGCAAGCGAGTATCGCCATACATTGTTCCATCCTTCATCAACAACGGTGTCAGGTTGAACACTTGCGTACTGGATGCGGAGATCTTCAAAGCGAGTCCAGCGCGTCCACTGGAGTTCGCCAAGTAGTGACCATCTCTCGTCAAAGTGGTGAACAAAGCCACCAGTGACCGACTCAGGTAGTGAAACGTGAGCAAGTGCAGCAGTATCGGTAAAGAGTCCCGTCGATGTGAGAGGAAGAGCAGCAGAAGGTACTGTAAAGTCAGCATCACCTTCGAGGTTTCCAGTGGTACGCGATCTCCAAGCAAGTCCGACTCGGCTATTCATCTCATCATAGGCGTATGTCGCACCAAGGGTAAAACCAATCCCCCAGTCGTCACCAGTAACACTACCGATTCCATCGCTCATTTGAGGCGCGAGTCCAAGTGCTGTTGCTGTTGCAGGCCCAAGCTGAGAGAAAGCGACAGTACCAAGGTCGATAGCATTTGAGAGTTCCGCATCCATGTAGGCGATATTGAGCGAAGCCCCGATGGAAATGTTGTCGCAAATTTTATAGGACACCGCAGGGGTGAGCTGAAGAGTCGTGAGTTCAGATTTAATAGCGTGGTAACGTCCAACCCAAGTTGAATCATATTCGGTAGCTAAGCCAAATGGAGCGTGGATCCCAAATCCGAGGTGTGTGGTGTCGTTGAGTTCGTGTACGACATAAATACTAGGCACGTAGGCAGTTTCACCACCATCAGGGCCATCCCCACCACCAGTTGGAATCCCACCAAGTGCAACGTTCGATGAACCAGCATCGGTGAATTCAGAACTCGGAATGATGAGATGCGAGCTGTGAGAAAGCAACGTGCCATCGATATAGGACATTGCTGCTGGGTTGAAGGCGATTTCACTTCCATCTCCGTAGCCTGCAACAGCTCCGGCATAAGCATACCCAATCCCTTCTGCGCTCTGCTCAAGAATGGCAAATCCAGCAGCGTGAGACGACTGTGGTTGTAGAAAGAAGAAAAGAGCAAGCGCGCTCCCGCAAGCTCGAGAAAGAATAGACGTAATACGTGATCTGACCATCGCGACATCCTCCATGGTTCAGTAGGTTATGTTGTGTGCGCTCTAAGATAGCAGAAGGAAGGATGAAAATAGAAAACAAAAACGTAGCAATACATAATAGAACAGCGTTTTTTATAAAGCGTAAATTGTTTTTCCCATGAGAGAAGGAAAAAAGTTATAACGCGAAGGAACGAAGTACGCGAAGATATCCTCCTTCGCGTTATAACTTTTTTCCTTCTTTATCGAGATTCTATGAAATACGTCTTCGCCACTTTATGTCTCTTCTGTTTCTTTGTTCAGCCTCTTCTTGCAGAGACGGTTGCTGGTGTGACGCTACCAGAGACCTCTCAGGTTGAAGACACCGACCTTGTGCTCAATGGCATTGGGATTCGAAAGGCGACCTGGTTTAAAGTCAAAGTGTATGTTGCTGGGTTGTACCTCACAACAAAGAGCAACGAACCAGAGTCGATACTTGATTCCTCTTCTCCGAAGCGGCTAGTCATGCAATTTGTACGAGATGTTGAAGCTGACAAGCTTACAAACGGCTGGACAGAAGGCTTTAAGAAAAATGTTACAGACCTTTCTGCGCTCCAAAAACGACTAGACCAATTTAATGGTTACATGTCTGACATTCAAGATGGGCAAGCTATTGATCTCACTTTTAGCCAAGCTGGAGTTGGGGTAAGTTTTGCAGGCGCCTCAAAAGGAACTATTGAGGGACAAGATTTTGCTCGAGCGCTGCTATCGGTCTGGCTCGGGCCTGAGCCGCCAAATGGCGATCTGAAAGATGGACTGCTTGGAAGGAAGTAGACTAAGCAACCAACATCATCTTCTCGTCCTCACGGAGCTGAATAGGATCGAAGTGAAATTCGTTTCCATCTTCTCCCTTATACGTCAGGCTTTCAGGGGTTTGTTCTTGAAATGAGTACTTACTGTCTAAAGTGAGTACTCCTGAAAGGTATCCGCGAAGTTTGAGTTTTTCAATGAGGTAGGCCGCCAGGAGCATTTGGTGTCGTGCAATACCAACACCTTGAATGAGAAAATAATCGAGGGACACTTTGTGATCTGGTTGAATGATGTTTTGGTCGAGTGCTGTGCGGACGCTCTCAGGGCTAAATTGTAATTTATCCTGAACAATCCGTGAGACGTAGGGGAAGATTGTCTCTTCAATTTTATTTTTCTTGCCGTGATCTTTAGCGTGTAGCACAAGGAGATCTGTATAGACTTTTTCTAGCTCTCCGTGAGCCTCGTCAACAACGATGGCTTCATGTGGAAGAGCTCCAACGTAGACGCCTTCATGGATAGGAGTGTTTGCGCCAATAATGTGGCGACCATCAAAGAATCCATAAGGACTACCAATCTCGTAGTAGTCGCTCTCTTCGAGTCTTTTTACAGCCTCTTGGAATCGATCGGCGTAAACGATCTCATCTTCTTTGCTTGGTCTTGAAGTCGTTTTCTGGAAAAAATTTCCCAGTCGTTTATTAAAAGCCATCTGGCTCTTGCTCCTCTAATAGTTTGAAGTGGAGAAGCGTCCGTGCACGTACTCACTCTTTCATTCTCTTATCCGGGGAACTACGTGACGTGCTTCACTCTTTGGCTTGGTAACGCCGAAGATTCTTGCATTAAATGTCCTGTCATACTAAGTACATAGAGATGGCTAAGATTTATTCGTACGTCCTTTTTCTGACCCTGGCTCTGCTTGTGCCGCTTGGGCTATGTGCTGAGCTTTTGAGTGACCAAACAGGTGATGGAGAAGTTGTTGTCCTGGCGTTTGGCGACAGTATTACTGCAGGTGTGGGCGATGGAACCTTCCCCGGTGACTATATCGAAGTAGCTCCCTCCTCAAGTAGTCTTCCCGGGTACCCAGGGAGGCTTTCTGAGCTCATTGGTGTGCCTGTCATTGATGCAGGAATACCCGGTGAGTTGGTGAGCGATGGAGGGGTATATCGATTCGCATCGTCAGTGATAGCAAATGATGCTGATGTTGTTCTCTTCCTCGAAGGAAGCAATGATGCGATTTTTCAAGTGTCGCCCACAGAGTTCAAGCTAAGCTTGCAAAAAATAGCAAACATAGCAGCCTCACTAGAGCGAACACTGATCTTTCAAACCCTACCGCTCTCATGTTGTAACCACTCGGGTACAAGGCTTTTTACCACATCATATAGTGGGCAGGTTCAGCAGGTTGCCGCGCAGCATGGTCTTACAGTTATTGAGCTTGAATCAGCTTGGAACACGGAATGCCCTCAGGAAACCTCGTGTTCATTGCTTAATACACCTGAAGGCCTTCACCCTAACTCAGATGGCTACGACTTTATGGCAGAGCTTGTTGCCACTACTTTGCAAGGCGACTCACCAGATGAGTAGGTGAGTAAGGGGGCGGTATTTCTTTTTCTACATTTCGTATTCTTATCTATCTTCAGCGTTTTAGTTCTGAGCTTTTTCCGATCTATCCGATCTACGCAATTATGCTTACCGATCGTGGAGGGTTGAGTACGAGCCAAGTAAGCTCACTTTTTGCTCTGTGGGTTTGTGTTGCTCTTGCGTCTGAAATTCCTACCGGTCTTATCGGCGACCGATTCAAGAGAAAATACGTTCTGTTAGCTTCAAATGTCATGACAGGTGTAGGGTTTGCGACGTGGTTGCTCTCTCCAAGCTATTGGGGGTACCTGTTTGGCTTTTTTATGTGGGGAGTTGGGTGGGCGCTCATGTCAGGAACGTATCAAGCGTATCTCTTTGAACGGCTCAGAGATTTCGACCGTACACACGAATTTATGAAGATGTTTTCACGAGCTGCAAGTGTAACAAAGCTCGGCATGTTTACAGCTTTCCTTCTGACGTTTTTTCTTGGTGCTAGGGAATATAATGTAGCACTTACCTGTTCGCTCATTTCTCTCGTTTTTTCTTCTCTCCTTCTTTCTGTGCTCCCAACCGGAGAAGAGCAAGAGCATGAGCGTAAACATCCGCTAGGAGAAATAAAGCAGGCATTTCGTATCGTTTGGTCTACACCGCAACTTCGGTACTACACAGTGGTCCTCTCGCTCCTTTCTGGAATTCTTGCAGTGATTGAAGAGTATGCTCCTCTGTATTATGTTTGGCAGGGAATCGACCAGGAGTGGATCCCCCTTCTTTTAGCCCTTGGACTTCTTCTTTCAGCTGCGCTTTCTTGGGTGGGGCACCTTGTAGATGCATTACCCTGGCGGGTGTTGATGGTTCTTTTGATGAGTGCTGGTTTCGTGCTCTACTTTTCGAGCTCAGCAGAGGTCGTCTGGGTGGTTGTTGGGATGCTCTTTTTCTTTCGTGTGATTGCCGTACTTTTTCTTATCTTAGAAGCTCGTTTACAGCACGAGTTAGAAGATGATGCACTTCGTGCAACAGCGTCGTCTATCCCAACATTTCTTGCTGAGTGTATTGCTATTGTTCTCTTTGGTGTGTCTGCTCTTCTTTCTTCATCCTTGGAAGGTGTTGCGGTTGTGCGTATGATAGCGATTCTTGTTCTGCTCCTTGGGGGTGTTTTTTTCTTTTACCGCTCATCTTCGTCTGGGGCCATCCGCACGACGCGGGGTTGAAAGGTTGCTCGTGGTGCGACGAGATCTTTTTGAGCAGCCATTACACCATAAATATCCTTATATGCATGTGGTGCTTCATCGAGCCCAGCTGACATGAGCCAGATGCCATTATCGTTGAGAAGCTTTTTTACAGCGTGCATGGTCGTAGAGCGTTTGGCTTGTTTGCGAGACATAAGCCTTCCTGCTCCATGCGCACAGGAGCGTAGCGAGGTTTCGTTGCCAAGACCCTCAACGAGGAATCCCGGTGCGAGCATGCTTCCTGGAATATAACCTATCTCTCCTTTTGCTGCTGGAGTAGCTCCTTTACGGTGTACAATAAGTTCTTCACCGTTATGCTCCTCTTTCCAAGCAAAATTGTGGTGATTTTCGAACTGCGCAAGTTGCGCTTGGCTGAGAGCCTTTGAGATATCACGGTGAATAACGTGATGATTGGCTGAGGCGTATGCTCCCATGAGCTGCATCGCTTCCCAGTACTCTGCACCTTCGGCGTTCATGTCGAGCCATGCAAGATGGCGTTTCTTTGATGGAAGTTTGGGGTGGAGATCTTGTGCGATGGCGCAATAGTGTGTGGCTACTTTAGCGCCAGGGCCACGCGAGCCGCTGTGTGAGACAAGGGCAACGTACTCCCCAGCTGGTACTCCACAAAAATCTTCTTCAAAATGAATTTCTCCAAACTCAACAAAATGGTTTCCAGAGCCACTTGTGCCGAGCTGTTTCCATGCCTTGTCTTTGAGCGTTGATGTTCGAGGGGTGACGGTCCAGTCTCGATCCATAACGTCGTGATTCTTTGGGCGCTCCCAAGCTGCGCCGAGGCCAAACTGAGTGTTCTTATAAATGATCTGTTCGAGCCGAGTCCTGTTTCTTTTTAGTTGGCTCGATGGCATATCGTAGACGGTGACCATGACACGACACGCGATATCTATTCCGACAGCATATGGAATGACCGCGTCTTTTGTGGCAAGCACTCCGCCGATAGGGAGTCCGTATCCCACGTGAGCGTCAGGCATAAGTGCTCCGCGCACAGCTACTGGGAGCGAACACGCCTCAGTCATTTGTGAAAAGGTGTCACTGTCGATCTCCTCTCCCCAATGTGGGTATGGTGTGTTCTCAAAAGTATACCCACCATCTGCTGGCGTATGCCGCTCTCGAATGATTGCTTCAGCGAGTTCTGCATAGTGTTTGTGTTCAAGATACTCCTCTGGAGCGTTCGAGATCAGTTGGAGGTCGCTTTTTAGTTCGGATTTTTTAATTCCAAGCCGCTTTGAAATGCTTGCAAGTTGGATTGCTATCTTTTGTACCGTGTCTCCACTTAGCCCATACTTTTCGAGCTCTTTTTTTTTCATAACGGCTCCTTGAGAGATAGGAAAAGTGTACTTTGACCAAGTGTGAATTCATACCGTAATATTACTCTTCTATGAACCTTTTCTTGTCGCATCTCTGGATTCTTACTCTTGACGAGCTCTCTCAACTCTTTACGAGAAAGCGCGCACTCATTGCCTTTGTGCTCTATGTGGTAATGGTTGGCTTTGTGATTTATGGTTTTAGCAGAATTGATAGTACGATGACTGATTTTCTCCAGGAGCGTGGAATTCCCAAACTGAATGGAAAGAATCTTCTTGCACATGGAGGAAATTTCCCCGGAAGAGAAGTTGTATCTCAGCTCCTTGATTGGCCAATAACCTTTGTTCTTTTCCAGTTTTTTGCTGCTATTTGGATGAGTGAGTTAATAGCGCTTGTCAGTTGTGATGTCATCAGTCGTGATCGCGAAAGGGGATCACTTCGATTCCTCTTTCTTCGAACATCTCGAGAGGCGTATTACTTCTCGAAGTTCCTTGCACACTTTCTCCTCTATGTGTGTATACATATTGTTTCGCTAGCTCTCTTAAGTCTCGCATCAATTTTTTTGAGCGATGGACTGAGTTTCTTGGGAGTACTTGAACCATTTCTCTCTTACTCCTGGTCGCTGATCCCCTTATTGGCGCTCACATTGGCCCTGACCGTTTTTGCTTCGTCTCTCTCTCGTTCTATTGTCGGAGCCCTTCTCATCATCCATCTGCTTTGGATTCCTGTATTTATCCTTCTCACCTGGGAGATTATCCCTCTGTTCTCATGGAAGATGGTTGTTGGAATTGTTGCCCCCTTTGGTCAGTTCGCACTCATGAATGGGATTGGCAATACGGTTCTTGCTCTTACTTTTTTCGTTTCTGGCTTTCTTCTCTTTCGTCGTGCTGAGGTGTAGAGATGACAGCGGCATTAGAGGTAACAGAGCTCAAGAAGCATTTTGGTAAAGTACAAGCACTTCAAGGTCTCACCTTTTCTCTCCCGGAGGGAGTCTGTTGCGCTTTTGTGGGAGCAAACGGCGCAGGAAAAACAACGACCTTTTCTCTCGTTGGTGGTTTTTTACGGCCAGCCTCGGGGAAGATTTCGATTGCTGGAAATCAAGTCGCCTCACTTCAAGGAGCACATGGAAAAGTGGGGATACTTCCACAAGACATGCGTTTTTTTGAAGAGAGAACGTTATCAAGTCAGCTCCTTCTCTTTGCGAAGCTCGTAGGATTTGCTGGACAAGAAGCGGAGAGTGAAGTTGAGCGAGTTCTTTCCGCTGTTGCTCTCAGTGAAAAAAGGAATCAACCAGCGCGTGCTCTTTCGCGTGGTATGCGTGTTCGTCTTGGCATTGCTCAAGCATTAATCGGCTCTCCACCGCTTATTCTTCTTGATGAGCCAATGGCAGGCCTCGATCCAGTCGTTCGCTCGCAGATTCGCGAGCTGATCGGCAGTCTCGGCGAGAAGACCACCGTCGTGATAAGCTCTCACGAGCTTGGAGAGTTACAGAATTTTTGTGATTACATTTGTATTATCGACAAAGGTGAGTGTGTATTTGTCGGACCCATGAAGCAGGTTCTACAAGGCGATGTGAAGAGAGTGACCTATTCACTTGAAAGACTCCCTGACAATCTCACTGAGCTTACCAATCTCCTCTCCTCTCATGAGGTAAGTTCCGTAGACAAAGACAACGCTCTGATTGTTGAGTTCGCACAAAGCTCTCTTACTGAGGTGAATAAAATCGTCTTAGCCTGGTTGCTCAAAGAGCAGATTCCTATTCTTGAGGTATCGTTTGAAGATAGTCTTCAAGAGGCTTATCTAAGGATTATAGGACAATGAAGAGTTTTCTTGCTTCAAGAAATCGCTTAAGGCCGTTTTGCTGTGGCTATTGATTTGAAGAGAGCAGGTTTACAAGTACTCTGCGGTTGTGAGTATCGCTCCTATGCTCCCAGAGGTAAATCCCTTGCCACGTGCCTAGAGCGAGACTCCCGTTCATTATTGGGATGGAAAGGGTGGTAGCAGTTAGTGCCGACTTGATGTGGGACGGCATATCGTCGGGGCCCTCGTGGGTATGAGTAAATTCTGGATCGTTTTCAGGAACAAGCCGACAGAGCCACTGCTCAAGATCGTGCCGTGCGCTTGGATCAGCATTCTCTTGAATCGTAAGGCTCGCTGAGGTATGTCGTACAAAGAGGGTGCAGAGACCGTCAGCAATTTTTACGTCTTGAACGACTTGGCGTACTTCGGATGTAATCTCGTGTAAACCTTGACCGTTTGTATGAATGGAAAGCTCGGTGTTCATACCAAGAGCTGTACCATAGGACTACGTATGAAAAAAGTACTGCTTGTTTTCCTTCTCTTTCTCTCTTCTTGTGGAGGAGGAGGTGGTGGTGGAGAATCAAGCTCCCCCAATGACGATTTTGTTGGTACAAACAGCAGTGGAGTGCGTGTGATTCACGGAGCGCTTGATGCACCTCCGTTTGATCTCTTCTCTAATGCTCGCACAGGTGAGATCCTTCAGCGGAGTCGCTTTGCAGGGCCTAGTGGCTACTCGTCTTTACCAGTAGGAGAACAGGTCCTTTCCCTTGCACCTGCTCGAGTTGGGGGAGAGAGAAAGACCAAAACGGTAAACTACGGAGCAGGAGAGCGCTATTCACTCTTTGTCCGAAGCAGCGCGGGGGATGGAGCGACGAGCGTTGGTGTTATTCAAGACTCTCCTCCTGAGCTCTCTTCTGGTGAAGCTGCACTGCGGGTGTTTCATGGGGTATCTGCTGTTGATTCAATCTCGGCGAAGGTGGCTAGCTCTAGTCCCTTGATTGTCACACACGGACAAGCAAGTAGTTACCTGATTCTTCCTGCAGGCGAGATCTCTTATATCATTCGACATTCATCAGAGGGGTATGCTTTTTTGAGCGGCTCGCTTCTTATGCAAGAGGGAGAGGTCGGCGATCTTTTGGTGGCTGGAGAGCCTGGGATATACCTCAAGGCGATGCTATATAAGTGATGTGAGGCTTTGAGTTGCTTATAAGCTGAGTTAAGACTTAAACCAAAGGTGAGTTCTTCGGCTCGAACCTTGTCCTAGTCTTGCTCTACAAGAGTTGTAGGCTCAGTTGCTGGAATGTTGGCGACCTTCCATTGCCACACGACACCTCCTCGCGCTAGTCTGTAGGGTACCGTTTTAGCGATTCTCCCTAGAGGCTTCTATGAGCACATCATCGACGACGAAACCTGATCAATTACACCACGCACTTCCCTCTGCTGGATACTCCGTTACGGTTCGTTTGAAGCTTGATAATATTCCAGGGACCTTTGCCAAGGTTGTCCAGTACTTAGCAGAAGCTGGTGCCTCTCTTACTGAAGTAAAGTTGAAGTATAGTGATTTTAACTTTCTTATCCGAGACATCACTATTAACTGTAAGAGCTCAAAACATCTGCACGAAATTGCCAAGGGGGTTGGTGAAGTAGAAGGGGTGACTTGCCAGGACTGGAAAGATGACACCTTTGAACTACATCGTGGCGGAAAGCTTGAAATACACTCTCGAGCTGAGCTACGCACGACTGACGAGCTTTCGCGGGCGTATACTCCAGGCGTCGCTCGCGTATGTAATGCCATCCACAAGGATGTCTCTCAAGCGTATGAGTATACGATTAAATCCAACTCTGTTGCTGTTCTCACTGATGGGAGTGCGGTACTTGGTTTAGGCAACATAGGGCCAGAAGCAGCGATGCCAGTTATGGAAGGAAAGGCTGTTCTCTTTAAACAGTTTGCTGGCGTTGATGCGTACCCTATTTGCCTTGCAACACAAGATACCGAAGAGATCATCAAGATTGCGAAAAGTATTGCGCCTGGGTTTGGTGGAATTAATCTTGAGGATATTACCGCGCCACGCTGCTTTGAGATTGAGAATCGGCTGCGTGAGGAGCTAGACATTCCCGTGTTTCATGACGATCAGCACGGGACGGCAGCCGTCGTACTGGCTGGAGTCCTCAACTCTCTCAAGATTGTGCAGAAGAAGCTCTCAGATCTAAAAATCGTCGTTAATGGATTTGGCGCTGGTGGAGTCGCCTGTACCCGTATCCTTCTCGCTGCGGGAGCAAAGAACATTATACCTTGTGACAGAGCTGGCGCCGTTTACCGTGGACGAACCGAGCGAATGAACCCGGTCAAAGAGGAGCTTATTCAAAAAACGAACCCTGATAATGAGCAAGGCTCGATAGCGGATGTGATTCGTGGAGCAGATCTTTTTATTGGAGTTTCTAAGCCTGGCGCAATTGACCGGGCGATGGTGAAGAGTATGGCCTCAGATCCCATTGTCTTTGCGCTCTCAAATCCAGTGCCTGAAGTAATGCCTGAAGAAATTAAAGATGTTGCCCGAGTGATTGCTACTGGACGCTCCGACTACGCCAATCAGGTCAATAATGTGCTCGTTTTTCCGGGAATTTTTCGCGGAGCACTGGAGGCACGAGCTTCAGACATTACCGATTCGATGAAGCTGGCGTCTGCTACTGCTGTTGCTGAGTCTATTGCAGACGGCGATATTCATGAACGGTATGTTATACCAAGTGTATTTCATGGTGGAATCGCTGATAGAGTGGCCAGCGCGGTTGTTGCTGCTGCAAAGAAAGATGGGGTTGCTCGTATCTAAGGTATTCCTTGTAAGGATCGTTTTGTATGTGGACTGAGATTGGTTTTGTCCTCATTGGGTTTGTCGTATTGATCTTTGGTGCCGAGATTCTCGTTCGTGGTGCTCGTCATATTGCACTCTCTTTTGGTGTCTCTACTCTCATCATTGGACTCACTATTGTAGCGTTTGGGACTTCTGCTCCAGAGCTTTTTGTCTCACTTGCGGCCGCGCTTGATGGTAACGCTGATGTTGCTATTGGAAATGTTATCGGGAGTAATCTCTTTAATATTCTGGTGATTATTGGTCTTACCGCCGTTATCTCTCCTGTAACAATAGCACCATCGATTATTCGGCGTGATATGCCGGCGATGGTTCTAGCCCTTTTTCTCTTCGTGTTCTTTTCTCGGGATTTGATCATTAGTCGAGTCGAAGGAGGAGTTCTCTTCGCAGGAATACTTCTTTATCTTTGGGGAAACTATCTGCTTGTAACGAGAGGAGAGTTGACGCTTGAGGCTGAGGTTATTGAAAGAAGCGATGAGGGGCATGAGAAGAAATCGAACTTCTTCTTAAGTTGTGTCCTCATTCTTTTGGGGCTTGGAGGTTTAGTACTCGGAGCCAATCTCATTGTTGAAAATGCAACAATTGTTGCTCGTGCCTTTGGTGTCTCCGATCTCGTTATTGGAGTTACTCTTGTTGCCGCAGGAACTTCGCTTCCTGAGCTTGCCACCACCGTGGTGGCTGCGTATAAGGGAGAGCCAGATCTGGCAGTAGGAAACGCCGTTGGGAGCAACATCTTTAATGTTCTGTGCGTGATTGGCCTTACTGCTCTTTTTGTCCCGTTAAGTGTTGATGCGGCTGCTTTTGATTTTGATATGCTCTACATGCTTGTGGCATGTGCGCTTGTCTGGCCGCTGATGTTTTTTATGCGAGAGTTGCGACTTTTTTCCGGAGGAGTGCTCCTGATCACTTACGGAGCGTATATTACTTTTATTCTTATGAGTGGGAGAGTTGAGGTTGGCGGCTGAGACGTGGAAAGCTTTCGTACTTGGTGTCGTTGAGGGGCTGACAGAATTTATTCCTGTTTCAAGCACGGGGCACCTTATCCTCTTTGGTGATGCCATAGAGTTTCACGGAGAACTCGCCTCTACTTTTGAAATATTTATACAGCTTGGAGCTATTCTCGCTGTTGTGTATCTCTATTTTTCACGTTTTCTCAGTTTACTCCCGACTACCCAGAATAACTCCAAAGGCGGACTAGCTGGTTTTTCGGGTTGTATCAAACTGGCCGTGGCGTGTTTACCTGCCTTTGTGCTTGGTCCGTTGGTGCATAGCTCTATTAAAGCCTATCTCTTTTTCCCTGCACCTGTTGCCATTGCTCTGATTGCTGGGGGAGTGGTGCTTATTGCCGTTGATAGAGGAGATCGCAATCCTTCAGTGCTTGATGTTGATTCTCTCTCGTTAAAGCAGTGTTTTGGGATAGGGGTGTGTCAATGCGCTGCTCTTTGGCCCGGTGTTTCACGATCTGGGGCGACAATTATTGGTGGTATGCTACTTGGTTTAGAGCGAAAAGTTGCAGCGGAGTTCTCTTTTCTGCTCGCCGTACCTGTCATGTTTGCCGCCGTAATCTACGATCTCTATAAAAGCCGTGCTGCTTTTGAAAGCGACGATCTCCTTGTCTTCGCCATCGGCTTTATCGTTTCATTTGTCACAGCGATTATTGCTATCCGTTTCTTCTTAAAACTCCTCGGAAGCCATACGATGCAACCGTTTGGGTATTATCGGGTTGTGTTGGGGGCGGTGGTGCTTGGGTTGTTGTTTTTATAAGCGCCCCTTCCAAGTTTTCTATCTCGCCCCCTGTCCAGCTCCCATTTTTCAATATCCCAGTCCTAGTCCATTTTCCTGGTTCTGGCCCTGGTCACAGCCCTCCTCCAACTCCTGCATCATCCCTCTTACCCTTTCTTCACACAAACCGCAGTAAGAATCTTAGCCACTCTCTCTAATAATTCCTTCGCCTCTTCAACCTCCCCTTGAAATCTATTATCCATTATTTCAATAACGTCACATACCGCTGCACATTCCATAGTTGAACCTCGAGCAATAGAGTAGAACCTGAATCTTTCATTTTTTTCGGTTTTACCGGAACCTTCCGCAATATTCAGGGGGATCGATATCGCAGCTCGCTTAAGTTGATCTTTAATATGAGCATTTCCTCTGGGGAGTTTATCTAAAAGTTTATTTGCAACTTTAAGAAATTGAATGCTGATCTGATATGCTTCAAATTTTTCATGTCCAAACATCTTACATTTCTCCGATTATTGAGTTTTCTTGGTGTGCTCCTTATTCGGTTATTTTTCGGGAAAGTTGTTTGGCACGTTATGTTTTATTTTGGAGGGGGGGGGAGCAGGGCCAGAACCAGAACCAGAACCAGGAAAATGGACTAGGACTAGGACTGGGATATTGGAAATTTGGAGCTGGACGGAGGTTGAAAGAGGATAGAAAGAGAAGCACGAGAGAGATACGCTCAAATTGGATCTGTACTCTCAAGTAGGACTTCAATACCCTTTCTCTAAAAGTGCATTGAAGTCCTACTTGGAAACTATTGACCGTTTATCCGAAACCAAAAATTAACCGAAAAAAACAAAAGGAATTATACTAACCTAAGTGTTGGATAAATAAGTGGTAGATAGCCCGCATAGCTGAGCGTGCGTATACGGTAATCAGTCCCACGAACCTACTGTTGCTCAAAAAAAACCTCGGGAAAAATACCCAAAAATATAACCTGTAAGACGTATCTCTTCTCGATACTTCGCTCACGTTCCAATCGTGGAAGGTGAAGGAAGCACCGAAAAAATCTCTCTTTCTACCCGTAAACCAGTAATGTCAAAGTACTCATACCTTTATCTGTGTTATGGAGGGGAATGCTTCAGGTTATCTCTAACGTGGATAAGGTGCTGAAGTTATATGAGTTTTAGGCGGAGGCTGAGGCCAAGAATAAGACCAAAGCCAAGATATAGGCCACGGCTTCGGCGGAGATGTAGCGCCTCCGACTACATTTCCTCGGGCTCAGCCTTCTTCTCTGTCTTAGTCTATCTCTTGGCTTTGGTCTTATTCTTGGCCTCAGCCTTCTATGCCGCTTTGTTCGAAGTGAGCTATCGCTTTATTCCCCAAACAACCGATCCAACATAATCGCACAAGCCGACCGCACCGAAAGGTGATTGTACTCGGTTGGTCCATTTATGGGCTCAAGAAAAAGGTCTGTCTGTTCAAGTAACTCTTGCGACATCCCCCAACCAGTTCCTAGCAGAAGAAGGTAGTGGTGTTCGCTGTCTTTGTTCATCTGTTCTCTAAGGTTGGAAAACGAAACCCGTTCTCCCCCTTGATGAGCAGATGTTGCAACGAGTAGCGGTGTTTTTCCTGTTTTCTTCTGTATATCTTCTTTGATCTGCTCGAGTGTCTCGGTGATATGCAAGATATCAAAGGCGTCTTTTCTGTCAGGATTGTATGTTGCACCGTGTCCTTCCTTCCAGTGTCGCTCAAGAGTTGAGGCAAGCGAGCGGAGCACGGAAGAAGAGTGAGCAATGTAAAAAGAGCGTGTGTTGTACGTTCGGCAACTTCGGCAGATATCGTGCACATCCATCATGGTGAGAGAAGTCGTAACGATAGCGTCTTGTTTGTCGAGCATGCCGTCGTGAAGAAGAGCGACGGAAAGGTTACTGATCATAGCGCTCCTTTCTCCCGGAGATCTGGTCGTCGTTTCTTGGTGAGCTCTTGCGCCTGTTCTTTTCGCCACTTGGCGATAGCTTCATGGTTTCCAGAGAGGAGGACTTCGGGGACTTTCGCTCCACGAAACTCTGCAGGCCTTGTATATTGTGGGGCCTCAAGCAGCGTTTCTCCGTTACTTGAGAGTTGAAACGATTCGCATTCGGTTGACTCTGCGTTTCCAACAACGCCGTCTAGAAGTCGTATGGTTGCTTCTAGTACAACCATACTCGCTACTTCTCCGCCCATCAGAACGTAGTCACCGATGGAGAGCTCAAGGTCGACGTGAGCATCAAGCACCCGTTGGTCAATGCCCTCGTACCTTCCACACACAAAGATAAGCTCTTGGTGCTCAGCAAGGGTGTGGGCTTGGCTTTGAACAAAAGGTTTTCCTGCTGGAGTGAGCGCGATAACTGGCGCGCTCGGATAGAGTGATTTTGCTTCTTCGATCGCTGCAACAAGAGGTTCGGGCTTCATCACCATGCCAGCGCCGCCGCCGTAAGGTGTGTCATCTACGTGGTGGTGGGGGCCAGGAGCAAATGCACGTGGTGTTTGAAACGACACGGAGATCGTTCCGTTCTCTTTTGCTTTTCCGATAAGCGAGCACGCAAAAAAACTCTCAAAGAGCTCTGGGAAAAGGGTGATGATATGAATATGCATGAACTCTCCCACCAATTTGGTTTATCACAATGAAGAGGAGAGGGCGAAAACAGCGTCTTACTTGCTTGCTGCCTTCTTCGCTTTCATCTTTGCGCGACGGTTTGCACGGCGAGCAACGATTTTGTTGCGCTGGTGTTCGTCTTTCCCTTTAAGAAGATCTGGGAAGTTCTTGTTGATAAGGTCACGAACAACTTGAGTTGGTTTCGCTCCGTCCATAACCCAGCGGCGGATCTTGTCTTCTTTAAGATTTACGGCAGGTGGGTTAACCATTGGGTTGTATGTACCAACAATCTCGTGAAATCGTCCATCACGTCGCGCTGCTTTTTCTGTTGCGACGATGCGGTAAAAAGGTCGCTTCTTTTGTCCGTGCCGTGCAAGGCGAATTGCTATAGCCACAAGTATAATCTCCGTAAAAATCAGCTATGTACTCTGCTGCGCAAGTGTCGAAAATCAGTATAAAAACAGCGCAGCGAGATGGATATTTATAGCAGAATGACGGATAAACTCAACTTCCAGCAAGGTAATGAAGCCCGCCTGCATTTTGATAGTAATTTCAGTAGATTAGAGGGGTCGCGAGCACATGCGGTGAGTGTTCCCGAGAACTGTCGACTTTCCGTTACCAATTTCTTGAACTTTTTTCTCCGTGGCGAAGACCCTAGCGAAATGCCAAAGAACGGTGCCACGGAGAAAAAAGTTCAAGAAATTGGTTGTTCCTCCCTACGAAGACAGTGGTGTGAAATGTGACCAGGTAGTGGTATGAAATGACTCTGGTATTTCTAAACTTATTCATTTTTTCCCTATGTCCTCAAAACGCCTCCTAGTAACCGCAGCACTTCCTTACTCTAACGGCCGCCTTCACGTAGGTCATATCGCCGGGTGCTATCTCCCTGCTGATATCTTTGTGCGCTTTGAGAGGATGCGCGGCAAAGAGGTGCGATACGTGTGTGGTTCTGATGACCACGGGGTTGCTATTAAGATTACGGCAGAAAAAGAAGGCAAGTCTCCAGCAGAAGTTGCTCAGTATTACAGCGATCATCAAAAAGAAGACTTTGCTGGGATGGGGATACACTTTGATGTGTACGGTTCTACAAGTCGTACAAAATACCACTTTGCACGTAGCCAAGAGATGTTCATGAGCCTTTTTGAGAAGGGCTACTTTGAGAAGAAAGTAAGTGAACAGTTCTATGATGAGAGCAAATCAGCCTTTTTACCTGACCGGTATGTGAAAGGAACGTGTGGATACTGTGACACTCCTGACCAAAACGGCGACCAGTGTGAAAACTGCGGTAAGGTGCTTGATGTTTCTACGCTCAAAGATGCCGTAAGTGTTCTCTCAGGTAACAAAGCTACTGTTCGTGAAACAACTCACTGGTTTATCGATCTTTCAAAGTCACAAGGCGCTGTTGAAGAGTGGCTCAAGGAAAGCGAAGTGCGAGACCATACGCGGAAGTATGTTTCTGGCCTGCTCTCTTCTGGTCTCGTACAACGTTCAATGACCCGAGATCTCGACTGGGGGATTCCTGTGCCTCTTGATGATCCTGAAGCTGCGGGAAAGGTTCTCTATGTGTGGTTTGATGCCCCGATTGGATATATTTCAAACACTGAAGAGCTTTGCGAAGAGAGAGACGGAGACTCCGAGAAGTTTACCGAGTGGTGGAAGTCTGAAGATTGTGGGATTTACCACTTCATTGGTGAAGATAATACAATTTTTCACTGCGTCATTTGGATAGCGATGCTCTCTGCTGAAGGCACGTATCAGTTGCCAAAGGGAGTGTTTGTCAATCAGTATCTCAATATTCAGTTTCCAGATAAAGAGGCTGAGAAGATCTCTAAGTCACGTGGAAATGCTGTCTGGATTGGTGATTATCTTGAAAAAGGTGGAAGCCCAGATAGTCTCCGATACTACCTTACGGCGATTGCGCCTGAGCGGGCACGGAGTGTGTTTAAACCAGACGATCTTGTGCAAAGAAATAATACCGACTTGGCAAATGTAATCGGTAACTTTGTGAACCGTATTCTCTCTTTTACGAAAAAGCATGTCGGCGATACTCCTCCTCAGATTGAAGAATCAAAACTAGAAGAGGTTGATATTCGGTTTCGTGCTCTGCGTACACAAACGCATCGCACGGTTACCGAGCTTCTTGAAGGAGCGCAGACTAAGGGCGCACTTGAAGCCATTATGGAGTATGCCCGAGCGTGTAATAAGTACGTTGATGATATGGCCCCATGGGCAACGAGAAAAACTGATATGGCGCGTACAGAACTTACGTTAGCTGTGGCGATTGAAGCTATCTCTTTTTTAGGTGTGATTCTCCAGCCGTTTTTACCTTTTACCTCTGAAAAGCTGCTACGCATGCTTTCTCTTTCAGCTGATAAACTCTCGTGGGATGACGCACTTCAAGGCTTAGCGCTTGGAGTAACACTTGGCGATACAGAGATTTTGTTCAGTAAAATGGAGCTCTCGGATTGGATTTCTGAGAAAGAACAGGATAAGGAGTCGTAGTGATGCTTTCTCATGATAAGCAGCAAGAGGTTGTTGAGATTGTACGCCGAGCCGGTGCAAAACTCGCTGAGCTTTGGCCTGGGGATAAGGAAGATACTTTAGAGCGAAAGACAAAAGATGATGGAAGCATTGTCACCAATGCCGATCTTGCTTCAAACGAAATTATCGTCTCAGGTCTCAAAAACCTTTTTCCAAACGATGGCATCTTCTCCGAAGAGCTTCCTGCCCAAGAAGATTATTTTGAAAAAGAGTATGTCTGGGTCATTGATCCTCTTGATGGAACCTCCTACTTTTCTCGTGGTAGTGATGATTTCTGTGTGCTTGTTTCACGGTGTAAGAACGAACAGTGCGAGAAGAGAGGAAGTATTGGGAGAGCGGTTTTTGGTGTGGTTTATACTCCATTAGCCGATGAGATGGTTTATGGACACGTAGGGGGTGATGTCTATCTCAATGAGAGTAAGGTGGTCTTACCTCAAGGCAGCGAACCGCGTCCCGGAAAAGTTGTAGCTCGACACTGCCAACTAGAAAATCGCGATCTAGAGTACCCAGGTGACCTCTCTGCTTCTGTAGCAATGTCGATGATGCTCAGTGGTAAAATTGATGGAGTCGTTACCCAGTTTACCCTTCACTCTGAATGGGATATCGCCCCGTTTATTGCCCTTGCTACATCTCTTGGATTGTCTGTGAAAACGGACACTGGAGAACAGCCGTGGTTTCGTTATGGAATGGGGATTGATTTTGAGCGAATGGAGATTTATCGCTCATTAGCCTGAGCAGAGGTCAGGAAAAAAGATGCAACCGTCAAGGGGAAGCTCTGGGTCTTCCTGGGGAACTGCTTGCGGTAGGCACTTTTTTAAGTCAGGATCCCATGACATATCGAGATCGTTCCAAGGTTTTTTATCATCAACTTCGTGATCCACTTCTGCTTTTTCGTAAATATTACAAGTATACTCACCTACAAAAAGCCCAAGAGGTGAAAGTGCGGGAAAGGCGATAAGTATCACAAGTGTTAACACTAGAGATGTTTCAATGAGGGTGCCGCCAGTTTCTTGATTACGTGGTTTCATTTATTGTCCTGGCTGAACCGTAAGAGAAACTGCAACTGCAGGGTGTGGTGTTGGTGGGATGAGAAACTTATAAGCCCCCCCGACTAACTGAATGAATGATACCTCTGTATCAGCCTGATCGGGAGCATTGCTATCGAAAACATTCCAAAGCTGAGAGATATTTGTCTTGAGAAGGTAAACAACTTTCATTGGGCCAGGAGATACGTTTTGAGGGAATTCCAGTCCTAAGCAAGTGATGTGATTCGGAGTATAGAGCACTGCGGATGTTGGTTGAGGTGAATCGATATTTACAAAAGGTGAATTCTCTAGAGAGTTTACACTACCCATATTGAGGGTCTGTGTTTGACTAGGAGTATCTTTTGTAACCTCCCGAGCACCTTTTTCTTGAGGTGAGGTGCGAAGCGATAAGCTACTACTACTTTTAGTTGGAGTCTGTCCGAAGATCTCAGGAAAGTAGTTTTCAAGTGGATATTGAGGAGATCCTCCTCCTCTTTCATGTACGGAGGCTGTGTGTTGCTCAAAGGAGCCTCCAAGGCTAATAGAAGGAAGTGGCTCTGAGGTACATTCCGTCGTTGGATCGATTGAGAGGGTGTGTGTAGCAAATTGATCGAGATTTTCCGGTTTTACATCCTCCCCTTCAATGAGGAGATTGTAGAAGTTTGCCCAGTCATCAGGGGAAAAGAGCATGGCGGTAATATTATAGAAACCAGTTTGGTTTAAATCGAGAGGAGCTCCAGGAGCCGCCGTTGCACCTGCTCCAAAAACGATGAGCTCCAGGCTGAATTCGTCAAACTGGTGATCGAATTGTACGTTACTAGCTATTAACGCACCTGCGGTCTCATCAATGAGGACATGAAGAGCATGGCTTACTGGATCTTCACTTCCAATTGCATCAAGTGCAGGAGCAACTCCATTAAGAACAGTAATGGGATCGTTTCCTCCACCAGGGTGGCAAGGGATTTGGTGGTTACTAGAAGTCCACGTAGCGATAGGAAGCTCACTTCCTTCGGGGTACTTTGATAATCCCCCTTTTACATCTCCTTTGGTTGTCACTCGAATAGTTTCCTCATTAACATGTGCAACATGCTCTGGAATGAGGCAGGATCGAGCAATATCTACGACATCATAATGACCGACATTTTGAGCCGATTGAGCCTGGGCTTGAACCGTATAAACGCCTGCGGGAAGTGCCACTCCCATACTTGGAAACGAGAGTAAGAGAAGCATCGCAAGCAGTGTAACAAGAGCAATACCTGAAAGAAGGTGGAGCTCACAAAGATGAAGTGCTTTTGCGTATCCCCGATAAGATTGATTACTCATAACTTTCCCCATAAAACATGCGATTACAAAACTCGTTGAATCGCTGTTACATCTCATACACCCCTGTAGAGATACTCCTTAAACTACGCACACCAAGACATCTGTTTCAGAACCGAAACCTAAGAAGTGAATGAAAATTATGCCTGCCCTATCATTGAACATCGGATAGTCATGAGAAATACTTAAGAGTTGTTTCGAAATACACAAAAAATGCACGTTTTGTTCGGTTAGATTGCAGGGTTAGGGGAGGAAAATACAAGATCTTCGTAGTGAATGGACTCGCTGATTTAAGACTCAAGGTGTAGAAACACAGAGTAGGTGTTCTTTGTGCCTTGGCGTATTGTCATGCTCGTAGAAAGTGAAGCGGGGGCTGAAACCAAGAATAAGACCTACCCTCTAAGTATTTCGTAGATCCCCCCTACGAGATATTCCCTAATTAGATCCTGAGAAATTTAATGCGCCGCGATTAATTAAGGGGACCCCTTATCTCGTCGACTCCTTTGCTGATGCGTGGGGAAGCTGTGCCTATTGGTATCTCTCTCTTTGCCAGTCTGGTAGTAAAAGAAGCAAGCGGAGTTGTAAGTGGTAAGAAGGTTAACGAAGAGACTGTTTGGTCATTCTCTCTTTGTGTTTCCGCTGTTTGCTGTTCTCTTCTCTCAATTCGTTTTCAATGTAAGCACAATCCATGCCGAGGTCATGAAGTACCACGTGACTGTTGAGGTCACCGATACAAATGGTGAGCCTGTGCAAGCGGTGACTATACACGGTACTGGTGGCATTGAGTCTTTACCTGGCCGTTTTACTGATTCAAACGGACAGTGGACACTTGATCTCCGTGATATTGAACAAAGTAGTGCTACCGTTTACCTCGAACGAAACGGTTACCGCCTCAATCCTCCTTCATTCGAAATCAGTCGTGAAAATTGTCCTGATGGATATTGTGAAGTTACCGCTACGCTTGTTCAAAAAGAAGCGACAGCGGTTGTTCGCGCACTTGTCATTGATCAGAATCAAAATGGAGTTGCCGGCGTTCCTGTAGCTCTTGCTGGTGCGGAAGATGCTGGAATAAAGTATACCGGAAAAGATGGTTACGCGTTTTTTAGTATTCTTACCCGAGAAGATGGGTGTGATGATCGTGACGAGGATAGAACGAATGATTCCTATACTCTTATGGCGACACGTTCAGTGCTTGGAGCTCTTTATGGAGCAAACGTAGGGAGTTCGAATTCAAACGGTTGTACGGTAGAGCTTCCATCACAGACAACACAGTGTCTTACTCGAGGATACCGTTTTGTTGTTCAAGCGCAGTGTTCTGCTAACACATATGCATATAGTTCCCCCGGAAACGGCTCATATGGCATTCGGGTAGTTGATCCGAATGGTAGTACCATTGCTGTTCCACTCACCGTGTATCCTGGTGAAGCTACCGTCAATACAAGTTCAAACAGTACTTTCACGCAGTTTACTGAATCAGCGCTTGGTGTCAGTGGTCAGTACCGCTCTATTGCTATCCCAAAGGGAAACTACGACTTCTATCCTCAAGAAGTTGAGCTTCGACCAGGCGCTTGTCCAAAAAATATCTGTACTGTTTTTGCAAAACCATCGAATCACCACGAGCAAGGGGTAGCTGTTGTTGAAATCACATACTCCGAGGGGGCCGGTGCCACAGGGGTTGGAGCTAGAGCGCATGGCTCCACCGTGGGCACCTCTTCAGTAAAGCGATACAGTGATTACGGAGGGGCTTTAATTTTTCCAACACAGCTCCAGAACCAGTGTAACGATGAAGACCTCTCTGCGCTCAATGATCGCATCTCGCTTGATCTCTCACTAACGGGGTGTGCCTTTGCGCATGAGAGCGCATTTCCATTTGAGCTTTGTCCGACTCACCCTCGTGAAGAGTTAGCCGTTCTTGCAACATGTAATCTCGACGATGTGAATCAGTATACGATTAAAGGAACGGTTCGTGGACCTAACGGAGCAGCAGTACCTGGAGCCCGTATTCTTAAAAATGGACAGCAAGCATTTGTTACCCGTGATGATGGTTCTTACACTATCCAAGTTGATAAGGGAGAGACACTTGGGCTCGTAGCAAGCATCGAGCAGTTCTATTTCGATCCTCCAGCGTACGATCTCTATGTGGTTCAAGAGAACCTTGAAGATATCGATTTTATGGTTTACACAGCAGAAGGGGGGCTCGCCAGTGGTAACCTTCCGGCAGGGTGTGAAGCGAAAGACAATTACACAATTTCTGGTATCGTTTTTGATCACGACGGTGAGCCACTCGAAGGTGTTGAAATTCTCAATAATCACTCTGTGGTTACCCAAACCGGAGAAGATGGAAGGTATACAGTAGATGTTCCTGCTGAAAGTAACGTATGGCTTACAGCAGAATTTGAAGACGAGTATATGGATCCATACGGTTACGGTATCCCAGCGGTTGCGTGTGATCGCCCAGAAACAAATTTTCAACTGAGTTATGTGCCTGGATATCTCCTAAGTGGTCAGGTCACCTATACAGATGGCACACCAATTTCAGAGGTCGAAATTCTTCTCACAGAAAATGGAGAAGAGGTCAATCTTCAAACAGATGCAAATGGCTACTACTCAGGTGGTGTAGAAGATGGAGCCGAGTGGCGCATCGTTGTGGCCAGAGAGAGTCTCGAATGTGAGCCTGGTGAATACGCCGGTACAGCGGATTCTTCACTTTTCTATCTTAACTTTGAGTGTCAAGAAGATCTTTGTGAAAACGACGCAGCGAAGCTTACACCAGGTCAGTGCGGTTGTGGAAATGCAGACACTGATACTGACAGAGACGGTACGGCGGATTGTAACGATCAATGTCCGCAGGATGAGAATAAGATAGTTCCGTTGAGTTGTGGATGTGGTATTGCCGAAACAGATAGTGACGGTGATGGAAGTCTTGATTGTAACGATGGGTGTGTAAGCGACGCTTACAAAACATCTCCTGGAGTTTGTGGTTGTAATGTCCGTGATATTGATTCAGATGGTGACGGAACCCTTGATTGCCAAGATGGTTGTCCACAAGATCCAAATAAACTCACTCGAGGTATTTGTGGTTGCGGAGCGCTAGAGACGGATTCAGATAACGATGGTCGCGTAGATTGTCGTGATGAGTGTCCTAGCGATCCTGGAAAGGCTCTTCCTGGTCAGTGTGGTTGTGGATTTGCTGATACCGACAGTGATGAAGATGGTACGGCTGATTGCCTTGACCAGTGCGTAGAAGATCCAAACAAAGTGGACCCGGGGGTTTGTGGCTGTGGAGAAGCTGAAACAGACTCTGATGGTGATGGAACTCCTGACTGTTTTGATCTCTGTCCTGTAGACCCGAGAAAGATTGATGAAGGGGTTTGTGGTTGTGGTACTTCTGATGCTGATACTGATGGTGATGGTATCCCAGACTGTAATGATGTCTGTGTGAATGATGCTTCCAAATGGACAAGCCAAGGTCAGTGTGGTTGTGGAGTTGCTGATGTTGATACTGACCAAGATGGTACCCTCGACTGTCAGGAGTCTTGCCCGACAGATCCTGCGAAGTTAGAACCTGGTGTTTGTGGTTGTGGAAAAGTTGACCAAGATTCTGACGAAGATGGCACGTACGATTGTTTTGACACATGCCCAGCAGATCCCTCAAAGAGCGCACCAGGAGTATGTGGATGCTTTGTTCCAGACGAAGATATTAATCTTGATGGACAAGTAGATTGTCCGATTGAGTGTGATAGTCCTGTAGTGCTCGACTTTGAACTCAATAATCTCGCGTCAGGAACACAAGTAACAAATCAGTACGAACAACAACTTGGAGTTGTGATTGAAGCAGAGAGTGGTCGTTCCAATGGTCACGATGTGGCGCTCCTATTTAATAGTGCCTCACCAACTGGTGGCGACAATGATCTTGGTACACCAAACGAGCAGTATGGAGGCCCCGGAAAAGGAAATGGTCAAAATGCAGGTGCTGGAAACGATACATCACTTGGAAAAATCCTTATTATTGCTGAGAACACCAAAGATGAAAATAACGATGGGCTTATAGATAACCCCGATGATGAAGCAAAAGGGGGGCGGATAACGTTTACTTTCCCGCAACCAGCTGCTGTTCTCGATGTAAAAGTTGTTGATGTTGAAGCCGGATACGGTGATGAGGTCTCTGATGAAGGTGAGCTTGACGAGCAAGTTCAATCTCGAGCGAAGAAGAGCAAGGTTACAATCTGTCATATTCCTCCAGGAAATCCAGCAAATCTCCATACGATAGAAGTTGGAGAATCTGCTGTTGGTGCACACCTTGCACACGGTGATTACGAAGGTGCTTGTCAATCTGAGGTGGCAGGAAACACAGAGATTAAAGGAAGCTTTCTTGATGAAGAAATTTACTCGATAACGGCACTTGGCCTTGGAGACAACACCGTCCAGGATGTAGCTATGGAGACACGCGTCTACATCGATACACTTGATGTTGAGTTCTCTGGTTCGGGTGCTATCGCTCAAGTAACTTACTGCCCATCTCCTGACCTCTGTTACTTTGATCCAAACAAAACAGAACCTGGGGTATGTGGTTGTGGTGTTGCCGATACAGACTCTGATGGAGATGGTACTCCTGATTGTGTTGATCGGTGTGTGAGCGATCCAACAAAGATTGAACCTGGAGTTTGTGGGTGTGGCAATATTGACCTCGATCGTGATGGCGATGGGAAAATGGCGTGTATCGATGCGTGTGACCGCGATCCAAACAAGTGGCAGAGCAAAGGCCCATGTGGATGTGGTGTAGAAGATATCGATTCTGACGGTGACGGTTCATACGATTGTCACGATGAGTGCCTCAGTGATCCCAATAAGACTTCGGCTGGACAATGTGGTTGTGGTGAACTTGAAACTGATAGTGATGGTGATGGTACAGCTGATTGTATAGATCTCTGTGTGAGCGACGCAAACAAGACTCTTCCTGGCCAGTGTGGTTGTGGACAAGCTGAAACTGATAGTGATGGAGATGGTGTTCCGGATTGTGTGGATCTCTGTCCAAATGATTCTGGTAAACTTGAACCTGGGCAGTGCGGATGTGGCAATATTGATCTCGACCGTGATAAAGATGGGGTGATGGCTTGTCGAGACGCATGTGATCGAGACCCGCTTAAGTCTGAGAGTAAAGGGCCATGTGGTTGTGGAGTAAAGGATATTGACTCTGATGGCGACGGAACTCTTGATTGTTTTGAAGCGTGTCCATCAGATCCTCTTAAAATTCAACCTGGTCTGTGTGGTTGTGGTGTAGCTGATACTGACTCTGATGGAGATGGTACTCCTGATTGTGAAGACGAGTGTTCGTTTGACCCTGAAAAAGTTCTTTTTGGTCAGTGTGGTTGTGGTGTAGAAGACGCTGATGCTGATAATGACGGCTATGCAGTGTGTCAAGATGAGTGTGAAGGAGATCCTAGGAAAACAACAGCTGGTCAGTGTGGTTGTGGCGTTGCTGATATTGATAAGGACAAGGACGGAGTAGCGTCTTGTATCGATTCATGTGATAGCGATAAGCGTAAAACTGAGCCTGGTGTTTGTGGTTGCGGTGTAGCTGATATCGATAAAGATGGAGATGGGGTCTATAGCTGTCATGAAACGTGTGACCTTGATCCACTCAAAACAGAGCCAGGTCAGTGTGGTTGTGGTGAGCTTGATATTGATAGTGACGGAGATGGAGTAGCAGATTGTCGAGATTCTTGTCCACTTGATCCAGACAAGACAGTTTCAAATGATTCAGATAACGATGGGATGGTTGATTGTCTTGATGAATGCCCTTTTGACGCCGATAAAACTGAGAGAGGAGTCTGTGGTTGTGGAAATCCTGACTTAGATTGGGATGACAACGGCCAGATCGACTGTGGGATTGAAGTTGTTCAGTATTGCGCCCAGGAGGGAGCTGATACCCTTCGCTGGCTCTTGAAAAATCACGGAAAGAAAACCATTACTTTTCAAACACATCACAATAACCCGCTTTCTGAAGAACCAGGGATTCAGAGTCATAATCTAGGGAATAGTCACTCTGAGACAGTTGTTGTTCCTCGAAATATAGGTGCAGCGAATCCTCTTGCTGTCGTTGTCAGTGAGAATACAATTTTTACTCGCCAGCATTCGATGGCAGCATGTCCACCGGCACCTGTGGAAGTCTCCGGGAAGATTACTGGTAAGAATGGACGTCTTTTGAGCAGTCGCGAATCAAAGATGCTTCAGAAAATTCAAGATAAATTCTCCTTGCAAGCTGTTGTGAAACGGTACGAAGATGGTACGAGGATAGCCAGCGATGTTGACGTTCATACTGGCGACTATAGCGTTGATATTCAACCTGCAACGCAAGCTTCTCTTCAGCTTTTCTCGGCAGGACAATTAGCTATTCGCTCGAAGCCAAAGTCATATCGACCTTACTTAGCAGTCGGTGTCGATAGAGGTGGGTTTCACTTCGCTGTGCGAGCAGCTAAACTACGCAAAGTATACAAGAAGCTCAGACAAAGAGCTCGGAGTAGGAAAAAGTAGATGATGAGAGTACTTGGCCTGAAGACAGCAACGCTCATATTACTCTTTTTTCTTGGAGCACTACCAGTGCATGCACAGGATCTCTTCAGTTATGTGCCGGAAAAGCGAAACTCGAATCCAAATTATGTTCCTGGTCCCGATGTCGTCCAATCAAAACCAATAAAGTATAATACACACGCATTGCAAGAAAAAACGTTTCATCTCGATCTGTTTGGAAAGAAATATTCAGCACTGAATCAAACCAAAAAGCCTCAGATTTATCTCCGCTCAGGTACACAACGTACTCAAACATTTGAGGCAAAAGTTCAGAGAGACGGAAGAACCGTAGGTGATTTTCTTCTTGTTACGAGCTCTACAAAAGACAACGTCTTTGCCTCTGGTCGAATCAGAGTGAGGGACGAAGAGGGCAATACGACGTACTATGAACTTACTCCTGACTCAATTGAAGAGAAAGATCCACAAAAGCTCAGTACATGTAGCGAAACTGAAACTCCAGAGCCAACCGCTCAAGAGCTTGCTCGTCTCAAAGCCCGGAGTGCCGCACCATCCAAGCGGGCGCTCAATCCCGAAGAGTCCGTCGTTGTCGATGTTCTTGTGCTCTATCGCCCGAGTGTAACATCGCGTCTTGGCAGTCATGAGGCGGTAGAAGCGAAAATTTTACTTGCTGAAGAGATGATGAATCAATCTCTTGAAGACGCCAACGTTAACGCCAGTGTTCATTTCGTTCATTATCAAGAAGCAAATATCGGTGGTTCGTCGAGTTTCTCATCAGATCTTAATTCTCTTCGAACAAGCGCACTCGCCAACGATCTGAGAGATCAATATGGAGCAGACATGGTCACGTTACTCCGCTTAAGCGGTCAGTACTGTGGTATTGGCTACTTCATGTCAAGTATCCCAGCTCTTGAGATATATGGTGATAGGTACATGTACAGTGTTACCGCTGAGAGTTGTATCTGGTACAACACCTTTACCCATGAGCTCGGACACAACTCTGGACTTGCTCATGATAGAGATAATGCGCCAGGTTCCTCGGGCGTTATTGATGGAGTAGCGTATGGAAAGCGTTTTTACGTAGGAAACTCTCTCCATCGTTCCATTATGGCTTATGCTCCAGGATATCGTGTCGGATATTACTCTGGTCCTGATGTCTTGTATCAAGGTGTCCCAACAGGAGATGCAAATAACAATAACGCGAGTGTCCTCCGTCAAACGATGCCGATTATCTCTGGATTTAGGGAGAGCCTTGTTGACCCTGGTGGACCTAATTATCTTGCTATCAATGTAGGCGGGGTGCCTGGAGTACACGTTACGCTTGAAACAGGCCCAGCTGATGGAAACTATACCAATAGCCGTGTGCTTGTTTCAGGTGAAGACGGCAAAGTCCGCTTCGATGAGATGATCAAAGATGAGTTTGTGCGTGTCACGGCTAAAAAAGGTGGATATACCTTTTCATCCTACACAGGAAAGCACCGCTTTGCCGAAACGAAGTCACTCTTCGTAACACCACAAAGCTACTCTGTTGTTGTGAAAGCGCTTGATGACCTGAATACTCCAGTCCCTCAGGTGTATGTATACGATGAGTTTGGCCAGTACCTTTGTCATACAAATAGTGCTGGGATTTGTTCGGCGGGTACTTACAAGTATGGAGAACCGTATGCCGTTGAGGTCGGATTTCCTGAACAGAGTGATGATCTCGAAACGAAGTTTTTTCCCCAGGGAAATAAGTTAACGGGAAAAATCTATGGGCCAGTCACGCGCGTCATTGTCGTTCACGACCGATAGTACGCGTTGATCTTGTGTACAATAACTTCGTTGTTGGTTTTCATCATATTGAACAACGAGAGAGCGGGAAATGACGTTGTCTGATCCGGATTTATCGAAATGGACCGCCCATTCCCCCGAGGCCACCTCCTCCACCGAGGAGTTTTGATAGGCCACCCATGCCCATCTTGGAGACTTTCTTCATCATCTTTCTCATTTCGGTAAACTGCTTGAGGAGGCGGTTGACGTCTTGAACTTTCGTTCCTGAGCCTGCCGCGATTCGCTTGCGGCGGCTTCCGTTTATCACGCCAGGTTTTCTGCGCTCTTCGAGGGTCATCGAAAGAATGATTGCTTCGATACGCTTCATCTCTCGATCGGCTTCTTCGTTGTCGATTTGCTTCATCATCTTGCCCATTCCGGGAACCATAGAGGCAAGCGAAGAGATGCTCCCCATTTTTTTCATCATATTGAGCTGGCCAAGAAAATCTTCGAACGTAAACTCGTTCTTTTTCATCTTCTTTTGTAGCGCAAGCGATTCTTCGAGATCGACTTCTTTTGAAGCTTTTTCAATGAGGCTTAAGACATCGCCCATGCCGAGGATGCGCGAAGCCATTCGATCCGGGTGAAAGACCTCAAGGGCATCTAGTTTTTCGCCAACACCGATGAACTTAATTGGTTTTCCAGAGATGGACTTCATTGAAAGTGCCGCACCACCGCGCGCATCACCGTCGAGCTTTGTGAGAATAAGCCCATCAATCTCAAGGGCTTCATCAAAGCCTTTAGCCACATTTACTGCTTCTTGCCCAGTCATGGCATCGGCAACGAGGAGAATTTCGTGTGGTTGAACTTCGTCGCTTATCTCTTGGAGCTCTTTCATGAGCTCTTGATCAATCTGGAGTCGGCCAGCAGTATCAAGAATCATCACGTCAAAGCCGTGGCTTTGAGCGTACTCTTCAGCTTGTTTGGCAATATCAACAGGATCTTGATCTGCGCTCGATTCAAAAACATCGAGAGAGAGTTGGCGGCCTACCGTTTTTAACTGCTCAATAGCTGCCGGACGATACACATCAGCGGGAACAAGGAGTGCTTTCTTCTTGAGGTCTTCTCGTAGATATCTTCCGAGTTTTCCTACTGTTGTTGTTTTACCTGATCCTTGAAGTCCCACGAGCATGAGTACCGCGGGAGGAGCTACTCGTAGGTTGAGCTCGGAAGATTCGCTCCCCATTGTTTCGATGAGCTCTTCATGAACGAGTTTGATGATCTGTTGATCGGGAGTAAGGCTTTGAAGAACTTCTTCGCCAATGGCTTTTTCTCCGAGTCGTTCGCAAAACTCTTTGGCAACTTTAAAATTCACATCAGCTTCAAGAAGTGCCATACGCACCTCTTTCATTGTGAGAGCGATATCCTTCTCGGTGAGTACGCCTTTGCCTCGAATCTTTTTGAAGGCGTTTTCGAGTTTGGTACTAAGTGAATCGAACATAATCTTGAGCCTATCTCTGTGAGTGGCGACTATACGAAATCTAGGGCATGGAGACAAATGTTCTCATTTTGTTTGGGGGTGTTAAAAGATTGGAGGGGGATTTGTTTAGGCGGAGTCTTATTCTTGGTCTCAGCCTCCGCCTAAAACCTTAACACTTGCCCCTCATCCAGTACTTGATACTATCTCTTCTGCTATGCCTCATCCTAAAGATTTCGCTCCCCCTCTCCTCAAATGGTACGACGCCAACAAGCGAAATCTCCCGTGGCGCAAAACACAAAATCCATACCGTATCTGGGTTTCTGAAATCATGCTGCAGCAAACCCAAGTCTCTCGGTGTATTGAGTACTACAAAAACTTCCTGAAAAAATTTCCAACACTCCGCTCTCTTGCCAAAGCATCATGGAGAAATGTTCTCCCTGTTTGGCGTGGTCTTGGGTACTATCGGCGTGGTGAGAATATGTTGCTCGCAGCAAAGATTCTCGTCGCCGAGCACGATGCAAAGTTTCCACAAGACAATAGAGCTCTTCAGAAACTTCCTGGCATAGGCCCCTATACTGCTGCTGCTATTGCTTCGTTTGCTTTCAATCTTCCAGAACCAGCTATTGATACCAATGTGAAGAGAGTTCTCGGACGCTTCTATGGTTGCCCCGAAAAGGGGGTTGAGCCTCGTGCTCGAAGCATTTTTCGTAAACATGCACATGACTCTGCCGAGCTCAATCACGCCTTAATGGATCTTGGAAGTGCTCTTTGTACTTCGCGTAAGGCTGATTGTGAGCAATGTCCACTTGCGAAGGGGTGTGACTACTACCAGTCAGGGAAACGCGACCAGTGGCTTGCACAGCGCCCGCAAAAAACAAATACGAAGCGTAGTGGTAAAACGGTAATGGACGTGGGGTGTGCCTGTATCCACCGTGATGGGCATTATCTCTTTGCGAAGCGCATCAAGGCAAAAGGTGGAAAGTGGGAATTTCCTGGAGGAAAACGAGAGCAGGGAGAGAGTATCAGGGCCTGCCTCAAGCGCGAGATTCAAGAAGAGCTCGGTGTTGAAGTCTCCGTCCGTCCAGCTTTTCTCGTTGAGGAGTTTGTGGAGAAAGACTTTACCTGGAGGCTTCATTTCTGTCGTTGTCAGATTCTGCGCGGAAAGCCACAGTGTCGCGAGCATGAAAGGCTCGAATGGGTATCACCTCTAAATTTCTCGAAATATCCTATGCCGAAAGAGAATAAAAGAGCTTTGGATAAACTCTAAAATATTTTTTATAACGCGAAGAGCGCGAAGTACGCGAAGATCACTTCCTTCGCGCTCTTCGCGTTAAAATTATTCTTCGTTCAGTTCACTTTCGAGATAATGGCGTTCTTTTCGAAAGAGAAGGCGAATTACTCAGTGCCCTTGAGTAACTCGAGCGAAGCTTCGGTAAAGTTGTTTGCATTGAGTGCTGCATCTGGTTGACTATCAATCGAACCACGTAGTTTTCCACTGAGTTCAAGTGCAGCATCGACGTCACGTATACTGGCGCTGCTTGCTTCCGTATTTTGTAGTGCAACATCAACAGCATTCACTACTTCAACAACTTCGCTTTTTGAGCGTTCTACAGCTTCCTTAAGCGACTCAAGACGTTGGCGAGCGCTATCGATAGAGGCCCTTGTTCGAAGTATGTTCTCTGCAGGAGAGAGTGATACATCTTGAAGACCAAAGGCATCTTTCGCAGTATCAGGAAGAATAACTTCGAGAGTTTTTCCAAGTTCTTCTTCAACTTCGAGTTTGATCGGATCGCCCCCTAGTGGATTTTCACCTTGTGGACCACGTGTTTCCACACGTTGCTTGATCTCACGTACAAGATTATCAGCTTCTTGTTCAAGAACTGATATGCGACTTTCGCTCAGTGCCCCTGAAGCTGCTTGCTCGGCAATGCCAGCTAAGCTTTGCACCATCTGGTCGATCTCTTGAGTCGTATCAGATACAAGATTGAGCGCATTGATCACATCGTTGGCTTTCTTGCGCGTTTCCTGTGCTCCTGACGGCTTTGTACGCTCTTGGACATTGAGCGATACAGGTTCTGCGCGAGATATGTCGACTTTTTCAGCGGTGAGCCGCGAAAGCGCCCTTTGTTGAGTAGCCCCTTTGCTTTGAGCGGTGGAGCCCTTACTGATCTGAGTTTTTACTGATTGAACATCTTTTACATCCATGTCTCTTAACTGTTACCCAGTGCATCTCGTATGTGCCTTGCTCGTTTCCTTTCGAGTGCTGCGTTACTGGGTGAACAGCCTCCTTTAATGGTTTTCACACACTTGTTTTATCGACATGAGGGGAGGAAACTTGAGCTCAAACCGGAAAAAATTTCCCAGTATGGTTGAGATTGGTAGGGATTCTAGTGGTTTTTCCTAGGGATTTCATGTGGCTTTCCAATGTAATGAAGAAAATGAGCATAGAAAGTAAGGAGCTCCTCACTTTCTATGCTCATTTTCTTCATTACATTGGTAGTTCATCTCACACATTATTTTGTTCAATCACTCTAAGGGCGCAAGCAGCGGACCATACACATACCCTTCGGTGGGAGAGGTAATACGAAGCCACCGACCTTCTCTCGTTTGAACAGTGACTGTATCCCCTTCAAGCAGAACGCTTTGAATTTCTGAGTTCGTGTTCGGGTGGGTACGTACGTTCACTCGAGGCTCAATGACCTTCCACGGTTCTCCCTCTGTTGGTGTCATTGAGGAAACTTCTTTCGTTGTCTCTCCGTTATAACGAGCCATCGCTTGAGGAAGGAGCGACTCTAAGCGAGTTAGACGCTCGTCAGAAGATGGGTGAGTAGAGAGAAATTGAATAGGAAAGGACTGAAAATTCGGATCGTCTTTTGCCCGTCTCCAAAACTCAACCATATCTTCTGGATTATAGTCTGCTTCCGCTAAGAGAAAGATACCGATCTGATCGGCCTCAAATTCTTCGAGTTGTTGGCTGGGATTGATAATCATGGCGTTAAGAAGTTCGCGGGCGACAAACTCACCAAGGCTTGCAAGTGCTCCAACGTAGCCCCCTTGCCGATAGATCGCCTCTCGGGCGACCTCTCCTGCAATGCCAGAGATCATCTGACTAGCTGCTTCTGTGGGATCGGGTTGGGTATGCTCAGCCAGAATGTGCGCGATTTCATGTGCCAATATTCCAGCGAGCTCAGCATCGTTTTGAACGGCTTCGAGCATACCCGTCCAAATAAAGATAAAATTTCCGCGCGTTGCTGCTGCGTTTTTTACATCATCACCAACTAAAACATAGACATGCCAAATTTGATTGTTAGGGCCATTGTGTGTGGTGAGTCGATCCACAATTGAACGGACACGCTCGATGCGATCATCGTTGCGGTCAAGGGGGTACTGTTGGGTGAGTTGGGAGAGGACTTCGTGTCCATACTGTTCATCCTCTGTGAGTGGAGCTTGAAAATCAGGAATCTCACCTGGGGGTAACAGGGTACGTGATGGAGCACATGAACTGATCAGGAGCGGTAGTAATAGAGAGAGAAGAAAGAGGCGCATTAGAGGAGTTTCGGAATATAGCGAAGGTAGGTTTTAGGTCTTCTCTTGCAGAAGAAGCGAAGTGATTTTGCCTGTGGTTCGGCGTGAAAACATTCCCAACGCTCTTGGCCGAGTGCTTGTAATTGCTCTTGCATCTCCTCAGGCGAAAGAGAGCTATCCAGTTCTTCAACTCGGTATTCAAAAGTAAAGAGCTTCTCAACTTCCTTGGTAGCGAGTTCGTTTCCAGTTGAGGTGGCTCCTTCGAAAAATTGGTGAGCTTCTTGGAGAGTTTGATCGAGCTCTTTGGTGAGACGTTGGAGATCGGGATTATTTGCACCTTGTTCGCAGCCAGCTAGGAGTATAAGGCAAAGAAGGAGAGAGAAAAGTTTCAAGGTGATGCCTCCAAGAAAGAACAATCAGTATACTGTACTATATCATAAGAGAAAAATTTATGATTTCAATCTCTCTACGTATGCCTGCCCAGCACCATAGAGACTTGTATATGGATCTTGGAGAAGGAAAATGCTGATAGCATCAAGAACCTCTCCGTGCTCAGCAAAAGTTTCAAAAGCCTCAAGAAAACAGGGACTATCGAGAATTTCAGGGGTGTTTTTGAGAACGCCCCCACTTAAGTAGATCTCATGAGGATACCAGTGAGAGTATGCCACGCTCCTACATTTCATGCCGAGTAGCTCAGCAAAGATGTCGCGCGTTTCATCTGCTTCGCCTGCCTGTATACGTAGGCTAACCTCTGAGGGGCGTTGCATGTCGCCTGCTACTATTTGATGTATCATCGAAAGCCCTCTTCCAGAGAGAAAATGTTCCCAAGTCGGTGTAATACCATGCTTCTTGAAGTATGCCATGAAGGTTGGCCATCTCTCTTGAGTTTGAGGGCGAAGGGGATATCCCATGGGAGTATGGCCAGATTCTGTTCTCCGTAGTGAGCCGTCGTGATCAATAACAGCAACTCCAAGACCAGTGCCTGGCCCGACGAGAACCCGCCTCTTTGCTTGTTGCTGTCCTTTTCCTTGCCGGAGAAGTTTACTTTTTTGTACGACTGATGTGTGGAGAGAGTGAACCTCAGCTTCAAAATCGTTGAGAACAAGAATCTTATCCGCTGAAAGCGAGAGTGTAGAAGCAGCCTCTCCTACATCAGCAACGCCGTTCCAGTAGTGTTGAAGTGAGATTGTTTGCTTGTCTCTGTTCCACAATCCAGCAGCTCCGAGGCAGATGGTCTGAGCACCTGTCATTTTTTTTCCTGCAGGGAAATGTTCATTTGCTGCTTGTACGAGCTCACTGAAGCTTGAAAAGGAATGTATCCGTACGGCAAAGGGATCCATCCCAAGAGATGCTATTTCGTTTGTTGCGTTAAGCTCAAAAAATGACCAGGCGCACTTGGTTCCACCAAGATCGCCAACAACGATGTACTGACTCATGGCGGCCAGTCTGACACAAAGAGTGTCTTGAATGGTAGCGAGATAAAAAAAGCTACTGATTTGTGGATATTACGCTGCTAATACCTCAGAGCTTTTTTTGTGTCCCGTTAACTTGAGGATCGTGCCGCCAGCTTTGTATGTTCGATATCGGAAGTAATGCGTTGCGTGTCCTGGTGAGATATATGAAAGCGTTCTGTCTGTGAGCGAGGACCATCCCTTTGTGTGTCCATTGAGACCATCAAGGTAGCCGAACCAACGCATGAAATCTGAGCCCGTAACCACCCCGAGATTGACTTCACCTGCATGGGTGTGTCCTGAGAGGATAAGATCCATACATTTTGGATAATTCTTTTGAACAGCATCGAGATTATGAACGACCATGATGTTCGTGTCGTTCTCTTGTCCCGGCCGAATAACTGGAGGCTTTGGTACGCCTTCTAGGTGGTCATCAACCCCAAACAGATTAATCCGCTTTCCATCGATGGTGATGGTAAGTTGTGCGTTGGTGAGATCTGCGTAACCGAGTCGGTGGAGGTGGTGACGAACTTCTCCCTGGCCCTGATTATAAAAGTCATGATTGCCCAATACGGCACACCGAGTGATTGAAGCATCAAAGCGGTCTAGTGCATCTTGACCACGTTGCGTAAAGTCTTCTGCTCGTTTGGTAATGATGTCACCAGTTGTTACAACAATCTCAGGCCTTATTCCTATCTTTCTCAGATCAGCAGCAAGTGACTCAATCTCTTCTTCCCTTCGTCTTGCGGCCTTTCCCTTGTGTTCAAAGTGTACATCGGAGAGTTGAAGGATTTGTATTCCTTCGAGTTGTGGAGGAAGGTTATCGATCGGCACTTCGTACTGGTAGAGAACGGTATGCCTGGAGATAGGGATGATAGTGGCACTGGCTTCTACAGATCCTACCTTTTCGAGTCTGCTTAGATGCTCTTGTGACGTGGCTGGTATCGTCGCGTATGCATTTGCTGGGTCTTTGGAGCTAGCGAGATGTCTACGAACTTCTGTCCCGTGGCGAAAGGCAAACCGCTTGGCAAATTCACGAAAATTACTCGCCCCGGTGAGCCTTACCGCGCGCGAGAGCTCTTCAAACGGAACCATGCGGTTATACGAAGTTGGTTGGTGATTTGGTGTTCTGTGTTCTGTTTGGATATCTGGATTTCGCAGATCTGGTATCGAGAGTGCTTCAAAGATTTGTTGGGCCGTTGGGCCACGAAGGAGAGAAGCCGAGTGTGGTTCTCGCGGTAGTGAGCCAGGGATGGCGTGTGGTGATGCGGGATGTGTTTCAAGTATGCTCATGTTTCTACCTTACGGTCAGCAAGGAAGAGATGACGAGTTAGAAGATTGTTTATACAGGGGGTATACAATTTTCTCATTCACTCGTAACAGTCTTGTAACATTTCTTTTACCTATTTCTCACAACACGTTGACGAGACATGAAGTAACCTGAGAACAAGTGCTCTGACCTGAGATGAGTTGCAGCGCTGTGGATTGCTCTATGAATACCACCTCTGTTTCTGAACGCTCTCGAAGTAACGGAGAAGAATTTTCTCTGTCTGGAAATCGAATCCTCTTTATCTCCGATACGCATACTGGTCCTGATGGATTTAATGGGGTGCAGCGTACAATGGAACGAAGCAAGAAAGTTCTTCAGCAGTGGGGGAATCAAGTTTTCGTCTTTCAAACCAACGAAAAACGTTCGTTTTCTGTACCAGGGCATCCGGAAGTTCGGCTTTCTGTAGCCTTGCCAAGTCATTTTCGTCAGGTTTTTCAAACCTTCCGTCCGACACATATTCATATTTTTACCGAAGGACCAATAGGAGTGTTAGGTCGGTGGATGTGTAAGAAACATGGGATGCCCTATACCACATCGTACCATACTCAGTGGGTTGATTTTTTTGCGAAGAACCATCCTCTTCTCTCTAAACTTCTTCCAGACGGCGGGTGGCCGTTTATTCGCTTCTGCCATTCCAGGGCAAAGCGAGTCATGACACGCACGGAGTCTATTCGTCAGATTCTTCTGGAAAAAGGGTTCTCTAATGTTGTGCTTTGGCCTGGTGGTGTAGACACAGAGGTGTTCATGCCATGTGATCCAATAGTGTGGAGTAATCTTGTTGATGTTGATGGAAAGCCTGTTGATATCACTCCCCAAGAGCGAACGATGCTTTATGTCGGGCGTATCTCAAAAGAGAAAAATCTCCGAGCGCTTCTCTCGTTAAATATTGAGAATACTCGAGCCGTACTTGTCGGCTCGGGTCCAGATTTACGTTCTCTCCAACGTGATTTTCCACGGGGGGTGTTTCTTGGTGTAAAATCTCCCGAGGAGCTCCCCCCGCTCTATTCCTCTGCGACGCTTTTTGTTCATCCAGGTAAGCACGAAACGTTTTGCCTCGGAGCCGCAGAGGCTCTCGTTTGTGATACGCCTGTTGCTGCGTTTACAAGTACTGGACTTGTGAATCTTATTGATCATGAAAGACTTGGTGTGCTCGATGACGAAGATCTTGAGAAAGCTGTACGAGCCGCCTTTGAACTCCCCCCCAGTAACGGGTTTTGTGCTCAGTATGCAAGGGAGCGCTATGGTACCGAGGTCGTCACTCGTCAGTTTTTCAAAAATTGTGTTCCTACGAGCTTATAGGTGTAAGGAGTAGGAGGTTGAGAGCTCGAAGACACCATCGGAGTACGTGCTCTATAACCGTTCGGCGTGAACTCAGTCGAGGGAGCAAGGAGCAGGCGAGATGCGTCGTTTTACCTATTTCACAAAAATGAAGAAGCTCACTTACGTAAATTTTACGTACTGTGAGTCCTCAAAGACTCTTTCGACAAAATCTCGATCTATGACAATGGTGCTCTCATCGTGAGAGTGTTTCAGTTCTGGCCCTTCAAGCTCTTTCTCTCGAAAGAGAGCATCGAGAATAGGTCTCAGTCCTCGTGCGCCGGTTTTTTGCTTGAGAGCTCTCTCGACAATTGCATCAGCACCATCATCTGTGAGCTCTAGAGTATAGCCATCTACCTCAACAAGTTTTCTCTTTTGTGCAAGAAGTGTTTTCCCAGTGCCAAGGAGTATGGCTTTCATTTTTTCAGCATCGACAGGCTCAGTGTATGTGATATTGACCCGCCCGATAAACTCAGGAATCATTCCAAATTTTTCTAAATCAGTAGGGGTGACCTGGGCGAGCACTCTCTCTTGTGAGAAGTCATCGTTTCCATGCACTGCTCCGAATTCAGCACTCCCAAATCCTATAGAGCCTCCACCGAGGCGTTTAATGATGAGCTTTCCAAGTCCATCAAACCGACCTCCAAAAACAAAAAGAACGGAAGAGAAGTCGATTCCCGTTTCCTGATCTACTCGATCTTCAAGCAAGGTGAGAAGGGCTTGTTGTACACCGATTCCGCTTACATCTTTACCTTGTGTCGTATCTGCACCTTTTTTATCAATCTCGTCGATAAAGACGATTCCTTGGCTTGCCCATTCGGGATCCTTGTCGGCTTGCCTCAGGAGTTCCTTGGGGATCTCGCTAATACTTCGTCCTTCGTAACCTTCCTCAGTAAACATAGTCGCATCGAGTTTCACAAAGGGAACGTCAAGAATTTTCGCTAGCTCTCTTACGGTAAGTGTTTTACCGCTTCCAGTTGGCCCCACAATCAGAACATTTTCTTCAGTGAGATCAAGGCCGTGTTCTTCAAATTCTCGTGCTTTATTGTGCAGAGCCCGGATAAAGTTTCTAGTTTGGCGAGTGAGTAGGTCCGTCTTTGATTTTGGAGCAGCTTTTTTCGAGCCGCTCTTTCGCTTTGCTTGAGCCGTTGTTTTTCGGCGTCGCTTAGCTTTGAGTAGCCCCTCGCTCTTTCCAAGTTTTATGAGGAATGTAATATCCTGCCAGAGTGGATTCCTTGTGCTTTGGTTGACTTCATGGATTCGAGCTACGCGTGTTAACGCGTAAAGCAGATTCGTTGTTCTTGGACTATTTGGATGAACGAGTTTGAATTGGCGTTCGACGACTTCACGCATAAGGGGAACAGGGAACTGTCTGCCGGCATTTTTGTAGTGGCGGTGTGCAGCAAGAGCAAGTGTTGTTTTGAGCTCATCGTTTCCGAGCACTTCGTTGTCGAGTGCTGCTATTAATTGTTTAGGAGTTGGTACGCCTTCGAAGGTTGTTTTTTTCTTCGTCGAGGGCAGATCCTCTTCCTTTACAACAAGGGCTTCTTCTGTAAGTGGATTCTCTTGAGGGGAGGGATGAGTCTGTGGAACTTTTCGCGCAGGAACGTCGCCTCTCCCTTGCTGGTTGTGATTTCTTTGGGAAGCATCGAGCATAATGGTGTCTCGCAAACAAATAACGGACGTATCCTGTTCTCCTCGATTCCTAAGCAGTTTGCTTGGTAGGGAAAAGAGAGGGAGCGGGAAAGATCGAGTTTCGTAGAGGGTGAAGTAGGGGCTCTTTTTAAGAGCAAAAGAGGACTACAAGAACAAGCCTACACTGGTTTTGAGGATTTGCAAAAAAGTGTTTCATCGCGCTTTGGGCTTGTCTTATAGTTTGAGCACAACGACCTCAGCGAAGAAGGAGGAAGAGGAGGAAGGCGCGTAAGTGCCTGAAAACACTAGAGCGGGTTGGTCGTTTGTTTGAGTTTCTCTGAGTCCTAGAGTATGATGCGCTCCTTTCTGTCCCCCAGAGTTCCCCAATATTTTTAGGGGTTTGTGAAGGTATTGTTTAGAAGGAAACCTTTTTCATGTCGACACTTCCTCACAGCTTTAAGCTAGAGTATTCGCACTCACACATTCAAGAGCAGGTTGCTCGCCTGGGAAATGAGATCTCTGTTTGGGCAAAGCAAGTTTGGGATGACTCCCATACCGATCTTCTTACTATTCCTGTTCTACGTGGAGGAATCTTTTTCTTTGCGGATCTTGTTCGCGAGATATCCTCTTCTGTAGAAATTGCTCCTGCGCAAACTTGGGCGTATGAGCTCGAACAAAATGCTGTGATGCGCTCTGAGGTGAAGGTTCGCGTTGATGATGTTCCTGCAAAGGGACGCTCTATTCTTCTTATTGATGATATCTGTGATTCAGGAAAAACACTTGCGGCGCTCTCTCAGTCAATGAAAGAAGCAGGAGCTGTTGATGTGAAGTCTGCCGTACTCATCCGTCGAAACATTGAGGATCAAGCGTTTACTCCTGATTGGGTTGGTTTTGAATATGTTGGCCCGGAGTGGTTTGTTGGTTACGGCATGGAAGACTCCGGTCGTTGGCGGAATCTTCCAGACATATATATTATCCAGCAGTCAAAGTAGTACGATATGAAACCTTCTCAAGGTGCTTTGGAGCACGTCATTGATATTCGAGACCTCTCGAAGACATTTCGTAGGCACCGTATCGGAAGGGGGAGCTATTCTACGCTCAAGTCTCTTTTTCTTGGACTTTTTCGAAAAAATACCGCGAAAGATACTCGTGTTATTTGTGCCATTGACGATCTTACTATACGCATTCCCAAAGGAAGCTCTGTTGGAATTATAGGGCGAAACGGCTCTGGAAAATCTACTTTACTCAAGCTTATTACTGGTATTTATAAGCCGACCACTGGTTCTGTCTCTCTTAAGGGGAGGGTCTCTGCGCTCATTGAATTGGGTGCCGGATTTCATCCTGATTTTACGGGGAGAGAGAACCTTTATCTCGGTGGTGCTATTCACGGCATGAGCCGAAAAGAGATCGATGAACGTTTTGACGATATCGTTCGGTTTGCTGAGCTTGAAGACTATATTGATGAGCCTGTGCGAACGTACTCCTCGGGAATGTTTATGCGACTCGGTTTTAGTCTCGCAGTGCACACGGAGCCAGATATTCTCTTAGTCGACGAGGTGTTGGCCGTTGGCGATGCCTCTTTTGTGGCAAAGTGTAAGGATCGCATTGCGCAGATGCGAAAAGAGGGAATCACTCTTTTGCTGGTGACCCACGATCTTGCTGCTGTTGAACGGTGGTGTGACGAGGTAGTCTGGTTAAACGATGGAGAAGTACAAGATCGTGGAGATCCGCGTCGTGTGATTGATGCTTATCGTGAGTTTCTTGAGCGTGGAGAAGATGAAGAACTCCTCTCTGATCTTGAACACCAGGTTGAAGAGGAAGTTGCTGTGCCTGTTGACGAGGATGGAGCAAGACAGCGGCAACGGTGGGGAAGCCGAGAGGTAGAAGTTCACGATGTTCGCTTACTCTCTGAGCATTCTCAAGAGCACCTTGTCTATCATCCTGAAGATAGCTGTACGGTTGAATTCTCTTATACAGTGCATGAACTTACGGATGACATCGTATTTGGTGTTGGTATTGAACGTGTTGATGGTCTTCAGATTCATGGCACCAATACGGAACTTGAAAAACTTGAACTTCCCGAGATGGGCAAGAAGGGAAAGGTTCGCTTTGTTATTCAACGGATTGGGCTTTTAAGTGGACGATATGCCCTTGATCTTGCTGTCCATCGCCAAGACGGATACCCCTACGATTACCACAAAGGTGTTCTTGAGTTTGTTGTTCGGGGAGACGGTGAGGCTGTTGGAGTAGTTCAGTTTCCACATCGTTGGGAGATTTCCCAAGATGGAGCTGAAGTTTTCATCCCTCTTGAGCGCTCTTCGACCCACACTGTTACCCTGCAGGAGGCTACCGGATGTTAACACTCTTTGGAGAGGTGTATCGGTATCGTGGTCTTGTTTCTGCGCTTGTGACACGTCACTTAGCCGCCCGGTATCGTGGCTCAGTGCTCGGATTTTTGTGGTCGTTTCTCAATCCCCTCTGCTTGATGCTCGTTTATACCCTCGTGTTTCGGTATTACGTGCGCTTCGACTCAGTGGATAATTACACGATCTTCCTTTTTTGTGGCTTACTCCCTTGGATATGGCTCTCATCAGGGCTCATTGAGGGCACCTCTTCTATTGTGGCAAGTGGAAGTCTGATAACGAAATCTCTTTTTCCTGCCCATCTATTGCCCATTGTTTCTGTTCTTACGGCGATGGTCCATTTTGTGCTCTCCTTGCCTCTTCTTTTTGTCTTTATGTTGCTTGCCGGCCTTGAGTTTCATGTAACACTCCTTCTTCTTCCTATTGTTGTTGCTGTTCAGTTTTTTCTCTTATGTGGGCTGTGCCTCGCTTTGAGCTCGCTGAATGTGTATTTTCGAGATGTTCAGCACGTTGTTGCGAATGTCTTAAATCTTCTATTCTTTCTCTGTCCAATTATTTACCCACTCACTTCTGTCCCTGACCGTTTTCAGTTCACCATGATCTATAATCCTTTTGCGGTGCTGACGACGATGTATCAGCAAGTGGTCTTAGAGGGAGTGTTCCCCTCATTCTTTGGCATCGTGTTTGTGCTTCTCTTCTCGTTACTCGTACTCTACCTCGGAGTTGCTATCTTTGATCGTCACCGAGAGGGATTTGCGGAGATGTTATGACCCAAAAAATCTTTCAACTTGTTCATACCCTAAGCTACGGTGATGCTATCTCAAGCGAAGTGCTTGCTCTGCAACGTTGTTTTCGAAAGCTCGGGTTTGAAAGCGAGATCTATGCTATCAATGTGCATCCGAAGCTGAAGGGGCAAGCGTTAGACTTCGAGGATTTTCCAACTGACTTTCATGGCGAGGTAATCCTTCATTATTCGTTGGGCTCTCCTCTCAACGCACTCTACCGAAACCTGGCAAGGGCAAAAAGAGCCCTCATTTACCACAATCTAACACCTTCGCATTGGTTTGAGGGCGTTAATCCACGTATCGTTCGTGATATCCAAGCCGGTGAAAAAGAACTTCCTGAGCTCTTGGCGATTACAGATCGTATTCTTGCGGACTCTCCATTTAACGCCTCAGAACTACGAAAGCTCGGATTTGAAGCTCAGGTGCTTGAGTTGGCTGTTGACCCAAGTAGATGGGAGGTTGAATCCAATAGTGGAATAGCGCAGATGGTTCGCGCCGAAGGAGGTATTCATCTCTTACATGTAGGACGCCTTGCACCGAATAAGTGTATTGAGGATATCATTCGTGCTTTTTATTTTTTGCACCATTATATCGAAGAACAGAGCCGCCTGTGGCTTGTCGGGATTGATATCGATACGGAGCTTTACTCTTTCTCGCTACGTCACCTCGTGCATCAACTTGGACTTGAAGATGCAGTTTCATTTGTTGGCTGTATGGCTGACTCCGAGGTTCGTGCGCTTTACGAAAATGCTTCAGTGTACGTTTGTATGAGTGAGCATGAGGGGTTTTGTCTTCCTGTGATTGAAGCAATGCATTTTGGATTGCCTGTTGTTGCGTATGCTTCGTCTGCACTTCCTGATACGGTCGGAGATGGGGGAGTGCTTGTACACGAGAAGCGCCCTGCTGAGTTGGCGGAGCTTCTCGCTCATGTGGCTCGTGATAGCTCCTTACGTGAAAAACTCGTCCAGCAAGGAAAAAAACGAGTTGCAGACTTGTCTTTTGAACGCTTTTTCGAAGACGTCTCTCGCCTCTTTGTCTCTTCTGATTTTGAAGAGAAGCAGGCCTCTGCCATATAGGTATTGAAACGTATGTTTTCTGTCGGACTTGATACGAGCGCACTTGATGCTGAATTTAAAGCGCATGCCATGCGTGGTACAGGCCGGTATGTCTCTGAGCTCTCTCGGTACTTTCGTGAGTATCCAGATGATGACATATCAATATGTACTTTTTCACATGCAGAGCTCCTTGAGCGTTCTCGCCTAGCTGCGCTTTCGTCTTGTCTTCCTGCAGGAAAGGTGACCTTTCGCCAACAACTCGCCTATCCTCTGGCACTCTCTGGGGAGAAACTTCAAGGCGTTGATGTACTCCATTTTCCTGCTCATGTTGATGCTCCAACTTGGAGCTCAAAACGTACGATCGTTACGGTGCTTGATCTCATTCCCGTGGTTCTCGCGGATCTCTATGCACCAGAAAAACACTCTTGGAGGTTTCGACTTGCTCGCTGGCTTGAGCTAAGGGCTATTTCTCATGCAGAGCTTATTCTTGCTATTAGTGAACATACGGCTCATGACGTACACCGCGTATTGGGAATCCCTCGTGAGAAGATAGTGGTGACTCCCCTTGGAGTAGATGGACGCTTCTTCGAACCTGCACCAGTTGAAGCAATGTTTCAAAAATACCCACTACCACATAATAGACCTATTGTTCTTTATGTCGGTGGAATTGATCAGAGAAAAAACATTGGTGTTATGTTTCAAGCGTTTCGTGGACTTATTGAAGCTTGTGTGGAACAAGGGATGGCGGAGCCTATTCTTGCTCTCGCTGGAAACATAAGAAGCGATAAAGAGTATGATAATCTCTGTGCTTTGCGCAGGCAGTTCTCACTTGATGAGCATGTTGTGGAGCTTGGTTTTGTTCCTGATGAAGATCTTCCTGCTATCTACCAAGCCGCTGATGTGTTTTTCTTTCCCAGTCTCTATGAAGGGTTTGGTCTTCCTCCTCTAGAAGCAATGGCCTCAGGTACTCCGGTGGTAAGCTCAAGCGCCTCGTGTCTACCGGAAGTTTTAGGGGATGCTGGCCTCTTGTTTGCAGCGAAAGACATAAGAGCTGCGACAGAGCAGCTCTTGTCTGTCCTCTCAAAGAGTGAGCTTGCCGCAGATCTGAGCAATATTGGAAGAGAGCGAGCACAACAGTTCACATGGGATCAGACCGCGCGCTTGACTCGCGAAGCGTATCTCCGCTTAGCTCACTCTCAAAACCGCATGACACACAAGGTTGCCGCATGATCTTCTCATTCTTGCGAATGGTTGTTTCATTCTTCATCCGTCAATTCTATTCCCGTGTGTCATTTGAGGGAGCTGCTCCACAAGAATCTGCTCCGCTGCTTGTGGTCAGTAATCACCCCAACTTCTTGCTCGATCCGCTTGTCCTCTTGAGTGCTTTCAAGCGAAATCTTTGGTTTTTAGCGAAATCAACTCTGTTTCGCCCTCCGTTTATTGGCATCCTTGAGGCTCTCCATCTCATACCGATCTATCGCAGGCAGGATAACCCTCAGGACGTGACAAAAAATGAGCAGAGTTTTCAGCGGGTGCTCGAGCACTTTGAAAAAGGACGAGCTGTGCTTATCTTCCCAGAAGGAAAAAGTATGGGGGAGCGGAAGTTGTATCCGATGAAAACAGGAGCCGCAAGAATGGCACTCCAGTACGCTTCTGAGCACTCTTTTGCATCTGAACTTTGCATTCAGCCAGTGGGGCTTACCTATACTGATTTTGGTAGGTTTCGTAGTGCAGTCACCCTTTCGTTTGCTGAGCCTATCCGTATTGATGACTATCAACAGAGGTATTATGCAGATTCTAAAGAGGCGGTTCGAGATCTCACTGAGGAGATTGATAGGGTTCTCCGTTCTGTCACTGTTGAAATTGATGATAGCGAGCACGAACAACTTATAGAAGAGGTGGCCAAGCTCTATGCCTCTCAACATGGGAGTGGGGAGAATGACCGTGAACGCTACCAATTGATCGTAGAGAACATTCGAGCTTTGGGAGAGAGCTTTCCTGCGCAAAGAGAACGATTTGAATCTCGCATTCGACAGTACAGTGGTTTTTGCGAAGCTCTTGCTCTCCCTCCCGAAGAGGTTGCTACAGATAGAGCCGATAGGCTTTTTATTGTCCTCTGTATGCCATTCCTTCTTTTGGGAGTGCTGACACACTATCCGATCTATCGCTTGATTGGTTGGCTTGTGAATCAAAAGTGGGTTGACGATCTTGTGCGTGGCACCATGAAGCTTGTTTTTGGGTGCGTCTTCTATGCTCTTTTATACCTCATACTTTTTCTTCTCGTTTTCAGTACGAGTGGTAGTTTTTTCTTTGGTTTCGTCACACTTCTTAGTGTTGCTTGGTCGGGGTACTGTGTGAATAATTATCTGCAAGAGGCTCGATTTATTCTCCTCTCCTGGCTTTGGCCGGGCCGTGCGCATCCCGTTCGTATGCTTCACCTTGTGAGAGATGAGCTCATCCGTGAGCTTGATGAGCTCCGTATTGTGTAAGGATGTAATGTCTCAACGACTCTTGAAATACTTTTTTGCTCTTCTCCTTATCTGCCTTCTTGTGTGGTGGGTAGATTTTCGGAGCCTTTGGGAGGCACTCTCACAGCTCACGTTGTTTCTTGCAGGTTACTTACTCCTTATCTCTGTTCTCCTCATTTATGTCAGCGCGCTCAAGTGGAAGCTCTTTGTTGAGTCGTATGGAAAAGAGGCCTCGTTGGGCTATCTCTTTCACCTCTACCTTGTGGGATACTTCGTGAATCTTCTTGTGCCTTCGTATATCGGGGGTGATGTGGTGCGTAGTTGGTATATAGGAAAGCGCATTGGTCAGCACGAGGCAGCTGCTTCAACGATACTTGAGCGATACACCGGGTTGGTTGCGATGATCTTTCTAGCGCTTGTCTTTCTCGGAGTTGTCTCTGGAGTGCCCGTTGAAGTTCAAATCGTTACTGTGCTGCTTGCCGTGGGAGTCGTTGGACTTACCGTTGCTGCTTTATCTCCGTCTGTTATGGGAGTTGTTACTCGTCTTCCGCTGATCGGCACACTCGAAGGGCACCTCAAAAAAATTCAAGAGGCGCTTATTCTGGCGAAAGAACGCCGGGGGCTTCTTATCAAGACGATGTTACTCTCGTTTCTCTTTCACTCTGTTACAGTTGTAAATACCTTTGTCGCTGCGTATGCGGTGGGTTGGTATGATGCGCCGTTTTGGGACCTGTTTGTTGTCTTGCCTCTTATCTTGCTTATTGGTGTTATTCCACTAGCTCCCAGCGGGCTTGGTCTCCAAGAGGGAGCTTTTTACTTTTTTCTTCAGCTGATTGGTGCAACGCCAGCTCAAGCTTTAGGAGTAGGTATTCTTCTTAGAGCGAAGAGCTACGTTCTTGCCCTTTGGGGAGGGGCTGTTTGGTTCTTTATTCGTGAGCGAAAAGAGCCGCCAGCTGCGTCTGTAATCTCCTTGAAATAACACGTTTTTTTGTTTTTTTTTGAAGCAAATGAGTCTCTAGTAAGGATGAGGGAGTAGGAGAGGGAAGTCTCTTTGGGGAAAGAGATGTTCGTTGTTGAATGGGTCTATTTATAACCTTTTTCAAGAGAGGATATAATGATGTACGAAGATCCTTCAAAATCAAATATGACACAGTGGCTTATTGATCTGAGTCCTTACCTTTTGGGTGTAGTCGCCATTGCTGTTTTTTTCTTCCTTAAGTTGAGCTAGTCTCGTCGGAAGAGTTTTTTTACTTCTGACGTGCGGTGGTATAACGAAACACTCGCTGTATTGTCTCTTCGGCCTCTTTCGCCATTCGCCGAAATCATCTAGGTGAAAAAACTTTTCTGATGAGTATGGCCTCCTCAGGAGGAGGTAACAAAATGCCCTTTAGCTTCCAACGAGCTTAATCACGTTGTCTGGGAGGTCTTCACAAGAAGACTCATCTTGGTGACAGTGGATTTCAGGAATAGAGCAGAGCCTTCCTGCAATACGGTCTTTTTTCTGGGCGTGTAGAGCTCTCCAACACATAGCTTCATTCACATCACCACAACAGCCTCGGCAGGTAAAGTTATCCCAGTTGAGAGCAGCTGCTAAATCAAGACAAGTGTTGTAATTTTCGCATGAATACCTGCGGCGTGGAGCAGTCATTGGGCTTTCGACTTCGCCCGATCCTTCGCTCTCTATAACTTGAAAAGGACCTGGATTCCCTATCATAACGTGACCATAGTCTCTACGTATTCGCTTGAACCCCTGCTGACTACTCTTTCAGGTTTACACATATTGGCCCCGCGATCAAACTTCTTGCCCTAGTTTTTTTTAGCAGAAATGACATCTGTTAATTAGTCGATATCACAAACAATAAAATGTGTTGCTCCTCTTGATTAGCTCATTAATTTAGGCCTCAATTGTAAGGCACTTCTTCTGGCTATTTTTTCTTTACTCCGTAGGATGAGGTTTGTCGTACTCTCTGGATTTATTCGCCGGGTATAGTGGCGCGAAAACGGATCGCTTTCACTCTTCTTTTCATACGAAGGATATTTGTCTTCCCCAGGAAAATATGACACGCATCATATCTTCCGTGTGTCGTCCCCGAGGACGGCTTATACAGCGCTATGCGCTTTTATACTCAAATCAGCTTTGACTGACGACAAACCTGAGCTGTTTGAGTATACTCCACCCAGTATGAGTGATTGTGAGATTCTACTTGATGAAGGGAAGGGAAGGGCGTACGTAGTGCTCACTGAAAGGTCTGGTGATGCGCTCGTCCCTCTTTGTCGGAAGCTCTCTCAGGGTTCACGGTGTCTTTTACTTCAGTTAAAAAGTGCCCGAACGAGTGAAGAGCTGAACCTTCGGGTGCAAGCAGTTCTTGAAGTTCTCACAGAAGCAAACATCAGACAGTTTTCGTGTGTGGGGCTCCAAGATTCTTGTGTCGTTGTTCTGCAACTTGCTTTGAAGCAGCCGAAGCGGATCCGTACACTTGTTCTTATTGATGCTGTTACGCGACCTCACCCGACCGCTCTCGAACGTTTGTATGATCGGATTGAGAGCTATCTCCCACTTGGTCTTCCTTTTCGTGTTCGCTCAAAAGGAGCTCACTTTAAACCTTTCGTACAACGATTACGATGCCCCGTTCTTGTCGTTCGAACAAAGGAGTTTTCGTCCTATCTCGAAAATGAATTTCAGGCGCTCCTTAGCCTTCTGCCAACTTCTTGGGCTATTCGCTGGCCAACGTATCCAGAGCCTGAAGGGATTATTGAAGCTATTGAGCAGTTTCAGGATGTGCCAGTAAAGTGCCCACAGAAGAATCTGCGAAAAAGAGCTTCTCATGTTTCACCGTAAAACCGTTGGAGCCAGGTGGCTCATCGTACTCTTCTTTAGCTTGCAAGCTGTCGTTGCTTTCGTCGCATTCGTGCGTTCCGATTCTATGAATCGGTTTGGTTGGCAAATGTTCTCTCGAGTTGCTCAGGTGAGGGAGCTTGCCGTAGAGCAAGGAGGGGAGCGAATTTCTCTCTGGGAACAGGAGTGGTTACGTCGTTCCGATCTTCGTGTAGATGAAATTCAGTTTGAATGTCTCTGTTCAAAATATGAAGGGGATATTTCCTTTGAACTGCTTCGAAGGGGAAAGTATGAGAAACAGGTATTTTCCTGTGAGCTTTTTGGGAAGGAGCTGTGAAATTTTCTCTTGTGGGCTCTCGGTGTATAGGCTTTGCGGCATGTATTACTGCGATTGAGCTACGTAGTATCGCCCAGGTTATTGAGGAGCAAGAGCTCTGTCGTTTCCCGTACTCTTTTTTTTCTCTCGTCGACTATCCATTTGAGCCTGCTGTTCTAGCCCTTGGGACATTAGGAGTGCTGCTCTGTCTTTTTCCGTGTGCTCTTTTCTTTACACTTCTCTGTCCAGTAACATTCACGCTCCTGCTCTCAGATATCCGGATGTATTCTAATCACCTCTATCTTCTCTCGATTTTTTCACTTATGGCAGCGTTGTGCTATAGCCACCAAAAGAATGAAGAGCCTGCTCGAGATAGTTATCGTTTTCTTTTTCAGTGGCAGTTAGGTCTTACCTATTTCTTTGCTGCCTTAACCAAGATAAACGCTTTTTATCTCTCTGGTGGGATTGTCAATGCTTATTGGAGTGACACTTCCCTTCTCCCGCTTCCAGATTTTTTACGTACGTTTGAGGTGTTCACTTGTGTTGCTCTTTGCTCCATTGTGGCAGAGTGTTGTCTGGCGTTCGCTGTTTTTCTTAAGAGAAGACTGAGTATGACTCTTCCGCTGGCTTTTCTCTTTCATGTGGGGTTGATCCTTACGGCTACAAGCACTCAAGTGCTAGGAGTTTCGGCGTTTAGTTTGCTCATGATGGCGGGATGGTTGGCGACACGTGAGCACTATACGCAGTAAGAAAGAAGGCCACCCATTACTTTGGTTATAGCACTAGAAAATGAACCTTAGATATGGTTTCAGTCCATTACCTTTGTGGTGAGTTTTTCGAGGGCTATCGAGAGCCAGAAGAATCGTGGAAGAAAGCTTCTTTGTGCGGAATTGACCTAGGAATTCCACCGAGCACATCAAGAGTACCGAGAAGATGACTCTGCGATGCGCTCGGTGGCTATAAAGGTTCCTTGGAGCTCCTACATATGAGCCCTTAAACGAGAATTATCCTTCTTGCGAGAGTGTTAGCTCTTCTTTGGTAATCTTTCCAGGTCGTACCTCGAACTCTTTTTCGTATTTCTTTCGATCGTAAGTAGCTCGAGCCATATACTTTCCTGGGAGCATACGGTATTTGGGAGTTTTTCCTCCGCCCGATTTGAGTTGTTCAGGCTTTTCCATACTATCAGCTTCAACGAGAGTATAGACTTCCCAGTAAATTCTTTCCGGGTTTTGGCCCTCAGATGTTACTGCTGAGAGTTGAATCTCTCCTTCTTGTGGAAAGATGACCTCAATGCGGTTCTTTTTGAGAGGCTTTACCTCAACTTCTTGTTCAACTTTAGCCATTCCCCGACGAGAGCGAACTTTTGCTAAATAGGTTCCGCCGAGGAGCTTATAAGAGGGCTCTGCTCCTTTTCCGTATGTGACAAGCTCAGGTTTCTCGATGCTGTCTTCAGCTACGATAGAGTGAATCTCCCACAGAACATCAGTGAGTGGTTTGCCGCCTGCTTGGTGAACTGCGACAAGCTCAAGGAGTCCTTCGGCAGCAATGAGAACCTCGGTTGTTGTTTTCTTACCTCCAATGACTTCGATCTCTTGCTCCGCCGATGCCTTTCCCCCACGAGAAGAAACAACTGCCATATATTTTCCAGGGAGAAGCTTGTATTCAGGTTGCGCACCTTTTCCATATGTCACGTTCGTCCCTTTTGCCATTTCAGTATCAAGGGTGTTTACCTTCCAGTGGACTTCGTTGAGAGGTTTTCCACCTGGCTCGTTTACGGCAACAAGCTTAATAATTCCTTCCTGCGTAAGAACAACTTCGATCGTGTCTTTTTTACCAGGGCGAACTTCGATTTCTTGAGTCGCGGTAGCTTTTCCACCGAGAGATCTTACTTCGGCGAGATATTTCCCAGGAAGAAGCTTGTATTCGGGTTGTGCCCCTTTGCCGTACGCAACGTTTGCCCCTTTTGTGTTGTCTTCAGAAATGGTGTTTACGTGCCAAGCAACCTGCTCAAGAGGCTCTTCCCCAGCTCTATTCACAGCAACAAGTTTCACAATCCCCTCGAGAGGAAGAACAACTTCCTGTGTCGTTTCTCCTTCAGCTGGGACTTCAAACTCTTTTGATGCAGTGGCTTTTCCGCCGAGTGATTTGACCTCGGCAACGTAGAGTCCTGGTTCTAGGGTATAGTCTGGAGTTGGCCCACGTCCGTAAGCGACCGCTGAAACTGCCTTTTTCCCTTGGTCTTCGGCTTTAAATACTAGCCATGAGACGTTTTCGAGTGGTTCACCTCCCTCATGGTGAACAGCATAGAGATGAACATTCTTCTCGTTGGCACGAGCTACCTCTTGAACAGCCTCATCAAGTGAGGATTTCAGAGAGGCCGCATCATTTGCTGCCAGGAAGCGTCCTCCGGTGTTTTCAGCAAGACAAGTAAGTTGAGCTTTGGCCTCTTTCTCTTTGATATCAAATCCAACCACGTGAGTCGTAAAATCAATTCCGCTTGCTTCAAGTTTTCGAGCAACTTCACATGGGTCGTAGTCACATGTCTCGATGCCGTCGCTCACAAGAATAACGGTAGCTTTTTGCTCGGTGTACTTGAGCTCCTCGGCTGCTTGCATGACTGCCTGAGAAAGAGGTGTTTTTCCTTTTGGATTAATTGCATTGAGCTTTGATTCGATAACGCCAGGCTTGATGTGTGATACTGGAACAAGGGCTTCGATATCAGAGCAGTCTCCCTTCTTGCGGTGACCGTAAGCGGTCAAGCCGAGTTCAATGGAAGGATCCCAGTCCTTAACAAGGTCGCGAACGACCGACTTGGCGATGCCAATTTTTGGCTCAGCATTAATTTGTCCCCACATACTACCGGAAGCATCAAGCACGATGATGACCTTGTTTGCTTCAGCTGTTTGTGGAAGATCGGCTAGAACACTCATTGGGAGAAAGAGGAGTGTGGCTAGGATGAGGTGGATATATTTCATAGCACTAGTTTCCCTAGGAATATACGCTTTTTGCCCGTTTGGGCGTTGGGAAGATATACCAAAAAGGGGGGAGGATTTGAAGTGCTATATCAATTCCTTGCTTATCTCCTTGATCTGGCTCCGCCTGGTTACAAATTTATAACGCGAAGTACGCGAGGGACGCGAAGTCGTCTTTTTCCTCTTCGCGTCCCTCGCGTACTTCGCGTTATAAAATTTCACCGTGGGATCTGCATTTTCTATGAAATTGCCCCTTGCCCGTGGATCTGGGCCTAGTCCTAGGCCTGCTCCAAGCCGAAAGATGCCAAGGCTCGTTTGTTATGAGCGCGTACAAGAGGAAGAAGGAGCTATCAGGATTGCCCCTGTTCGAGCACCCGTTTTGGAAATCCATGACCCAATCGGTGAATGAATCCTTCATTCACCTCAAGAACAATATATTTACTTTTGAGTGCTCGAGTGATCCACCGGGATTCTTTTCGTTTGATTGGTGTGACCTTTCCACGTGGAAAAGGAACAGAACGTTTAAAGTAGTAATACATATCACGGTGTGAAAAGAATGGGGCTTTATCAAGGTGGTGAAAGAGGGACCAAAGAAAACTTGTTCCTACAAATAGAATTCTTTCGCGTGAGTTTTCGGGGTGTGGGGTGAAGTTTCGGACTACTTTGGGAGTAGGTTTGATGAGTTTCTTGGGAAACCAGAGATTTGCTACAGATAAAAGATCTCTGTCCATTTGTAAAGGAGTCTGTCGCTTTCCATCAACATCGCACTTTAGTGACCCACTAAATGTAGAGTCAATCTTTGAGATGGTTTGCGCAAGCTCTGAGACGATTAAGCACGCCCCCAGCTCATTCCAATGAGTCCCGGTAGGGGCGAAGAAAGAGTCTTCGAAGTTTACAGCGTGTCTTCTGAGCACAGCTGGCCCATCGATCACTGGTACGCCTGCAGCGTTGAGTTTCTCAATGAGAAATGGAAGAGGTGCTTCGGGGTTCTTAAACGAATCGTCGACTCTATAGAGCGAAGGAATAAGCTCTGGATAAAGCGCTGGCTTATTCGCGCTTATGAGGATGATGAGTGATTTGCCTTGTGAGGTAAGGAGTTCGCTTAGAGCTTTAAGCTCTCGAATTCTCTCTTTGAGCACCTTCTTTTTGGGATAGAGCACTCCTTGTGCTCTGAGCAGGTAAGACTTTTCAATGAGGTGTCCATCGTTTCCAAGGATAGCCTTTCCTTTTGTGCTCGAAAAAAGCTGAGAGAAGATCGAATAGTTCAGTTGATTATCTGTTTTGACGAGTGGTGTTCGAATGCCAAGGGTATTGATGAACCACTTTTCAAAACGGGCTTGAAATTTTCCAGATGAAAATGTTTCAAGGGAAAGTTTTGGTTGTTTTCGCTCTTTACTCACGCCGCCAAGCTGGTCCCACTGTGGTGCAACAACTTCAGTCAGAAGAGGAAAAGAGAGAAAGCAAAACGTTAAAAGTGGAAAGAGAAGCTTCATCATCGAATCGATTAAAACCTAAAGTAAAGAAATGGGGTGTAATCGAGCCCGGCAAGAGCGCTGAGCGACAGTATCAGGACACAAAAGGCAGAGAGCTGATAGGTATACGAAGGAGGTTGTAATTGAGCGTTGCTGCTCTGTTTGTGCCGGATGAGCGGATAAAAACTTAAAGCGATAGCAAGGATAAACATGCCTAAGCTTCTCGGTTGAAGGAGCTCCCCAAGCATAACCGCTTTGGTAGCAGGCTCTCCTAGTCCAAACAGGTAACTAAAGTAGGTCAGTGCATCACCGAGAGAATCTGCGCGAAAGAGAACCCAGGAGAAGACAACAAGAAGAAAGGTAAAAAGGGTGCGAAAGATGTTGTTTTGACGATTCATTGGAACGCCCAAGAGTCGTTCAAGACTCATGAAGAAACCGTGATACCCTCCCCAGACGATGAAGTTCCAACTTGCACCGTGCCACACCCCAGAGAGTAAGAACACCATCCAGAGGTTGAGAGCGTTTCTCAAAGACGAGACTCTATTTCCACCAAGTGGAATGTAGAGATACTCTTTCATCCAGTTGGAAAGAGTCATGTGCCACCGTGTCCAAAACTCACGAACGGTTTCTGAGATGTAGGGGTGATTGAAATTTTCAGGGAATCGAAATCCAAAGAGCCGACCGAGCCCAATAGCCATATCCGAGTAGCCACTAAAATCGAAATAGATCTGAAAGGTGTAGCAGAGAATTCCTAGCCAAGCGAAAAAGGTTGTTTGCTCACCGACAGAGAGGGCAAACACACCATCGGCAACCTGGCCTACAAAATCTGCGATAAGAACTTTTTTTCCGAGTCCGAGAGAAAAGCGTGAGATGCCGATTGTGAGATCGTCTGCGCGCACCTTTCGAAGGTGAAGTTGTTCTGAGATTTCGTGATAGCGAACAATTGGACCGGCGATGAGCTGTGGAAAAAGTGCAACATAGAGAGCGTAGTCAGTCAGTGAGACGGCAGGCTTAGCGGTGCCTCGGTAGACATCAACAAGGTAGCTAATCTTCTGAAAGGTAAAGAAGGAGATGCCAATAGGTAGGAGTACTTCGGCCCAGACGAGACTTGAAAAACCGAGAGAGGTGAGCAGGGCGCTAAGCTCACCAAGTAAAAAATTCCAGTATTTATAGTAGAGAAGAAGAGAGAGGTTGGCAGTGATGCCAAAACCAAGCAGCCATTTCTTTGCTCGATCCGAGTGCGAGCTCAGGGACGAGAGGTGCTTACCAAGGAGGTAGTCAAAGACACTCATCCCAAAAAGAAGTGGGATGATGGTTGGAGCCCCCCACGCATAAAACAGATAGCTTAGAGCGAGAAGGACTCCATTCTTCCACCTAGTTGGCGAGAGCCAGTAGAGGCAAAGCGTGAGTGGAAGAAAAAGGCAGAGAAAGGTAAACGAACTAAAAAGCACGCATTACTTTCCAGGCATTCCCATCGGAGGCATCCCCATTGGTGGCATCCCGCCCATCATCTTTGCGCCCATGTTTTTCATTGGGTTTGGGCAAAGTTTGTCTATCTCTTTTTCGACAGCAGCACTAAATTCTTTATCATCTTTGAGATCGCCGTACTTCTCTTCGAGCTTATTCATACAAGCTTCCATTTTTGGCATCAGTCCTTGCATCTCTTGAGACATAGATTGAAGCGCAGAGAAGTCTCCTTTGCTCATGGCATCATTGACTGTGTTCATCTTGTCAAAGAGTGGTTTTGAGCAGGAGCAAAATTCTTTTGCAGCTGATTCCGGGCCCTTTTTGGAGCATCCTGAGAAGAAAAAGCAGAGAGCAAGTAGAGTTACTAGTAGACGAGCAATATTCATATCAAACACTCCTTAACACAGTTGTGCCGGGAGGATATCGAAGGATGGAGGGGAAGGGAAGGGATTTTGGAGATTCTGATTATTAGGCGGAGGCTGATGCCAAGAATAAGGCCAAGGCCAAGATATAAGATGAAGGCGGAGGTGAAGGTTGAGGCTGAGGAATAGACCTCCTTATTCTGAGTCTTTCTCTCAGCCCCTTCCTCCCCGTTCCTATTCAACATGTGTTAGTATCCTCCTACATGTTATCCGATCTCACCCACTATCTTCAGTCTTCGCATCTAATCTATGCCTGGCACGAAGAGTCGAATCCTACTGGTTCGCTCAAAGATAAAATGGTTGGTTTTGCTCTTGAACGGGCGAAGAAGAACGGCGAGCTAAAAGAGGGAGTACCTGTAGTTGAAGCAAGCTCAGGAAACACTGGTGCTGCCCTTGCATATGCTGCGAGAGAGCTTGGGCATCTTGTTCATATCTTTGTCTCTGAGGCAGTTTCGATAGATAAGAAAGACGCACTCCGTTCATACGGTGCAACGGTACATGAAATTTCCGTGAGTGCTGGCCCACAATCTGAGATACGTTCTGCTCAGGAGTTTGCCGACCAACATGAATTTTATTTTTTTAATCAGTTTGAAAATCCGTACCATATTGAAGGATATCGACACGCGCTTGTGCCTCCTCTTCTTCGTGCTCTCGAGAAACAAAATATTCTCATTGATACCTTTGTTGGTGGAGTAGGCTCAGGTGCAAGTGTCCGAGCTATTGGAGAAGCGCTCCGTACAATTAATTCCGAACTCCGCATCCTTGCTGTTCTTCCGCAATCATTTCCCTCTGCAATAGAAGGTCTCCACCCCGCGCACCTCTCTCCTGTAGGAGAATTTCCCCTCTGGGCTGCTCGTGAAAATGGTTTTGAGAGTGAGACGATCTTAGTGGATGACGAGCAGGCGCTTTCTCAAGCAGTACACTTACACCATTATGGTTTTGAGGTAGGGCCAGCAAGTGGCGCTGTTGTTTCTGTTGCCAAAGGGCCGAAAGCACTTGGAAATACGTTAGTAGTGTTCACTGATCATAAAAATAAGTATACTCAAAAGTTTCAAGAGTGGAGAGAAAAGCTCAAGGAGGGTCATGGAGAGGCATAAACGATATTTAGAGCAAAACCGAGCCTGGGTCGCAGAGCGTAAGTCTCATGATCCTGATTTTTTTCGACGCATGGCAGAGGGGCAAACACCTGAGATCTTGTGGATTGGTTGTTCTGATAGTCGCGTCTCTTCCTTGGAAATTACTAAAAGTGGACTTGGGGAGGTTTTTGTACACCGAAACATTGCGAATCAAGCAAAACCTGACGATGCAAGCTTTCTGAGTGTTATCGAGTTCTCTCTCGAGGTGTTAAGGATCCCCCAAATCATTGTCTGTGGTCACTACGGATGTGGTGGGGTAGAAGCAGCCTTATCCGGATTGACAGGCCACTGCGCTGTAGATGGGTGGCTCGGTGGTGTGCGAGACCTTGCTGAAAAGCACCGAGCAGAGCTCGAGGAGCTTCCAGGTTCAACAGCACAAGCGAACCGTCTTGTAGAGCTCAATATCTATGAGCAGATTGACCATATTTGTAACCTCGATGTCGTTCAACAAACGTGGAAGAAGGGACAACTTCTCTGTATTCATGGTTGGGTGTATGACATGCCAAATGGCTTGCTGAGAGACCTTGAGATGAATATCAACGGTCTCGGTGATATACCAAAGCGCCCGTAAGTGTAACGCAGCAAAGCAGGGCAAATTCGGCGGGAAGAAAGAGTCTTGTCCCTGAAAGAAAGCTGATTCCACTGAGTATAAGAAAGTATACGCAAATAGTGAGGAAAAAGAGGTAAAGATAAGCGCTTTGTCTCTTCTTTTCCTTTGCAACGAGCGAGAAAGGGAGAGCAAGAAGCACCAGCCCAAAGCAGAGCATTCGTAAGTATTTTTCAACATAGAGGCCTGAGAGTACGACATTACTCCAACTTCCTACTCCAAGTGGTAGTTGATTTGGAAAGCCGTCCCAACCAGTGAAAGCATTTTCCCAAATATTGAGCGCCCAGCACTGAAGAGTGAGAAGAGGAGATCTTGAGAGGATGCGGAGTGTGTCATTTCTTGAAAATGATACTTGCTCTTGCATAGAGCGCTTTTGCTTTGCCTTTGCTTGCCGCATGGCATACCGCTTTGCTTTCATCTCATCCCATGTTGGAAGGCGTCCGAGTTCATGTGCTGCTTCAACTCTTGCTCCGAGGTATTCGTGTGCCGTAAATGTCCCAATGGTTGAGTAGGTGAACATTCCAGTCCTCGTATAGTTTATGTAGCTCCAACTGAGAGCGGTGAGAACGAGAGGAGCAACGAGAGAGAAAAGAGAGCTTATTTTTATTCTTTGTTCGTAGGCTTTGCACAGGAGAACATAGAGAATCGGGAAGAGAAGAATGCCAAAAAGAAGTACTGGTTTTACCAGCAAACTTAGAGCAGAAAGTACTCCTGAGAGTAGGAAAAAAAGAGAGTTTTTTGCTTGCGTGGCCCACCACATCGCAAAAACTGAGGAAGCAAAGAGGAAGCAGAAGAGGGCGTCAGCAACAAGTATTCCTGAGACGCCGATAAGAGATGGATGTACTGAGAGACAGAGAGCGGCAATGAATGCAAGAGGGCTCCCATTCGTTATTTTCGCTAAGAGAGCATACGTACCTACTGGAATAAGAGCACTGAGGATACTTTGCACAAAGAGTACGAGGAAAGGGGAAATCCCTAGCATCGCCAGAAAAAGTGGATACCCTGGTGTGCGTCTCTGATTTCCTGCTAAGAGAAGATTGTTCTCGAGTGCATCAAAAGCACGCTGAATATACATCCGTGAATCTTGGGCAATGTACGTAGTATTTTGTGCGTGAAGCGTGTCTTGAGGAATTGCAATTGATTGCTCAAAAACCGTGTGTACGAAAAGAATGCGCAATGAGAGTGAGAGTAGAGCGATAAAGAGGAGGGCGGCTTTTTGTCGGGGAGTCACTGTTGCACTATCTGAGCGAGTTCTTCGTAGTTCTTATTGTGATGAAAATCGACTTCAGTACGATCTCGGAGCATAGAGATGGTGTCGTTATAGCCAGCTTCGATGAGTCCTGTGAGGTAATCCTCATCGAGAGCAACATAGGTTGCCGCCTCAAACGCGAGGGCTTCGCCGATTTTGCTTTTCAGGAGTTTAAAAACTGGCCAAGTTGGTCCAACAGCACGCATAAATTTTCCTGTGGAACCTCCCACTGCGTCTTTTAATATAGGTCCAAATGGCTTTGGATTTCGTATGACGAAGGTGTCAGGGGGACGCATACAAAATGTTTTAAATTCTGCAGGAACTTCCCAGTCGGGGCGTGTGTCATGAGCTTCGTTGTACTCATCAAGCCAGAAGTGTCTGCCTGAGATATCAACAATAATTACCCGATCGGCACCGAGCCGTGCTGCTGGGTCTACAGGTACATTCTGAGAGATGCCTCCATCAACAAGCCGAAAAGACCCCATGTCAGTATCAATCTCTACAGGGGGAAGTACTGAGGGAAGAGCTGCTGAAGCAAAGCCGTGCTTGGCGGTGAGAGAGGGCACTTGGCAGATTTCAAACGAAGCTCCTTCGAGAAGATCTTCTTGTACATGAGTCTGAGTGCTGAGAAAGAGCAGCGGCTTACGCTCTTCTCCTTCAATGGTGGTCATGACTCCGATAGACTCAAGCTTTGGGTGGCGTTGTTTTGGACCGAGCCCTCCGTGAGATAGGATTACATCGTCGACCTCAGTCATAAGAGGAGTTGGATCAAAGATGGCGTCTCCAGTTGGCTTTGGTCCAGGAGACATGTATTGCACCATTGCCATTCGCACGGCGCGAAAGAAAGCTCCAGATGGTGAGCCAGCAAAGGTGTTACGAAAGTTACGTTTTTGCCAGAGAGATTCGAGCTCTTCAACAGCTGATGTTATGCCGTCCTTTAGGCATGCAGAAAAGACAAGGCCATTGACAGCGCCAATGCTACTTCCCATTACAATTGAAACGTGGTGTTTTTCACGCTTAAAAAAAGGCAAAAGAGCTTTGAGCGCTCCAGCTTGATACGCAGCGCGAGAGCCTCCTCCTGAGAGGACAAGCGCGAGCTTCATTTCGTTTCCTTCCGTGGCTGAGCGTACCTCTATGCCGTCTTTGTTTGTTGCATCGTTCATCGGTTATGCCTCTATCCCCTTATTATCTCACGTCTTTTAGGGAGGAACAGTAGTGAAAATGTCTCTTTCAAATCTATCGCTTATGTTATCGGCGGTTTATAGTGATGACTTGAGATTTCAGGGGGTTAGGGGCCGGTAAGTGATGCCACGCTGGAGCGTGACGTCCATGAGATTTTCCACAGTAACTACGAAAATATTCTATTTTCTTCTCATTTTACCACAAATCCACAATATTGAGGTACCATGTATATATGCACAAATTGTGCAGCTATAGGTTTTTGAAGTGTGGCTCAGTATGAATATGAAAAAATACTTTTTACTTTGTAGCTTGATTGTCTTCCTTGGCGGAATGCAAATGAAAGAGAGCTCTTTGATAGAGGTGGCATACCACGAAAGGGGAATAGAGGCGCTTCATGCAGTGGCTCGATACCTCCCCCGCCAAGTACAATTACAACTTTTAGGTTACTATGTGTCTAGAGATAAGACAGAGTGGCGTAGCATTGCTCCGTAGATTTTAGTGTGGGAATGAGTCAGCCTTGCGCAGTCCTACCGGGGACATCCATCAGAAGTGGTTTGTGGTTTAATTCATAAAGAAGTTTTTCAATTCCCTCTCGGGGAATGACAAGAGTACTCGTATTCACTAACGGATGGCATTGCAGAGCTTGAGCATTGGCAATAGGACTATCGAGCACGAGTTGAACCGAGCCCCCCGTATCATTTACAAGAGCGAGCAGTGATACAGATCCTGGTTCAACACCAAGGTGTGTCATAAGTCGTTCGGGTGAGCCCATACTTAATCTGCTCGTTTCGATACTTTTTGCAAGGGCGTTGAGATCTACCTGCTTTTCATCAGAAACGACGATCAGGAAATGTTGTTTTCCTTTCTTGTCTCGGACAAAGAGGTTCTTTGTCTTTGTGCCTGGGAGGTCGGGGATAAGTTCATTGGCTTGTTCGCAGGTGAATACTGGTGGGTGGTCGTGGCGTTTGAATGGTATCAGGTGTGTTTGGAGGAAGTTGTAAATGTCCATGCGATCAGGAAAGTACAGGTTAAGAAGCGATTGCCGTTACAAATGTTTCATATTTTCTATGCGGCTACTAAAATCTATTATTATGCTACCGTTCCTTGTAGAAAGTAATGTATGGCTAGCGTTTAAGGGGGTTATGTGAGACCAGAAGTCGAGCTCCCTTCACCCTGTTTATGCACCTTATCGTGTTCTTTCATTTTTTCCAGAGAATATTCGACTAAGATATGGTGAGGAGCATCTTGTAGGTATTTCAGGAGGGGGCCAAAATTCTTTACGGCGTCAAATAGATGAAAAACCTTTGCAGTTACTATGAGGGATTCAAGATACTTGCCTCTAGAGGTGTCAAAGGCAATTCCGTAAAGCCCTTCAAATCCCTCTTCGGATATTCCCACGATACCTGTGCTTCCAGAATGTGTGTACCAGCTAAGCATTCCATAGAGTTCGCGATATTCGTGTTCGTATATTGGCCCGAGAAGTCGAGCTCGATCGTATGTCGACAGACCTGACCAGTGCTCTGGCCAGTCGAGTTTGCCATTCTTATCGAGGCCCCAAACCTTTTGTACTGTAGCTTCTATTTCGTCCTTCTTACCTGGTCGAGTCACGAAATTTTTCCGCTGATGGCTATGGGCTATTTCTGCATTCTTTAGTTCCGGGTGCTTGAGCTCCAAGTCATGTATGCGTCTTGCCACGCGATAGCGAGCGACATCAGGAAAGGAGTGATACTTCTCTACAGCGCCAGGAAACTTCTTCGAGTCTGTGAGAACTCGAAGATCAAGCCATAGTTCGTATAAAGTGCGACAGCAACTTGCCGCCACAGTTGCGTCGAGCACATTGTTCAACCGGGAGAGTGACGCGGCAACAGCATGTGCACGATAAAATGTCCCTTGAACTGCGATTTCGAGATCGGTTGCGTTGAGCTGACCGCTGATAAGACGAACCACATTTTCTTGGGCGTAATCGTAGGTCTGTTTGATGGCGTCGTAGTACGCCCCTAAGAGGTCCGTATTCGTTAAATCAGGCAAGTCTTCTTCGGAATAACTCATGGTGCATAACGGTTTTATTGACCACCCTATCTTATATTTTCCCTGATGCAAGGATACTCCGCCATAAGGAAACTATGAAAAACCCAAGTCGGTCGAAGGGCTGTATCTTTAATCGCTGATTGTCCATCCTTTGTAGCGCTCACAGCGATACTTGCTCTTGGGAAACTTCACTTCAAGTGCTTCAACCACTTCTTCGCAACCTTCCTCGTTATCTGCAAATCCGTGGACTCTAATTACCGGATCCCAGTCTCCAGAAAATCTACTAAGCTTAGATAGCTCGTAATCAGACTTATCTGATTCACAAGAACTGCAACAGAGTAACACGGCGAGTAAACAAGTTAGCCTCAGCATAGGTTGAAAAAATCCCTCGGTATTAAAGCTCATCGTTATGGGCACAGAATGCTTTCAAACAATGCCGCGGGTTGCCACGTGCTTTGATTCCGTTTGTTAAGCATCTTTAAATTTTAGCTGCTTTATCCCTCGGAATCCAATAGGAATTTTTAGTTGGCCAATCCTTGCAGCTATCAGGATAATAATTGGTTTCTTCTTGAACATATCGACAGATTTCCATCTGTGGGTATTTGTCTTGCGGCACTTCTTGTAGAGCGCAGGTATAAACATATACGTCAGCTAGCTGCAGAAACCTGCTATGGTGACTGTTCGTGTGATGAACAGTATCAATAACGTTAGTAATTGTTCTTCTAAGGGCATATTCTGTTTTGTAATGGCGATAGTGGTTAAGAGAGTCGATCTTGCTGGTTCGCTTCTCCGGGTGACTGTCTGCAATTAGTAGACCTAGGCTATCTTTCGATTTTAAGTATCCATCTAATTTCTCGGTGAAGAACATGAAAGCTTGGTCTGATAAGTCTTTAGGGAACTGTATGTACTTTGGATTGACTTTAATCTTTATTTTGCCAATCTGTTCGCGATAGTCGTCAATGACTTTTATCAATTCTTTGTATAAGTCCAGTCTTTTCTCTATTTTATGTCCCTTGTAAGGCCCCTTCCCGTGAATGATATCTTTGGCATGAAACTCTGTATCTTTTGATAGTGCGATACTACCGAAGTAACTTTTCGAGATAGATGAGAGTTTGTTGTCTATATCGAGACAGACCTCTTCAGGGAACGCCAAGCCGCAAAGCCATTCAAATGGCTGATTGTCTCCATTATATTTGACTTCATCAAAGTAAACTAAGTACACGAGGCGAGATGCTTAACCGTTGTATGAACTACTCTATCTTATTCTTTCCCATATGCAAGAACACTCCCTCGTCATGAGGAAATCTTGGCTGAGTCGGCTCCCCTGAGTCTGGTGGGTGGTGGGTGCCGGTGGGTGTCAACTCTGGTGGGTGCCGGTGGGTGTCAACTCTTCCCCCCTGAGTCTGGTGGGTGCCTGAGTCTGGTGGGTGCCAACTCACCTACCTAAAAGCAGCACCAAATAAGAGCAACCAAACACGCAACTTTCCGTTTCAATCGACGACTCTTGAGTGCTATGGCAAGACCTAGACGCCAAATATACTCCCAACAGGTATACGAGATCTGCATGCGCACATCGCGGGGACTCCCCTTTGTATGCACCAAGACGCTAAAGACCATCATGGCAAGCGTTATGGCTCGCGTACAGCGTGATGAGAAGGTAACGCTGTGCCATTTTGTGTGGATGGGAAACCATGCCCATATCATCATAGTAGTAAACGATACTGCTCAGTGTGTGCGCTTTTACGGGGAACTTCAAAAGCAGCTAACAGATGCTATGAAGAGACTCCTTGGCTTTAAGCACCTCAATCTATGGAAGAAAAATGGCACTTCGGTTGTCAGGTATTGTGACGTGGATACTATCGTAGAGCGTATAGCGTACCTCTATGCCAACCCTGCTAATGCCAACCTTGTTGACTGTATAGAGAGGTATCCAGGGCTTAGCTCGTGGAAAGCTTTTAGAGAGGCTCTTAGTTCTGTTCTTGCAGAGCACTCATCGGGCATCCCTTGGATTAGAGCTCCTTTTATATCGAAGCTATCTAGTCGCTCTCTCACTGAGGCTCAAGACAGAGCTTGCTCAACGAAGTTAGCCAATAAGGCAAAAGTGCGCCACGCTCTTACTCTTCGTCCCAATGCGTGGTTTTCTGTATTTGGAATAGAAGAGGAGCAAGAGATTGAAGAAGTAAATACCCGTATTGTAGAGAGGCTTAGAGAGTTTGAGAGTGAAGCTCGGGTCAAGAGGGCTCTAAAGGGGTGGAAGGTAAAGGGGACTAGAAGGCTTCAGGAAGAAGCTATTAGTCTTGAGCATGCTCCTAAGGAAGATTCTGTTCGGATATATGTCTACTCTATTGTGAAAGAGATTCGAATTCAGATGTTAGAGGAGTACACGGAGTTTTGTAGGGCGTGTTCTCATTGTTATGACAGGTGGAAACAGGGCGACTTTACTGTGGACTGGCCCCCTGGAGCGCTTCTTCCTTGTGTGCCGCCTACTGCTAATTACTTTCATTGCTAGAGATTTCCTCATCTTGCTTGTAGGGGGGTATCTACCGCTTCGAAAAATGTCTCTTGCAGAGTCTCCCAGCCAACTTTAACTCTCCTTTTCTACCCCATTCCTCAGATCGTAGTGCTCGATTTTTCCCTACTCTTGAGGACTATGATCTATGACTAATTTCTTCCACTCCTTTCCGATCAGTTGGCGCGCACTAGTTCGCTGGGGGTTCGCTGGGGATCAGTTGGCGCGCACTAGTTCGCTTAAGCAAGTCCTATCTTCATTTTTTACCTAAGAGTTTAAAGCGGATAACAGTTACATTAACCACTCTACCTTATATTTCCCTCCATGCAAGAAAACTGTCGTAGGCATGTGGAAACTCCAAGTAGTTTCAGTGATATCTTCTCTTTCTTTGGTGAGGAAACTCAAGGAAACTGAAGGAAGCCGGGTGCTAGTTTCCTTGGAGCGAGGAAACTGAAGACCTATTGCTCAAAATCTCGCACAAACAGCTCTTGTCGAAGATAGACAAACCTCGGCGAAAGTGGCGGAAGATTACTCGCATCATTAAAATCAGTATCGTAGTCCCAGTTTCTTCCTGGCGCTGTGTATTGTGGAGAGCCGTAAACCCATGCGCCATTTACGTGTTGTGGGTTATTGAGACTTACAAACGAGCCGCGATAGTTCAGTGTACGCCCTGACCATGATTCGTGAAAGCGAGGGTAGTTTTCAAGCCCCCCGTTGTATCCACCACCTTGCCCACCAGCTCCCTCAATACCGCCAGTAGAGTCAGTTCCAGAAAGAAATGCAGCGTTGATTGTTGTGTTTGAGGCAACGCGTGAACTAAGCGAAGAAGTACTCAGTGAATCATTGAGATTCCAGTTGTTTGAAAGGACATTGATTGAATCACACAAGATAGCTGCTGGGATTTTATTTGTCGCATTATAGTTGCCAGCTGTATAAAATGCTTGGTTGCTGACCACGGTCATCCCTACAACATCTGGCGCAGAGCCGTCTGTGGATTGTAGCTCTGAGGCGTTTCGTACTCGTACTCCGTACGTATTTATCCCCGCAGAGTTTGGTCCATCGACGGTAAAGTGAAAGACAAGACCTCCTTCACTTGTGTCATCGAGGGGTAATCCTTCTCCCAACCAATTGGTTGTATGAAGGCAATCGAGAAGTCCTTGCATATCCACTTCAGCCATTTGAATGGTGGCGCTTTCTCTGTTGTTATAAAAAGTAGAGCTTGCTCCAACTGGCAAGCCGCTGACAGTACCTGTACATCCATGTATGGCAAGGGTCGCGGCAGTATTTATGGAAAGGTCGCCATTCATCACATACATGCCAGTCGAAGAATTGGCATCAGTGATTGGGTTATTGCTTGCGTTAAGACGGAGCATGAGGCGCAAGTCTGCTTCATCCCAATAGATCTCCCCAGGCGCTGGGTTGAGATCTTCTGGTTCAGGCACCGTAACCACATCAACTCTGGATTCAACCATGCCGTTCCAGGGAGTAAGATCTCCCTGAGGAACAAGAGTTCGACTTGGACATGACGGAAGAATTGCTAATGGACTGGTTGGATCGAGTGCGGTGACGGGTTTAGAGTTACATGAAGAGTCATTTTTTCTTCCTCTGTAGAGATCTCCTGCAGTGGTTATCTGGCCGGCGATGTTGAGTGCATTGTTAGCATTCAAGTAGAGATCTCCATTGGTGTGAATAGGGCCTGAGAGATTCATTGTTGGTCCGGGAAGAATTTCTAAGTCTTTGTTGTAAAAAGCGACAAACTGGAAAAGTGGTACGAGCCGGCTCTTAAAACGGAGCTCCAGAATAGCTTCAGGGTTCTCTTCGATGTTTTCTGCCACAGATCGGACGGTATAGCGGTATTCTTGAGCGTTGAGATTTTGGTACAGCTCTCCAGGAGGAATTGTAATCATAAGCGGATTTCCCGCTTCTTCTTCTACGTAATGCATAGCAGTGCGATTGTTTAGTGCGAGAGTATTGCAGATAAAATCTCCGCTTCCATTATTTCCTCCCTCGCATGGATTCGTCGCTGATGGGCTTGTGCCAGTTGGCCGGTTGTAGCCAATGAATATATCTCGAATCTCCTTGGCTCGGACATTGAGCGCCGCTTCTGCGGTATAAAAACCTGTTGCACTATCTTTCGAGTGCTTTGTGGTCGCTAATTCAATTTCTGTAAGCGAAAAGTACACCCCGAGGAGAGCTAGGAGTGCTGAAAGAAAGACGTATACTGTAAGAAGTACATATCCAGATTCGCTATGTCGGTTCATAGAATCACCTTTAGTTTGAGAGCACATTGCGTGGAAAGAAACTTGCGTTGAGCGTACGGTCAATATCTTGAAGAGAGCTTGTGTCTGCTGCGGTGAGAGAGATGTCCACCGATTGAATATCTGTCCAATCATCAGAGGAGCTAAATGAAGTTTTCGTTGTTCCCGTTGACTCCGTAATGGTTACTTGGAAATCGCTTACGCCAAAAATAACGTTTTGTGGATTGGCATTATTACCATCGATGATCAGTTGAATATTGTCTCCGAGGAGACGAAAGTGCCACTGTTCGATGATGTATGAGGCGGCCTGGCCAACTGCATAGTTTTGTGTCCATGAATCATCTGGCTGAACATACATCTGTGTTCCGGTGTCTGTTACGGCAGAGAACCAGTAGAATTCGCCGAGCTGTGTCGAGGAATCGTAGATGTAGCCGAGAGCTGTCCCTCCAAGTGTTCCAAGGTGCGATGTCCAAGATGTAAGATTTTGGGTTTGATCTGCGTAGATACACCCTGGTGTTGTGCCACCCGTTGCAAAATAGAGAGGGTCGGTGGAGCCTGTTGTAATCGGTGTACATACTTTCAATACTTCATCGAGAAGGTTTCTACGTAAGATGAGTTCATCGGGAGCGTCAGATGTTCCGTTTATCAGTTCAATAGCAGGGAAGGAGCCCGAGAGGTTTTCACCTGCAAGCCGGATATTCATTCCAAGAATATCCATAGCACTTCGTAGATTTTGGTTTACCGCCGTGCGCTTTATGTCGTGGCCAACAAGCTCTCGTTGTGTGAGAAACGTACTTGCTGCAACCGCAAGCAATACAGATGCTATTCCCGAAGCTACGAGGAGCTCGACAATTGTCATTCCATTAGCGGAGTTTTGTGTAAATAGTCTCAACGGTATAGAGCTCCTGGTTGTTTCGAGTGACTGAAATGGTTACAAAACGTGAAGTTGACGCATCGCAGTATGATGAGTCAGAGCAGTATGTCTCAGTGACAAAATAGGTGTGGGAACCGACTTGTATCGGGACAGCCGTAGTCGTTCCGCTCATAGGAAGAGAGGCAGGGCTTGCCGTTCGAAGCTCATCGAGCACGACTTGTGCGGCAGCTATGGCTTCTGTACGGAATTCGTTTTCACTTATTGTCTTAAAGTGATGGAGAAATGAAGGGAGTACTCCAGCCGAGGTGACTCCGAGGAGGACCGTTGCAACTAATACTTCAAAGAGCGAAAAGCCTCTATCATCGTTCATCAATCTATCCTCACTGCTCCACCAAGAAAGACTTCCACACTGTGTGTATCGCCTTTGTCGTCAATCAAGGTGGCGGTGATATTATCGGTTGCTAGTCCACGTGGCTGAAAGCAAGTACTCCACGAGATGTCAGTGAGCGATACGTACTGTGGTAGGTCGAGAATGAGACGAGTATCTTGTGTAGGAGTGCTGGAGCAGTTCGAACCAGAGTAGACTATCACCTGGGTCGGATTCGCAGGTTGAACGCGATACGCAGAGGTTGTCGATACAGCGCGAGCGCGAGCTTCTTTGAAAAATGCCCCAAGTGCTGCCGCACCACTTTGTGATGGATTGAGAAGATCGCGGTAGTGAAGTGCTGCGGTGCCAAGGAGAAAAGTTGATATTGCAATAGCAACGATGAGTTCAAGCAGGCTAAAGCCTTGCTCAACTTGGTAGGTGTCAGTAGTGGAGGAACGGGGATCCATTGCTTCGCTTCGTTTATACGTTAATGAGAAATTCTCGTACGGCCCCGTTCGATCCGTAGAGAAGTGAATGAATCAACAGCATGGAATGTGCCAAGAGCGAGTGTTTGGCTAACGTTTTAGATTTACTATCTAAGAAGAAGGGGGAGAGAAGAGCGGGAGAGGAAGTGTGTACCGGTATTGTGCAAGGTTTGCAGATCTTGATTTTGCTTAGAGATAAAACTCTTCGGTAATAATCGGGAGTTCGGAAAGCTTCTTGCGGCGGTCCTTATTCCAAAAAGGAAGCATCTCTTCCATGAGCTTTATTTGAGCTTCTATGGAAAGCTCAAGCGCTTTTTCTCTGTAGTCAGATACGTCGGGAAAGTCAGGAAGATCGACACATTTTGTCTCTGTGCTATTTTTTGAATTTGTCATACAAATCCATTCTATCATATTTTTTACACATGTGTTGAAACTCTTCATTTGATATTTCGTTAAGCCGTAGTAACTCAGCGACATCCAAGCTATCTTTTGCTTCTCGGTGCTCATGGCGTTGTTTAAGAGCGTGGAGCTTTAAAGCGATCATGTGGTGTGCACTTGGAATGCGTACGGTGCATTGAGAGAGCTCTGCTGTAACTGAATCAACCATAAGAGGCTCAAAAACTCTATCGTTGACGAGCATAAGATCGATGGGCCAGTTATCGAGCCCCTTGGGACTGTAGCGGCAAAAGACATCATGTTTTTGATGGCATTCATAGCCTGGTAAGGTATGGTATTCCACTTGATTTCTGGTATTGTTGCTCAGAGCGTTGTGCCTTTTTTTTCAAGAAGGAATAGTGAAAAACCGAGAATAAGTCTTTATGGATAGAACGGTCATTACTGTTGATGGATTAGCTGGAACGGGAAAAACCTCTCTTTCCAAGGAGCTTGCCCGAAGACTTGGGTTTGTACATTTAAGTACAGGGATGCTCTACCGTGCCGTTGGTTATCTCGCCTTGTCCTCAAAGATAGCACTTGAAGACGAATCTGCGATTGCTGATATGCTCTCCCAACATACCCTCTCTCTTGTGTGTGATGATTCTGGAAGTGCCCGACTCTTACTCGACGGGGAAGATATTGTAGACGCTCTCTATGCCCCTGAAGTTTCTGAAGCCACCTCAAAGACAGCTCAGCTTGGAGCTGTTCGTGAAGCGCTCGTGGAGCCTCAGCGAGAAGCTTTTGCCGGAAAACCGCTCGTTGCTGAGGGCAGAGACATGGGAAGTGTTATCTTTCCTGATGCTGATGTGAAGTTTTTTATCTCCGTTCCTGAGGAAGTGAAGGTCCAGCGGAGGCTCGCGCAGCTTATAGAGGCCGGGCACGCGAAGACTGAGCAGGAGCGTAACTCACTGAAAGAAAAGATGAAAATTGAGATTCACGAGAGAGACGTTCGAGATGCCGAGCGAAACCTTGCTCCGACCCTTCAAACGGACGAGATGGAGGTCGTAGATAATTCCTCGCAACCGTTGGAAAAAGTTGTGCAAAACATGTATAACCTCGTGACCGCACGGGGGATTCTTCCCTGCCAGGACCCCCCTTCTTCGTAAGAGAACGACTCATTTGTTCTTTGCAAGGTTGATGTCTCTGGCCCTTCGAACCCTACCTGTGCGAATTCACCTACAGGAGTGCTTACTGGAAGTGAGGTCTGTTTTTGATGCTACAGATCTAACTCAAGCATACTTGTTATTGTAAAAACATAAAGCATCGTAAAAAAACTAACTTACATGGAAAGTTCAGAAATTAATTATAGCTCTTTTGCAGAAGCGTTTGAAAGTCAGATCAGCTCACAAGTTGCTGAGCTGCGCCCCGGCCGTGTTGTCCACGGTACGGTTTCAGAGATTGGAAAGGATTACGTCTCAGTTGATATCGGATTTAAAACTGAAGGGATCGTTCCTGTTGAACAGTTCAAGAATCACGAAGGGAAATTAAAAAATGCCCTCGGTGATAAAGTTGAGGTGTACATCGTTCATCTCGAAAACGATTTTGGTCAACTTATTCTCTCCCACGAAAAAGCAGTACAAAAACGTGTGTGGGCTGAGGTTGAGAAAGTATTCGAAGATGGTGGGCTCGTTCACGGTCGCGTTGTCCAGAAGGTAAAAGGTGGTTTGCAGGTTGATATTGGCATTCCAGCGTTCCTTCCTGGCTCGCAAATTGATGTTCGTCCTCACCGTAACCTCGATAAGTTTATCGGCGAAGAGTACGATTTTAAAGTGCTTAAGATTACTCGCGAGAAGGGGAATATTGTTCTCTCTCGACGTGCCGTACTTATGCAAGAGCGTGATGAACTCCGTTCAGAGACACTCAAAGTTCTCTCTGAAGGTGTTGTTATGGAAGGTGTTGTCAAAAACATCACTGACTACGGAGCGTTTATCGATCTCGGTGGAATTGATGGCCTTCTCCACATTACGGACATCTCTTGGGGGCGTATTAATCACCCATCTGAGAAGCTCTCAGTTGGTCAAAGTGTTCCAGTCGTTGTTCTCAAATATGACGAAGAGAAAGAGCGCGTCAGCCTCGGCATGAAGCAGCTCAAGGATGATCCTTGGCTCGAGATTCATTCGAAGTACCCCGTCAACAGCACTATTAAAGGTAGGGTTGTTAGTCTCGCTGACTACGGTGCCTTTGTTGAGATCGAAGAAGGTGTTGAAGGGCTTATTCACGTTTCAGAAATGAGCTGGACGAAGAAAGTTCGGAACCCTGGCAAGATTGTTAGCGCTGGTGATGAAGTTGAAGCGATTGTGCTTGGTCTCGACGACGAACAGCGTCGTGTAAGCCTCGGTATGAAGCAACTTATGCCAAACCCATGGAAGGATCTCGCAGATCGTTATCCATCTGGCTCACGAGTGACTGGTAAAGTTCGCTCTATTACTGAGTTCGGTATCTTTGTTGAAATCGAAGATGGTATCGATGGCCTTATCCACGTTTCTGACTTCTCTTGGACGAAGCGTATTAAGGACCCATCTGAAATCGCTGAGCTTTACAACAAAGGTGATGAGATCGAGGCTATTATCCTCGACATCGATCCTGATGGAGAGCGACTCAGCCTCGGTATTAAGCAGCTCGAGTCCGATCCATGGGATACGCTCTCGCAGCGCTACCCAGTTGGCTCAAAAGTGAAAGGAAAAGTCAGCTCTATTACTGATTTCGGTGTCTTTGTTGAGATCGAAGACGGTATCGAGGGGCTAATCCACAACTCACAACTCGACATCAAGAAGGACGAAGACCCTCGCGAGCGTTATTCTGAAGGAATGGAGCTTGAGTCTGAAGTGACTGCCGTCGACCGTGAAGAGCGTCGAATCAGCCTTAGCATGCGTGCTATCTCTCGCCGTGAAGAGAAGCAGGACATGGCAGAATTCATGCAGGATTCTGGTGGAGCTGTTACTTTTGGAGACTTACTCCGTGAGAAAATTGATACTTCTGATGAGTAGTCGATAGCTAGAAAGATTTACTCTTTGTAGTAAGACGAAAAAGGGGGCCCACTTTGGGCCCCTTTTTTTATTCCTTGCTCTTTCTCCCAATGAGCATCTAGAGCAAGGGGGCTATCCCCGAAGCTCAGCCACAATCTCGTGAATTTGATCTGGCGTAAACGGTTTTGCAAGGAAACCAGCAGCGCCGTGTTGTAGCGCTTCTTCCACGTCACTTGAGGTGGCATGTCCGGACATGAGGACAAAGGGAAGCTCTGGGCAGTGCTTTGTGCGAGCAGCTAGCACTGCCATGCCGTCAAAGTCTGGCATCCTTAGATCACACAAGATGAGCTGGTACTTCTTTCGTTCTTCTGTTTGAAAAAAGGCGATAGCTTCTGCTGGTTTGGGAAAAGTAATGCACTCATATCCGATGGCTTTTAAAAGCAGAGAGAGAGCATGCAGAACTGAGGGCTCATCATCAATGAGAACAATACGAAAGGAATCGGAATTACCAGAAGGTGATGTGTTCATTCGTTGGGAGATGAGTCTCGCGGTTTGTACAAAAGACATCTTACCCAAGGTGGACGAGGACTTCAATCGAGTGAGGGTGAAAAAAAATAAGAATGAGACTCAAAAAAAAATGGTACTTTCGGACAGGTAGAGAAAGGGAGCTGGATATCGCTTGTGTATTTTGATACACCTTTCTACTGTCTTATCTGATCCGGAATGATCTATGTCTCTTGCTGCAGTACAAACGAACTCTTCGTCAGGTTCATATCCCAAAAAGCTTCCACCAATGCTTCAGCAGTATGTTGAGTACAAAGAGAAGTATTCCGATTGTCTCATCTTTTTTCAGGTTGGCGATTTCTACGAACTTTTTTTTGATGATGCTGTTACCGTTTCTCAAGAACTGAACTTAACGTTAACGAGTCGAGACAAGAATAGCCCCAATCCTATCCCGATGTGTGGGGTGCCAATTGCTGTTATTGATAACTATGTTGAGCGGTTAGTTGATCTGAGGTACTCAGTTGCGCTTATAAGCCAGTGCTCTTTGCCTCAACCCGGCAAGGGAATGGTCGATAGAAAACTCGACCGCATTATTACACCTGCGGTTCGTGTCACGGGCGGTGCTGACGGCGCCTCAACGGGAACTTCTCTTGCCTCTGTTGTTGTTGATAGTGACGATCGCTATAACCTCGTGTTTGGTGAGGTTGAATCTGGTGTGCTACATGTCCGAGACTCGCTCACTTTTGAGGTGTTACAACAGGAGCTTGCTCGCATTGCTCCTGAAGAGGTTGTCTTTCCTCGAACCGTAGGTGAGCGCACACTCGACCTCCGCACAAACTGGGTTCGACTTCTGGTGAGTCGTCTCAGTCATGCCTCGATTAAGTATCGCCCCGAAGAGTATATGCAGCGGTGTTCGGTAGCTACACGTTCTCTTTCGGGAGTAAAAGGGTACGGTTCTCTCTCTCCTGCTTCTAAGAAAGCAGTCCTTCTTTTTGTGAATTACCTGGATGAAACTACTGTTGAAGCTCAAGTTTCGCTCACCGAAGTGCAAACCGAGAGGGGGGAAGGGCTTGTTGAAATTGATGCGACAAGCCGGCGCAATCTTGAACTCCTTGTGAACGACAAAGATCGCAGTGAGGAAGGAAGTCTTTTTCACTACATGAATCGGTGTATGACAGCCGGTGGGCGACGTGTCCTGCGCGAGTGGATTCTTGCACCGCTCTCCCAGGTTGATGCTATCACTGCTCGTCAAGAAGCCGTTTGTGCGCTTTTAGAAGAAAAAACGAGTCGCACAACGTTGCGCGATCTCTTTCGTCGAATGACAGATCTTCAACGGCTTGCTACTCGGATTGAACTGGGCATTGTCTCACCACGTGAGCTTTCTGCGTTGCGTGAGGCTTTGACATCTCTCCCCGCTCTGTATGAACATCTTGCTGGAGCATCGTTTGAGTCGGTACGCTCAGTGCTCGGTTCTGCCAAACTCCCTGCCGCGCTGAGAGAAAAAGGTGCTCTTCTGGAAGGGGTGTTGGTCGAACAACCTCCGGTAAATCTCGCTGAGGGAGGAGTTTTTCGACCCGAGAGCGACAGTGAACTTGCTCGCTACTGTGAACTACGATCTTCCGGTGGAAAATGGATGGCGGAGCTCGAGCTCAAAGAGCGCGAATCAACAGGTATTTCCTCTTTAAAGGTGAAGTTTAATAACGCTATTGGTTATTTCATTGAAATAACAAAGGCTAATGTCGATAAGGCTCCAGAGCATTATCACAAACGTCAGACGATGACGAACGCGTCGCGCTATACAACTCCTGAGCTCAAAGAACGTGAAGAAGAGATTCTTTCAGCAAAATCAAAGCAAATTGAGAGAGAGCGTCACCTCTATCAGCAACTTCTTGATGAACTTCGTCCAGTGCTCGATGAACTTCGTAGTGTTCATTCCTTTCTCTCTCACCTGGATGCACTTACTGGGCTAGCGCAGTTAGCTGAGGATGAAGATCTCACACGGCCCGTGTTGTCTGCTGAGCGTACACTCTCAATTAAAGAGGGAAAGCACCCAGTTCTCGGTTCTCTGATGGAGGGGCAGTTTGTTCCGAACTCACTTGAGATGGATCCTGATAAGAGACGTTTTCTTATCATTACAGGACCAAATATGGGCGGAAAATCAACGTACCTCCGCCAAGCAGCTCTCATTATTGTCATGGCCCAAGTTGGAAGCTTCGTTCCAGCGCGTGAAGCTCATATAGGTGTCGTTGATAAAGTATTTGCACGGCTTGGTGCTTCAGACGATATGCTCGAAGGAGAGTCAACCTTTATGGTTGAAATGCGAGAAGCTGCGCTTATTACATCAGCTGCAACAGATAGGTCCTTTGTGCTTATTGATGAAATTGGGCGAGGAACGGCAACAGCTGATGGCTTAGCACTCGCGCATGCTATTGTTGAGTGGCTGACGAAGGAGGTGAAGTGTCGCACTCTTTTTGCAACACACTTTCACGAACTGACCTCACTTGAGACAGAGCTCTCAGGTGTGTACAACCTCTCAGTGGGGTCTGTTGACCGTGGTGGAAAAGTCTTTTTTACACATCAAATTTGTGGTGGCCCCGCAAGTCGTTCCTACGGTATTGAAGTAGCAAGGCTTGCTGGCTTGCCTGATAAAATTCTCTCTCGAGCAAGGCAACTCAATGCCTCTTACCCAGTAACTGCCTCCAAAGGCGCACAACAGCAGCTTGATATGTTTTCAAACAGCTCTGTGGCCCAGGTCCGTACAGAAGTACGAGAGCCAGAGGATTACCCAGCGCTACAGGCCTTACGCGATCTCATTTCGGAAGTGAAAATTAACGAGACAACTCCCGTCGAAGCGCTTATGGTACTAGAGAAGTTAACAAAGCAACTTTAGGCCTTTCTTTCTATGCACTTTCGTTTCTCTACGGCTCGTCATTCCTCAGGACCGAATGAGGAACGTGGTATGCTTGGCAAGATAGGAATATCTCTCTTTCTCTCGCTGTTTCTTGCCGCTGGTCTTTTTTTCTTCTACATGCTTTCTCTTGAAGTGCTCGATCGAGCAGCTGTGTATCAGTGGGATAAATCAGAGTGTTTTGTGCACTCAAGTTCTATTGAGGAGCAGTCAGGTGACAATCCGTACCTTATCCGTGTTCTATATTCATATCGTTACCAGGGGGTACGTTATGAAAATACGCAGATTTCTAAGGAAGAACCGAGCTACGATAAGTATACTCGTGCTTCAAAAGCCTTGGCCCCTTACAAGCAAGATACGCCCGTTGATTGTTATGTAAATCCTGAAGCCCCCTCTGAGGCCGTGCTCTCACGTGACGGACTTTGGATAGCATTTTTTCTCTTGCTTCCCCTTGTCTTTATTGGTGTTGGTGGAGGGGGAATCTACGGTGTGTGGTCAGCTTCAAGTGATACTGGAAAAAGTCGTGGCGCTAAGCGCGCGACATCTCGAGATGCATCTTCAGGAAGCAATACAGTACGGATTATTGGGGCTATCTTCTTTCTTGTCGGCGTAGGGATCTTTTACCCCTTTGTGGTCGTTCCCTTGTGGAATATCTACGATGCTCAGTCTTGGGTTCCAACAGAGTGCACAGTTATTTCGAGTTATGTGAAATCTCATGATTCAGATGATGGGACGACCTATAGCGTTGAAATTCTCTATCGCTATATGTTTAATGGTGAGAACTATAAGTCTGATCGATATGAGTTTTTTGGTGGCTCCTCGAGCGGGTACGACGGAAAGAAGCAAATAGTAAAACAGCATCCAAGAGGAAAAACTTTTACCTGTTATGTTGATCCAGACACTCCCTCGGAAGCTGTTATCCATCGAGGGCTTTCGTGGATGGCTCTCTTAGGACTCCTCCCTCTCTTTTTTATCGGTTTTGGTCTTCTTATGATGACCATCTCCAAAAAATCAGAAAAGAAAAAGAAATCGTTGAATGCTTTCTCAAGCATCCCGAGAGAGAGTGGTGTCTCAGCTGGTCCACTTGAACTGAAGCCAGCCTCCTCCAGGATGACAAAACTCTTTGGAATTACTTTTGCTGCGCTTTTTTGGAACGGTATTGTGAGCGTGTTTCTCTACGAAGTGTGGGAGTCTTGGAATAGCGGCTCGCTTAATATTTTTCTGACAGTTTTTCTTATCCCCTTTGTGCTCATTGGAATCGCTCTTCTTTTTGGAATTCTTCATTCATTTCTTTCGCTCTTTAATCCACTACCAATTATTACTCTTGAAAATGGAAAGCTCGTCTTAGGAGGAGAGATCAAGCTTCGTTGGCAGATACAGGGAAAAGCTGAGCGATTAGCCCACTTCTCGATTCGTCTCGAAGGAGGAGAAGAAGCCACATATACCAGAGGAACTGACACCTATACCGCCAAAAGTACATTTTACCGTCAAACTCTTTATGAAACGTCTCGCGTGCGAGAGATGGTTCGAGGAGAAGCCACAGTACAAATACCAAAAGATGCCATGCATACGTTTGCTTCATCGAACAATAAGATCGTTTGGAAGATTGTTGTTGTTGGTGATATTCCCAAGTGGCCCGATATCAATCGTGAGCACATTATTTCTATAGGCCCTATGGAGGAGGTATGAATAAGCTCAGCATCTCTTTTGAAGACGGAAAGTCGAGTTACCTTCCTGGGGAAATCGTACGTGGAAGAGGGGAGTGGTTTCTTCAAGAGGCACCGAAAGAGCTGGAAGTCACTCTTTTTTGGTATACAAGTGGGAAGGGGACAGAAGATGTCGAAGTGGTTGATTCACTATCACACCCAAACCCAGGTGCGCACGGTGAAATGCCGTTCTCGTTTCAACTTCCTAAGGAGCCCTACAGTTTTTCAGGTACATATATCACGCTCTCGTGGGCAGTAGAGCTTCTTGTGCACGACCCTGATGATAGCCACACTGAGGAGATTATTCTGAGTCCCACATTGAACGAAATTCTTTTGCATGAAGTTCCTAAATTTTGAGGTGAAGATGGCAAGCGCTCTCTTTGTAAGGGCAGGTGACAATCCTTTTCGAAGTTCGCGCCTTGAATCACTGAAGTACACTTTTGAGAGGGGCTCTCATGAGCAATTGCTCAAACAATGTGAGCTGTTCAAATACCGCGGAGCGATAGTTGGGGCGCACGGCACAGGAAAAACAACCCTGCTCCGAGAGCTCCAAGATCATCTGAGAGGCAAACACTTTGAGACTGAGCTTATCTCTCTACATGATTGGTGCCGCACACCTCAGTGGCGTAATCTCGAGGCTGCAGCTCGGAGAAAGGCCATCATTTTTCTAGATGGAGCAGAGCTCCTTAGCCGCTTTGCCTGGTTTCGACTCCGGTGTATCACCCGTCATGCAGCGGGATTGATTCTTACCTCTCATACTCCAGGCCTTCTTCCGACCTTGTATACGACGACGACCTCTTTTGAGCTTTTTGAGCAATTGACACGTGAGCTCTTGGAAGGGGAGTACCCAGCAGAGAGCTTGAGATCGCTCTATGAGAAGTATCAAGGGAACCTACGCCAGTGTTTTTTTGAGCTCTATGATCTCTATCCGGCGATTTGTTATAGTGGACCTCGATATGCGTCTACTCTTTCTTGTTAGTCTTCTCTTCTTTTTGGTACCTACGTCGACCCATGCGGCTCCACAGGAAAAGCGTGCATACGAAGAGCTTCGTGCAAAGTATCTTACTCTGCGAAACACAGATAATGGTGTGCAACGTCTTGACGAGTGGGCGTCGGTTGCCAATGGTATGTTGGGGCATGTCAGTCGTCACCCTCAATCTGAAAATGCCGCATCCCTTCTTTTCGACGCGTCTATTGTCTATGAAAAGATCTATCAGGCACACGGCGGAAAGGAGCGAGCTCTTCGGGCAGCAACGTTACTCGACCGCCTAGCTCGTGACTACCCTGGGCACATGTTAGCTGATGACGCTCTTGTTCGGCGTGGCGATCTATCTCTTTACGTACTTGAGGATGTAGATGCTGCGAAAAGGAGCTATCAAGAAGTCATAGGTGCTTACAAAGAGACTGATATGTATCCTATTGCTCAGCTACGTTTGTCTGAGCTTAAAAGTGGCTCGTATCTCCTCAAAGAACAGCATGCAGAGCAACCACGGGTAAAACGCGAAGGGGCTCCCTTAATTGTTATTGATCCTGGGCACGGAGGGGAAGACTTCGGAGCTGTTGGTCATGCAGGAATGATGGAAAAAGATGTCGCACTTTCTGTGGCTCTCGAATTGGAGAAAATTCTTGTTGCTCAGCACGGAGCCACGGTACGTCTTACAAGAAGAAAAGATGTATTTGTTCCACTCATGGAACGAACGCAGATGGCCAATGACTATGAGGCGGATCTCTTTGTCAGCCTGCATGCCAATGCGAGTCCGAAAGGAAATCTTTCAGGGCTTGAGGTATACTACCTCGACAATCAAGGCGATCGTTCTTCGAAAGCCCTCGCTGAGCGTGAAAATAGCTCGGTTCGCTTTGAGGGACCTCAAGGGGATTTACAGTACATATTAAGCGATCTTATTCAAAACGCCAAAGTAGAGGAGTCTATTACCTTTGCCAATCAGCTTCACTCTTCAGTTTTGTCGACGCTTTCTCCAAAATGGAAAGGACTCAAAGGTCTGGGAGTGAAGCGCGCTCCTTTTTATGTACTTGTCGGTGCGCATATGCCATGTGCCCTTGTTGAGATGTTTTTTATGAATCATAAATCAGACGGAAAGCTTCTCGCTGATGCTTTGTTTCGAAAGCAAATAGCACAAGGAATCGCTCAAGGAATTGGGGCTTATCTTCAGGAGCATGGAGCGTGAAGTACTCTCTTGAACAGCAAAAACTTCTCTCTCTTGTATCTGACCTCGAATCAAAAAATGAAGCCTCACTGTATCTTGTTGGAGGTCTCGTCAGAGATCTCTTTCTCGGTCACGATATAGAGGATAAAGACATTGATTTTCTTGTTGCCGGAAGCGCAGCGGCATTCGCCAGCGAAGTTGTTGCGTTATCGGGTGGAAAATTAGAGAAATACTCAAAATTTCTCACGGCAAAGATTATCAATCCTGAGATCTTCACAACGATAAAAGAGATTGATTTTGCTTCAGCTCGAGAAGAGATATACGAAACGCCAGGCGCATTACCTACCGTATCTCAGAGTACTCTGGCAGATGATTTGAGAAGGCGTGACTTTACGGTTAATGCGATTGCACTCCCTGTGTCAGAGGCTCATAAGACGCGCGCAGAGCTCGTTGAGGTCGCCATTGATCCGTTTCATGGAAGAGCGGATCTTGAGCGTGGCTTGATCCGTGTTCTGCACAAAGATAGTTTTCGAGATGATCCTACGAGGTTGTATCGAGCGTGTCGCTACCTTGCTCGAATGGATGGCGCTCTTGAGCAAGAAACCAAAGAACTGTTTGGGCATGCTATTGCGGGGAATTATCTTGAGACCATTTCAGCCTTCCGACAATTTCGAGAGCTTGAAAAGATCTTTCAAGAGCCACTTGCAGGAAAGATTCTTGATTGGATGGTTACCTTAGAGTTGTATGCCCAAACAGATCTTCTTTTGACCGTAGATGCAAAAGTATTCCGAGATGAAGCGAGTTTGCTTGGAGAAGAACAGATTACCCCAGAGTCTCTGTTTGGCCTGCTGTATAAGTGTAGTGCAGATAGAGACGAGTTGACCGCGGCGTTTCGTAGGGCGAATGTTTCAAAGAAGAGGATTGAGGGGTATGAGAGTCTTCTGCTTCGATAATCTTCTTTTTTTCTATGTCTAAGTCTACACCCAGATCTATGGGTAAGGGGCAATTTCATAGAAAATGCAGATACCACGGTGAAATATTATAACGCGAAGAGGGAGGGGCGAGAGCTTCGCGTACTTCGCGCCCTTCGCGTTATAAATTTGTAATCAGTCGGAGTCAGTTCAAGAAAGAGAAGCTTAAATCCTGGGTAGAGTTCCTGTATTGAACAGACATCACCTTATGGGTTTCAAACTGCTTTCTCTTCTTAACTGGTTCTCCAGCTTACCCGTGGATCTGGGTTTAGACTCAGAAGTCGGCGCTAAGTTCCCAAACACATTGGATATTGCAATTAGCTCCAGAGATAGGTGATAATGTACTGAAATTCTCATTACCTCTTCGATCTTTATGCGCACCTATCCTACAGTATACAATCTAGCGACCATGAATAAACGTAATCTTCGCTCCTTCGAACTCCATATGAGCCTCCTTCAACTCGCTGTTGCACTCGGTATTGTCACTGGTTCGATGTGTGTTGCTTTTTATCTCGGTTTTGGTTCGGGGCACAGTTCTGGTTTTCAAGAGGCCTCAGTTTCTGACTTAAAGCGTGCCATGAAGCTCCCTATTTCTGATGATGAGCTAGAGGGGGTCGTCAGTAATGAAAATGCTTCTGCTGTGTATGCCAAGCTTGGAAATAATGTGCTTCCTCCGCTTGGCGAAGGAGAGGTGAGCAAGGATTTAGAGCTCCCTGAGTTATCAACCATTGAAGAAGCCCCCCAAAAATTAGCATCCGTACGAGATATTGTAGTTGATGATTTAGGGGATGTTGAACCACTGCTTGGAGAGAATAAGTCAAACACGCTTAAGACGGCATCACTTGGTGATATGAAAAAACAACATCAGGTCACTATTGCAGATGATATTTCACAACGTCCTATTGATAAGAGTGTGTCCGAGGCTGTTAAGGTTATGGGGACAGGTGAAAGTCTTGGCGATGTTGCAAAGAAAAAGAAGACTCTGGGCGGGCTTCTTGATCTGCAAAATGATGACATGCACCAAGCAAAACTAAAAAAGAAAGTAGAGCCAAAAACGACGGTTGTTGAACAAGCGGAGACCAAGAAGGTTGCAGCTCTTCTACCTCCTCCTTCAATGAACCAAGCGGAGATGCTCAAGAAGGAGCCCGCGCAAATTCAACCAAAAGAAGCATTCTTAGAGTCAAAAGAAACGGCAAAAGCTTCGCTTCCTCAAATACGGAAACAAGTAAAGAGAGAAAACCTTGTGCAAACAAAAGTTTCTGGTGGTTGGTATGCGCAAGTAGCGGCACCTCGGAAAGTCTCTGATGCAAAGTCGCTTGCTTCGAAGCTGCGAGGTTCGGGTTTTTCTGTGGCAATTGAGCAAGCTGATGTTCGTGGTCAGATCTATTATCGAGTTCTGGTTGGGCCAGAGGAAAATCGTACATTCGCTTCGAGGCTTATTGGACAGCTAAAGCGAGAATCCTACATTTCAGGTGAACCGTTTATTAAGAAAGTGAAGTAACCACTTTGAGACCATAAGATCCCCCAAAGAGCTTCTCGCTAAACTCATGTTCTGTAATTTGCTGTTTTTTGGCCTAAAACCTGCCTTTTAAACGGTGTTTTGTATAAATATTGGGACAAGGGCTCTAGTCTCCTGAGTAGATTCCCGATTCATGAACCGCTGATTTCTTTCTTCATATCTAATTGTAGGAGGGGTATTTTCTATATGGTGCCCTGAATATTTCGTAGTAGTTGGTTTGTTCGGCACGAACTTTGCCTACTTCTGGGTATGGGTAGGTTTGATTTGAGTCGTGCTGGTTGGTGAGTAATGTTATCGAACGTGCAGTTGGGGTATAATATGCTTATATCGTTTCTTTTTTTGCACCTCGGTTTTTTTTCGTTAGCGAATCTCGTTAAATGAGTGTTGAGACATCTCCGTCGGTAGAAGATGTATTGCCTTTTCTCTCTCACGCTAGTGGGACAGATATTGGTATGCGCCGAGAGGAAAATCAGGACTCGTTTGGAGTTCTCCAACTCGACCAGTGCCACTTCTATGTAGTGGCCGACGGAATGGGAGGTGTCAAGGGCGGAGCTGTTGCCTCAAAGCTTGCTATCGAGGTTTTTTCAAAGTGTCTTGAAGGTGTTGCTGTCCCATCCCCTGAATCTCTCTCTGAAGCCCTCCGAGAGGCTAATCGCCAAATTTTCGATCGTGGTAATACCGAACCCTCTCTTGCTGGAATGGGGACAACGTTTGTTGGTATCGCTTTTTTCGAGCAAAAAATGATTCTCATGAATGTGGGTGATTCGCGAGTCTATAGAGTGCGTGAGGGGCAGATTTCTCAACTCACCCAAGACCACACACTTATCCATGAACTTATTATGTCGGGCGCGATCTCTCCCGAACAAGCAGAGGACCACCCCGTAGCACATATGCTTACCCGCTCACTTGGTCCAACCCCCGCTGTTGAGCCTGACTGCTGGTTCTCACCCGATGGACCCGCTTGTGGAGACAGATATCTGCTCTGTTCCGATGGGCTCTATAACCTCGTCAGCGATGATGAGATTGCAACTCTTCTGATAGAAAACTCATTAGAACAGGCCGTAGAAAAGTCGATTCAGTTAGCGAATGAACGGGGTGGGACAGATAATATTACGGTTATTACCTTAGAAGTTGGTGAAGATTTTCCAGTAGCTCCAGGCTCATTTGAAGTGCCCGAAGTGGATAGCGAATCCGATACTCTTGAGCTAGACGCAAATGAATTTAATGGAGTCAATGGTCACGTCAATGGCACTGCTTTCAGTGATGATGAGCCTCAGTCCTCTCCACTGATTTCAGGGGCTGTTTCTATTGATGATATCGATGTTGCTGATAGGGAGAGTGAAGAAGATCCCGAAGAAGTTGAAGAGGAAAATGATAAAGGGAGATATAATCCGAATTGGAAGGCACTCGCTGGTATTTTTGTCGCTGCTGCGTGTCTCGTTATAGGAGCGGCCTATGTGCAACAAGGCTTACGTCAGCCTCAACAGGCACAGCAAAGAGTAACTCAAGTTCCTCAGGCTCAACAAGAATTGAAAGCTCCCGCTTTTCGTGGGGAAGAGGTTAGCCCACCAAAGCCGGATTTTGCTTCTGCTGAGATCGATTCTTCTCCAAGTCAGAGTGAGGATCCTGTGATTGTTTCTGAGGAACCATCCCCTGAGCCGATCCTTGAAGAAGAAGCCGAAGAAACAGAAGAGACAGTTTCAGTAGTTCCTGTAAGTGAAGATGTTGAGAGTGAGCTTGTATCTCGTCGAAAGCATCTGACAATTCTTGCAGAGGAGTTACGTCATCAGGTCTCTTCTTTTGATCAGCCTCTTTCTGGAAGTGTCGGAAGTATTCTCACTGAATCTTCGAATACGATTAAAGTCCTTGAAGATAAGCTTATCGAGCTACGTGCTGAGGTTGATGTCGCGACACGCAAGCTTGCTGTCTGGTATGGGCGGAGAAAGCGTATTGAATCAATAGATCCTGTAAACCTTGCTGCAGAAGTCGCGGTTGTTTCCGAGAGCGTACGCCAGAGCAAAGGAGCATTTGAAAAGGCAACTTGGGATTATCTCAAAGCAGCAGAAACGCTCCGCTATAATCCTACCGACTCTGAGCAGAAGCAGCTTGTTGTTGAGCTTACTCAAAAGAGAAAAGAGCTCCAGCAGCAGCTTGTACTTGATGTACGTGAAGCAATCGATCAAGAAGTTGGTGTTGCTGATCATCGCATTACGGAACTGGCTCTCGAGCGTGATAAACTTGAAGAGCAGCTTGTCCGTGCTCGCCAACGCCTCGACTATGCCAAAGTGCTCATGCACGGAGATAGTGAGCAGAAAGAAGCCAAAAAAATGGAACTAAGCTCTGAGCTTGAGATAGTAGAAGCAGAGCTCTCCCAGCTCCAAGAGATTCGCACTATTCCTTCCGCTGAATAACGCTTCCCCTTGCTTTTACGTTCCCCCTTCGGTATCAAAGAGGCGTACTTTTCCCTCGTTCTAAGGCTAAACCATCATGAAGCGATTTGCTTTGATAAGCGTCTCTGACAAGACAGGAGTCGTTGATTTTGCACGTGCTCTTACTGAGCTTGGTTTTGAAATTCTCACTACTGGCGGAACAGGCAAGATCCTTCAAGAGAATGGTGTTCCCATTGTATCTGTTGAAGAATATACTGGCCAAAAAGAGATCTTAGATGGTCGAGTAAAGACTCTCCATCCGAAAATTCACGCAGGCCTCCTAGCGCGTCGCAACGATGCAGACCATATGCGTCAGCTCGAAGAAGATGGCATTGTGCCTATTGATATTGTGGCGATTAACCTCTACCCATTTGAGCAACACCTCGGAACGGAAACAGCTGCTTCCCCGAAGAAGATGGTAGAACTGATCGATATTGGTGGTCCGACTATGCTACGTTCTGCAGCCAAGAATATGGACACTCTCTATGCTGTAAGTGATCCTTGCGATTATGCTGCGGTCCTTGATGCCCTAGCGGCTAAGAGTGAACAGGACAGCATGGGACTCCGTTTACGTCTCGCGCAAAAAGTCTTCTCACAGCTTGCTCGGTATAATCTCTCAATTGCCAATTACTTTTCTCGAGTTTCCTCTGAAACATTTGAAAGCGAAGGGCAGCTTCCACTTCTTGATGAAGAGATTCCTTCTCGGCTCGCTCCTCTCTCTGGTGTAGTGCTCGAAAAAAGGCAAGCTCTTCGCTACGGTGAAAATCCTAAGCAATCAGCGGCTTACTATCTTCCTCAAGGAGAAACAGAGCTTGGCTGGTCACAACACAATGGAAAAGAGCTCTCATACAACAATTTTCTCGATTTTGACGCTGCCTGGCGAATGATCCACTGTTTTCGTGATGCTGCCCCTACGGCCATTATTTTAAAACATCTCAATCCATGCGGTGCTGCAACTCGTGATTCGTTGCGTGAAGCGCTCCTTGCTGCAAAAACAAGTGATCCTCGCAGTCACTTTGGGGGGATCATCGCGTGTAACCGTGAGGTAACCCTTGATGTAGCCGAGGAGATGGCTGCCGACTTTGCTGAGATAGTTCTTGCTCCTTCGTACGCGCAAGATGCTCTTGCTCGGTTGCAAAAGAAAAAGAACTTACGTGTACTACAAATTGATATCAATAAGTCGTCTCAAACTGAGATGCGAGAGCTGGTCAGTGGCATGCTCATTCAAGAAGTTGATGCCGGCGTCTCTTCGATTGAGGAAGCCTCTCTCGTCTCTGAGCGTTCCGCGACTGATACAGAGAAGCGTGATCTGCAATTTGCTTGGACGTTGTGCACTCACGTTAAATCAAATGCTATTGTTGTGGCCAAAAATGGTTGTCTCCTCGCAACTGGTGCGGGGCAAATGAGCCGGGTTGATGCAGTTGAAGTTGCTCTGCATAAAGCTGCGGTGCATTCACACGATCTTCAAGGAGCTGTGGCTGCCTCTGATGCCTTTTTCCCATTTCCGGACGCTCTTGAGCTACTTGCTGGGGCAGGCGTAACAGCTATTGTCGTTCCAAGTGGCGCGAAAAAGGACGAAGAGATTATCGAACGTGCCAATCAACTGGGAGTAAGTTTATTGTTTGTCTCGGATAGACATTTTCGACACTAGCCAGCTGTATTATCCCTCCGGGGGGTTTCGCTGTTCAGCGAAAAGTGCTCCTCTTCCCGTAGGTGAAAGTTTTTTAGACGGAGCCTAGGGGAGTGTAAGATGAAAGTCCTTGTCGTTGGTTCCGGTGGTAGAGAGCATGCTATCTCTTGGAAGCTTGCTCAGAGCAAACACGTTACGGAAATCTATAATGCCCCTGGTAATCCCGGAATGGCGAATGTTGGAGAGAATCTGTCTCTGGCTGTTGATGATATTGAAGGGATCAAGGGAGTATGCATCGAGAAAGGTATTGATCTCGTTGTTGTTGGACCAGAATATCCTCTCACTCTTGGTCTCGTTGATGAACTTACCAAAGCAGGGATTATAACGTTTGGCCCAACCAAAGATGCGTCCCGGATGGAGAGCTCAAAAGCGTATGCAAAAGAGATTATGCATACTGCAGGAGTGCCTACGGCCTCATATAAACGTTTTTCCTCAGAGCAAGATGCTCTTGCTTACGTAGAGCAAGAGGGAGCCCCGATTGTTGTCAAAGCTGACGGCCTTGCTGCTGGAAAAGGGGTCTTTGTCTGTCAAACACAAGACGAGGCAAAAGAGGGTATTAGCCAGGTCTTCTCTGCTCTTGATTCTGCCGAGGTTGTGATTGAAGAGATGCTCTCAGGAGTCGAAGTCTCATATATTGTTGCAACAGATGGAACGCGTGTTGTTCCTCTTGCAACTTCCCACGATTACAAGCGTATCTTTGATGACGATCAGGGTCCAAATACCGGTGGTATGGGAACTGTTTCTCCGACTCCGAGAATGAATGCTGCCCAAGAACAGGAGGTGCTCTCGAGAGTTATTGAGCCGGTGCTTGCTGAGCTGAGAAAGAGAAACACTCCTTTTTGTGGCTTCCTCTATGCTGGATTGATGGTTGGTTCTCAAGGTGAAATCAACGTCATTGAGTTCAATGCGCGCCTCGGTGATCCTGAAACGCAAGTTATTCTCAGACGTCTTAAAAGTGATCTTTTCGATATTCTTTACCCCCTAGCGAGTGGAGCTGACGATATCCCTCAGACTCAGTGGATTTCTGAAAGTGCTGTTTGTGTCACCCTTGCCTCAAAGGGATACCCTCAAAGTTCTCATAAAGGGGATGTCATTACAGGTATTGAAACAGCTGAAGCAAATGCAAGTTGTGTTGTTTTTCATGCTGGAACAACTCTGAACCCCTCTGGAGAACTCGTAACGGGAGGAGGAAGGGTTCTCTCAGTTACTTCGCTTGGCGATACACTTGAAAATGCGCGTTTGCAAACGTATCAAGCCTGTGAGTTGATCTCGTTTGATGGGTGCCAGTATCGGGGGGATATCGGGTTAGGGTAGGAGGTAAAGGATCACATATCCCTAACTGGTAATTGCTCGGTACACAAGTCCATACTCTCTCCCAGTCCGTGTCCAGATTCTCTGTCGTAGTCTATTTTCCTGGTCCTGGCCTTGGTCGCTACTCCATTGGACTGTGGACCAAGGCCAGGACCAGGAAAATAGACTACGACAGAGAATCTGGAGAATGGGGTTTGGACTGAGATTGATTGTTCTCATTTATTTTTTAGATTTGAACAAAACTAAGAACATCAACTTCCTAGGCTTACGGAGGGCCCATCCTCCACTCCTCCAGCTCCCTCATTCATGTTATACTTCTCCTAACTAGTGTTCCGACAAAAAAGTTTTTTCACCTAACGGGGAGGAACACTTTTTCGCCGAATGGCGAAAACCCCCGGAGGGACAATACAGCTGGCTAGTGTCATTTCAAAATAAGGTTTTCACGAAATGAAAAAACTTTTTTGAAGTGACACTAGACCCGATAGAGGATTACCCACTATGACCCGCTTACGGACACTCTTTTTCTTCCTCCTCCTCTCATTTTTCATCCCAGCGCTGACCTTCGCCGGTGAAATCCGCATCCTAGACCCCCTCGGCCTTACCCGAGCAGTAAAAAAAGTATCAGCTCCTCAGCTTATCCGTATTCGGTTTCAACAAGACAAAGGCCTCAGGAATGCAGTGCTTATGAATAGAGACGGTGTTGTGCCGCAGGTCGTTGGGGAACCGTCGGGTACCTCTGTACTCTTTCATAACGTTTCTTCTGGAACATGGCAGGTGCAATTCCCCAAAAATAATGCCAAAAGCAATAGAATTACGAAGGTAACAATTGAAGACGTTGCTAAGTGATGAGTGGTTCGTATTTCTCCTCCTTTCTCAACCGAGGAGAGGAGGTCTCACACCTTTCCCAGACTGAGCATCCATTTGATCTACTGATTATTGGTGGGGGTATACATGGAGCGTCTCTTGCTCGACTTGCCTCTTATAATGGATTGCGCGTTGCGCTCTTAGAGGCTCAAGATTACGCCTCGGGGACTTCTAGTCGTAGTTCAAAGATGGCTCACGGTGGTCTCCGTTACTTGGAGCTCTTTGATTTTAAGCAAGTTTTTGAAGGGATTCAGGCGAGAGAGGAGCTCTATCAGGTTGCCCCACATCTTGTATATCCTTATCCCTTTTCTATTCCTGTTTTTGAAGGAGAACCGTTTTTTCGAATCAAGCTTAAGCTCGGTTTGTGGCTCTATGATAGATTTGCCCGGTGTCCTATCAGAAAAAGTTTTTGGACGACAGCACCAAAAGCGAAAGAATCGTTCACCTCTCTTTTCGCTCGACGAGTAAACGGGTGGTTTACATACTATGATGGGATTCTTGATGACATCCGGATCGTTCAAGAAAATATCCTATCTGCGCGGATGTTTGGAGCACACTGCTTAAACTATGCTCAGTGTGAGCAGGTGTTGCCTGAAAGTGATTACACAGTAGTGAGCTGGAAAGATACGTTACGTAATACAGAGCATACATCACGCGCCAAAGTTGTCGTCAATTGTGCTGGTCCCTGGGTTCCTTTTGCAGCACAACCATCCCCTGCAAGTTTTGCTCCTCAGATTCGATATAGCAGGGGGGTACACCTTCTTTTTGACGTGCCTTGGGATGGACCCGCACTCTTTTTACCTCTTGATGGTCGAGCTCGTTATTATTTTGTTTGGCCACACTTTGCTGGAACTTTAGTGGGTACGACCGAAGCCCCTACGGATGACGTCGATTGGGATCCTCAGCCAACAGGAGAGGAGATACATGAAGTGCTTACACGTCTTGAGCGAGATCTTCCTCATACGGCATTAACTCAAAAATCACTGTCGTATGCTTTTGCTGGAATACGAACACTCTTTTTGCAAAAGAAAGATAGTCCACTCAGTGAAGTGTCTCGTCGCCACCAATGGATTTGGGACAATGGCATGTTGTCTCTGATCGGAGGGAAGTTCACAACTTCTGCTCTTACGGCAGAAGACGGATTTCGTATCATTCAAAATACACTCGGGGCTCAAGCTCCCGCTCGTTCTCTATGTGGTGTCTGTTATCCTGGAGCTGAGAATCTTCAAGAGCACGTCAGGCGCTTCGAAGCACGGTGCAAGGAGTATCGTATCGCTCAACATGTATGTGATGAAACAATACGTCGACTTGGCGCGAGGGTTCAGCACTTTGAAGAAGACCGTGCTTTGTATGAGCTAGCCACTCCAGGGCTCTTGCGTGGAGAGGCGGAGATGATCTTTCGAGTCGATCAGTGTGAGGTCGTTGAGGATCTTTTTCGGCGGAGGTTGCAACTTGAATTTTTTCCTTCCCATAAGAGAGCCCCTGATGAGATCTCTTTTGATCTTTTTTCGGAGTATCGTACTCTTGAGCCGTCTCAGAGAGCAAGCTACGTACGAAGGATTGCGGATCTGCGTGAAGTTCTTGTTGGTGGAGAATATTGATGAGTTGGAAAATCTTGACCGTTTGTGGGGCTAACATTTTAGAGCTCCTCGATGTTTATAGTGATTTCGGAGTGCTTGGAGCTGAAGAAGTAAGCGAGAGCGAAATACGACTCTATGTCGAGACAAGTCATTTTGAGCCATTAAGAGAGGATTTTTCGAAAATACTTGCCCAAAACGACTTACAACTCACCAATGAAGAGATTGGTGAAGATCAAAACTGGACAATTCAGTGTGAAGAACTCCTTGAGCCTCTTATCTTAGGTGATATCCGCGTTGTGCCACTCCATAGCGCCCGTCTTCCAGAGAAGCGAGAAGCGAGAGATCTCTTTCTTTATGTAGGCATGGGATTTGGTACAGGCCACCATGCTACAACCCACATGATGATAGAAGAGCTTCAAAAACTCCCCGATGTTCCAAGCTCTGTTCTTGATGTAGGTGCCGGAAGTGGTATTTTGTCGGTTGCTGCCGTAAAACACTTTAACGCCCAAGTCTGTGCCATTGAGTATGATAGAGATGCCTGTGAGAATGCTGAAGTGAATTTCACACTCAACGGCGTGCAAGACTCAATAGAAATGAGAGCGGAGCTCTATACCCCTTCTTCAACAAGATATGATTTGATTATTGCAAACGTTTATACTGAGATATTGTGTCAAAATGAAGGCGGTTTTTACCAGCAGCTTGCGCCGGGAAAAGCGCTTCTTCTTTCTGGGATTCAACAAAAAGAACGAGGGCAGATCTTAGGGGCGTTTCGAGAACCAAGATGGCACCTTGAAAGCGAACGGGAACGTAGTGGATGGATGTTTTTTCGATTGAGGAGAAATTCATGAAAGCAATTTACTTTGAAGCTCACGGAGATGCTTCTGTGCTCCAGTATGGTGATCTTCCAATGCCTGAGCCTAGACAGGGACAAGCGCTTGTGCGTGTTAAGGCAGTCGCGCTCAACCACTTAGATATATGGGTGCGAAGAGGGTGGAAGGGATTAAATCTCGCCTTGCCTCATATTGGCGGAAGTGATGTGTCAGGAGAAGTCGTGACGGTTTGTGGAGAGAGCTCTTTTCGTCCTGGGGATCGAGTAGTCATTGATCCAGGTATTTCTACACTTGATGATGAGTGGACACGTACGGGACGTCATAGCATGAGTCCTGGGTACCAAGTTTTTGGAGAGCAGGTGCCAGGAGGGCTAGCTGAATATGCCGTCGTTCCTCTTTCAAACCTTTTTTTGCTCTCGGATGATGTTTCTTTTGAGCAAGGAGCCGCTCCGCTGCTTGTCGGTACGACGGTATGGAAAATGTTATTTCATTCAGCCAAGCTTCATGCAGGTCAGTCTGTCCTTGTTGTTGGTTCTGGAGGGGGAGTGAACTCTCTTACAACACAGATTGCATCTGCGGTTGGTGCTCATGTTATTGTGCTTGCTGGCTCTCAAGAAAAAGCCGAGCGAGCAGTAGAGCTTGGAGCTTCCCATACCATCAATTATCGAGAGGTACCCCAGTGGAGTAGAGAGGTTCTCAGTTTGACGCAAGGGAGAGGAGTAGATGTTGTTGTTGATAATGTTGGACAAGCAACTATTGTTCAAAGCTTAAAAGCAGTTACTCGAGGAGGCACTGTCGTTACGGTAGGAAATACGAGTGGTCATGAGCTCATTATTGATAACCGTTTTATTTTCACAAAACAGATCTCACTTGTCGGTTCCACTATGGGAAGTCCACAAGACTTTCGGGACGCAATGACATTTCTAGAACACCAGGGCATCTCTGTCATAGTTGATACCGTTGCTCCCCTTGAGCAGGGCATTGAGCAGTTAAAGAGATTAGAGCAAGGAGACCATTTTGGTAAGATAGTTCTTCAGTGTTGAGCTATTCGGCACCACCCTCGTCTTCCACTAACCCCTCTTCGAGCTTAGCAAGGAGCTTCTTTTCCATACGTTCTTTAACTCTTTTGCTGGCACCTTTGTAGTTATCTTGATGGAGTTTTTTAGGAAAAGGTGCAGCTTCAAAGGTATCAACAGCAAGGCGATAGTAGAGATCGAGAGATTCACCTTCAAGGGTGCCCAGTACCTTACACATCTGTTTAAACCGTCGCAGTCCACGTCCAACATCATATCCGACAGACTTCAGGTAAGCGATCATATCTATTTGTTGTATGATGTCGTTGAGGAGAAACTTTAATGCGGCTTCTTCGCGGTTAAGAGAACGTTCAGCTTTCACTTTTGCAGCAAGCTCGGTGATTTCAACGAGCTGGTCAACTGAGTAGGGCTCAAACAGGAAGCCATCAGCACCGATCATAACATTGGATGCAACAGTAGAGCTCTCTTGATCTTTGGTCTGAAGAACCAGAACAAAAGCAGCATCCTGGCTTGCTTCTTGATCTTTCGCTTCTTTGATGAAGGTGGTGATGTCGGCTTGGTCAAACTGAGAAGTGATGAAAGCAATATCGCATTTTCTTCCACCTGAAAACGAGCCAGTCGCATCTTCGAGTGATCCCACTAGGTTTACTTTGCTAAATTGCACAACTGAGGTGGTAGCGCTTTTTAAGCGCATACGCCGATCGAGATCTGGATCGATTATTAAAGCGTCGTATTTGACCATATGATGCGACATGAGGGATTTCCCTTATAGCTCGTGGGCGACGATTCTCCACCCCTATAGTACATTTAGTCGGATGTGCTCCTACGAAACTTAAAGCCTATTCTGCCTTAGGTGAGAAAAAACGCCAATTGTTTTAGTCTCTTAACACGCTGTTTTAAGGATTGTGTGCATGGTATACTGTAATCTATAGGGTTTTTTCGTAGAGGTTTTGTTGTTGTCCGTATTTATTTTTTGTAACTACGGCTTGGTTTTTTTAGGCGTTTTCTATGATTCAGGTAGCTGGAAAGCTTCTTTTCTCTTTTGTCCTCTCAACGTGGCTCTATTCAGAAGCCGTTCTTTTTTATCCTCCATTTCGAGATATTGCCCGTGACTTTACGGAGCGAGTGAGTATCCCAACCCATGATAAATGGGGAGGTGTTGCTACAGCACCAGGCGCCAAGATGCTTCGCGTACAACTTGAGGAGCAGTTAGGCTTCTCTTTTGATCGAGATACACGTGAAATGTGGGACCGTGCATTTGGTTTCTTTTTTTCTGAGAGCCGAGCTGGCGTTCGGATCGCTGTCGATACTTCTTCTTTATGGGATTCGTTTTTGATGGAGAAAAAGCCCTTTGGTGTACTCGTCGATAAGGGGGTGCTGTTTTAGATTTCGATTTCTCTGGTAAGAGTCTCGTGTGTTGCTGGGGCTTCTTGTCTGTATTTTGAACCGCCAAGGCGCTAAGACGCGAAAGGGGAACTGAGGAGAGCCTTCTTTGTGCCTTGGTGTCTTTGCGGTTCAGTGTTTTTATGCTTTAGCCCGAGCCTCGAGTCTTCCTAAGCTTGCTCGAGTGAGTGCAGATAGACGTTTGACTGTGCAAAACTTTTCCGAGGGAGTAGTGGATAGGGGCGGAAGCAAGGTCGGAGTCAAAGGCAGGAGCCTAGATCGTATGATCGTGTGGTTCTGTGACTTTGTGGTTGTGTCGCTATTAGTGCGCAAATTCCCGCATCATCTGCGATCGCGTCATAATCGAAGAGCGATCGAGTGGGGTCACCTGATCAAACTTCTTTAGCTTAAGGAGCGCAAGCAAACGCTCAGCGTGGAATACTTCGGCGAGCTTCATCTCATCGTCGGTTACTCCAACGAGGTTTGTATAGAAAAAAGGCCCTTCTTCAGAGAGTTGAGGGAGGCTCGCGCTTGTGAGTTTTGTTGTTACAATTCCCTTCAGCGAGCTCTTCGTTGAGTTGAACAGGCCAGCTTCATGCCGCATAGCTACAGCTGCAGGAGCGACGCCCCTTTTACTGCTCTGAATGAGTATCCATCCAAGGGTAAAAGCCGTAGAGACGAGGTCGTGTGAATCGAGATCGAGGAGGTTTGGCGCTGATGCTGTCGGACGGAGCTGGAATGTGAGCTCGCAGCCCATCGCCTCTTTTCCGCTTGATTCGAGCCCGAATCTTCGTAGGCCATCAGAACAAAAGAGATATGAACCGTGATTATCAGTTGTTTCAAAGCCAGTGATGCGTAAGCTTTGTTGTTCTTTACTGAATTGCTTCTCGAATTCGGCGGTCTCGTATCCCATCTCGGTGAGTTTTGACTGAAGATCTATTTCAAGATCAATGACTGGTTTGCCGTAGTGAGCCTCGAAAATTTCGTAGGCTGTTTGAAGTACTGGTCGTTGGAAGAGCCTATAGTCACCAGCATCAATAAGCTCGTTTGAGCCAGGAGAGAGTACTATATCAGCACCGGCAAACCAGTCTTTTATGTTTGCCCCTTGTCTATTGTGTAGTGCAAAGAGAGCACCGAGTTCTCCAAGCTGCTGAGAGCACCCGTCAACAACAACCTCGTCTCGAATGCCACGGATGAGTGTGCGGAGGAATGTCGCACATTGGTTCTTCGACCAGCGGATTTGTAGGTGAAGAGGAAGAGAGAGGCGCGCCTTTGCGGCTAGTCGTTTTGTCTCGATCAGTTTTGGATATCTATCAAAATGGTAGCGTGTCAATTCTGAACACTTTTCAAAAGTAAATGACCGGTACGTTTCGGTGCGACAGGCCATCTTTTCTTCCCAAATTTCAGCTCGCTGCTCTTCTCGTTGTTGTGGAGCGAGGATACCAAGACCTTCGAGGTAGACAGATTGGTCTTGGTGAAGGAAGTAGGATACTGCTTCGCGCAGAGAGTTGCGGAGGAACTCGCGCTCGTCCGGGGATGTTGCTTCGAGCAATTGATCGGCTTGCATAATATACGGCAGGGAAGGTTTTGATCGATGATTTTTTGGCTTCGTTGCTAAGGGGCGCGATCGTTGAGTAGAAGGAGAGTGCTCTTGCTCTCTTAGTCCAGTAGATACTTTGTAAGAACGGCCTTGCGTTTCTTCCCCAGTATCACCTCTTTGGACCATATAAGACTACTCTACGTTAGTAGGCACCTCCTCAGTGCCCCAAGTGAAAAGAGGAGGTGTTGGTTATAGAAAAATAAGCCTAAACGAGCTTATCGATAGCAGAAGAAAGTTGCTCTTTTGGAACAGCGCCTACAATTTGCTCAACAACCTGCCCGCCCTTGAAAAAGACAAGGTTAGGAATTCCACGTACAGAGTACTTTGTTGGGGTAGTAGGGTTATCGTCAACATTGAGTTTAACGATTTTAAGCTTTCCCTCATATTCACTCGAGAGTTCGTCTAAGATAGGGGCAATGCTCTTGCATGGACCACACCACGGTGCCCAAAAATCAATAAGCACAGGAATGTCAGAGCTGAGTACTTCCTGTTCAAAACTATCGTCTGAGATTTCTGTTACGTTTCCAGCCATCTGGTTGGCTCCTTCTAATGGTTTATGTGTGATATCTCTGCTTGCAAAACTTCGTGAGCCACTATCTGTAAGATACATGTCAGAGGTTCGAGCAGGAACGTGATTATCACCTACCTTACCTGTGGTGTAAATACGGAGGTCAGAAATCGATCCTCGCCAATAGAACGTCGTTACTTCTTTCGGTTTTCGTATGTGACACAATTCTTTTTGGTCTTTTTCTCATTTAATTGCAGTAGGTTATTTGTTCTTTTCGAGTTCCCACATCAAATTACTTTAAGTTAGTTGAACCTTTTGAAGGGTTCGTGCGTCTAAAGTTTAAGTCAGTTAAAGCAAGACTGATGAGTGAGTGGTCGTAACTGTTGTAGAGGTTTTTCACGCAAGGAGAAGAGGCTCCTTGAGATTTTTAAAGAGGGATAGACATATGAACACGGACAACACGCCAACTCAGCCGATTAATCTCTCACCAAAGTCCCAACTCATCTTCACGGTCGACATCTTTCAGAGCGGGATAGCTTTTGGACAGCATAAGTTGCCAAAAGGCCACGACCCCCGAGACTTCTATAATCTTCGAGTCCGAGATGACTCCGAAGTTGTCAGGCTCCGTAGCCGATATACGTTGCACAAGCAAAATCCACTGCACGAACTAGAGAGACACCTCATGCGTTTGTCGCGGCAAGGGCTTCTTCGTACGGCAACAATGTACCTCGGTACTACGACTGACCCGTTTTTTCCATTTGAAGGAAAGTTCGATTCAAGCATGCGCTTTCTTGAACTCTTTCAGCGGTACACTCCCGGGATGCTCCATGTACAGACCCGTTCGCCACTGATTGTGATTGCGATGCCTGTGTTCAAGCGTCTTGGTAAGAATTGCTCTGTCACAATCGGCCTTGAAACTCCGTGTGATGAAGCAGTGAGCCGTTATACTCCTGGACTACCAAGAGTAGAAGAACGGCTCAAAACAGCGAGAGCTCTCAGGCGCTTTGGCATTGAGACAAACATCCAGGTCAGTCCCGTACTTCCGTATGGTGACTGGAAAGCGGATGCAACAAATTTTGCGGAAATCCTTGTTGAAAATGCAGACCATGTATATGTCCGTGCTCTGACAGACGGTGCGGATACAACGGAACGTCGTATCAGGGGAACTTCTCTTGCGAAGAAGTTGGCAGAAGACCGGAAATTTCACTGGCTTCGCCCTGATACGGCGGCTCCGTTACTTCAGGCCATAGAGCGGCTTGCGCCAGAAAAGCTCCGTGAACCTGAACGTCGGCATTTACAGGATAAGCAAGTGGAAATGTTTGCAGCTTAATCTTCTTCCGTAACAAGAAGAGGATTGTATACCAACACTCAACTCGTATGCGCTCCGGACTCTCTTAGACCCCCAACCGTCCTACATGTCTCACCAGTGGCCCTTACCTTTGTCATGTAGAAAGAGAGTTCGGAGCTTTTTTTTCTTTTGTAAGGAAACGCTTAAGAAAAACTGTAATGTCTTCTCATACTTGACCTCTCTCCTTAACCTCGGTGATGCACTACGAAGTATCTTAGGGACGATTGAAGATACATGCTTAAAAAGCGACGAGCACTATGAAGAGTTCAGAAACACTCTTATCTCACTAAACAGAAGTAGTTGCCTGCTCGTACTACTGAGAGAGTAGAAGGTGTAAAGTCGAGAAGGGCCTCCTCCTCTTCGGCGCTCATGGAGAACGTAAAATCTAACTTGAGGCAGGTTACGTTCACATCTGACGGTATCCTCTGCTTTAGTTGATACGCCAATTCTCTTCCCCAACGTTTCTTGTCAACAAAGGGAGATGGGTCTTCAATCTCATCATTAGCTGAGAAAGATGAGATATCTGAGTCATCAGCACTGACGGCAGATGAGAACAACGGTAAGGACAGGAGAAGACCTGAAAGAAGCAGTGAGAAACAATTACATGTCATGAAAACCTCTATTGGAAAACATAAGTAAATAAATGAAAGGTCCCTCTTGTTATGGGCCAGCAACGGAACGGTGCCTACTCTCAGAACCTTAAATGTGTCTTATGTACATATCGAACCTTTAGAATCTTATGCTTCAGTTTATTCGGCAGTGAGTGCCTCGGATTGTGGTGAGAGCGGGGAAGGCCTTAGAATTACTCTGGAAACAGGATGTTTTCTGAGCCTTCTCATTATTACCTACTACCAGTTTTTATGGTCGATAGTGAGCATGTGGGTAAAAGTAGCTTGTTGGCTCTCTCTTTATATTTCAAGAATATCTCCTCGAAGCGTGGTAATCGCCCTTCCAGAGATACAAACTCGAGTTCCGGTTACTTCCACAGTAAGCTCTCCGCCCCTCGAAGAGGCTTGATAGGCCCTCATTGAAGTCTTTCCGAGTTTGTCGGACCAGTATGGTCCAAGTAGCGTATGAGCAGAACCGGTCACAGGATCTTCTGAGATATCGAGTTTGGGGAAGAAGCCTCTATAGATATAATCATACGATGGCTCATTGCTTTGAGCTGTTACAAGTAATCCCCGCTCCGGGAGTTCTTTTATGAGCTCGATGCTTGGGGTCAAGGTTCGCAAGAGATCCTCTGACTCGATAACGGCAACGCAGTCATGCCCGTTGGTACCCACATAAACTGGTGGTGTTCCTAGGATTACAGAGAGCCTCTCTTTTTGTGTGATAGTCTCTGTTGGGGGTTGAAGGGGAAAGTCGAGAGTGTATCCAGAAGATGACTTGGATACATTGAGCGATCCACTTTTACTCTGGAAGGTGATCTGCTCCTCAGTGCAAAAGCCCTCACTCCAGAGGATGTGGGCAGCGGCAAGTGTCGCATGACCGCAAAGATCTACTTCTGTGTTGGGAGTAAACCAACGAAGCGAGAGAGAATCTCCCTTTTGAAGAACAAAAGCTGTCTCTGAGAGGCTCATTTCGAGCGCGATATTTTGTTTCATCTCATCCGAGAGATCTTCATTGAGTATGAGTACCGCTGCAGGATTGCCTCGAAATGGTTTGTCTGAAAAGGAATCAACTTGCCAAAATTTCATATTTTCTCCCTATCCCTCTTTTAAATAGTTATAAACGGTAGCTCTTGAGACCCCGAGCACGCGTCCAATATACGTTGCTGCGTTTTTTTGTTCGAAGGCGCCTTCCTCTTCCAGGAGGTATACGAGGCTTTGTTTGTCTTCTCGGGCGAGCGCACTGAGTGATAGGTGGTGCTCACGACAGTATCTTTGTACAAAAGAATTAATCTTTTCATAGAGATCGTCTTTAAAGAGCATCTGTTCTTCGTCGCTCATAGCTGCGTTGTTACCAAGAAAACTTTGAAGAACATTTTGAAGCTGGTCAAAATGAGAGACATCAAGATTAATGCACACAAATCCTTCAACCTTGGAACTCTCGCTTCGGATGACAATGCTGACACACTTCAATTTTCGACCGTCCCAATTCATTTTCTCATAGGGGCCAATCACGGAGTCTCTCTCGGTGAATGTTATTCGTTCGAGGTAAGAATCGTCGCCGACTTCACGTTGTGAAAATGGATTAAATATTGCTTCAATGCAGTCTTTTTTTAGATCGTGTAGAACGACCTCAGCAAAAGGGTGCATAAGTTTTGCTACTCCTTCGGCAAAGGGCAGCATGTTTTTCAGAGCCTGTTTCATGGTGTCTCCTTGACTGGATTTACAATATAGTCTAAATTAGACGCATATGTCAATAGCAAGGAAGCATACTCATGGCTCATTATAGCTTTCCAACTGAGAGTGATTTTCGAAGACAACACCAAAAACTCGAGGGGCGGATAATACGAACCCCGATCCAACAGTGGCGTACTCCGTTAAAAAACAGACTTCTTAGTAAAGATACAGAAGTTTTCTGGAAGCTAGAGCTCTTTCAAAAATCAGGCTCTTTTAAGTACCGAGGTGCTTTGAGCGTGATTGATCAGATGAGCACTAAAGAGAAGCAAGCAGGTGTAGTAGCTGGCACAGGAGGGAATCACGGTATTGCGGTTGCACTTGCAGCAAAAAATGCTGGAGTTGATGCCAAAATAATTGTTCCACAAGCGATGAACTTGTTTCGTCGCAAAGCCATTGATCGCATTGGAGCTGAAATGGTTGTTGTTGATTGCATCTCACAGATACTTGATGAGATGCACCGCGTTGCTGAGCAAGAGGGGCGCACCGTTATGCACCCATTTGAAAGTCCTGCAATTACTCTTGGGGCCGGTACCCTTGGTTTAGAATTTCTCGACCAGGTTCCGAGCCTTGATGTTGTCATCGTTCCAATTGGTGGAGGTGGGTTAGCTTCTGGTGTGGCCTGTGCCATTAAGGAAGCCAATTCAAATTGCGAGGTGTATGGTGTCGAGCCAGTGGGAGCAAACTCAATGCAGCTATCAATCGAGCAGGGAAGAGCCATTGTCCTTCACCCCCCCCCAAAGAGTATTGCTGATTCACTCTGCTCGCCGAAAGCTGAGTCGTATAGTTTTGCTGTTTGCCAGAAGTATCTCGATGGTGTGGTGCTTGTTGAAGAGCAGGAGATTGTGCAAGCCATGCGAATTCTCTTTGAAGAGGGGAAGCTTGCCGTAGAACCTGCTGGTGCTGCTGCTACGGCAGCGCTTCTTGGCCCACTTCGAGAACGGTGTATTGGTCGTAGGGTAGGAGTGGTTGTTTGTGGGTCGAACATTGATGTAGAGACCTTCTTTGGGTTCCTTCCTTTTTCTTGTGAGAAGTAGGGTCATAGAGTATCGTCGGAGAGTCTTGATCCTGACCTTAATCTTGAGCTTGACCTAAAAAGCCTCGCTCAAGCTCAAGATTAAAGTCAGGGTTAAGAGCGTTTTGTGATTTGAAGAAGGTCTCCAGTTATGACACGTGTTGCAATTATTGGTGGATGTCGTACCCCTTTTACGAAAGCTGGCACCAAGCTCGCCCGCTATTCCTTTCTTGATCTCGGAAAGCATGTTGTTGAAGGCACTGTAAAACGCCTCGAGCTTGCCGGCGACGAGATAGACGAAGTCGCTTTTAGTACTGTTCTTCTTGATCCTCGTACCCCAAATGCTGCGCGTGAGCTTGTGCTTCGTTCATCTCTTCCACAAACGGTTGGTGCACATTTTATTTCGAACAACTGTATTAGTGGTCTCGTTGCCGCCAATATAATCTCTGAAGGAATACAGAGCGGAAGATTGCAGTGTGGTCTAGCAGGTGGCTCAGAATCAATGTCACAACCGACACTCACTTTTCAGAAGAAAGCTGAGCTCTTCTTTCTTCAGCTCTTTAGCGCCAGGACAATGGGAGCAAGGCTCTCTCAACTTGCCAAATTTCGCCCCGGTTTTCTTCTCCCCCAGCCCCCAAGTCCGAAGGAGCCCTCAACTGGGAAAACGATGGGCCAGCACTGTGAGATGATGGCGAAAGATTTTTCTGTGGCCAGAGAAGCACAGGATAAGATCGCATTTACAAGTCATCAAAATGGGGCAAAAGCACAAAGGGAAGGTTATCTAGCCCAAGAAATTGAGCCTATTGGTGGAGTCGATCAAGACAACATTATCCGTGAGAGTACTACTCTTGAGAAATTAGCTTCATTGCGACCTGTTTTTGATCGTAGTGAGGCAGGGACATTGACAGCCGGAAACTCAAGCGCACTGACAGATGGGGCATCCGCCGTATGTCTTATGTCCGAGGAAAAAGCCAAAGCGAGTGGGCGAAAGATACTTGGCTATATTGATGGTATTGAATTTACTGCCGTTGATCCAAATCACGGCCTTCTTATGGCTCCTGGCACAGCTGTGCCAAAGCTTCTCCATAAGCGAGGATTGGGTGTTTCAGATATAGACCTTTTTGAGATACATGAAGCTTTTGCTGCTCAGGTAATCTGCAATCGCATGGCATGGGAAAACGGCTGGAACAAGTATCCCGACATGAAGCCGATTGGCGCGATTCCAGAAGAGAAGATTAACGTCAACGGAGGCTCAATAGCCTTGGGTCACCCCTTTGCGGCTACTGGTGGACGGCTCCTGCTTGCTTCGGTCAATGAGCTCCAACGAAGCGGTAAAGACAAGGCCGTTATCAGTGTTTGTGCTGCTGGGGCTATGGCAGCAGCGGTGCTTGTGAGCCGCACGTAAGGTATGCAACATCTAATCGTGATACTCACATAACGTCCCTAAACGACTTTGTCTTGTTTAAGGAGTTGAGAGTGTCATCTGAGATCTGTTGCCCCAAATGCCGTACTTCTGAGACGCTCTCCACATGGCGAGCTCTTCTCTTTACGCTCAGTGAGTGGCCAACGATGGTCCTCTTTGCAAGCGTAGCAATTCTTTTTGGTGGATCGCTTGGATTCTCATTCTCAGAGATAGCCTTCTTTGCCACATTAGCTTCCGCTCCCTTAAGTATTCGTGTACTTACCAAGTTTGGCTGCCATCGCTGTGACATAGAATTCTTCCAAATAGATCACCATACTACTGATACCACCGACAGTGCTAACATCGATTCAGCATCTCGTTTTTAGCACTTAGTTCCGTTTTCCAAAGAAAAGAAAATAAGTGCCCAGGTTCAGCCAGTGGCTTGCTAGCCAAACCTGGACGAGAAAGTAGCGGGGTGCTCGATATGAAGAGCGAGCACCCTACTGGGCAATCGATGTAAGGCACTTTCTCCCCTCGTCGCAGCTAAACCCCAATTCGGGTGCCAAGCCTCCACCATAGTGTCATGCCTGACACCCGATGGGATTATTGAGATTGACGAGGTGACAAATCACCTTACAAACCCGTTAAGGTTTATCCTATCAACGATAGGGCAAGCTGTGGTATCTGGTTCGCCTGAGCAAGAACCGCAGCACCAGCCTGTTGAAGAATGTTCAACCGGGTAAGTTCTGCAGATTCCGCTGCAACATCAACGTCGCGGATTCGGCTTTCAGCAGCTGCGAAGTTTTCACGAGCAACCGAAAGGTTGGCGATAGCAACGTTAAGTCGAGCTTCTGTCGCACCAAGAGTACCTCTTTGAACCGCAAGTGATTGAATCGCTCCGTTTACAGCATCAAGAGCAAGTCGAGCAGCGGATTGTGCTAGGACAGGTGTGCCACCAGTGATGGAGTACGTCAGAGCAGAAAGGTTGTTTCCTGCAAGTCCAAGCGCAGCAAGAGTTCCCTGAACCCCTTGGTAGGAGATCTGAGATGTTGAGCCTGAATCAAATCCAACCTGAATAACGGTTGAAGCAGATCCAGAGAGTAGTGTTACCCCGTTGAACTGGGTAGTAACAGCAATACGCTCAATTTCCGATGCGAGTGCAATGAATTCGTTCGAAAGTGCCGAACGTTGTTGAGTGGAGTAAACGCCGTTTGCTGATTGCTCTGCGAGCTCTGCAAGACGGGAAAGTACGTTTCCGATCTCACCCAGCGCCGAGTCAGCAATAGCGATAGTCGAAATACCGTCGTTCGCATTTCGAATCGCCACTCCAGCAACTCTTTGGTCAGCACGAAGAGAGTCAGCGATAGCAAGACCTGCCGCATCATCACTCGCTTTGTTAATTCTCTGACCTGAACTGAGTCGCTCAAAGACGTTGTTTAGTCTATCAGATGAAAGACCCAACCGACGTTGAGCCTTAAGGGACGCAATGTTATTGCCTAGTGTTAGTGCCATGGTATTCCTCCGTGAATCCTAGCACCACATCTCGGTCTTTCCTTAGACACGAGTGCGTATGTACTCGTCAGACGAGCGCATAAGCGCGTGTGGCGCTAATGATCATGACGTTATGTAAATGAGGAAAAGAAGAGATTTCTTTCCCGCTACTTTCTATGTGAAACGTTACTGATATGTGCCTTGCAGGAGTGAGTTGGGTACAGCTGGACGCTCGCTTCTGCGTTAAATAACGCTCACGTTACTGCCTACAAAGAAGCAAACGGCGGATGCTGAAAATTACTTGAGGAAAAAATGCAGAGATTTTTCTCCTCGGAAAAGAGGAGAAAAACCCAGGCCTTACTGAATTGTCCGGACTCGGTAAGACCTGGGCAAGAAAGTAGCGAGGCACTAAATTTAGCACCCAACAAATGGGTCTACTTTTTATTGCGCAATAAAGTCGCTCCATACGAGTATGGATTGACCCTTCAGTAGGTGGATAGAACGGGGCAAAGACCAGAACTACCCACCTCCAAAGGAAGGTACTACGAAAGGTCTTATCCCAAGAGGGAAAGAGCCAGACTTGGCTGCTGATTCGCCTGAGCGAGTACGGCAGCACCTGCCTGCTGAAGGATGTTGAGTCGAGTTAACTCAGCAGCTTCGGCAGCTACGTCAACGTCGCGAATTCGGCTTTCTGCAGCTGCGAAGTTCTCACGAGCAACAGAGAGGTTAGCAATCGCAACGTTCAATCGAGCTTCTGTTGCACCGAGGTTTCCTCGTTGTACAGCAAGTGATTGAATCGCTCCGTTAACCGCATCAAGAGCAAGTCGAGAAGCGGACTGAGCGAGAGCTGGTGTGCCGGCATTAATCGAGTATATGAGCGCAGATTGGTTTGTTGCAGCAAGTCCAAGAGCCGCGAGGGTTCCTTGAACGCCTGCATATGCAATCTGTGCGGTAGATGCTGAGTCAAAACCGACTTGGAGTGTTACGTTTGAGTTCCCAGAAAGGAGCGCAACTCCGTTAAAGTTGGTGGTGACAGCAATACGCTCAATCTCTGAAGCAAGAGCAATAAACTCGTTGTTTAGAGCTGAACGTTGTTGGTTAGAGAATACGCCGTTGGCTGATTGTTCAGAGAGCTCAGCGAGACGGGAAAGTACGTTTCCGATCTCACCAAGAGCTGAGTCAGCAATAGCGATAGTAGAGATACCATCGTTTGCGTTTCGAATCGCAACCGATGCAACTCGTTGGTCAGCACGAAGAGAGTCGGCGATGGCAAGTCCTGCCGCGTCGTCACTCGCTTTGTTAATACGCTGACCTGAGCTGAGTCTTTCAAAAGTGGCTCCGAGCTTTGAGCTTGAAAGTGCAAGCCTTCGCTGTGCCTGTAATGATGCTACGTTGGTTCCTAAGGTAATAGCCATAATATATTCCTCCGTGAATACACGACCTCGACTCAGTCAATCCTTTGACCGAAGTGCAGACCAGCCCTCAAACGCGCGTCAAGACGTGCGCACAAAGCAAGATCGATGCGTAAACGAACTATTATTTAGGGGATAAAGAGATGATTGGCTAAAGGCACTCTTTTTCCCTCGCTACGTACTACGAGTGTACGAATGAGGAGTTATCAATGAAGAGCAAAAAGAACGTACAAGCTGGGGCTGTCCTTTGGTGTTCTTCGATACTGCAGGTGATATTCACCCTCCGTACAATTATGAGTACGTCATATGTTTGGGAAAGCTGAAGGAGAAAATGAGGGAGAAGTGAAGATTACGAGTATTGCTTAGATTGGATGGATACTCGCATCTCTCTCTTTATCTTTATCCTACTCCTCATCTTCCTCCTGCACCAAAACCTCATCCTTCACACAAACTTTCGACTTATCAACACGACAACAGAAAGTTGCTACTAAGTCTTAACAATGAAGCGTTTTCGAGGAATCATTCTTGAGTAAGGGATATAGAGGAGGAGTCGGTGCAGGAGAAAGTGCAGGAAGAAGATAAGGAGTAGGATAAGGAAGATGAAGAAGAGAAGGAGGAGAAAGAAAGGTGATAGAGAAGAAGAACACAACAACAATAAAGGAAAACAAAAATCCACTTCCATTTCCTTTAATCCCCACACAAAACCAAAATCAAAAAATCACCCCTACAAAAATCTCCTAGAGAAAAGAACAATAATAAAACTTACTTAACATTCCAGCGCGAAAAAAACTTTCATACTTCATTTTTTTCTTAAGAAGAAATCCACTCCTGCCGTTTGGATATTTGTGTGTGATGCGGGTGGAGCATTGTTCTGGTTCCTTTCTTGGACCTCCAACATATCCCAGCCGGTCAAAAGTATCTAAATCAATATCGGTGGTAAATACGTGCTGCTGAGGTCTAGCGCCCGTAGTCGAAGGATCGACTTCGTGTTGATTTAGTAGTTCAAGGAGGAAAATCAAAATGGCTATTACGCTAGGATCAAACATTGCATCCCTACAGGCTCAGAGACGTCTCTCTGTGTCGACCAATAAACTATCAACAACATTTGAACGACTTAGTTCAGGTCAACGGATTAACCGAGCGAGTGATGATGCGGCGGGACTTGCCATCGCTGATGCACTTCGTGCTGACCAACGAGTTGCTTCTGTTGCGATACGAAACGCAAACGATGGTATCTCTACTATCGCTATTGCTGACTCGGCTCTTGGTGAAATCGGAAACGTGCTTTCCCGTCTCGCTGAGCTCGCTGAACAATCAGCCAACGGTGTATTCTCTGTAACGCAGCGTTCCGCTCTTTCTAACGAATTTGTGGCACTTGCTTCAGAGATTGAGCGTATTGCTGTTACCACAGAGTTCAACGGAGTTGCACTTCTTTCTGGTAATACATCAGTTGCTCTTCAAATTGGGTTTGACTCAGGGTCGAACTCACGAATTAGCTTTACAGGAGTTCAAGGAACCCTTGCGGCGCTTGGTCTTGCATCAACCGGTGAATCAGCTCTTTCTTACTCAATCAACGGCGCAACAGCACTTGCTGGTCAATCAGCAGCTCGTCTTGCTCTTGATGCGGTGAACTCAGCTATCTCCTCGCTTGCTACTACTCGAGGAACGTTGGGTGCGACTGAAGCTCGTTTGAACGTTGCTATCACCAACCTCGCAGTTGCTCGTGAGAACTTCGCAGCTGCTGAAAGTCGAATCCGCGACGTTGATGTTGCCGCTGAAGCCGCTGAGTTAACTCGACTCAACATCCTTCAGCAGGCTGGTGCTGCGGTACTCGCTCAGGCGAATCAGCAGCCAGCATTGGCTCTCAACCTTCTTGGATAAATATAATCCGGCAAAACGTAGGGCTTAAGGCTTGACCTTAAGCCCTACAACAACCCTCCTTTCGAAGAGGAGGATAATTTCAAAAGAAAGTTTGCGTGAGGGACTACCCAATTTCAAGTGAAAGCTTGAATACCTCATAGCAATAAGTGCCTGTACTTCGCAGAAAGGGCACATGTTGTGTTACCTCGCTACTTCTTGGGCCTTGGAGCCAAAACCGATCTGGGGCGGAAAGGTTTTGAACTCCAAGGCTCTTTTTTTTATCTATCCCCGTCTGGATTATACTCCCCGCACTTGAAATTCCCGGTTCAATGAGCACCGAAGGCGGGGAGTATCCCCCGGAGGGACAACACATACCCCCCGCCAAAAAGCGATAAGGCCCGACCAGGGCCTTTCCACAAGAAGTGCCTCTGTTTATCGAAGCTAGGCATTTTCATTTGCGGGGGGTATAGCTTTCCGTTTCCATTTTCTTGAACTTTTTTCTCCGTGGCTAAGATACTTGCGTAACGCTCAAGGACTATGCCACGGAGAAAAAAGTTCAAGAAAATGGCTGTTCAATCCGGTAGGGGGAAGATCGGGGTTCCTATCATAGAAACGTAAATGGTCAGAGAATAAGTTAGATAGATTCCAATTCATTTCGGTAAAATCTCTAATGGCTTCCCCCTCATCTCGTCGATAAGATAAGAGCAAGGGCTCTCTCTATGTCTTTTGATAGAACGTTACGACATTTAACAGAACAGACACCGCTGATAAAATCTCAGCACTCTGAGAGCTTTGCTGCTCAAGCTCATGCTTTTGTCCGTCTCGGAGGCGCTTTTCCTGTATCTCGAAATCTTGTCAGCTGTGTTCGCTCTCGTCTTGCAGGACAAAATCTCACGGCCCCTTCTCTTTCTCAGCACCTGAGTATTTTCCCCGTGCTCTCAGCTCGTCTGTTAGCGTTATGTAATCAGACGTACTACATGCGAGGTCAAGAAGTCACAACTCTTGATGCTGGTATGAATCAGCTTGGTCTTTTGCGTATGGCCGATATTCTTGAAGAGCTTGGTGCATCGAATACATTTTCATCAACATTTCATGGCCGAGCGATTGCGAGTGCGAGGTATCAAGAGACGATCATGACAAATATGTTAGCCATGCGGTTCTATAAGATTCTCTCACCAGTGAAGCAGACCGAGCATCTTAGTTCGCTGTTGTGTGGATTATCTTCTCTATCGCTCTTTGCCCTCAGTTATCTTCGGCCGGAGATTTATTCCTCCCTTATACTTGATAACTTTGCCAAGGAGCATGGTCGTTTCGATCGGACATTTAAGCGAGTCTTTCGCTCTGCAGCGGCACGCTTTTCGGGTAATCTTATGGATGAGATGAGTATTCCTCGAATTCTATCTGATCGTGTGTCGTTGCTTGAAATTGCTCCTTGGAACCGGAGGACATGGGCCGGAGCAGCTGAAGCTGAGATTCGCTTCGCTGTTATCTCAGCGTATCTTGCTCAACGCGCAGTGAGAGAGATTTATCGTTTCCGTGGTAGCCACTATCTTACAAAGCTTCTTAAGGATTTTGAAAATCGTACGAGGACTCATCATAAGAAATTTCAAGAGTGCCTTTCAGGTCTTTCCGATCAATTTTTAGATGCAGTAGAAGATGTCGGCCTTGTTCCTCTTCGTATTCCTGAGTATCTCAGAGTATATGACGATTTGATCCTTGATGATGGAAAACAGGCAGTCTCTCGTAAGTCATATACGTTAGCCGATCGTCTTAATAGCTCGCTCATTGAACTCAAGGCCTGCATAAACACAGAGATTGATGAAGAAGGGGTATCACGCCTGCCTCAGGCGGTGCACAGTACTACGCTAGCGCTTTTACGAGCCTTTCAGTTTGATCGAGTTGTTTTATTCGCCCACGATAGAGAAGAGGGTATTCTTCGCCCGGTATTTTGGTCGGGAAGAGAGCCATTAGAAATAGAAGATTTTAAAAGAGAGCTTGAGAGTTTTCCCGAAAATCAGCCAGATAGCGTTGCTTTTTTTCACCGTAAGACAGTTTTTCACGGAGATCCGCTCTTTGGAGATGACTGGCCGTTTGTTGCATTTCCCATCATCTGGGATCATGAGGTCGAGGCTGTTTTCTATGCTGACAGAAAACAAACAAAAGATGCCCATCCACTGAGTACTGAGGAGCAGGTTTCTCTGATTGCATTAGGGGAAATTTGGCAACATACGCCTACGGATTTTAGATAGTCAAAGGCTATCTCTCTTCATCTTGACCTTTGACTTGGCCTTGACCTGAAATGGATGGAGGGGGGCTCTGAAAAGGATAGATCTTTACAGATGAAGATGAAGTCAAAGGTCAAGAGAGAGAAGCCCAAGGGGCTCGCTGGTCCCCGAGATTATCATTTAGTCGCGACGAGGAGCTAAATATGCTATACCCTTCTGCGTGAAATACGTCTTTTTCCTCATCCTCTGTCTTCTCCTGGCCTCTCCGGTCCAGGCTGGCCCGATCTATGTTTACACGGATGACACTGGTGCTATCCGCTTTACAAGCAAGCCACCACCAAAAGGTGTCACCGCAAAAGTTTTTAGTGCAAAGAAGCCAAAATACTCACTCTTTCGTCGTGGAAGAAAGCAGAAACTCTTTCATAAAAAATATCAATCAATTATCAAGAAAGTTTCTCAGCGTTACCAAGTCAGCGAGCCGCTTATTCGGGCTGTTATTCATACAGAATCTGCGTTTAATCCCAGAGCCGTTTCTCCCAAGGGGGCGAGAGGATTGATGCAGATTATGCCTTTTCATGATAAGAATCTGGGAATAGAGGATCCGTTTGAGCCGGCTCAAAATATTGAAGCAGGAGTGCGGCTTCTTGCTGAGTTGGGAAAGCGGTATCGAAACAATCTCAGTCTTGTGCTTGCTGCGTACAATGCTGGCGAGGAGGCCGTGTCTCGTTATGGAGGAGTTCCTCCCTACAAAGAAACCCAACACTATGTAAAGCGGGTGCTACGTTTGAGAAATGAATACCGAAGTGTGTCGAGTTGAAATGACAAGCAAGAAGAGTCGATTACCAAATGTTCTTACTGTGCTGCGGCTCTTGCTGGTGCCGTTGTTCATGGTGCTGATGACAAACCCCACAGAGCAGATGGTGTATGCTGCGACCGTTGTTTTCATTCTTGCCGCGGTGACTGATTATATTGATGGCTGGCTTGCTCGTAGAATGAATGCGGTCACCGATCTCGGAAAGCTGCTGGATCCCCTTGCTGACAAGATACTTGTTATGACAGCACTTGTGATGCTCGTTGCTCAACGCTCAGATATCGATGGGTTGCCGTGGGTCCCCGCTTGGATGGTTGTACTTGTCCTTGCGCGTGAGATTTGGGTAACAGGTGTCCGAGGAGTTGCAGCCTCGAAAGGCGTGGTGCTCGCTGCCAGTCACTCTGGAAAAGTTAAAAGTGGTTTACAGATGGTGGCCGTCGTCTTTTTGCTCCTTCATGAAGCTTACGCTTTTGATATTGGCCAAACTCGAATAACCTGTGAGCAGCTAGGCTTAAACTTCTTACTCGTTTCTCTTATTATCTCTTACTGGAGTGCGGTGGAGTATACAACTCAGACGTTCTTTGATGATGAAGAAACTCTAAGTTAGTACTTCTCTTATTCGTTATCCGTGCTGAGTATTTTTTGTACGCTCGATTGCACGGTTGCTGATATTCCTTCGGTTTCATCAATCCGCTCAAGGGCGCTCTTCATGTGCTTTCGCTGTTCAGCTGTGAGTTGACCGTACGTTTTGAACACACGTACAAGCATCCCAGCAACTTGTTCGTTGGCTTGATCGATCTCGATGACTTTATCTGCAATATACTCATATCCTTGTCCACTTGGATCGTGGAACTGTGCATGGTTTGCAGCAAAAGCGAGGTAGAGGGATTTCAGAGAATTTGGATTATCTACGGATGTATGTGCTTCAAGAGAACGCATCTGGCCAATGGCGTCCTCTCGTAATCCTCGTGCTTGAGCCATAAGCCACTTGTTCATAACGAGAGAGTTGTCGTTCCATTGCTCGTAAAAGGATTCTATCGCGGAGCCTCTTTCTTCACTACTTCCTCGACAGAGTGCTGCCAGGGCACTGAGTTGATCGGTCATGTTAGTTGCTTTGATCTGAGAAGCGGCCGCGGAGAGGACATCTTCTTCTTCAAGGAGAGAAAGATGACTCATGAGGGTGTTTTTCAGTCGACGCTGACCAAGCGAGAGTAGATCTCGCTTGTACTCTTCACCAGAAAGTTCTTGCTCTAGCCTCTGATAGGTCTCAAGCATGGCATTTTTTTGAGTAGAAGCAAGCTGTCGCAAGAATGATTCTCTTGCTTGAGCAAGAAGGCAGAAGTCAACGGGATCATAGTCGAGAGCAAGAGTTTCTACTGAGGGTGGCGTGAGGATCTCTGCGACAAGTGCGGGGTCAAGCGCTGAGTCTTCTAGCATGTGCCCAAAGGCATGGAGCGCTTCTGGAGTAACAGAGCTACTTCCAGAAACAAGCTTCTGAATTTCACGTGTCATAAGCTGTTGTCCAGCATCAAAACGCGCAAATGAATCACTGTCGTGTTTTAAGAGGAAGTGAAGCTCCTCGTCGGAATAATCGTAATGCACCAGAACTGGTGCTGAAAAATTTCTCAAAAGAGAAGGAGTTGGTTCTTCAGCGACGCCGTGAAAGGTAAATGTTTGAGATTCCTCCGTAAGATCAAGTATGACGCTGCTTTGAGAAGGCTCATCAATTACGCGCCCTTCTACAGTATATCCTTGGATATCAGCACCGTCTTGTCCCATGAGCCCAACGCGGAGTGGAATACGGAAAGGCTCTTTTGAATTACTCGGTTGTCCCGGCGTATCAGGACACTTTTGCTCAACGGTCAAACGATATGTTTGTTCATCAGCATCGTAGTGAGACGATACAGTGAGTGTAGGGGTTCCCGCCTGTGTAAACCACCGGAAAAATTGCTCTGAGAGCTGTGTGCCATTTGCATCATCCATGGCACGTGTAAAATCTTCCATAGTGACGGCCTGGCCATCGTGGCGCTCAAAGTAGAGATCCATTCCTTTTCGAAAGCCTTTTTCACCAACATAGGTATGCATCATATCGTAGAGCCGTGCACCCTTGCGATAAACGGTGGGAGTGTAGAGATTGTTCGGAGATTGAAATGTCTCTGGGCGCACAGGGTGTGCGAGTCCTCCAGCATCTTCAGCAAATTGAATCTCACGCATGTATCGTACATCTGTGATTCGCTTTTCAGCGGCTGAATACATGTCGGCCGTGTACGTTTGATCGCGGTAAACCGTAAGGCCCTCTTTGAGGCAGAGGTTAAACCAGTTAGCGCATGTTACCCGGTTTCCAGTCCAGTTATGAAAATACTCGTGGGCCATAATAGCTTCAGAGCGCATAAATTCATCATCTGTAGCTGTCGCGGGATCCACGAGAACAGCGGCAGAGTTGAAAATCATAAGCCCCTTGTTCTCCATTGCGCCCATATTAAAGGCTTCAACAGCAACGACGTTCATCACATCAAGGTCATACTCGAGGCCGTATTTTTGCTCGTCCCAACGCATCGATTTTTTCAGTGCTTCAATGCCGTGTTTACAAAGATGACCATTTCCAGGATCAACATAGAAACGAAGAGCTACTTCACGGCCACTTTGCGTTGTAAAAGAGTCTTCTACGAGCTCAAGGTCTCCAGCTACAAGGGCGAAGAGGTAGGTTGGTTTGGCGTGGGGATCTGTAAAGGTAATGGCACGTTTACCGTTTGAGAGTTGCGTTTCTTCAGATTGGTTGCCATTGGAGAGCAGAACAGGAAACTGCTGCTTGTCGGCGTGTAGAGTAACGGAGTAACGACTCATCACATCAGGTCGATCGGCAAAGTAGGTAAACTGGCGAAACCCCTCTGACTCCATTTGAGTTGTCAGGACACCGTCAGAAACATAAAGGCCCGATGCTGATTTGTTCTTACGAGGAGAGCACTGTGTTTCAAGTTCAAGGGTGAACACAGCTGGTGGCTCATGGATGGTGAGCGTAGAGTCATCAACATCATACTCGTCTGGAGTAAGTTCTTGGCCGTTGATGTGAATGGATACGAGCTCGAGGCCTTTTCCATCGAGCACGAGAGGCTCATACTCAGCTGTTGAGCTCTCACTGTTTCTTGTAACAGTCAGTTGCGAACGTACCGTGGTGCAATCGAGATCAAGATCGACTGTTAGGGAGGTATTCGGGATGAGGTAAGGGGGGCGTGAGTAGTCTTGAAGTTTGAAAATTTTTGGTGATGCAGCCATGCCAGTTGTTGTCTCTTGTTGTTGTGTTTTGGGCGTTGATGATGGTTGAGGCGTACTACTAGCCTCCATGCGATCAGACATACTATTCCCCTAGGTCAAATTCAGTCAAACAGTGTGTGAGTTTTGATCATCTGAGGAAAAAGTCAACGAAAATCGCTCTCCGTCTTATTCCCACTCAATTGTACCAGGAGGTTTCGTAGTAATATCGTACGCTAGTCCCACAATCCCAGGTAGTGCCAGGATCGATTCTGTGAGTTCAGCGAGGAGTGTTCCCGGCAAGTGAGAAGCAACTGCGGACATCGCCCGTTCTGTCTCAATAGGTCGGATGATACAAAACTCTCCTTCATTGCCGTCAACAGTAAGAGGAACGATGACGGTGGGGCACTGCCAGACTTTCTGGTAGAGGTTGTGCCGTTTGAGTCCTTCCATCACGAAATTGTCGGCCTCGCGCAGAAGATCGAGGCGTTCTTTTGTAACGCTCCCTGCTCTTGGAGCAAATGATTGAGGCATCTGTGGTGCAAGGTTGCAGATACACCTGTTAATACCAGGTACCATTTTGTAAATAAGTCCTGCTGCTTTTTCGAGGTGTCTCCAATCAAGCTCTTTTGATCCGTCTAGGTGGTGTCCCTCGAGGAGCACCGGGTGTTCGTACGTTCGTAGATCGGCTTTCACGCCGACTGATTTGAGAGGAAGAGCTGTTCCAGAAAACGGATAGTCTGCAAGCGCTTTGTCGATGCCGGTTTGGAGAGGATTGAGTTCTTCAGCAGGAATTGGTTCTCCATCTGAGCAGAGAAGTCGTACGCCGAGACCGGGTCCTGGAAATGGGTGTCTCCAAATCATCTCTTCTGGAATATCGAGAGAGAGACCAACGTTTCGTACTTCAGTTTTGTAAAGTTCGGCAAGAGGTTCCACGACTTTTCCAGCAGCAATCATCTCTTCGATGATCGGAACCCGGTTGTGGTGTGTTTTGATCGTATCAGCTCGTTTGGTTCCACCCGTTTCTATCGTATCGGGATAAATCGTTCCCTGACCAAGAAGGTGTGTTTCCATGCCGAGCTTTCTTGCTTCTTTTTCGAAGACGTCAACAAAAGTTTTTCCAATGGCGTGTCGCTTTTCTTCGGGTTCGACGAGTCCACTGAGTGCCGAGAGAAAATCATCTGTTGCGTCAATGAAATGTAGATTTTCTCCGAGTCCCATTTTATGAAAACTCTCAAGTACTTGCTCGCTTTCATTTTTCCGCATCAAGCCGTTATCGACGTGAAGGAGGTGGAGTCTCTCAGGGCCGAGAGCTTCTCCAAGCACCCGCGCGGCCACCGTAGAATCAACCCCTCCAGAGGCAAGCAGAAAAACAGATTCATCCCCGACGAGTTTGCGGATTTTTTCAATTTCCTCATCAAGAAAATTTTCAAGAGTCCACGAAGGTTTGCAGCCACAAATTTCATAAGCAAAATTGCGAATCATTTCATCGCCGTGAATGGTGTCATCAACTTCTGGGTGATACTGAAAGCCGTATCGTTTGTGCTTGTCAGAAACGATAGCAGCATAGCGGTGTTTGTCCTCTCCTTGGTCGAGTGCGGTATACCCAAGTTCTTCAAAATCGGGCCCAAGAGAAGAAACGGTATCGTTGTGACTCATCCACACTTGTTCAACTTTACCGAGTCCTTTCATGAGAGGGTGATCGATAAGAATGTGAAGGTGAGCGCGCCCCCATTCCTGTTTGTCGTTTACAACTGTTCCACCATAATGTTTGGCGATCTCTTGATGGCCAAAGCAGAATCCGAGGATTGGAATATCGAGATCGTATATTGCTTTATTATACTCAGAGTCTTCCCCGTGTGAGGAGAGAGCAGGACTACCGGAGAGAATAATTCCTTTGCATGATGTAAACGCTTCAATAGGATCCTCAGGCTGGCGTATTTCGGCATGGATGTTTTGAAGCCGAAGCTTTGTTGCAATTAAATGAGCGTACTGCCCGCCGAAATCAACGACTGCGATAGTATCGTGTTGCATTATTTGGGGTTCCTGAGAAGGTACAGAGATGGACTTCTTCTATCATATTCGAATGTGGAGGTTCAAGCTTTTGGAGGGAGGAAGAGCTTTGCTGTTTCCCCTTTACTTTCCTCCACTTCTTGACGACTTTGATAAGGGACTATTTTAATATCTCTTTTGTATGTTTGAAGATCTCCCCAGACTGACTAGAGAACAGCTGAACGAGCTCAGAGGTGATGCTCCATTGCTCCTCAGTAGAGCGTTAACCATTCTTGAGGGATTTGAGGCTGCACCTACTACTCAGCGAGATGCGAAACGTTCCATCGAATCTCTTATTCGGGCAAACAAGTCCGCAAAAGCTCTCACATCCGGAGAAGTATTCGAGTATAAGCAACCAAAAGAGGTTGTGGCTCTTTTAGATAGCTGTCTCGATGTCCTAGAAGACACGTTTTCCTCTTTGGAGAATTTGCCCTCTCCGGTGCAGCTAGTAATGGCGCTTGATCAAGCTCAAAGCAGTGTAGAGCCTGCCTTTTGGGGAAGCGAAGATTATTGCCGACAAATCGTCAATACCCTTGTGCAGCGATATACGAATGTTCAACAAGCTGTTTCCCGCTTTGAAGCTGGTGCCTTTTGCACAATAGAAGAAGTCCAAGCTGATGAGTCAGCACGACTTCTCGTAATGGAGCCAGATAATCCAGTTAATCACTTTCGACTGGGAGAAGCTCTCTATGCTAAGGGTGAACTCAGTGAGGCGCTCACGCATCTAAGAACAGCCTACCTCAAAGCCCCGAAAGCTCCACATCATGTCTACTTTCTTGCTCGATGCCATGCCGACCTGGGAAATTCGGAAGAGGCTTTGGCACTTGCCAAAGAAGCTGTGAAGCTTCCGATGAATATTAGTAATTCCCTTTGTTGGGAACTCCTGGGGGAAACATCGGAAGCTCTCGGGTTAAAACAAGAAGCTGTGGACGCCTACCTGCAGGGCACTCGCTGTGGATGGAGCAATATCTCGTGTGACCGAGCGCTGCAGCGTCTCGCTGCCTATCCTGAAATCCAGATCTCGCGGCCACCAAATTTTACGTGTCCTGATCATGATGAAAGGTTGGAGTATTATTCAAATGGGCATGATGCGAATTGTCGAGTGAGGATTTTTTCAAAGGAAAATGGTCAAACTGTAGTACTCGCAAGTCAGGATGACCTACAGACCGGGCAGTCCATTACCAACGCAGCTGAATTAATCGCGGAAGAGGTCGTCCGGAAGTTCAAGATTAAGCCCAAAGATCTTATTTGGCTTGAAGCATACCAGGAACAGGACAGAGCCTTGATACAAATGGTTCAATTTGAAGTTACCGAAGACGGGAAGTTCCGCGATCCAGTTTGGCAGCCTCTGAGCAATGCAGAGTTTGAATCACTAACTGGATATAGGCTTTCCTGGAAGGAAGAGAGGTAGCTCTTCACTGTACAGGCAAGGTTTGCTTATAACACATTCCGTCTCGCCTTCTTAATTTTCTTCTTCGTCTTTTTCTTGTTCCTTGCTCGTTCTGATCTACTCGTCGCTGCAGCATACCTTCCAACAAATGTCAGCGCCTTCGTAATATTCTTCTGAGTCTTTGCTGAATACCCAAGTTCATCTTGAACCGATTGAATCCGCTCAAGAAGCTCTTGGAGTTCTGTCGTATCACTTGTTTCGGTGCGGCTGAGAGCTTTGGCAAGGTTGAGTGCCTGAGTGAGTTGTTCATATGCCTCCTCAAGAGTTGTTGGTGGAGTGGTTGAGACTTCTTGTTCTCCACCATTGTTGCCAGGAGATACTACGTTTGACTCAACATCAGTACCGTTTAAGAGAAATTTATATTGAGCCTCAGTGGTTGAGTAATAGTAAACATATCCGGGTTGAGCATCCTCTCGGATCGTCTCCCAGCTGTCAGATGACGATTGCCTCCCCATAATCGTATAGCTCACATCACTTGCTGAAATAGGGCATCCTCCAGAGTGCGAAAGGGAAGAAGTCAGTACAACATAACCTGTGTCATCATCGACAGAGCGTGCGAGTGAAAGAGTCGCTTCAGAAAGAGCGGGGTTCGCATCAAACTGGATGACGTCATAAGAAAAGCTCCGAGTTTGAGCACCAATACCTACTTGAGAGATATTCACCGTGTAGATTACCTCTGTGTTGCTCGCTCCCTCGTCATCATCATCGATAGTCCACACGAGGGTGTTGTCACAGTACCCTTGAGCCTCGTCGAGTACCGTAACGTCTAATTCCTGATCCCCCTTTCTTACACTTACGGTAGTATTCGAAAAATCAGCATCAGGGTAAGAAAACGACCAGCGGTTAAAGATAATTGTATTTGGGACATACCCTTGAGGTGGCCACATCACGGCTGTGTCTGGGACAGAGTTATCGCGCTCGTCATCAAAGACCCAAAGAGAGTTGGCAGCGTATCCACTGTCAGGATCCACATCTCCTGTTCCCATCTGTGTTGTGGTCGGACACAAGATCCATCTGCGGTGACCAACAGGATAGTTATCTGAGCCGAGATCTTGAATGTAAGCTGTGATTGCACGTGCTCCAGTATATCCGAGTGTAAGATTTGATGAGCCCGCAGCTTCTGCACCCTCGTCTGTGTAATGGGTCCAAGAGTTTGGAGGAGTGTGTGAGAGCTGTTCGTTTGCACTCATCATCAGCGCTGCTTGTTGTGCTTTTTCGTTCCACTCTTCTTTGAAAGTAATTTCGGCAGGAATCCCGACCATTGCTCGGTAAAAATTAATGGCATCAAGCGTTGATGCTTTAAAGGCATGAGTGGTGTCGCCGGCTGTTCCGGCAGAAATGTCTCCCTGCCAACCGGAATCTTCCACACGTGAAGCACAGTAGTAGTTCCGATAGAAATCTTGTACGGCAGTTCTGTCGGCTGTATCAACGGTAAGTCCCTGGGCTGAGGCATCACCAAGGGGAATGAAAGCTACAATGGCTGATAAAACGAATATGAGGATAGCTGGATTTTTTGCCATGTGCTGTAGTTCGGTGGATTTGAAGGGGTTTTGAAGGTTTGAGAGCTAAATCGTTTATGTGTTTTTAAGCACACAACAGTATCATCTCTATGTCTTTAGAGAGGTTACCTCTGTTTGGAGTGATCTCTTAGGGGTCTCGCTCTGGAATGTTGGAAGCACATGTGGCAGCGACTTTGGCTACGGTTGTTGGCATGTTCTTATTTGTGAATAAGCTGCACGTGAGGGATCGTATTTCTCTCAAATTCTGTTTCACCGGTTTTCGATTGTTCCTTAATAAAAAAGTGATACGAGCGTTTAAAGTTGGGTGGGAGCATAAACAACTAGATAAAATTTTTAAAACGTATCAACTTTCTATTTTCTTTTCAGCGAATCCAGCTTTATCCTGGAAAAAGTTATTCGTTTGAAATGACACGATTTACTCTTGCTGTCGTCATTGACTAGTTTTTCTATGCCCCTTACCATAGATAGTTCTTTCTCTTTCATATTGAGCGTATTGATCTTTCACTCTCCATAAGTTTTCGAGTCAGAAGATAACTTCTGTTTTGTTTCTCTAGAGATTCCGTACCTGTAGAGAAACAAGCAGCTGTGAGTGTGAAATGTTTCACGTTGTTTTTCTTGAGGTATTTGTGAAGGTGCTTTGGTTGAGGAGGCAGATGAATTGCTGGCCCATTCTTCTCTTAGAGGAATTCTTGTTTCTTTAAGAGAAGAATGGCCGTTGGCGTATCTTCTCTCCGATTCTCCCTAACCCCCTATCTCCATGATCCATGGATTCATGTCCGTCGATGAGGCGGACACCTACGAGGTCGCTCATACGTATCAAGGTCGACCGGCTGCCCTGAACTTGCCCGGTGGTTCGCTGCTTGGTGTTCCCGATCTTCACCTCATCCAGCTCTCTACTGGTGAGCAGAAGGGACACATCGCCGAGTTCGCCATCGAGTTCGCCGGAATCAAGGTGGTCGTCACCCGTGATCCTGGGCTCAACGGGGTTCTTCTGTGCAGCCGGCTCGAGAAGCTGGGGCACGGGGAGCTTCGCCTGCACGGTGTTCACCCCCGGTACGATGACTCGTCGATGAGGGCGATCATCTTCATCGAGGACCCCGAGCTTCGGCTCGATCTCGAGCTCGACGGCATGCACTCGATGCCCGCCGACTCCCTGCGAGATCTCGAGCTGGAGCAGTACTGCATCCGGCCGGTGGTGATTCAACACCGGACCCAGGCCATCATCATCGGCAACCTGCTGAACACTCCGGTGTTCGGCACCATGGATCCGCGTACGCAGGCCAACAAGCAGGTGTCCATCGCCCTGGGCGAAGGCTACGTGCCGCGCATCAAGGTCCTCGAGCGTATCAAGGTGCCGATGGCATTCTAGTTACGATCGTCGAGAGAGGCGGAACGGCCCGATCTGCTCCACTACGGGCAGGTCGGGTAAGGAGCTTCAACTAACACTCACGCTGTTGTTTCACCATTGTTGGTAAGAAATGAAGCTTTCTCTTTCATCACCCGAAATTGAAAAGGCGATGTTCGAGTTAAAGCTTCGACTACTTCAAATGGTTTCAGTGATGCTCCGGTACTGAGCGTCTTAAGAGAAAAGTGCCCCTCGTTTTTCTCGAGGGAGGCTGAAGAAACAAAGTCAGCGAGGGGGAGAGTTTTTGCCTTTCCCTTTCTCACTCGCTCGATATTACGGCCTGTCCATCCATGAAAGTGTTCTGTAGGAATTTCAGTGAGAGTATCGCTACGGAATGAGTAGTCTTGAGCGGTGATACTTGACTGAATAGATTTCTCACGTGCGCTAATTTCAACGGCTCCACGAGCTTGAAGGCCTTCAGGGAATTCCTTGTTTAGCCTGAGACAGAATTCATCGAGTGGTAATCGCTCAAAGAGCGGAATATCTACATATTCACACTCGCTCTCTACGCCAAGTTGTAGAGGAGGGCCAAAAGCGAACTTTGGCTGAGGGTGAAAACCTCTGGTAAATACAATCGGAAGTCCCGCTCGTCGAGTCGTACGAAAGAAGATGCGCATCAGTTCTAAGTGTGCCGTAAAGCGCATGGGGCCAAACTTTGCGTACCGTAACCGAATACGTTGGAGGATCGGTTGATCGGGACGGCGTAAGGTATTTCGCTTCGTATCAACTTCCGTCTTGAGATATTCTTTCAGCGAGTAAGTGCCAGCTGGCTCATGCTCTGCTTGGTGCGCTTTGTGTCGCTCTCCTGGTGTTTGCGTGCAGAGTTCTTCGGGCATGAGGAGTGAGTCGCCACGGCCCTCAATAATCTCTTCCCAAGAGGGATCGATGATCTTAAGTCGTGACTGAGAACGCTTTCTATCAAAGAGAACGTTTCGTACGGAATCGTAGTTGCACGACCCGCATGTTGAGCATGTTTGTGTTAAGCAATCTGGTGTTGTGCGTGAGGCGCTTGCTCTGTCCCACTCTTTAAGAAACCAGCGCTTAGGGATATCACATGAGATGTGGTCCCATGAAAGGGGAGCTTTTGTATCTCTTTCTTCTAGGTACGGCTGGGGATCGATATCACAAGCTTCAAATGCTCTCATCCAGTGCTCGTATTGCAGCTTCTCACTCCAGCCATCAAGGCGTGCTCCTCGTTTGTACGCTTCAAGGATAACTCGTCCGAGTTTTCTGTCTCCTCTGGCAAAAACACCTTCAAGAAAACTTGAGTAGGCGTCGTGGTAACGAAAGTTAATCCGTTTTTTCTTTAGTTCAAAAGCGATGTGTTTTTGTTTGCGTGTTGTCTCTTCAATAGACATCTGTGGTGCCCATTGAAAAGGAGTGTGCGGTTTAGGAATGTGTGTTGAGACACTAATGGTGACTTGGTTTCTTGGACCAGCAACATCTTTTACGCGGTAGGCAATATCAATGATACCCTGTACGTCTTCATCCGTTTCTGTGGGAAGGCCAATCATGAAGTAGAGTTTGACGCTCGACCAACCAAGACGAAAAACGTTTTTTATCGTTTCGATAATCTGCTCGTCGGTTACCCCTTTGTTAATTACATCACGCAGGCGTTGTGTGCCTGCTTCAGGTGCCATCGTAAACCCGGAGCGTCGAACGGGTTGTACCTCTGAAAGGAGCTCAGGCGTCAACGCATCAACTCGGGTTGAGGGAAAAGAGATAGCCAGAGTGTCGTTTTGTGCATAGTCCTCTTTTAGAACACGCAGGAGCGGCAAGATACTACAGTAATCGGCGGTGCTCAGTGATAAGAGCGAAAGCTCTTCATATCCAGAGTTCTTGAGGGACTCAGCGATAATATCTTTGAGTTCTTCGGGGCTTCGCTCCCTCTGTGGGCGGTAGAGATATCCTGCTTGGCAAAAGCGACACCCCCTGACACATCCTCGCATGACCTCAACGCTGAGCCTGTCGTGCACTGCTTCAATATTTGGAATAAGAGGGTTCGTTGGAAAGGGAGCATTTTCAAGTGTTGCAATCACACGCCTATCAACAGAAGTGTAATCCTCAAACTGTGGAGTGTATCCAGAAAAATGTTGGTTATCGTTGTAGTGCGGCTCAAAAAAACGAGGGACGTAAACACCTTGTATTCGAGAAAGTTCTTTGAGCTGTTCCTCACGCGTCATGCTGCTCTCTTTAAGAGCGGCGAACTTCTCAAGAAACTCTGGGACGAGCTCTTCACCATCTCCAATCAGGAAAGCGTCAAAGAAGTCAGCAAACGGTTCGGGGTGATACGCAACGGGACCACCGCCAATGACAAGAGGATCGTTCTCTGTGCGTTCTGAAGCTAGAAGCGAAATGCCCCCTAGGTCAAGCATGAGTAAGATGCCCGACATACACAGTTCGTACTGCAGGCTAAAACCAACGACGTCAAAAGCAGAAAGGGGGCGGTGAGATTCCAAAGAGCACAGCGGCGCGTTCTTTGAGCGTAAGAGCTCCTCCATGTCTGGTAAGGGGACGTATGCTCGCTCAGCCCAAACCTTTTCGCTTTTATTGAGGAGGTCGTAAAGAATTTGGTAGCCGGTGTGTGACATGCCGACTTCATATGTGTCGGGAAATGCGAGGCAGAGATGAGTATCAATCTTGGTGTCATCTTTGAGCACAGAACCAGGCTCTCCGCCGAGATATTGGGCAGGTTTGTTAATAGAAAGGAGTTCGTGCTCTTGGAGGCCGGGGTACTTCATTTGGCCTAGGGTAAAGGAATGCCCTACTCAAGTATAGCGCCTGCTGCTAAAAACTGCCCTTCAATGCCTGAGACAAGAGCAGCACCTCTTTTTCCCCCTACTTCTCAGTCCATTTTCTCATGTTTCAGCCCTAGTCCCACTTCATTTTCTTGACCCTGGTCCCAACCCAGTGTGCAGGCCAGACCTCGCATACAACTTTGCGCAAAATATGGTATGCCAGCAAAATAGTTGCCGGACTCGAAAGGCTCCTTCGTATGGTGGGAAGAGAGCGTCTCAGAGGGTTCCCAGCCCCGCCCCAAACGCAAGAAACTTATGGCATAGTCTTTGCTTATATTTTGTAAAGGTTTTACATAACTGGAATAACACGTTTTTTGAAAAGGTTTAGAATGAATTATTCATCCATCATCTCAAGCCTCCTCTTTCTGTTCTTTGTCATTTCGACGCCAGCATGGGCACACTCCAACCAAGATGGAGGTCGTCCAGACAAGTTACAACGGACCCAATTGAGGGTTGCCTCAGGAAAGATTGAGAGGAAATCGCCCTCACCGGCTCAACCAATACAGGGGGGCCACACCTGGGCAGGTCTCTTTGACGCCCTTGTTGCTTTCCCTGGATATATTGTCCCCGCAGGCGATGTCACCCTTCAGGAGTTTCTTGAAGAGCATAATCCAACAGTCGAAGATTTTTGCATGTCTCCTATCGCGACTTCTTGGGCTTGGGATGCGTGTGTCGACTCTACTGGGTGTGGTGGTGATGGGCCTCCTCCGGAGGGAAGCTGTGAGCAGATTCTCTCTGACACCTGCTTTTACCCTTCGGTTGATTATGTCGACTACTATTTTTCAACCTGTGTAACATACTTAAGCTCGTAACTAACATCCGTGTGCCCCTCTGCTCCCAAAGGAGTGGGCTACCCCCACGACCATTAAGTTAAGTTCTATCCCCACCTGCTCTTTGACCTCGATTCTATTTTTCAAGAGCTCGAAGTCGAGGTCAAAGAGTAAGGAGTGAGGCAGGTCATCGTAACTTCATGGCCGCGGGACCGCCTCTTTCTCGAGATGGTGTTTTATTTTTCGCTCTCTTTCCTGTATGCTTCAAGCACCTGGAGCCCATATCCGCTAGCTAACTTTAATCTGCTTGAAGTAAGATCGGTAACTCGGTAGTATGGCCTTCTTATAGGTGCCAATGGTGTATTTCAACTCGACCTTGGCTTAGAATTTCGAAGGAATGTCAGCTAGATATGCGAGTCTCCCGTCTTGAAATCTTCGGTTTTAAATCTTTCATGGATCGTCTTGTTTTGCCTCTTGATGGAGGGGTTACAGGCATTGTCGGTCCAAATGGCTGTGGAAAGTCTAATATCGTAGACGCCTTACGTTGGGTGCTCGGCGAGACGAAGGCAAAAAACCTCCGTGGAGGACACCTCGAAGATGTCATCTTTAATGGTACCGACAAGCTCCGACCGCTAGGGCTCGCCGAGGTAACTCTTTCACTGCGTGCTTCTGGTGACAATTTCTTCTCTGATCTTGTTTCTCCAGACCTTGAAGCAGAGATGCTCGTACAAGAAGTCGCGGCTGAGGCTGAAGAGGGCGCGCTTGAGAATGAAGAAGAAGGGGGCTCTCAAGAATCAGAATCTGAGGGTGAAGATAATAGCAAGCCTCACCTTACCGTTATCGATGGCCGTAAGAATAAGGTTGAATCTGAAGGTTCGCAAGATAATGAGGATCTTCTTGGGGACGTTGAGGAAGCAAAGGCGGATCTTCAGGCGTCAGGTGAAGAACAGAGTGCTCAACAAGAGAACGAAGAGGGGGTTTCTCCCCAAGTTTCTGCCACGCTTCTTTCCCGTTTTTCTTGGCTTCGCTCAGCAAGTGAAGTTCAGGTTACTCGCAGGCTCTATAGAAGCGGTGAGTCGGAGTTTTTTATTAACCGTGTGCCGTGTCGCCTCAAGGACTTAAAGGAGTTCTTTCGCGCTGTCGGTGTCAGTGCGCGTGCTTATACGATCGTTGCTCAAGGAGAGGTCGCCCGAATTGTTACCTCGAAGCCGGTTGAGAGAAGGCTTATCTTGGAAGAAGCTGCTGGGGTGCTTGGTTTTCGTGACAAGATCCGTTCCGCAGAGCGACGACTGAAGGAAACAGAGATTAACATTTCTCGAATCGAAGATATCCACAAAGAGGTAACTCGACAGGTTAATTCACTACGGCGACAAGCCTCAAAAGCAAAAAACAGAGAGCGCCTCAAAGAAGAGATTCGTGAGCATGAGCTGACGCTCTTTCGTGAGGATCTCCGTCGTTTTCGCGAATCTTCTCAGTCGGTAAAAGGAGCTCTAGCGGAAGCAAAAGAAGAAGAGAGCTCTATTGAGACGAAGCTTGCAGAGGTGCAGACTCTCGAGGAGTCTGCCCGAAGTGAACTCATGAGTGTTGACGTAGAAGGAGACGACCTTCGTTCTCGCGTAGATGGCCTCAAAGAGGAGATCAATAACCGCGCGCGCCAACGAACAGAGCGTTCTGCGCGAATCAGTGAGTTGCGAGCCTTTCAGGCTTCTCGAGAAACAGAATTAAAACGCCTTGCTGAGCGTCGGGCCACGATTGATGAGCGGTGTGCTGAGTCCGCTTCTCAGATTGAGTCGCTTGAGAAGCGGGAGGAAGAGATTGCTGTAAGTATTCAGGAGCTTGATCTCGAACAGGGGCAAGAGCACCTCGCTGAGCTTTCCCGCAAGCTTGATGAACTTCGACAACTCTACCGCGAGAAAGACTCAGAGTTGCGAAAGCTCCGAGAAACTCTCTCAAGAAATCACGGGGAGCTTGAAGCTATTGAAAAACAGTTAGTGGCTGCCTCTCCTATTAGCAGGCTGAAGGAAAGCATGGGGCGTGAAGTTGGTCGCATGCTTGAGCAAGTTAGCCCAGATGCAAAGCTTCTTGTTGAAGGGTTGCGAATTCCAAGTGAGCACGTAACTGCTGTGCAAGCTGTAGTAGCTGAAAAGGCCGGTTTTCTGGTCGCTGATAACCCATTTCAACTTGCGCGGGTGTTTGAACAAGAGGTCCTCTCAAAGAGCACCAACTCTGACATTCCTGGTCTTGGAGTGCTTCAAGCTGGTTCTTCTGTTGATGTCGATATGGATGAGGCCCGTAGGGTTCCGTTTACATCGCTGCTGGAGGTGCTTGATGTGGAGGAGCGTTGTCAGCAGGCCGCGTGTACTCTTTTACGTCATGTTTATTTAGCGCCAACACTCTCTGAGGCTATTTCGTACTTTGAAAATGGCTCCCATGTTTCAGGAGCAACTCTCGTAACTCCTGAGGGCGATCTCGTTACCGAACACAGCTTTTTGAGTTTACGTCACAAAGGTGGAGTGCTTCAACTCAAGAGTCGTATCGATGAGCTTCAGCAGATTGTTGCTGGACTCGAAGAGGATCAGGCTGGTCGTGTCTTTGAGCGTGATGAGCTGCAAAAGTCTATTGACTCAATAGAAGAAGAGCACGCTCGAGTACTTCGAGATATTCAAGAGAAGCAACGCCAAGAACGAGAGCTGACCCAAGAGCAAGGAAAAGTACGAGGACACCTTCAAGCAGAACGCCGCGTAGCCGAACAAGCAAAGCAAGATATTGAGCGTATTGGTCGCCAAGAGGGAGAAACAAAACTACGGCTTGAGGAGTACATCACCGAGCAGCGCCAAGTTGAAGAAGAGTTAGCTGCCCTTGTTCCCGAAGAGGAAGCTAAGCTTCATGCGCAACTGCGTGAGCTTAATGAAACATACCTTAAGCTCGATGAGCGTCGCAGAGAGCGTCGTGAGCAGTTAGGAAAGGTTGCTCAAGAGGTCGAAGGTATTCGACGAGCACTTGATAAGCAGCGCAGTAAGCTCTCTGAGCTTCAACTCTCTGGGCAAAAGGCTGAGCTTGAAGAGGCGCACTTACGTGAACGGGTAGAGCGTGATTATGGAGAAGGTGGCCTGCACCACGTTTTTGAAACTGAGCTCACCCAAGAGCCTCTTTCTGATGAAGACCGGCGTGAGCGGGGAGCTGCTGTCGTTCGTCTGAAAACTCGAATTCAGCGGGAAGGAGAGGTTGATCCAACTTCGATTGAGCGTTTTGAAGAGGAGAGCGTACGCCTCGAGGAGCTCGACAAACAGAAAAAAGATCTCTCCTCTGCAGCAACCACGCTTCGAAAAACTATTGAGCGTCTCCGAGAAACATCTATTGAGCGTTTCTTGGCTATCTTTAACCAAGTCAAAGAGAACTTCACCAAGCTTGTTCCTCGTCTCTTTGGTGGTGGAAAGGGAACTCTCGAACTTGAAGATCCAAGCAACCCACTTGATTCTGGAGTGATGATCGTTGCACGCCCTCCAGGTAAGAAGCTCAAGAGTATTGACCTGCTCTCCGGTGGAGAAAAAGCACTCTGTGCTACAGCTCTTATCTTCTCGATGTTTATGGTTCGCCCGAGTCCGTTGTGTGTGCTTGATGAGGTTGATGCCCCCCTCGACGAGGCAAACCTTGTTCGCTTTCTCTCGCTCATTAAAGAGATGAGCGCGAAGACACAGTTCCTCTTGATTACTCACAACAAGGGCTCTATGTCAGCCTCAGACCGTATGGTTGGTGTAACAATGGAACAACCGGGAGCTTCGAAGGTGATAACCGTGTCACTGCAAGAGGCGTACGATGCGGTAGCCTAGAGTCTGGTCAAGACTGTGCCGAGCCTTAGGGTTGTCCTGCCATTTGCGTTGGATATTTACTGTTTCCGAATCGGAAACAGTAAATATCCAACGCAAATGGAAAAATTATTGAGATTGTCTTGTTATACTCCCCGCACTTGAAATTCCCGGTTCAATGAGCACCGTCGGCGGGGAGTATCCCCCGGAGGGACAACACATGCCTCCCGCCAGATAGCGATAAGGCCCGATCAGGGCCTTTCCACCAGAAGTGCCTATGCTTGTTGAAGTTAGGCATTTCCATTTGCGGGAGGTATAGTTCACTTTTCATGCAAGGTGAGGTAGTCTTAGCCTGCTTCCTCTCTATTTTTCTATTACCTAAGGATGCTATTCCATGGAGTATTTCAACGGATTTGTTGCTTTTCTTGAGAACCTCTCTTCGCAGTACGGTTCAGGAGACCTCACCTCAGATCTTATAGTCTTTCTACTTGCCGGCGCCATCGCGCTAGTGCTTCTTGTACTTTTCCGTGCATTGCGAGGAAACAGCCCCTCTTCTCGTGCCTCTCAGGATGGATTCGATAGGCTTGGTGGTATCGCCGGAAAACTTGAACGGCTTGAGATGAATACGAATGCTTTTCAGACTGAAGTCAAACGAGAGCTTGAGTTTCTGCGCTCACGCATCGAGCTCGTTGAAAAAGGGTATGTTGGTGAAGGGGAAAGGTCTTCCTTTGATGATGGTGAAGAGCCTTCAGCAATCCCTAGTTTGCTTGATACAGAGACGCAACCTGTAGCTCAAGAGAGCGCCTCACAAGATGCGGCTGAATCTGAGGGATTTTTAGAGGCTACTGAATTAAGTAGTAAACTTCATTCAGACTCTATCGAAAGAACAAAGAAGGAAGTTGAGTCTCCTTTGCCCGTAACGCCAAGCGCTGAGCAGGCCCCAGTCACAAGAACATCACTTCTCGACGGGCTTCAGAAAACCCGTAAAGGTCTCTTTGAGCGGATACGTGGAGTCTTTTCATCAAAGGCTCGACTTGACGAGGATATGCTTGAAGAGCTTCAAGCACTACTTGTGAGTGCTGATCTCGGGGTTGCTCTTGTGAATACCTTGATTGATGAGCTCAAAGAAGAGGTGCGCAACGGGCAAGACCTTAACGAAGAGGCTCTTGTAGGCGTGCTCAAGATGAAGATCCTCAAAAAACTTGAGGAAAATGCACCGCTTGATCCTTCTATTGTTCCTCAGCGCCGAGAGGATGGCCCACTTGTTGTCATGATGGTTGGGGTCAACGGTGTTGGAAAGACGACAACCACAGCCAAGCTTGCTCACAAATGGAAAGAGTCTGGTGCGAATGTGCTTATGGTTGCTGCTGATACTTTTCGTGCGGCTGCTGTGCAACAGTTATGTGAGTGGGGGAGCCGTATTGATGTACCTGTTATTTTTGGTCCCGAAGATGCCAAGCCTTCTACTGTTGTGTTTGATGCTATGAAGCGTGCGGAAGAAGATCGCGTTGATGTCGTGATCATTGATACGGCTGGCCGCCTTCACACAAAATCAAATCTTATGCAGGAGCTTGAAGGCGTGCGTAATGTCGTACAGAAGCATCTCCCGAGTGCACCACACGAAAGTATTCTCGTTGTTGATGGAACAACTGGGCAAAATGCAGTGAGCCAAGCTCGCGAATTTCACGATGCCGTTAACTTGACGGGACTTGTAGTGACAAAGCTTGATGGAACCCCTAAAGGTGGGATTGTTGTTGCTGTGAAAGATGAGCTCGGAGTACCTATTCGTTATATTGGAATAGGTGAGTCAACGGCAGATCTTAAGGTGTTCTCTCCAAGAGATTTTTCAGAAGCACTCTTTGATACTGGCGTTGTCACGGAAACACAAGAACCAACAGCCCATGCTCAAACCCGTCGAAAAAGACGTAGACGAGATACTGCTGGGTATGCTTCTCAGAGCTAAGAAGTGACTCATCTCCTCAGTAGTAAACGTTCAAAGTCCTGGGGGCTTGTCGCACTAGCGGTACTCTGTTCGTTTTTATTTACTTACCTCTTTTCTCATTACGAGCTTGATGATGCTCTGATCTATAAGCGTTACATTGCAAATGCACTAACCGGAAACGGATTGGTCTACAATGCTGGAGAATTTTGGAATGCTCTGACCTCCCCGCTCTATGCCTATCTCTACCTGTTCTTTGCTCAAGTGACGGGAGATATTGATGTTGCTGACTTTCTCCTTCGTATGCTTAGCCTCTTCTTAGCCTCGCTTGGTGGGGCAATGCTTCTCGCGCTTTATCTCCAAGAAGAAGAGCAAAGGACGTTATCTCAAGCCGTTCTGATCCTTCTCGTAACTTCAAGTTATTACTTCCTCTCTACGTTTGGCCTTGAAACCCTGCTCTTTGTTGGCCTACTTGCTTTGACCGCTGTGCTGTTTGAAAAAGAAAGGCACTATTTCCTTGGAATAGTAGCTGCGTGTCTGTTGCTTACTAGAGGGGAGGGAGTGTTCTTCTTACTTCTTCTCCTTTTCTTTCATCTCAAGCAAGGCCGTCCGTGGCCACGATTGTTGGTATACTTTGCGCCTGTGGTACTCATTGTTTGCCATTTTCTCTTTTCCCTCTCCTATTACGGCTCTGCCACCCCGCATACCCTAACAGCCAAGCTAGCTCAGGGAGCTTCTGGCTACTGGGGGGATGCCCTTGCCTTTGCAAAGGGCATCAAGATGTATACTTGGTATTTTGGAGACCGTGTGTCCCTCCTTTTTGTGGCTGCCGCTCTCGTTACCCTTTTGGGTGTTTGGAAAACACGAGCATGTATGGAAACGAAGCTCTTTGGCAGTTTCTCTGTTCTCTACGGACTCTTCTTTCTTCTGCTCAATATTCCATTTTATCACTGGTACTATGGACCTTTTCTCTTCTTGAGTTACTTCTTTCTTGTGTGTGGCGTCTTTTATCGTTCAAGTGGTCTTTACACTAAGGTTGCAACCTTAGTGCTTATGTTTTTTGTTGGATCCCAAGGGTGGTACAGCTACCAAGCCTCAAAGAGTATTGTGCCTCATCCATATGTCGTCATTGGTACCTGGCTGGCCCAAAATACTCCCAAGGAATCTAAAATTGCCACGGCAGAGATTGGTGCACTTGGGTGGTATAGTAAGCGGTACATGATCGATATCTTAGGGCTCGTAACTCCCGGTAATGCCCAGCTACTTAAGGAGCAGAAGCTCTCAGAGTGGCTTTCATTCTATGAGCCCGATTTTCTTGTTATTCACGATCCCCCATGGCCTTTAGAGGAGCCATCACTTTCGCGTTTAAAGAATGAGTCGAGAGTTTCGCGTGTAGATGGTAAGTTTCCTAAAGGATTTGCTCTCTGGAAAGTTTCGTCCCCATCGATGGAGTAAAAAGAATAATGTTACGATGTGTTCTCTGTGTTTCTCTTCTTTTTCTTATTGGCTGTAGCTCTTCTTCAAAATACCTCAATGCTGGAAGGCAGGCGCGTGATGCTGGTCGTTACAAGGAAGCGCTTGAGCAGTTTGAGGTTTATATCTCAAAGCGGGGGGCCGATACTCCACTTACCGCTGAGTTTGAGGAGATACGTCGCTATTACCTAGACCAGCAGATTGATCGTGCAGACAAGCTTGTGCGCAGAGAAGAGGACCAAACTGTACCTCAATATGTTGCTGCTTTGCGTATTTTGGAAGAAACAAAAGAGTGGGGCGGACAAAGAGATGATCACGTAAAACTCGCTGAGCGCGAGCTCTCAGCGGCGCTTCAGGCCACTCAGCTCCATGCCCGCGAGGTATCTCAGGCTCTTCGTGGGGCGCTTCGGAGTGAAGATGTAGATCTTGCACGGAGATATTTTTTGCGAGCAAAGAAGCTTGATCCATCGTCTCCTATTCTTGCTACCCTTGAGCCGGATCTCGCCCGGTTAGCTTTTCTGTCTCTGAAGCCTGAGCTCGAGCGACTGCTTCAAGACCCTCAAAATGGACATTTTCAGGCGAAGGCTCTCCTTGCACAATATGCTGAAAATACGAATTTTTCTGACCACTGGACCGAAGAACTCTACCAAATGCTCAAGGAACTCAGGTCTGGAGCGGTGCCAGAACCAGGCAGTTCTAGAGGACCAATATTTTAAGTTTTTTCAGGGGGTTGTCGATAGGTTCCCTAGTGATTCCATCTCTTAGCAAAACCAGGGAACATTTGTTGCATAACCCTTTTGTATAGGTGGGTTATACCTCTGTAGTGCTGTAGAAAGAGGTTCTTAGAAATTTGGGGTTTTTTATGTCAGGTCTTTTCCAACGACGCTTTCAAGCTCTCGCGCACTTAGCGCTTATTCCAGTTTTCTGTTTCTGTTCCGTTCTTCTTTCTCTTCCCGGCTGTGCTGGTGGGCAACGAGGTACAAACATCTCTGGTTCTGGAACAGTGAGAAGCTTATCAGGTGATATACTATCAGATGTTTCCATTGAAAGCGCTGCAGATGGATCGATAACGAAAACCGATGACCAAGGTAGCTTTGACGGATTACCCATTGTTCCAGGCATTGATAATACTTTTATTGTCGAGTCTACAGAGGGCATTTCCCATCTTGTTCTCAGAGCAGAAGACTTTTCAGAGGGACAAACCACAGCAAACTTTACGATTGTGGTAGATGGAGAAGACGCCGTTGCTATCTTTGACAATGAGAACTTTCCAACGAAGCAAGGAGCATCATCAAGTAAGCCGGGAGTGCAACCAGTAAAAACCCCCGAGGTTCAGACTCCAACAAATAAGCCTCAAAAAACCCCTTCAAAGCCTTCAGGAGAAGAACCTGAAGGAGAGGCACCTGCTCAAGAGGCTCCTCAAGAAAATATAGAGTTCTTGGAGTTGCAACTACGTGTTGCAAACTGTGCAACAGGAGAAGACAGCGGCCCGCATTGTTGGGCAGACTGTGAGTCCTATACTAACGGAGAGGATTATGGTGATTCGACGCTCAACGAGTATTGTCAAGAAACTGAACAGACAGCAAATCTTGTAGAGCTAGAGTGTCAAAACCCGAGTATTATTTGCTCTGACAGAGGGAAGTATTGCACAGGCCTCAGAGACCGCTATCAAGAACGACTTATTGAGTCCGAAGGTACTCACGGTAATCAGTATGCTGAGTACCGAAGACATTACCTCCAGCGATTGGTTGATTTTATTGACCAGGCTTACCAGGGGCACTGTATTGATATTGCTCCGGTTGATCCTCTCCCTACGGATCCTCCCCCTGGAGATCCAGAGTTTGCCGATCTTGAAGGAGAAAAGCCAGTGAAGGGTGATTCTCTTCTCGGAACACGACCTGATGCTACGACTGTGACGAATGGAAAGAGGCCCAAAGAACCAAATAGTACGTTTTCTGTGCCTTTAGAGGATAGTTCTGATGAGGAGATCAAAGGTCCTGCTACGAAGCCCAGTAGTTCAGCAAAACTCTAAAATACATGCTTTGGCAACCAGGTAACCATCGACGGAAAGAGCCAAAGAACTACTAGCGCAAAAATCTGTAGTAAAACAAAGGGAACAACTCCTCTGTAGATATGCAGTGTTGTAACCTCTGCTGGTGCCACACCTTTTAGGTAAAAGAGAGAAAACCCAAATGGTGGAGTGAGAAAGGAAGTCTGCAGGTTAATTGCTATAAGAATTGCAAGCCAAAGCGGATCAAACCCCAAAGCATAAAGAAGTGGCGTTACAATTGGTACTACAATAAAACAGATCTCTATAAAATCGAGAAAAAACCCAAGTACGAACATGAGCACCATAATTGCGAGCAGTACAAGGTGCTTACTCACTTGAAGAGATGAGACGAACTCCATAATAATCTCATCACCCGCGAGCCCTCGAAAAACTACACTAAAAAATTGAGCACCAATCAGCAGCAGAAATACCATAGCTGTTATTTGGGTGGTGCTATGCAGTACTGACGAGAGCGTTTGGAGAGAGAGCTTCTTTTTGGCCCAAGTAAGTACAAGTGCACCAATTGCCCCACAAGCAGCAGCCTCAGTAGGAGAAGCAACTCCACCTAGGATGCTTCCGAGTACGACAACCATAAGAAGTGTTGGTGGGACAAGGGAGGTAAGGAGCAGTACGGCATACTCTCTTTGAGAAAGAGTCCTTTGATCCTCTTCTGCAAGTAGTGGCGCAAGCTCTGGTTGCAGTGTTGTACGGATAAAGATGTAGAGCAGATAAAGGGCAACAAGAAAGAGCCCTGGAATAATGGCACCAATAAAGAGGTCTCCCACATCGACATTCATCATATCACCGAGTAATACGAGCACTATCGATGGCGGAATGATCTGACCAAGCGTTCCAGCGGTTGCAATGGTGCCACAAGAGAACTCCTTGCTATAACCACGCTTTAAGAGGGTTGGAAGCGAAAGCACTCCCATCGTCACAACCGTTGCTCCTACAATCCCTGTAGAAGCAGCAAGGAGCGCTCCGACAAGAACAATTGAGATCGTTAGGCCACCACGGATCTTGCGGCAAACCAGCTCCATTGTCGTCAGGAGCTCTTCGGCAATCCCTGAGCGCTCAAGCATGATTCCCATAAAGATAAAGAGGGGTACTGCAAGCAGAGTGACATTACTCATGATCCCAAAGATCTTTGAGGGAACAAACTCAAAATCAGAGAGATAAAAGAGATCGAGCGAATGTCCAACGTATCCAAAGAGGATGGCAACTCCACCAAGCCCAAACGCCACCGGAAATCCAGATAGGAGCACAAAAATGAGCGCTACAAACATGAGAAAGGGAAGGGCTGTTTCCATTATGAAGCCTCCCCTTTGCCAGTCACAATAGCAACCTTCTCTAAAAGAACTGCTAGTCCTTGAAGGAGCATAAAGAAAAACGAAAAGGGAATAAGTGCTTTGATGATCCACCGAGCTTCGAGTCCACCAGGATCGGGTGACACCTCACCAACAAGAACATATTGCCTCAAGAGTTGTTCGAGCGGAGCAAAGATCGCGTAGAGTGCTCCTTGAGCGTCAAACAGTGTCGCAGTGTAGTAGTCAACAGCTCGGATGTTGGTTACATCAAGAGCGAGCTCCGTATAGAGCCAACCGTAATAAAGCAAGAGAGCAGAGAGAGGGAGAAGTAAGAAAACGACTCCAAGAATATCGATAACGGCTTGTGTTTTCTCTGAGAGCCTGCCGTAGATGATATCAATTCGGACATGGCCATTTTGTTGTAGGGTGTAGGGGCAAGCGAGTAAAAAGATTGCGCCAAAGATGTGCCACTCAAGCTCTTGGAGTGCAATTGAGCTCGACTCAAAGAGATAGCGCGAGATGACTTGCTCTGCCGTAAGCAGAATAAGGAGCAAGCAGAGCCAAGCAGCAAGAGTTCCCCACCAGCGGTTGAGACGGTTGATCCAAGAGATGATACATGTCATGGACCGGTTACGCCTGAAAAGCCTTTACGTAGTCATGCATCGTCATATCGACATATGCGCCGTGCTCTTTTTGGAACGTGCTGTATGAGTTGTATATCCTCGTTGCTATAGGAGAAGAAGCAGCTAGTTCCGAGATGATCTTGTCGGCATGCGTTTTAAGTTCTTTTAGAACCTCGGGGCTAAACGAGCGGATCTTGACCTTACCTTCTGCTTTAATCTTTTTGAGAAACTCTCCGTTTTTGCTCTCAAACTGTGCCCAGATCCAGAGGTGGGTTTCTGCTGCGGCTGCACGCACAATGAGTTGAAGATGCTCAGGCAGAGCCTCCCAGGCCTGTTTGTTAATCATGAGGTCCATCGTTGTTCCGGGCTCATGCCAACTTCCACCGTAAAAGTACTTGGCAACTTTTTGGAAACCCATAGTGTAGTCGTGGTATGGGCCAACCCACTCAACAGCATCTATGACGCCAGTTGAGAGGCTTGTGAAGATCTCTGCTGCGGGAAGTAGAATAGGAGTCGCTCCTGCAGCGGCATACACTTTTGATGGGATGCCAGGTATTCTAATTTTAAGACCTTTGAGATCCTGCACTGTGTTAATCTCTTTTGTAAACCACCCGGTGGTTTGATTTCCTGGGGTGCCACATGCAAAACAGATCATGTTGTGAGGGGCCATAAGCTCTTCCCAGAGTTCTTGTCCACCGCCTCCCATAAGCCATGCATTGGTTTCGGCCGCGTTGAGCCCAAAAGGAAGAGAGGAGAAAAAAGGACTCTCTGGTACTTTGCCCTGGTAGTAGTAAGGAGTGCCGTGGCCCATCTGAATAGAGCCACTTTTCACCGCATCAAAAACGCCAAAGGCAGGCACGAGCTCTCCGGCTCCGTAGACCTTAATCGAGAGCTCTCCCTGGCTCATTGCTTTTACCTGCTTGGCAAACCGAATAACTCCCTCTCCCCAAATTGGAAGCGTTTTTGGGACAGCAAGAGCAATCCTCCACCGCAACTTTTTAGGAGCAGCCTTTGCGCGAGAGGGGAGTGTGGCAGTTAAGCCAGCGAGTGAAGCTAGCGAGAGGTTTTTAAGAAAGGTACGACGGGTGTTCATGCTATTTTTCCTTACTACCTCAAACCATAAGAGATAAGGTACTGAAAGAGCCTTTAGTTTGGCAAATCTATTAAAACACTTTATGTTCGATGGAGTGTACTCCCATTTTTGTTGACTTTTTCCGTCCGGAAAAAGTCAACAAAAATGGCAATATAACCAAGGATAGAGCCAATGACCGAAAACTGGGGAAAACGCCCTGGGCATCCAGAAGAGAGTGAACTGCTCAAAGGTGCTCGTTCGGCTTGGTATGACTTCTTTCGAGCTCTCCGAATTTTTCGAGAGTGCCGAAAAGGCTTTCGTGCGTTACGCGGTGTGACACCGTGTGTAACCGTCTTTGGTTCAGCACGCATCCTTCCAGACGATCCCTATTATGTGCTTGCTGAAGAGGTCGGCGCACTTGCAGCAAACCGTGGGATATCGATCATGACCGGCGGTGGCCCAGGTATTATGGAAGCGGCCAATAAAGGGGCCATACAAGCAGGTGGGCGCTCAATAGGGTGTAATATTGTGCTCATCAAGGAACAAATGCCTAATCCCTATCTTGATACTTGGTTAGAGTTTCGCTACTTCTTTGTACGAAAACTCATGTTGATCCGCTATTCGAGTGCTTTTATCGTGTTTCCTGGTGGCTTTGGTACTCTTGATGAAGTCTTTGAAACGCTCACTCTGATTCAAACACGGAAAATCAAGCATTTTCCGGTTATTCTTGTTGGTATTGATTACTGGCAAGAGATGATGTTTTTTATCCGAGAAAAGCTTCTTTCTCGCGGGCTCATAGACCCAGATGACCTAAACGGTGTGACCGTGACGGATTCTCCAGAGGCTGCATTGACACTCATTGCGAAGTCTCAGAGATAGTTTTTTTCTGTGAATATTTCGTAGTCTCAAATCGACTCTCTAACTATTTGAAACTCTAGGCTATTTAGAGGGGGGAACTCTTTTTCCGTTCCCCCTTGCTGTTTGTGTAGTGGCACGCCACTTGCTATTATACTAATCATGTACATGATGTACATTTTTAGAGCACGCATTGAAAAATGACCCCATATCATTTCTAAATGCTGTTTTTGAACACCCTACAACCCGTACTTTTGTTCATTATGAACTCCTTTGTGAATGAAGAACAAAGTACTATATCGGAACCACACCTTGTGAATTTCGATATGCTTCAACAACTCCCATACTACCAACCTTGTTGGTAGAAAAAAACGCAACCCCCCCCTTGAAGAGCCTCTTCTTTATTGAAGAGGCTCTTTTTTTTGTTGTGTATATTGATCTTTGATTCTATTGCGATCTGAATATTGATTGGATGTATTATGAGCAGGACGAAGATTGGGCCTCGTTCTGCTCATAGGAGTTACGAAGAGACATGACGTCCTTACGAAGAAGAGCTTCGTTCTTCAACTCGTAAGTGGCTAAAGCTACCGTATGTTACTACGCCACCACCTTTCTTGTTCGTTTTCGGGTTTGCATCAAGGTCATACTTTGCAAGGTATCGGTCTACTTTTTCATGAAAACGTGAGGCCTGCTCGAATATCCAGTCTCGGACTTTTGGAAGGTCTTGAGCAGGGATATTGTCGTATTGTACTTGCCCGTGAAAATTTGGCAGAACCTCCTCTTCACAGAAGATATTTTCTGTCACAGCGTCCATAAGGTCTTGTACGTCCTCTGAGAGCATTTGAAACCCTTCCACAGGGTTTCCCTTGGGAAGGTAAGCTGCAGTAAGAAGCTTCACGCCGTTGGGAGTGATCTCGATAGCGCCAACTCGTTCTAGAGCAGCAAGAGTACTACGGGGGTGCAGAGTCGTGCTCACGGTGCGCACGAGTTCATTGAATTCAGAGTCGTCCCCTCCAAGGGTAAGCATACGGGGACGATTGTTTTTGGTGGTAAACTGTGGGTTTCGCCTCCATTGCCCGATGACACGCGTGGCAAAGTGCATGGTGGTGTCTGGTTGTTCCCGTGTTTCTCGAATCCGCTGTACAGCTCTTCTGTCGACTCCTGTAATGGCACTAATTCGGCTATTATTCACTTTTTCATTTGTTGCGGAGAGTTCTTCTTCTGCGACTTCTACAAAGACAATACGAACAGTATCAACAACTTCGTTGAGTCCAAGCGCTCTCCTCAAACAAAATCGCACTACAGGGCGAAGAAGAAGCTTGAGACAGGAAAGCATGGTGGTGTGTAAGTCGCGTGTCATAAAATAACCTCAAATACTGTATCGACAGCAGCGCGAATGCGCTAAACGTTTACATGCGCATTTTGTACATAAACCGGAAAGAGCCGATTGTCGAGCCGAAAAGTAGGAAAGTATCGAGATTCCAGCAAGTTACATAAATGTGCCCTCTGTGCATACTCCAATTGGAGCTGTATTTCTTTGTTGGATGAGTGAGGATGATTGAACGCGAAGCTCTCCTTTCTTCGCGTTAAATGAATCAAAACAATAAAATCTGCAAATCCTCTTGAGGCGATAGCCTCTCGGCTCATTGCTGGGACTTTTCTATCTTCAGGGAGTCGCCAGAAAGTTTGAGGATAACTGGTTTTCCGTTAAGTTCCGTCTCAAGAATCACCTCTCTCCCCCAAAGTGCCTGGATATGCTTGAGGCTGTGTTCGGCGTATTCAAGCTGGAGATCTCGCTCGTCGTGATAGTGCTTAAGCTGTAATGTGCGGTTGCTTCCAAAGTCAGCATCAACGACCTTAATAACAGGTAGCGAACCACTTCCAACATTCTTAATAAGAGTGTTTTTAATATCCTTCCAGCTCTCTTGGTCTGAGACTTTGGTAATAATACGTTCTTTACCACGTTTTTCATGCTGAAAGAGCTCTAGGTCGCGCATGATGTCTTCGGTGAGAAATCGTCGTAAGAAAGAGGAGTCACGGTCTGATTCTCGGACTTCAAAGATCTTCTTTCTCCCAGGAGTTTCACGTTCATCTTCTGGAAGCTCTTGGGGAGTGTCGTCGGTGAACTCTCGACCAGTATCTCCTTCGTTCCAGCGGCGCTCAATGTCGTGCCAGATAACAAAACCGAGATGATACGGGTTAAGGCCACCAGGGGAAGGAGTGAGTACCTGATTGTGGCGTACGAGAAACTCAAGGTGTAGCCCTTGGTCGATATTCATGTGGTTAAGAATTTTGTGGTGCCAGTAGCTTGCCCACCCCTCGTTCATAATTTTTGTTTCCATCTGCGGGATGAAATACTGGGTTTCTTTATCAACAATATGGAGCAGGTCTCGTTGCCACTCAGCGAGGTAGGGGTTGTAGGTGGCAATAAAATCGAGAATGTTCTCCTCAGGGGACACGGGAAGTTTGCTCAGTTCCGGTGGCTCATACTCATGCTTGGGGTGTATCTCTCGCCACTCATCTTCTGGTGCTTGAGCGTCTTGCCACTTTCTGAGTCGCTGCTCCCCTTGAGAGAGCTTTTTAACTGCCATGTTTCGGCTACGTTGAAAGCAGATAGAGTGAGCGTGGTCGAGAATGTGTTCTACACCATCGAGCCCAATTGACGGGTCTTCAATATACATATCAACCCGATTGGCGTGTCCCTTAAACATCTCAATGGTGTATTGGGCATCGATGTTTGAGGTAAATGTAAAATTATTCGCAAAGAAATCGTTGTGACCGTAAACGTGGGCAATGGTCAGAATCTGGAGAAGATCCGTGTTGTCACGCATAAGGTAAGCAAGGCACGGGTTGGAATTGATCACCATTTCATATGGGAGACCGCTCACTCCGTAATCGTAAAGTGTCTTTTGCTTCTCGTACGTCTTCCCGTAGGACCAGTGGGCGTAGCGTGATGGCATTCCAGAATACGCCATGTACCCGATCATGTCGTTATGATCGCAGATTTCAAACTCTTGCGGGTAGCAGTTTAGACCGTAGTAATCGACTACCTCTCGAATCCGATCGTCCCACTCTTGGAGTTCTTTTAGCGATAAAGCCATTCGTACAATCCTTCTTAAATCTTATGTGACAGAAGAAGCCCCTTCACTCGTTGTTGTGTTTTCAGGGGTAGCGTTGAGTGGGCTTGTTCTATCTTTTGTCAGAAAGCTCTTAAAGGCTGGCCAGAGGTCTTCTTTCTTCTCGATGACCAACATCTGGAAGTTGTCTCTCTGAATTTTGCCAAAAATCTCAAGCATGCTGCCGGAGTAGTAGGCGCTGCCAGAGGGTTTAATCTCACCGTAGCCAAAGAGGTTGCACACGTCGCACAGCTCTTCAGCGGCTTGTACAGCGCGCTCGTTGTCTGAGTAGAAGTTATCGCCATCTGAGCAGTGAAAGGCATACACGTTCCACAGGCTTGGATGGTAGCGGTCTTCAATCAGTTGAAGTGCTTTGCGGTACCCAGAGGAGATGTACGTTCCACCTGACTCAACCTTATGGAAAAAGTCGGTTTCAGTAACCTCTTTTGCTTCTGTATGGTGGGCAATAAAGACCACCTCTACGTTTTGGTACTTTTGGCGAACGAATTGATAAAGGAGGAAGTAAAAACTTCGCGCCAGGTACTTCTTGACCGTGCCCATCGAGCCAGAAGTATCCATGATGCAGAAGATAACCGCGTTAGAGACTTCTTTTGTGGTTGGTGCGAGGTGAAAGTAGCGCAGATCGTCCTTGTGGTAAGGAAACCGCTTATCCTCGTCGTCAAAGTTCTCGTCTCTTGTCCCTTGTACCGCAAGTTTCCGTTTGATACGATTTTTCGCCGTCGCTTTTTTGTTGAGCCGTGGGCGGATACCAGCCGAGCGAATTCCTTTTTTTCGTAATGCGTTGTCGGACACTACCTGTTTGAGTGATTTTTTGTCGAGCTCGGGAAGTTCGAGGTCGTCGAACATTATTGAGATGAGCTCTTCGAGGGTAACATCAGTTTCGATAGCGTCTACCCCAGGCTGGTCTCCACCACCTTGGCCCACATTTGGAGCGCCAGGGTCTGATTTTCCAACTACATCACCAGGTTTTTCACCGCCTTTTCCCTGTGCTACTCCAGGAGCGTTTTCTCCATAGATGAATTTGTACTCTTTGATGGAGCGAATCGGGATCTTGATGATCTTATCTTTGTCCCGCCCAATAATAGACTCTTCGGAGAGAATATCAGCGATATTATCTCGGATAGAGTCTTTGATTTTTTGGCGGTGACGAGTTCGATCTCCAGCGCTTCGGTCACTTCGCTGTGAGGTAGGTGTAAAGGGTCGAAAAATAGTCGACATAGTCCCTCGTTCGATGTCCTCTGTGAGCAGCGTCTCAAAGTTTTCTTTGAGACGCGTGTATTAGTCTTTCCAGAGGTTGTTCGCAGCGTACTTTAAGATCGTATCGATACACGACGCTGGGTATCCGTTCTTAATGAGTTGCTCAACCATGCGGTTGTACTTCTCGCTCTGATCTTGGTCGCGTGTTCGAGACTTCGTGATGATACGAGATACGTCTCGTACGCTTGCCATAAGCTTCTTCTCAATAGCTTCTTTGAGTGGCTCGTAGCTTTCGTACGTGATGTTCTCGCCGTTGCGGCTGACAGACCAGAGGTAGGCAATCACCTCTTGGCGGAAGCCGTCGCTTGCTGTGCCAATAATAGCGATCTGCTCTTCGATAGACTTCATAAACGCTTCATCCGGCTCAAGTTCTTCGCCAGTGTTACGATCCTTCATACGCTTCTTGTTCACGTATGCTTCTGCGTGATCAAGGTAGTTTTGAAAGAGTGATTCGGCCTGCTCTTGGTAAGAGTACACAAAAGCTTTTGTGATCTCTTTCTCAAGAATCTCAAGGTACTCTTTGTGGAGTGTATCTTGCAGGAACTCAAGGTATTGCTTTCGCACGTCTTCAGCAAAGTCTGCAGCTTTGACCATTTGAACGAGCGCTTCGCGTACGTTGAGTGGGTGGATACAGTTTTCTGAGATATTGTCAGAGAGTGCGTTGTCGAGCGCCTTCATGATAAAACGAGTTGAAATACCGGTCATGCCTTCGTCTTTGGCTTCTTCACGGAGTTCAACAACGTCAATCTTCTTTGTCTTGCCTTTTTCTACAACCTCTTCGCCGTTGTAAAGCTTAAGCTTCGTCATAAGATCGCACTTATTCGTTGCTTGCATCCGTGAGAGGATGGCAAACATCGACGCAATCTCTAGGGTGTGTGGTGCAATGTCTGCTGTAAAGCGAGACTTGCGAATAATCTTCTTGTAGATTTTTACCTCTTCAGAGAGCCGCATGTTGTACGGCACCTTGACGGTAACGATACGGTCGAGCACCGCTTCGTTCGTGTGATCACTTTTAAACCGTTTCCACTCAGCTTCGTTTGAGTGAGAGAGGATACAGGTATCAACGTAGATCATGCCATGACGACCAGGAGCTGGGATGTGCTTTTCCTGGGTCGCGGTGATCATAGCGTGCAGGTATTCCGTTTCGTTCTTGAATACCTCAATAAATTCTACGACACCGCGGTTACCAACGTTGAGCGCGCCAGAAAGGTCAAGTACTCGTGGATCCCCCTCGGAGTAGAGGTCGAGTTTAGAGATGTCCTCACTTCCGACCAGAACGCTTGTGTCTTGGTTGTTCGGATCAACGGGAGGAACAACCCCGACACCTCTTCGTGCGCGCACACTGTATTCATAGGTGCGAACAGGCATTTCTTCCCACCGTCCTTGGTACTCTTCTTTGAGTCGGTGGCGGGTGACTGGGTTGAGATCGCCTTCGATTTCTATGCCGAGCATTTTGCTGAATTCTTTACGAAGATGACGCGGAATAAGGTGGAGCGGCTCGCCGTACATCGGATCGTCTTCGATCGCGTAAAACGGAGGAAGTGTTTCAAGACCACGCTTGATACTTTCAACAAGTGAGCTTTTTCCTGAACCTACGGGCCCTACGAGAAAGAGAACTTGGCGACTTTCTTCTCCCTTGAGTGAGGCAGAATGAAAGTAGCGAACGATTTCGCTCACCGTTTGGTGCATACCGTAGAAATCTTTAAAGAACGTGTACTCTTTGAGTTTTTCTTTTTTGTAGAGACGTTGCAGCTTTGGATCGTCTTCAAGGTTCACATCAACAACACCTTGCGACATGAGCATATCGAAGATCCGTTTGTGGGCAAGTGCTGCAATATCAGGATTTTCACGAACGAGCTCGAGGTACTCAAGCATGGTGCCTTTCCAGAACGTTTTCTTTCGTGTTTCCCGATCTTGTTTAATAAGTTTCGCGAAGTCTTCAGCCATGAGTCCCACCAATGAGAAAAGTTAACCTTGAAGTAAGCTTATGTGATCGTAATCTATCTGAGCACAAGTTGATCTGTCTACCAAACAGTCAAACACTCTTGGGCTCAGGAGAAAAGGTACACCTATCGCCTAATAGTAAGATGACGAGATCTGGGATTCCGGTTAGTATAATTTTCTAACGAAGGTTTATACGCAGTGAGACGCTGTTTGTGTTATGTGGTCCTACGGTGAGCTTAATCGAGCTCCACTGGCTCAGCAAACTCGTCTAGAGAGCTTACAAACGTAGTAATCTGCCTTCCGTCTTCAGTTTCAAGGGCAAAAAGAGTACGGGGAGGCGTGGTCTGGGAGAATCGCATCTTCTTCGCTCGCCTCATAAGGGGCTCAAAGTAACGGGGAGGGATAGAACAGTAAGGGCTATCAGAGAGTGAGCCGTTTTCAAAAATAATATCTGTTTCTGGTCGGTTTTGGTCTCTTTCTTTCGTGGCAGTCATAAAAAGTGCTCCTTGAGAGATCACACGTAGTACAAAGCTCGGTTATCGTGTTTACACCTTACGAACTAGCCCTGCGAGAGAGGCGTAGGTTCTGGTGAAGTATGTACAACTGTGAGCGCGAGCTATTTGAAAAACCGTTTATCATACAGGACCAAACGCTTGAACGTTAGAGGTGTCTGCTCACCTGAGGTTGCCTATGGCAGGAAAGCGGATCCATGCTGATATCATATAAGTATATGGGATTACTTTGTGGATTTCTATCAAGAAGTGGATAGCTTTCAGTCCTTCTAGATTAGTCGCTAGTATTATTGGCTTTTCGAGCTAGAATCACTATTCTGGGTTCTGTGAGTGTTTTTCACTTAGTGAGATACATGATGTTGATAAGGAGCAAGGAGCGTCATGAGCAGTACGAATGAGCAACCTCAGATTTGGTGGAAACGAAATGCTCGACTTGAAGATGCTCTTGAGCACGGTCTCAAAGAGAAAGAGTACAACGATATCGTTGATGTGCTCGGTCGCGAACTCAACATGGTGGAAGTAGGGATCTGTGCTGCGCTGTACTCTGAGCACTGTTCGTACAAAAGTACAAAAGTTCATCTCAAAAATCTTCCAACAGAAGGTCCTCAAGTTATCGAAGGTCCTGGTGAGAATGCTGGTGTCATTGATATTGGTGATAACCAGGCGGTCGTTTTTAAAATTGAAAGTCACAATCACCCAACATTTATTGAGCCGTTTCAAGGAGCAGCGACTGGAGTTGGAGGAATCTTACGTGATGTTTTTACGATGGGTGCCCGTCCACTTGCGCTCATGAATGCTCTTCGCTTTGGCAATACCAGTGAACTTCGAACACCTTATTTGCTGGCGCAGGCGGTAAAGGGAATTGGTACATACGGGAACTGTATGGGGATTCCTACAGTTGGTGGAGAGCTCTTTTTTCATAACGCGTATAACGGAAATTGCTTAGTGAACGCCTTTGCGCTCGGCCTCGTGGAGCACGATCAGATCTTTCGTGGAAATGCGAGTGGAGTAGGAAATACCATCTACTATGTAGGCTCAAAAACAGGGCGAGATGGTATACACGGAGCCACCATGGCCTCTGAAGAGTTTAATGAAGACTCAGAGGAAAAGCGCCCTACCGTTCAGGTAGGTGATCCTTTTCAAGAGAAACTTCTTCTTGAAGCGTGTCTTGATGCCATGAAGACAGGTGCGATTGAAGGCATTCAAGATATGGGTGCTGCTGGCATGACAAGCTCAACGTATGAGATGGCAGAACGTGCAAACACTGGCGTTGTTATTCATCTTGATCGTGTTCCTCAACGAGAAGAGGGGATGAATCCCTATGAGATAATGCTCTCTGAGTCTCAAGAGCGAATGCTTGTTGTGGTGAAAGCAGGTAGAGAAAAAGAGATTGAAGATGTCTTTGCTCATTGGGAGCTTGATGCGGTCAACATTGGTGAAGTCGTTGAAGGGCAAAATGTGGATCTCTACTGGCATGATGAGCTCGTGAGTTCTATGGCTGTGTCGCTTGTAACGAGCAGTGTTCCCCAATACCGTTGGCCCGAAGAAGAACCAGAGCTCTACAAAGAGCGGTGTGCGTTTGAAGTGGATTCGCTTGATGAGCCGCAAGATCTCTCCAGTGCTTGGCTTAAGCTACTTGGTAATTCAAATCTCTGTTCTCGACGAGAAGTTTTTGATCAGTATGATTCAACTGTTCGCTCAAATACCGTCATTCATCCTGGTGGAGATGCTGCTGTGATTCGGATTAAGGCTCCTCAAGGAAAGACTCAAAAAGGAGTTGCGATGACAGTAGATTGTAATTCTCGTTACTGTGAGGCTGACCCACGCCACGGAGCTGCGCTCTCTGTCGCTGAGAGTTACCGAAATATCTCAGCAGTAGGTGCAACCCCAATTGGTATTTCAGATTGTCTTAACTTCGGTAGTCCTGAAAAACCTAATGGTATGTGGCAGATCGCAGAAGGTATTCGTGGGCTAGGTGAAGCTTCGCGTGCCTTTGAAGCGCCTATCGTAAGTGGCAATGTGAGCCTCTATAACGAGACAAGTGGTCAAGCGATTTTACCAACTCCTATGGTAGCAATGGTTGGGCTGATTGAAGATGCCACTCTTTGTGTCCCTGCACACTTTCAAAATGATGGGGATCACATCTTTGTGCTCGGAGAGACGGATTGCAGTGAGATAGGAGCTAGTGAGTATCTTGCCTCTCAGTTTGGTATAGAACGGGGAACACCTCCACGACTCAATTATGAACTTGAACGAAAAACTGCAGACAAGGTGCGTGAGCTTATCGCGGCGAAACTCCTTGTCTCTTGCCACGATATCTCATCAGGTGGATTAGCTGTGGCTCTCTCTGACGCATGTCTTGGTGTTTACCACGAGCGTGGTGCAAAGCTCTCAGCACCAAAGTATACTGGGAGAAAAGATGGCCTACTCTTTTCTGAAACGGGGGCTCGTTACGTTCTTAGCTGTAAGAGTGGGGATGCCGACACGGTTCGTGATAAGATCACACAGGCTGGGTTAGCACTTACGGCTGAAGGAACTGTTGGTGGAAACGAGATAGAGATAGAAGGGCTTGCTTCCCTCTCACTTGAGAATGCCGCAAAAACATATCGAGCAGGTTTGAATGGGTTATTCCACTAATTTCAGAGAGAGGTGTTGTGATGCTTGAAGGAGACCAATTTAAAGAAGAGTGTGGTCTGATGGCTGTTTGGGGCCATGAGGAGGCTGCCAATCTGGTTTATCTCGGTCTCTACGCTCAACAACACCGCGGCCAAGAGGGAGTTGGAATTGTCTCTGTTGATGACACAAAGAGTGAGGCGGGAAAGTATCACATCCACAAAGGCTTAAGCCTTGTTTCCGATGTTTTTCGTGACTTTGATTTCTCTCAACTTCCTGGCCACCACGCCATTGGGCATGTGCGTTATACCACTGCTGGGGGGACACGACTTGCAAATGTTCAGCCGCTGTATGCGGAAGTCTCCAAGGGGCAGATAGCGCTCGCGCATAACGGCAATCTCATTAATGCAGACAAGCTTCGAGCAAACCTTATTCGAGAAGGTGCCATCTTTGGCACGTCAAGTGACTCTGAGGTAGTGCTCCATCTTATTGCTCGCGCTGCTGAAAATATTCCCTTGGAAGAGGCTGTTATTCAAGCTGTTCGGCAGATTCAAGGTGCCTACTCTCTCATGTTGATGTTTCGCGATCGTGTGATGGTTGTACGTGATCCGGCAGGGCTACGCCCTTTGTGTATGGGCACGCTTGATGGCGCAACTATTTTTGCCTCTGAAACGTGTGCGCTTGATCTTCTCGGTGCGCACTACGTAAGAGACGTTGCGCCAGGTGAGATGATAGTTGTCCAAGATGGTGTTGAGCCAAAAAGTTTTTACCCGTTTGATTCAGTCAATGAAAGCCCGTGTATCTTTGAGTATGTCTATTTTGCTCGCCCTGATTCGAAAGTGTTTGAACGGAGTGTGTATCCAATCCGTAAACGGATGGGGCAAGAGTTAGCAAGAGAGGCTGGTGTTGAAGCTGATATCGTCATACCGGTCCCTGATTCAGGGACAACCGCTGCTATTGGTTATGCACAAGAAGCTGGTATTCCTCTTGAATTAGGCCTCATTCGTAATCACTACGTGGGACGTACTTTTATTGAACCAAAACAATCTATTCGTAATTTTGGCGTGAAAATTAAACTCAATGCTAACCCCGAAGTTCTTGAGGGCAAGCGTGTTGTTGTTGTTGATGATTCGATTGTACGTGGAACGACAAGTAAAAAGCTTATTGGAATGTTGCGCAAGGCCGGTGCCAAAGAAGTACATATGAGAGTCTCTGCGCCCCCAACTACAGATCCCTGCTATTACGGAGTTGATACTCCAGAAAAAGAAAAGCTCATTGCCTCTTATAAATCGGTAGAAGAGATAGCTACGTACATCAACGTTGACTCACTTGCATACCTTTCGCGAGAAGGGCTTTATAAAGCCGTGCAAGCTGATGTCGGCTCGATGTGTGATGCTTGTTTCACAGGAAATTACCCTATAGGCACGCCTGTAACGATAGGGAAGAATTCACAGCCAAAGCTTCTCTAACGCACTATCTCAGATGATCTGTCGTCATCAGAAAAACAGCCATAGAGTCTACGGGAGTTGAGACATCTTCTCGTGCACTCGATGCTCTTGACGTCCTGTCATACCGTCTCGAAGAGCTCTCTCAGATTCGTGGAGAAATTGGCGCTACACAAAGTAGGCTTACGATTGCTCTTCATTCCACCACAGCAAGTGCCGTGAATGCCAAAGAAGCCGAGTCGCGGATCAGGGATGCGGATATTGCAGCAGAGTTTGCCCAGTTAATTCGTCAGAAGATACTACAACAGGCTGCAACTTCAGTGCTCGCACAGGCAAATACGCAACCACAACTTGCGCTTCAATTATTAATCTGATGAATCATCTAAGATTTCATTTTTGAAAATTGGCGCGCCAACTTCTTCTTGCTCTCGGTATTTACCACTTATGTCGTAGTCTTCTGAGCTAGGATTCTTTAGCTCGAAGAGTGCGACACGTGCAATCTTCATCTTAGGATAGAGGAGGATTGGATTCGGGCCGTGGTTGGCAAGCTCCAGGGTGACTGCTCTGTTTTTATGTCCCGGATAAACAAGCATTGCTGTTTGCACAATCGTTAACCCCACGCGAGCAAGCGTGCTACGTCCTTCAATCAGAAAGCCAAGGGATTGGCCAACGGAAACTTTTTCATAGGTATGACCAAGAACGAATTCTCCGTGCTTGAGTTCGTAGGGAGAGTTTGGCTCAAGAATGATCTCATCGTACTCAGGGAGCACCTTATTTTTCACATCAACAACCCTACCTTCTTTCGGTTTAAGAAGTTTAGGTCCAAGGTGTAGGGTGAGCCCAGCAGACTTTACGAGTTTGTCAGTAAAAGGCTCAATCACGAGCTCTCCTGACTCGAGGGCAGCTTTTATGTCTTCGTTTGATAGCATCATAAGGAGAGAGAATATGCCTTTTTTAGGGGGAAGGTGTCAATTTCGGGGGAGGGAGTGCTCCGTTCTTATATCTCTAAAAGTCTATGGTTACGATACTTTTCAAGGAGACAGCTCTCACCAGCGTTTGCCTTGCTCTGTGAAAGGGCGTACTATTACTCATCTGAAGTCTTCTGGAAAAGGTTTCTCTGATTACTCTTGGGAGCTAGATGCTCTTCTTTGATTCTCTTTGAACAATGTAGAAGCATTCCGGCTCCGTTGAACCAGGTTTTGGTACCCCAACTGGTGAGAGCTCGCTTGTGCGGCAACACATAACTAGAGTGAAACTCTAGTTAAGCGATGCTCCGGAGCCGGATGCTTTTTTGGTTTTGACCTAAAGGAATTACTCCATTAGGCTTCACCACATCTCTACGCTCTCCCCTCCAAGTATGTAAACGAAGAGAGGCCTATGGGCTTCTGTTAGCTCTCCTACCAATTCGTTAGTCAAAGCTTAACTTTCGTGATCCGACAAGACGATAACGACCAGGACAATTCGACGAAGACTGAAATTTAGAACTTTGACTAGAGAGACAACGCATGTAGGTATTAAAACAACGTTTGCTCTCGATCCTCCCCTAGCATTTCCCCTCTCTGAGCGCTATATATTTACCCTGTAGTATTTCGCTCCCTTCGAGGTGCGATATACTTCTTATCTATTATTTTATTCTTTGGAGAGTGGTTTTATGGAGCTCGATGCAGGTGAAGTTCGCGCAGGATGGTCGTGGTTTATCGTTGCAGGAGCGATTGCTGTAGCTTTTAGCTTCTTTCTCTATAATGCTGATGAGATGCTCACGCATTCAGATAGAGAACAGCGCCTGGGACAAACTCTCCGAGAGTTGCGTACAGCGCAATTTACTATCTCTGGTGCTCCAAGTGACTCGCGTATGCTTGCTCCTGATCACGGTCAGGGTAGCCACGCAGATTCCGCTCACGGGCATACCTCTCACTAACGTTTTCATCGTACATTTATTTATAAGGAAAACCTTATCATGCGAAAAATAACTGTTATTGCTGCTGCACTTCTCTTTGTTGGATTACTTGCTGGCTGTGACTCTATGTCCAACAGAGACAAGGGAGTTGTTGGTGGTGCGGCAACAGGTGCAGGTCTCGGTGCTATTATTGGTGCTGCTACAGGACATGCCGGTGTTGGAACTGCTATCGGTGGTGGTATTGGTGCCGTTGGTGGTGGTTTTATCGGAAACGAAATGGATAAAGACGAAAGACGCCAACAGGAGCAAGAAGAGCGCATGCGTCGTCAAGATGAGCAACTTCGTAAGCAACAACGCGAAATCAACCAGCTCAAGAAAGATCAGCAAAACGACACTTACTAACGAATAGCTGGATTTTTATTCTGGAGTGTGGGGGCTAAGACTCCTTCTTAGTTCCCGCCTCTTGAGGAGCTTCTCGGTGCAAGAAGATCTCCTTTTCCCTCGTAAATGACTTCAACTTTGATCCAGGCTCAAGAAGGAGCGTAAGAACTACACCTTTCTTGCCCTCACTTAGTTTCATGCCATTCATTCCCTCAAAGTCGTGTGGAGGGAAGAAGGGGAGCTTTAGCCTCTTGGAGCCTAACTTGTGGCCTTTAATATAAACTTTGTAGACCCCAGCCTTTTCTTGCCGGATAGTAAAATTAGGACGTGTTGTAAGCGAGAGAACGATCACAGGATTTTTTTTCTGCTCCTCTTCTAAGTAACGAAAATCGAGATTAGTCAGCAGCGGGCCTTCGGGTGCGGGTTCTCGTGTGAGTTTGGTCTTCGTTGAGGTCGGCTCTATTGGAGCCTCGGCTTGGATTGTGGTCAACGTTGGTGTTTGAAGCAAGGCGTGCTCACCATCTGTCTTTACTGGCTCGGGAGCGACAGAAGCTTCTTCGGGAGTGTCGGTCCCTCGTTTGATGGCAAGAATAGAAGGGGCTTGTCTCTCGGTGTTATCCGTTGAGGTGCTGACAAGAAGACTCATGTCAGAGAGCGTGATGGTAAGGCCTCCGCTCAATTCCTCAAAGGTGTAACTTGGAAGGTCTGCGCTAGAGATGTCAAGAACAACCCTCAGCTTGTTCGGATGAGCGCCAATACGAACCTTTGAAAGAAGAGCAGGAGACGCGATGGAAAAAGTGAGATTGTCTACGGAGCGAGCACCAGCAAAATCGACAACAAGGCGGTGAGGGTTAGGAACATAGAATACTTTTGGCTTGTAGTTCGATCCTTTGGGATAGGCAAGACGAACTGTTTCTGTTGTTACATTCTCCGTAGAGTCTTTCTTTTGATCGAGATAAAGGCTCACTCCGCTCTTTGTTTTGCCCAGTAATGTTTCAGCAGAAAGGAATGACGGGCAGCACAAAAGAAAGAAGAGAGAGAGAAACAGAGAAGAGCGCATACTGCCGTAGGAGATCGGAGGTTACTTATATATAGCCCCTGTAGATCTAACATTTCCCGTAGAAATGAAAAAGGGTTACTCTAGTTCTTCAGACCCTTCGATCCGCTCAAGTCGTGGAATTTTAATGAAATGCTCTAGTTGCTTTTCAAATACAGCGAGAGCCGCCGGTTGGTTGCTCCGTAGCTTAATGCCGTACGTACCATATTCACGGTCGCTGTATTCAAGAATTATTTCACGGTCATTGGAGTAGTCTTCTTGCTCAGGGTCTGCAGGACGAATGGAGAGCTTGTCAGTGATAACGTGACCAAATTCTAACTCTGCTCCTTGTTTTCCCTCAGAGAGAACAACAACAGCGTCATTAAAGAGAGTAATCCATACACGAGTCGCATGAGTGTTTGAAATCGCTTTGTCGAGTGCAGAGAGAGGATTCTCTTCGTCCTCAATGTATTCCATCTCACCTCGAAAGATAAGCTGAAGCCCCATATCAGCAGAGTTAGCGTTATAGGCGTATCTTCGTGCAGCAGATCGTGCAGCGAGGTATTGAAGAATAAGTAGTGGGCGCACGGCTCTCCATTTCATACTCGCGGAGAATTGAAAAACAATTGGAGAAGCAAGGAGTGCCGTCCAGAAAAGGGGGGCAAATTGAAACCCTACAGCTAGTGTGCCGCATACAAGAATAAAGGCAGATGCTGCCGTAACGCCACGAGCATGAGCTTCTGCCATGAGATCGAGCTTCTCCTCGGGGGGGATTTGGCGCCAAGCCTCTGATGCGTTAAATGAGCTCATACTCTCTCTTGTTGACTCGTCTCTAGGTGGAATCGAAAGGGAAAAAATTGCCAGCTCGGCAAATACTTCACTCTCCCGAAGGAGAAACCCCTTACTCCAAATTGTTTAAATTCAACTGGTTACCTTCCATTGAGCGCTTGATCCTTCACTATCATTGGGCTCGAAGAAGATGAATGCATCTTCTGTTCCTGTTTTTGGTTAGCATTCAGGCACAACTTTTCAGAAAAAAATTCGAATAGTGAACAGAATTGCACACCATTGTTGGAGCTATTATGAGTATTCGAATTACCTCTGCAGCCATTCACGGTATTGAAGCCTCTCCAGTTGAAATTGAGGTTCGCACAGGGCGAGGAAAGAAATATTTTTCTATTATTGGTCTTGGTGATAATGCCGTTAAGGAGTCACGCGAACGTGTTATTTCCAGTTTAGGCTCCTGTGGTTTTACAGTGCCGGATCAAGTTCTCGTCAATTTGGCACCAGCTGAGATGAAAAAAGAGGGCTCAGGGTTTGATCTCCCCATTGCTCTTGCTGTGCTCTTAGCTACTTCTCAAGTTTCCTTTCCTCAAGGGCTAGATATCTTTGCGTTTGGAGAGCTCTCACTTGATGGACGCTTGAAACCCGTACGAGGAGCTGTCTCGTTAGCTGTTCTCGCGCTTCGTCATGGGTATGACATGTGCCTTGTCCCCTATGACAATTGTGAAGAGGCATCCCTTGTGAATGGAATAGAAGCGCTTCCATTTCGTACCCTTGCTGATGTACTCCACTTCCTTCATGAGGGAGTAAAACCTGAACGAACTTCGTTTGAGTCGGAAACGTTCGAGAATCATTCTCCCACAATGCTCTCAGATGTTGTCGGGCAAAAACTGGCTAAGCGCGCCATGAAAATTGCAGCATGCGGTTCACACAATTTGCTTATGATAGGCCCACCAGGATGTGGCAAAAGTATGTTGGCAGAGAGGCTTCCAGGCCTTCTTCCGCCGCTCCTAGAGCAGGAAAAGCTCGAAGTTGCCTCTCTTGCAAGTATTGCTGGAGGAATTTCACGATCACTTCTTCGTGGGGAGCGACCATACCGAGCACCGCACCATGTGATTACTGATGTAGGGCTGATTGGTGGTGGAAGTATACCAAAACCAGGGGAGGTTTCATTGGCGCATCATGGAGTGCTTTTCTTGGATGAACTTCCAGAGTATAAACGCAACGCTCTCGAAGCTCTTCGGGCTCCTCTTGAAACGGGAAGAGTTCGAATTACACGAGCGAGAGGTTCAGAGGAGTTTCCCGCGTCCTTTCAACTCCTTGCTGCAATGAACCCTTGTCCTTGTGGTAAACTCGGATCTCCGCAACCGTGTCACTGTGATAGAGAGGCTGTCAGGCGCTATCTTGGAAAACTCTCGGGGCCGATCCTTGATAGAATTGATATGCATATAGAGTTGGACCCTGTACCTCTGAGAGAGCTCTCTCAACAAGAGAGCGCGCAGCAGAGAGCGCAGCAGCGTGAGGATCACGACAAACAACGATCGGTCATCTCTTCGCTACGCACCTTACAGCGTCAACGGCAAGGGGGACTAAATAGTACTCTTTCGTTAATGAGCCTGCTTCGCTCGGAAAACTGTGAAAAGCGCTCTATCGATCTCTTAGAAAGCATCGGAGAAAGACAGGGAATGAGTGCTCGGAGCTTTACCCGCGTGCTTCGAGTTGCACGGAGTATTGCAGATCTAGGAGGAGATACGAAAATCTTACCCGAGCATGTGCATGAAGCGTTGAGTTATCGCTCTTTGGATTCTCTTAGGAGATACGTCGAGAACCTTTCAGCGCATTAGCCTATTTGAAGTACCTCTCATTCGACATTTCTTCTCTCATGTTCCATATTGAGGGAGTTGGTCTTTCTTGGTGGAATTCCTTAGTGTCGAAAAGTACCGAACGAATAGCAACGCAGCTCTTTGGCGAAACTTGTGATCAGCAGGCATTTCTCGATGCCCTCAAAAGCGCAAGGCGCTATCCCCGTGCCTTACTTTGGCTGTCGGCTGAGTCTCAGAGTTTACAGCCTTTTCCCTCATTAGAGCCACTTTCTTGGCAACCTTCTTTTGTTGATCGAACCGATGCTCAAGGTTCCCTCGGTGCTCACGAACTCCATGAAAATGGCGCGTACTATCTCCTAGACATGTCGTCTGTATTTGCCGCTTCGATTCTCGGTGCCATTGAAACTCCTCCTCGTACTATTCTTGATCTCTGTGCTTCGCCTGGAGGAAAGGGAATCTTTAGCTGGGTTCAATTTCAACCCGAGGTTCTTGTTTGTAATGAAGTGATTGGGAAGCGTCACCGTGCATTGATTTCAAATCTCAAGAGATGTTGTATCCATCCATCTTATGTGACTCAGATTGATAGTGCCAAATTCGTAGAGCAAACTCCGAACACCTTTGATCTTGTCGTAGTTGATGCCCCGTGTTCTGGGCAGTCTCTGCTCGTCAAGGGAAAGAATCACCCAGGAGGGTTTCATTCTGCAACCATCACCATGAATGCCAAAAGGCAAAAGAGAATTCTCGCGAATGCAGCAGCATGCACTGGTCCAGGTGGTTTTCTCGCCTACATGACATGTACGTTCTCAAAGAAGGAAAATGAAGGTGTGATTGAGTGGTTCCTCAAACGATTTCCAGACTTTGAAGGGATTGGCTATGATACGCTTAAGGATTTTCGATCAACACTTTCAGATATTCCGTGTTATAGACTCTTTCCGCAGTCCGGCCTTGGTGCAGGTGCTTTTACCTGCTTATTACGGAAAAAAGGTGTTCGAAATGAGCTTCCTCAAGAAGTGCCTCAATTAGCTTATTCGTGGCAAAGTCTGAGCTGACTATTTACTCTTTCCGGATCGGAGCCTCATCTCTATCGTTCGAGTCTGCTTTTTTCCAGTAAAGTCGACAGTCGTTTCTAAGATAAGAATTTTATTCGGGTGAATCTCAATTACTTCTCCGTTATTCACACCGATTTTGGTCCCAATGTTTACGTTGTAGCCTTTCCCTGTGCTCGTCTCGACAAGTGCAGTGGGGTTTCCCATTCCCTCAAGTACGGCAGTTAAGCGTAGTTGTCCTATGGAGAAACGCTCAAGAGGGGTTTTGCCCTCAAGGTTTTCTTTTGGCTTCATGTTAAAGGGTTGAAAAGGATCTCGTTTGCCGAGAGGGTCATACACGTAAACTTCGTCTACTGGTTTGTCTAGACTAGATACAAGAGCATCAATTTCTTGAGCAGACGCTCCCCCAGACTTCTGTTCCTCTTTGGCTTTTTTGGCTTTGCTTCCACCACCAACGGACCACATCGTACCAGAGACATGATACTCAAAAGGCTCGTTTGTCGTCGGATCGATAGGGATAGTGTCAAAATAAACTGGGACAAGCTCACTTAGTTTTTGTGGAGGGTTGCCACTGTTTTTATCCATGTAATCAGTAATGGCAAGTTGAACACGGAGTTGAGCTTTCCGGTGAGGATCAAGATCCGTCTTTGCATTCAGACTCTCATCGATAATTTGCTTGATAGTTTTTTGCTCTTTCTGATTAAGATAGAGAAAGAGAAAGATCGCAGAAAGTAAGAGAGCGAGCCCACCGAGAATCTTAATGAGCTTCGAGGCTCCTTTCTGATTTGATCTTTTTGCCATACCTTTTCCTAACATAGAGAGATCATTTGTGAAACGCAGTGATCGTCCCTAGCTAAGGCATATGATGTGGGTTTGGGCGGTGTTGGTTCAGGATACAGGATCGGAAACGATGTTTTGTTTGGATAGTTAAGAGTGCTTGGACTTGGTCCTGATTGGTTATAAAATTTCATCCGTGATTTCTGCTAATTCTCTGAGATCGCCCCTTCCCCGAGGATCTGGGCTTAGAGGTGTTAGGCATGTGTCCAGTATGATCTGTTACCTATGTGTCCGGAATGGACAAGGAAAAAAATGGCACGCCCGGAGGGACTTGAACCCCCAGGGTAAGGAATCTGACGCTGCGCTTGCTCGCGTCAGCCATGTTTCGCACTGCTCTCTGCGACTTTGTCGCTGCAGTACGACCCGATCGGATTTACAATCCTCGGGTTGGAGGAGTGGTGTGGTTAATGAAAGAGGTAGTTAGGAAAAAAATGGCACGCCCGGAGGGACTTGAACCCCCAACCCTCGGATTTGGAATCCGATGCTCTACCAATTGAGCCACGGGCGTATCAGAATATGAAAGAACCTTATAAAATCCTGTTGTGTAGTTCCCTGCAGGGGCGTCGCCCACGACGGAACTTTTTGTGCTCGACCAGCGAGCACGTTATCAACGCTTTCGCGTTGAAAGTTGAAACTCACGGATTCGAGTTCCTGTTCCGAGAAGGGCTGTGTTTCTGTGGCCTATAATAAATCATAGGCCAAGCAGAGTACTTAGCCCACGACGGAACTCGAATCCGTGACCTCTTCCTTACCAAGGAAGTGCTCTACCGACTGAGCTACGTGGGCACAAGTAGGGCGCTACAGTTATACGAAATGGGCTTGAGGTCAAGTCTACTCGATAAACTAAAACTGGGCGTAGCCGGGGTGGCGAGGAAAAGGGATAACATCGCGAATATTTTGCATTCCTGTGAGGTACATTAAGAGGCGCTCAAAGCCGAGGCCAAAGCCGGCGTGAGGCACAGAGCCGTACTTTCGAAGTTCTAGGTACCACCAATAAGGCTCAAGTGGCATTCCGGCAGCTTTGATGCGCTCTTTTAATGTGTCGTGCCGTTCCTCGCGCTGTGATCCACCAATAATTTCACCAAGACGGGGAACAAGCATATCCATGGCAGCTACGGTCTTATTGTCCTCGTTCATGCGCATATAAAATGCTTTGATCTCTTTAGGGTAGTTAATGACAAAGACAGGGCCTTTAACATACTCATCCGTTAAATATTTTTCGTGCTCAGCTTGTAGATCGATTCCCCACTCAACAGGAAACTCGAAGTTCTTCCCACTCTTTTCTAAAATCTCAATAGCCTTGGTGTATTCGAGAACTTCACACTTAGTATCAACGACTTGTTGAAGTGTTTGTACAAGGTCGTACTCAACCCATTCGCGCTCCTGTAAGAAAGCGAGATCCTCTGCGCAATGCTCTAGTACATCAGCAATGACATATTTTACGAACTCATCGCCAAGGGCCATGTCACCTTCAAGATCACAAAAAGCCATCTCCGGTTCAATCATCCAAAACTCAGAAAGGTGGCGTGAGGTATTGGAATTTTCTGAACGGAATGTTGGTCCAAAGGTGTAGCAATTACCGTGTGAAAGCGCGAATATTTCAGCTTCAAGTTGGCCTGATACTGTAAGACTTGCTTCATCCTTAAAGAAGTCTTGTGAGAAATCGACTTCTCCGTTTGCCACCGGAACATTTTGTAAGTCGAGTGTAGTAACGCGAAACATTTCACCTGCACCTTCGCAATCAGATGTCGTGATAATTGGTGTGTGTACGTAGATGAAATCTTTCTCTTGGAAGAACTGATGGATCGCTAACGATGCACGTGATCGTATGCGAAAGACAGCGCCAAGAGTATTACTCCTGGAGCGCAAGTGAAGTACTTCGCGTAAGAATTCGAGTGTATGGCCTTTCTTCTGGAGCGGATACGATTCGGCATCAGCAGTACCGACAAGAGCAAACTCTTCAACTTGAAATTCCACAAGCTGCCCTCTTGCTGGTGATTCGATGAGCGTCCCAGTGACTTCTATAGAGGAGCCCGTTGTAACCTCTGCGGCAACCTCGGCGTAAGAGGCTAGTCCCGGTTCAATCACAAGTTGTAAGCCTTTGACGCACGATCCGTCAGTGAGCTCAATGAAGGAAATGTTCTTTGAGCGCCTATGGGTCTTGGCCCATCCCTTCACGGTCTGTTTGCCTAAGTGCTCTGTACTGCTCGTTAAATCTCGAACGCGTAATTTCGATAGCATAATCACCAACTCCTCATAGGGGTTACTCATCACGAGTATTCCCCAATAAGAGAAGAATTTCCAGCAGCTAAGCCAAAGTCCCTCCAAAGCATGGACGGAATGGTTCGACTTTGGTATGCATAATGGCCTTGCCGACGAGGGGCTAGACTCCTAGTCGTCTTCCACACCACTATTATGACCACAACGGGGTGTAGCTCAGCCTGGTTAGAGCGCTAGTTTTGGGAACTAGAAGTCGGAGGTTCGAATCCTCTCACCCCGATATTTTCTCTGAGTTATATATATTCAATTACTACGTCTCTAGGGTGAGAGTATTGAACGCCCCGTGAGAGGGTTCGAACCTTGAAGAGAAACTGCGAATCCTTTTCCGTAGCACTGGAGCGAAGCGCAAGTGGAACGGAAATCCTCTCACCCCGATATTCAATGAACATCGAACTTAGCTTGCTAAGTTCCTTTGTGAATTGAGCGCGCCGTAGCCTTGGCGAAGGCAAGCCGTCCTGTATGCGAGGATATTGTCACCTTGTAACAATCGTATAGTGCGTTTGCTGAGCTCGATCTTGAATCCTTCTAGTGTGGCGACAAATTAGTTTGAAATGACATTAGTGTGAGAGGCTGACTAAACCCCCAATAACTGAAGTGTGATTTCAGGTTGCAGATTTGCTTGAGAAAGTACTGCCACAGAAGAATTGTTGAGTATCTGTAGTCGGATCATCTCTGAGGTGTCTTTGGCAATATCAGCATCTCGAATTCTCGATTCAGCAGCTATGTAGTTATCTTTCGTTGCTGTGAGTGTACGTGTAGCTGATTCGAGCCTACTTTGAAAAGCACCGATAACGCCTCGTTGCTCTGTGAGTTGTTCGAGCTTGTGTTCCAATGGGGAGAGCGCTTGGAGTGCTCCCGATTGAGTCGTGAGATCAAAATCGAGCAGTGGGTTTACTCCTGAGGTAGAGTTGCCAAGGAGTATCGTTGCGTTCCGGTTGGCGTTGTCCACGCCTGTGAGAATGTCAAGTACTCCATCATTGTTGACATCGGCAAGCTCTATTTCGTTGATATTTCCATCGGCTGTGTATTGAAAGCTTTCTGTGAATTCCCCGAGGCCGTCACCTTCAAAAACGGTGATATCGTCGTTGTTGTTCCCTATGACAATATCAAGATTCCCGTCACCAGTAATATCGCCTAGTGAAAGGCCGAGAGATAGTGAGCCACTCGTAGGGCTAATTGTTTGTTCGGAAAAAGTGTTATTGCCTTGATTAAAGAACAGGCGAATGTTTCCCCCAGTCTCTGTTGCAACATAGTCTAGGAGTCCATCTCCATTGAGATCTGCAATTTCTGTTTGATAGAGTGCATTTCCACCTACGTTTTGTGTCCCCTCAGTAAATGTTCCATCACCATTGCTATAGAGTATTTGGTGCACCCCAACAATCGTTAGGGGAGGATCTTGGCCCACGAGAAGTATATCGTTTTGATTATCGCCATTAAAATCGCCTATTTCTATATCACCAATGATATTATACTTAGCAGAGCTAAAAGTGTAGTTTGTTGTTGTTTCGAATTCTCCATTACCTTGGTTGAGGTAGATTTCAACTCCTCCAAATGTTCCATATCTACCAACGACAGCTATATCGAGTGAGCCGTCTCCGTTAAAATCATTTAGTTCGACGTTACTCACTGAGGTGTCAAATCCAGTAGTGAGTCGTTGTTCTTGGGTGAAAGATCCTGAGCCGTCATTGTGGTAGATATAGACGTTTTTCCCACTAGAATTTGTAGCGGTGAAGTCAAGAACTCCATCATTATTGAGATCTTCGACCTTAATGTCGGTTATAGTAGAACTGCCAATAGTGAGTGTTTGGTGTTCAGTAAAGTCTCCATTGCCGTCTCCGAGGTAAACAGTGGCTTCGCCAAGATTTCCACCGGAAATGAAATCAATATTTCCATCTCCATTAAAGTCTCCATAACCAAGAGAGTCTGTTGTTGTTGTGCCGCCATTATACGTTTCAGACAAGCTAAAGGTTCCGTCAGCGAGTGCTCCACCAAGTATGGAAGCAATGCTTCCGACATCGCCGTATCCTGCCTGTAGTTGTAGTTGGTCGAGAGTGCCGTCGAGCAGGCCGATACCGTTAAATTCTGTTGATTGTGCTATTCGAAGAAATTCATCAGAGAGTGACTGCGCTTCGGTGTCGATTGATTCTCTTTGCTCATTACTCAGTGATCCAGAGGCTGCCTGTTCAGCTAACTCTGAGATTCGTATGGTAAGAGAGCTAAGCTGATCAAGTGCGGCATCTGTGATATTGAGAGCTGAAATCCCATCGTTTATATTTCTCAATCCTTGTGAATAGACGCGGTGCTTGGTGTTGAGGCTGCTTGCAACTGCGAGTCCAGCTGAATCATCTGATGCTCGGTTAATTCTTAGACCGGATGAAAGGCGCTCAAAGACAGACCCCAGCTTTTGCTGAGTTTCATTCAACCTTCTTTGGCTTCGCAGAGAAGCTATGTTCGTCCCAAGAGTGAGTGGCACAACAAATACAACCAAATAATTTTTTTACAACGTGAGAGTTCTCTTGCGTTGGGACGGAATGCAACAAAAGATCTCTACATGTAGTGAATCGCACGTAATCTCGAGGTTTTGTATGATCTGACGCTATCTTTTGGGTGGAAATGTTCATTTTTTCTTTAAGAGCTAAGAGGATTTCGTAGATGTTCTGTTTTGATGAGCGCAAGTAAGGGGGAGCTAAGAATAACTCTTAGTGAAAGCGGAGCGGCGAGCGCGAAAAACTGGTGGGAGCTAGATATTCATTTGCTGCGCAAATGAAGGGATTCGCAGTATTGTTTTGAAGGTTCGAATCCTGCTCCCCGCAGGGCTAAAGTTTTCCGGATAACAAAAGGATCAACCGGCCCGGAGCGGCGAGCGCGAAAAACTGGTGGGAGCAGGATTTCTTTTGCGTTGCAAAAGAAAAGGATTCGCAGAGTTTCTGGATGTTCGAATCCTGCTCCCCGTAGGGCCAAAGCTTTCCGGCCTCCCGATGAAAATAACCGGGCCGGAGTGCCGAACGCGAAAACTGGTGGGAGCAGGATTCGAACCTGCGTACGCTTACGCGAGCAGATTTACAGTCTGCCTCCTTTAGCCACTCGGACATCCCACCATATTAAGAAAAGCTCAGTTGAGCTTTTCTTAATATGGTGCCCTGAGCGAGCAAAGCGAGTCGAAGGGCAGTCGCCTTCTATTCATTTGCCTCAGCTCAAGAACGATACACTCCGCAGGCGCTTTCAGAGAGAACTATAGTAGAGTCCTTCGACTCACTGCGTTCGCTCAGGACGCTCCATTTTTTTTGCAAAGCAAAAAAAATGGAGCGGGAGACGAGATTCGAACTCGCGACCCTCAGCTTGGAAGGCTGATGCTCTAGCCAACTGAGCTACTCCCGCTCGGAGATTTTTTGGCTATATTTTCTTGTTTGCAGTTTCGTATCATTCAGTCGTAAAGACTCAAACGAAACGTAAGCTGGCAGAGGGACTTGAACCCACAACCTACTGATTACAAATCAGTTGCTCTACCAGTTGAGCTATGCCAGCACTGAGCAATCAAGGTCTGAGATTATTACCCAAAAAGTACCCTGGTTTACAAGGGGGTGCGGGGAGAAATCTCGTAAAAAATATGTGCTGTCACTGTTTGCTCTTTGTGACGTGTTCTGCTACCTTTCCACCCCACTGCGACAGAGCCTTGCCTACGTGTAGGGAAGTAGTCTGCCGAGTTCTTGTAAGTTCCTGGACTCGTGTGCTTTTTTCGTGAATGTAGTAAGCGACAAGCACGGTGTTAGACAGTCTCTGATTGGAGGAGCCGTTAGGCGAAAACGATAGAACTAGTTGATATTATTGATTAGTTTGTAAGGAGAGCCACATTGAAGAAGGAGTATAATCTTTCTTCATTTAGCTACTTTGTCGTTTTGCCCCGCCTTTTTCAGTCAATTCCTGCTTCCCCCGTTTTTGTTTCGCTACTTTCTGAAGAAGGAAGTGTTGTCCAGAACCTGTAGAGAGGAACCTTATGGCGAGCAAAAAAGAAAAAGAATCGCATTCTGGTAAGGGCTTCTTGAATGAAAGCGTTGCTGAGCTCAAGAAAGTTTCTATCCCAACCAGAGCTGAAACGATTCAGGCAACGCTTGTCACACTTGTCATTATGACCTTTGTGGCGGTTTGCCTTATGGTTCTCGATCTCATCTTTCGTACTTTGATGGATGCAGTGCTTGGCTAGAGTGCCTGGTTAGATTGCTTAGAGAGTTCTCTTGTTTTATCGCAGTACTTTGAGCGTTAGTTGCTATGACCGAAGAAGAAAATAAGATACAAGCCGCAGGTCAAACCGAAGAAGACGTTGCCACGGCACCGGCTTCTGTAAATGGTGATGCCGCTGATAGTGATTCGTCGCACGCTTCTGCTGAAGTGGAGGCTGCAAGTGAACAAGCCTCATCGGATGCAGAAGAAGGCGATGCCGAAAAATCAACGGCTGGCACGATCGATCTTGCGGGTCTTGCTGAGAAAGCTGCTGAGAGCCAAAAGAAAGAAGATGTTGCGGTTGCGTTTGACCCGTTTACTGGAGAGGGTTCAAGAGACGCGGTTCGTGCTGATGAAGTTATTACTCGTTTCGATCCTAATGCGCTTGGAGAAGTCATTGAAGAGGATGAGCCTGAGCAAGTCGAAGCGAAGGAAGCGCCAGAGGCCACCGAAGAGGCAGCTGAGCAGGAAGATGAAACTGCAGCTGAAGAAGCGCAGCTTTCAGAAGAGCAAGAAGCTGCGGAAGAAGTTGAGCCCGAGCCTGAAAAAGAAGTTCACCCCGATGCTAAATGGTACGTTGTAAACGCCTACTCTGGATTTGAGTTAAAGGCGAAACGTTCACTCGAAGAGCGAATCCGTAATCACGAAATGGAAGAGCTCTTTGGTGAAGTGCGTGTTCCTGAAGAGACAGTTGTTGAGCTTGTTCGTGGTCAGAAGAAAACATCTACCCGCAAGTTCTTTCCGGGCTACATGCTTGTTCAGATGGTGATGAACCAGGACACTTGGCACCTTGTCAAAGAGACGCCAAAGATTACTGGCTTTATCGGAGACGAGTCTGACCCAGCACCACTTGGCCCTGATGAAGTTGCGCGTATCCTCCAGCAGGTAGAAGAGGGTGCTTCCTCGCCGAAGGCGAAGATGAGTTTTGAAGAAGGAGAGACGGTCAAAGTTATCGATGGTCCGTTCTCTGATTTTAACGGGACAGTAGAAGAGGTGAAGCCGGAGAAAGGCAAGCTCAAGGTGCTTATCAGCATCTTTGGACGTGCAACTCCAGTGGAGCTCGATTTCATTCAAGTGGAGAAGTCTTAAGATGGCAAAAGAAGTAATGTCAGAAGTAAAGCTTCAGATCCCTGCTGGGCAGGCTAACCCTGCTCCGCCAATTGGCCCAGTGCTTGGCCAACACGGCGTTAACATCATGGATTTCTGTAAGCAATTCAATGCGCGTACACAGAAGAACAACGGCGAAGTCACACCGGTTATTCTTACGGTGTATAAGGATCGTTCGTTTAGTTTTATCTGCAAGGTGCCGCCGGTATCTTACCTCTTAAAGCAAGCGGCAAAGATCAAAAAAGGCTCCGGTGAGCCAAATACAAACAAGGTGGCTAAGATCACCAAAGCCCAGGTTCTCGAAATCGCTCAGAAGAAAATGCCAGACCTCAATGCTGCCAGCGAGGAAGCGGCATGCCGTATCGTTATGGGAACGGCGCGAAGTATGGGAATTGAGATTAGAGAGTAGGGATTATTTTTTGAGTGTCCCTTAGGGGGCATCAAGTGCTGTATGAGTGCGCAGCGCTTACCAAGAAGCCTCTTTCTTCAAGAATGATTGGCTGAGTAAGCGTTGTACCATGGAGAGTATGATGGCAAAGAAAAGAATGAAAGCTCAGAGAGAGAAGGTAGACGCAAGTAAGACCTACGCGCTCTCTGAAGCGTGTCAAGTTGTCGTTGACACTGCCTCAGCGAAGTTCGACGAGACGGTAGATCTTGCTGTGAAGCTTGGAGTTGACCCACGTAAATCTGACCAGAATGTTCGTGGGAGTGTCTCGCTGCCACACGGGCTTGGGAAAGAAGTTCGCGTCGTTGTTTTCGCTAAGGGCGAGAAGGCGAAAGAGGCCGAAGCTGCTGGAGCGGATCTCGTTGGCGCTGAGGATCTTGTTGAAAAGATCCAAGGTGGTTTCATGGATTTCGATAGCGTTGTCGCTACTCCAGACATGATGGCTCATGTCGGAAAGATCGGTAAGATCCTCGGACCCCGTGGTTTGATGCCATCTCCAAAAGTTGGAACGGTAACGTTTGATGTTGGTGACGCGGTTACAAGCATTAAAGCTGGTCGCGCTGAGTTTCGTGTAGAAAAAGCTGGTATTATTCATGCGCCAGTTGGCAAAGCTTCTTTTGGAGCTGATAAGCTCGAAGAGAACACCAATGCTCTTATTCAAGCACTAAACAAACTAAAGCCATCAACAAGCAAAGGGTTCTTTCTCAAAGCAGCTTATATGTCTGCAACGATGGGGCCGTCTGTAAAAATTGATGTTACTCCGCTTCGATAGTGAGCTGAGTAAGTGAGGGAGAGATAAGGAGTTACATCATGGCAATGACACGAACTGAAAAGAATAACGAAATTGATAAGCTGGCTGAGATCCTTTCGGGATCTGGCTCAGCGCTCTGTGTTGACTACCGTGGTCTTACCGCTGAAGAGATGGGAACTCTCAGAAGAGAGCTGCGTGGAAGTGGAGCACAGGGGTTAGTTGTAAAAAACACTCTCGCAAAGCTCTCTATTGAGAAAGCTTTTGCAGAAGCTGCTGAAGAAGAGCGTGCAAAGCTCACTGAGATACTACAAGGCCCAAGCTTTGTTGTATGCACAGGTGAAGATGCTGCTTCTCCAGCGAAAGTCCTTACCAAGTTTGCTAAGGACCACGATGATCTCGAGTTGAAGGGCGGTTGGTTTGAAGGTGGTTTCATTGATGTCAATGGCATCAAAGACCTCTCGAACTTGCCTAGCCGTGAAGAGCTTTACGCGAAACTATTGAGCTTGCTCCAAGCACCTGCGACCAAGTTGGTTCAGATGCTCAATGCGCCTGCTTCGAAAGTTGCCCAGACGTTGGAAGCTCATCGTGTAAACCTCGAGAAAGGGGAGTAACCCGTTTTCTTTTGCTTGTACAAGAGCCTGTGAGCAAAGGAAGTATTTTTGATTTTTGGCTTTTTTCTTCTCTTTTTAATCATGAATGTTCGTGAGGAAGAGAGGAGGCGAAAATAAAGGAGTGATAAAAATGAGCGTCTCTTATGAACAAGTGATTGAGTTCATTAAAGAAATGTCCCTCATGGACGCAGCAAAGATGGTTAAGGATCTCGAAGACGAGCTCGGCGTAACAGCAGCTGCCCCAATGGCAATGGTTGCTGGTGGTGCTGTAGCTGGTGGTGGCGCTGAAGCTGCTGAAGAGAAGACTGAGTTCGACCTCAGCCTTGACGATGCTGGTTCTGAGCGTGTGAAGGTCATTAAAGTGGTTCGTGGAATCACTGGTCTTGGACTCAAGGAAGCAAAAGACATTGTTGACTCAGCTCCAAAAGTTCTCAAAGAGGGAATCTCTAAGGACGAAGCTGAGGAATACAAGAAGCAGCTTGAAGAAGTTGGAGCGAAGGCTACTCTCAAGTAGAGTGTCTTTGTGCTACTTAGCTTTGGCTAAGTGCTTTTGGCCTGTCATTTCGGCTAGTTACTTACGCGTAAGCGCAGTTTAGTTGAGGTGGCGGGCCTTAGTCTTCCTTCATTCCTCTCTGAGTGTAGCCGTCCTTTGCTTAGGATTCTGCAGCTGTAGAGGGAAAAAGGAAGCGAGTTGTTCTTCTGGTTTTGGGTGATGGATCTGGTGGCCTGATTGGTCTAGCAGATTGGTCTAGCAGACGGTCTAACCTAGTTTCTTTGCCCAAAGTGTTGCCAGGAATATGTTTTTAAGCTTATAAATAGGGCGCGTGGCTTTAACTACCTGTTCCTAATATACAAAGTTCCCCTTTACGGGATCGCGTAATGGTTCTTACGGAAAAAAATTTCGTCAGTACCAGCGATAACCCGAAGGGGTTGTTGTGCTTCGGTTTTCGTAAACATACCTAACCACATTTATAACGCATTCGACAAGAAAGAAGTTATGGCAAGAAAAATCAAGAGTAACCTTCGTCTCCGCCGCAACTATTCAAAAATTGAAGAGGTTGCAGAGATTCCCCATCTCGTTGCCATTCAAAAAGAATCATACGAGCGTTTTCTCCAAGCCGATGTTGAGCCAGAAAAGCGAGAAGAGATCGGCCTCGAAAAAGTTTTCAAATCTGTTTTTCCTATTTCAGATTACAACAACACTTCCACTCTAGAGTACGTTTCGTACACGCTCGGTAAGCCGAAGTATGACGTAGATGAGTGTCGTGATCGTGGCATGACTTGGGCAGCGCCCCTTCGTGTAACGATTCAACTTGTTCTCTGGGATGTTGATCCTGACAGTGGCGCGCGAACATTGAGTGCACTGAAAGAAGACGTTGTGTATTTTGGTGAAATCCCTTTGATGACAGAGAAGGGAACGTTCCTTATTAACGGAACAGAGCGTGTTATCGTGAGCCAACTTCACCGTTCTCCAGGTGTCTTCTTTGCGCATGATGACGGAAAGAGCCACGTTTCCGGGAAGCTTCTCTATAGCGCCCGTGTGATTCCTTACCGTGGCTCATGGATCGATCTTGAATTTGATATTAAAGACATTTTACACGTTCGTATCGACCGTCGCCGTAAGCTTAACGTAACGGTTCTGCTCCGTGCGCTTGGGTATGGCAGCGATGACATCCTTGAGATGTTCTACAATACGGACACTATTAACTTCGGTAAGCGAGGGCTGGTAACAAAGGAATTTGTTGCCTCTCAGCTCGAAGGACAAAAAGCCTATAAAGAGATTAAGTCCGGCTCAAAAGTCCTCTGTAAAAAGTCTGGTAAGTTTAACCGTGCTGTTATCCGCCGCATGAAAGAGGCGGGAATTACAAACATCGAAATCGATCCTGAATCACTCTCAGGAATGGTTGTTGCCGATACCGTTCTTCAAGCTGAAGAGGATGTTGTTCACCCTGAAACCGGTGAGATTATCGCCGACTCTGGTGAGCTTCTGATTGGCTGGGATGTGATTAAAGAGCGGTTTGGTGAAATCGTTGAAAACTTCCCCGAAGACAAAATTCGTGAACTCTTCGAAGATGTCGAAGTTCTGATCTACGCTGGTGAAGAACTCACACCTGATAAGGTAAACGCTAAAGGCGAAGTGGTTGAGCAGGGAACACTCTCTCTTCTTCAAAGCCAAGGTGTTGAACATCTCCGTGTGCTTTATCTTGAAGATAATCACATTGGCGACGCTCTTCTGAAGACTCTCCTCACTGATAAGATGGATCCTGAGCGTGAAGACATTTACGCGCGTCTTGCAGGCTTTCCAACAACAGAGAGCTTGATAGAGATTTACCGTCGCCTTCGACCAGGAGATCCACCACGTCCTGAAACAGCGGCAGCTACATTTAAGAACCTCTTCTTTAATGCAGACCGATACGATCTCTCTGATATCGGCCGCTATAAGATGAATCACAAGCTGTACGTCTCTCAAGGAAAAGAGGCGCCTTCCCTTGAGCAAGGGGTGCTTTCTGAGGGGGATATCGTCGAAACCGTTCGCTACCTCCTTAACCTCCGTAACGGAACAGATCCTGTTCGATACTCTATTGATGATATCGATCACCTCGGTAACCGTCGTGTGCGTGCTGTTGGTGAGCTGATTGAGAACCAATTCCGAATCGGTCTCGTTCGTATGGAGCGTGCTGTTAAAGAGCGTATGGGGATGCAAGATGTCGAAACGCTTGTTCCACAAGACCTTATTAACTACAAGCCGGTTGCTGCCGTCGTGAAAGAGTTCTACGGCTCGTCGCAACTTTCTCAGTTTATGGATCAAACCAACCCTCTCTCAGAGATCACGCACAAGCGTCGTCTCTCTGCGCTTGGGCCTGGAGGTTTGACCCGTGATCGTGCTGGTTTTGAGGTACGTGACGTTAACCCAACTCACTACGGTCGTATCTGTCCGATTGAAACTCCTGAAGGACCAAACATCGGTCTTATTTCCTCGCTTGCTGTGTATGCGCGTGTGAACGAGTTTGGGTTTCTTGAGACTCCTTACCGTGTCATCGATAACGATAGCAAAGTAACAGGTGATGTTGTTTACCTCTCAGCACTTGAAGAAGAACAAGAGACCATTGCTCAAGCGAGTGCTGAAGTAGCTGATGATCAATCGTTTGCCTCAAATGCTATCTCAGCTCGTGCGAAGGGAGAATATATCTTGGCTGCTCCAGACGGGGTTACCAAAATGGACGTCAGCCCGAAGCAGATTGTGTCTGTTGCTGCTGCGCTGATTCCTTTCCTTGAGAATGATGATGCGAACCGTGCCCTGATGGGATCGAACATGCAACGCCAAGCTGTTCCGTGTCTCCGTACACAAGCTCCGCTTGTTGGAACGGGAATGGAGCAAACTGTTGCTCGTGATTCTGGAGCCACGGTCGTTACGAAGCGTTCTGGTAAGGTCGTTTCAGTTGATTCAGAGCGTATCGTTGTTCGTGCTGATAAGACGACGGACGATCCTCTCGATACCGGTGTTGATATTTACAACCTCGTTAAATACCGACGTTCAAACCAAGATACGTGTATTAACCAACGGCCTATTATCGCTCCTGGTGAAAAAGTCACTGCTGGAGAGATCATCGCCGATGGACCTAGCACGGAGATGGGTGAACTTGCTCTCGGTCAAAATGTTGTTGTCGCCTTTATGCCGTGGCACGGATACAACTTTGAGGATTCGATTCTCATCAACGAAAACTTGGTGAAAAACGATATCTTCACCTCTATCCACGTTGAGTCTTTCGAGGCTGTTGCTCGTGATACGAAGCTCGGAAAAGAAGAGATTACACGTGATATTCCAAACATCGGTGAAGACGCACTAAGCGATCTCGATGAGTCTGGAATTATCCGCATCGGTGCGGAGGTGAGCCCTGGTGACATTCTCGTTGGAAAAATTACTCCAAAGAGTGAAACCCAGCTCAGCCCTGAAGAAAAACTCCTCCGTGCAATCTTCGGTGAAAAAGCTGGAGAGGTGCGCGACACCTCACTCAAGCTCCCTCCGGGTGTTGAAGGAACGGTTATCGCAACTCAAGTTTTCTCACGTAAAGGAACGGAGAAAGATGAGCGTGCGATGCAAATCGAGAAGCGTAATCTCGCTCGACTCGAGCAGGACTACCGCGATGAGATCTTCATCATTCGTGACGCAGCATTTAAAGAAGTCAATGAGCTTCTTGGTGGGAAGCAAACTTCTGCTCGACTCGTTGACGAGAATCGTTCAGAGCTTATCGCGAAAGGTGCATCACTCACCTTAGAAATGCTCAAAGATGTTCCATTTGAATATCTCCGAGATATCCAAATCGGTGACGAGACAGTGCAAGAACGTGTAAATCAGATCGTTGTTCGAACTGGCCAGCTTATGAACAGTAAGCGTGCTGTGCTCAATGAAAAGATTAACCGCCTCAAAGAGGGTGACGAACTTGCTCCTGGTGTCATTAAGATGGTTAAGGTCTTTGTCGCCATTAAGCGTAAGATTCAGGTGGGTGATAAGCTCGCTGGACGCCACGGAAACAAAGGTGTTCTTTCTAAGATCGTCCCACAAGAAGATATGCCATATCTTCCTGACGGAACTCCGGTTGACATCGTGTTGAACCCACTTGGGGTACCTTCACGTATGAACATCGGACAGATCCTTGAGACTCACCTCGGTTGGGCCGCGCACAATATCGGAAAAGTGGTTCGTGAGCGTCTCGATACAGTTATCGATCCAATGACTGGAGCTGCCAGAAAAGGAAGCACTGCGGATGAGCGCAAAGAAGTAGCGCAATTCCTCCGTGGCCTCTTTACACAAGCTCTTGCTGAGCCTGAAAAGATTGCTTTCATCGAAAAGCTCTCTGAAGACGGCCTGATCGAGTTTGCTCGTCGTGAGATGGACGGAGTTCACTTTGCTACTCCAGTTTTTGACGCAGCGAGTGAAGGCGAAATTGAGCAGATGCTTGAGCTCTGTGGTCAAGAAGCGAGTGGTCAGGTGGATCTCATTGATGGTCGTACTGGCAAGCAGTTTGAAGAGAAGGTTACGGTTGGGGTGATGTATATCCTTAAGCTCAACCACCTTGTTGATGACAAGATTCACGCACGTTCGATTGGACCATACTCTCTTGTGACGCAACAACCACTCGGCGGTAAAGCGCAGTTTGGTGGTCAACGTCTCGGTGAGATGGAGGTGTGGGCGCTTGAAGCATACGGTGCTGCGTACAGCCTCCAGGAATTCCTTACTGTCAAATCTGATGACGTAACAGGTCGTACGCGTATGTACGAGTCGATCGTCAAAGGAGAGCACGTGCTTGAGCCAGGTCTTCCTGAGTCCTTTAACGTTATGGTCAAAGAGCTTCAAGCTCTCGGGCTTGATGTTGAGCTCGTTGAAGAACGAGATGAAGAGGACGAAGAGGACGGTGAACTTACAGAGCCTGTCCCAACCGTTATCGGTGGCGACGGTGCAGCGAGTGCTTCGTAACTGAGTGTGTTGCGGGGGCTGTAGGGCCTCCGCTCGATTTTAAGTTTGTGATTCATTTTTAGATTATAACCAACGGAAAGGCACTATGGACGACTTGTTCAGCTTGTTTGAGAAGCCAAAGAACCCAGTAAAATTCAACGCGCTGCGGATTGCTTTGGCGAGTCCCGAGAAGATTCGAAGCTGGTCTTTTGGTGAGGTAACAAAGCCTGAGACGATTAACTACCGAACACTCAAGCCAGAGCGCGACGGTCTTTTTTGCGCAAAGATCTTTGGGCCTATCAAGGACTATGAGTGTATCTGCGGAAAGTATAAGCGCCTTCGACACCGTGGTGTTGTCTGTGAGAAGTGTGGCGTTGAAGTTATACAATCAAAAGTTCGTCGTGAGCGAATCGGTCATATTGAGCTTGCGTGTCCAGTTGCACACATCTGGTTTCTCAAAAGCTTACCGAGTCGTATTGCTACTATTCTTGATATCACGCTCCGTGATCTTGAGAAGGTGCTCTACTTTGAGAGCTACATCGTTACCGATCCGGGTGATGCCGAAGACCTCTCATACGGAGAACTTCTCTCAGAGAAAGAGTACCGTACAGCACGAGAGGAGTACGGCACTGAGTTTGAAGCAGGTATGGGAGCAGACACTGTTCTTACGATGCTCAAAAATATAGAAGTTGAAACACTCTATGATCAACTTCGAGTAGATATTCTTGAAGCTACTTCTGAAGCAAAGCGCAAGAAGTACGCCAAGCGTCTCAAAGTTGTTTCTTCTTTTAAGAACAGTGACAACCGACCTGAGTGGATGATCCTTAGCGTTGTTCCCGTTATTCCTCCAGATCTCCGTCCACTTGTTCCGCTTGATGGTGGACGATTTGCAACAAGTGATCTTAACGATCTCTACCGCCGCGTCATTAACCGTAACAACCGTCTCAAGCGTCTTATGGAGCTCAACGCTCCAGACATCATTATCCGAAACGAAAAGCGGATGCTCCAAGAGTCCGTTGATGCTCTGTTTGACAACGGTCGTCGTGGAAGAACAATTACGGGGCCAAACAAGCGCCCACTCAAGTCGCTCAGTGATATGCTGAAAGGAAAAGGTGGGCGTTTCCGTCAGAACCTCCTTGGAAAGCGTGTGGATTACTCTGGCCGTTCGGTTATCGTTGCTGGTCCAAGCCTTCGGCTTCATCAGTGTGGTCTCCCAAAGAAGATGGCTCTCGAACTCTTTAAGCCGTTTATCTACAACAAGCTCGAAGAGCGTGGTTATGTAACCACGATTAAGAGTGCGAAGAAGATGGTTGAAAAGAAGAAGTCCGTTGTTTGGGATATCCTCGATGAGGTTATTAAAGAGCACCCAGTGCTTCTTAACCGCGCACCGACCCTCCACCGTCTTGGTATTCAAGCTTTTGAGCCTCTTCTCGTTGAAGGAAAGGCGATTCAGCTTCATCCACTTGTTTGTACAGCCTTTAACGCCGACTTTGACGGCGACCAAATGGCTGTTCACGTTCCTCTCTCTGTCGAAGCGCAGGTTGAGGCTCGTGTGCTTATGATGTCAACAAACAACATCCTCAGCCCAGCTGACGGAAAGCCGATTATTGTACCATCTCAAGATATCGTTCTTGGGCTCTACTATATGACTCGTGAACGACCATTTGCCAAAGGCGAAGATCGTATCATGAACGGCTTTGAGGAAGTGCACCTTGCTTGGGAAGCTGGAGAAGTTGATCTCCAAGCCAAGATCAAGTGTCGCATGGACGGAGAGCTGTATGAGACAACTGTTGGTCGTGTCCTTCTTTATGGACTCACTCCAGACGATCTCCCGTTCTCATTTTTTAACAAAGTGATGAAGAAGAAGGAGATCTCTGCACTCATCGATTCTTGCTTCCGTATTGCCGGAAACAAGGCCACGGTGCTTCTCGCTGATAAGCTCAAAGACGTTGGATACCGTTTCGCGACAATCGCTGGCATCTCCATCGGTGTGAAAGACATGGCGATTCCCGATACGAAGGTTACGCTCCTGGCTGAAGCTGATGATAAGGTTGGTGAGATCGATAACCAGTACCAAGAAGGCCTTATTACCGCTGGTGAGCGCTACAACAAAGTGATCGATATCTGGTCAGATGTTGGTGACCGCATTAGTGAAGATCTTATGACGAATATCTCTACTCAAGAGTTCACGGATGGGGAAAACACCCGTCGTGGAGCTTCGTTTAACTCGATCTACATCATGGCTGACTCTGGTGCTCGGGGTTCCCAGCAGCAGATTCGTCAGCTCGGTGGAATGCGTGGTCTGATGGCGAAGCCGGATGGCTCCATTATTGAGCAGCCAATTAAGGCGAACTTACGTGAAGGACTCTCGGTTCTTCAGTACTTCGTATCTACCCACGGTGCTCGTAAAGGTCTCGCTGATACAGCTCTGAAAACTGCGAACTCTGGATATCTTACCCGTCGTCTTGTTGACGTGTCTCAAGATTGTATCGTCACTCTCAATGACTGTGAGACAACAGAGGGTGTTGAGATTACGGCTCTTGTAGAAGGTGGTGAAGAGATTGAACCACTTACAAACCGTATTCTCGGTCGTATCGCTGCTGATGATATACTTGATCCAATCACCAATGAGGTTCTTGTTCGTCGTAACGAAGAGATTGATGAAGATAAGTGTAACATCATCTCTGAGAGTGGTCTTGATTCCGTCATTATCCGTTCGCCACTTACATGTGAGAGCGAGCGCGGTATCTGCGTGAAGTGTTACGGTCGTGACCTTGCTCGCGGACACGTTGTAAACGTTGGTGAGGCGGTCGGAGTTATCGCTGCGCAATCAATTGGTGAGCCGGGTACACAGCTTACGATGAGAACGTTCCACATCGGTGGTGCTGCTTCTGGTCGTGCTGAGCAAAGCTCACTTGAAGCTCGCTTCCCAGGGAAGGTCAAGCTTGAAGACGCACGACTTGCTGAAAAGCGCGATGGTTCCTTTGTCGTGATGAGCCGTAAGGCCCAGCTTGTTATCGTCGATCCATCTGATAACCGTGAGCGTGAGCGTCATCCTATTGTTTACGGTGCGCACCTTCGTGTTCCAGAAGGAAAAGAAGTTGAGTCTGGTGAGCTTCTCGCAGAATGGGATCCATTCACTATTCCTGTCCTCTCCGAAGTTGCTGGTCGTGTTGAGTGGCAAGACCTCAACGAGCAGACGATGGAAGAGCGTACCGATGAACGTACCGGGTTCTCCGAGCGTGAAATTATCCAAGCGAAAGATAAGAGTAGTGATCTCAAGCCTCGTATCGTTATCTACGGTGAGAGTGGGGATACAAAAGTCTACAACCTCCCTGTTGGGGTACGACTTGTTGTTGAACACAACGCCGATATCGATGCTGGTGATGTTATTGCTAAGCGAGAGCGTGCAACGACGAAGACAAAAGATATTACTGGTGGTCTCCCACGAGTAGTAGAACTCTTTGAAGCGCGTAAGCCAAAAGATCCGGCGTTTGTTGCTGATGTTGATGGAACGATTGATTTTGGTGAAGACTCACGTGGTAAGCGTCGTATGATTCTTACACCTGAGTTCGGTGAGCCAATTGAGTACCTTGTTCCAAAAACAAAGCACATTGCAGTTCAAAAAGGCGACTCGGTACGAGCTGGAGAATCTCTCACAGACGGATCGATTAGCCCGCACGATATCTTACGTATCGAAGGCCGCAAAGCTCTCTCTGCGTATCTTGTAAATGAAGTACAAGAGATCTACCGACTCCAAGGTGTACGAATCAACGATAAGCACATCGAAGTTATTGTTCGTCAGATGCTCCGTCGTGTAACGATCACTGAGTTCGGTGATTCAGACTTCTTGCCTGGTACCAACGTGGATCGCTTTGAAGTGCTCCGTGAGAACCAGCGCATCATGAACGAAGGTGGAACGCCTGCAACGTATGCACCGCTTCTCCTTGGTATTACCAAAGCAGCTCTTTCAACTGACTCCTTTATCTCAGCAGCAAGCTTCCAAGAGACAACAAAAGTTCTCACCGAAGCTTCTATCTCTGGGTCTATTGATACCCTTCAAGGACTCAAAGAGAATGTGATCATGGGGCGTCTTATCCCTGCCGGTTCTGGTCTCATTGAGTACCAAGAGCGTGAGGTAAAACTCGAAGGGGAGGAAGAGGAAGAAGAAGTACAATCCGATTTCCGAATCGGCCAAACTTCTCTCGAGTCTCTTGCTGGGCTCTTGTAGAGCTCTTCTTTTTCAAGAGAGTTCTTCGAAAAGGGAGCGCCATTTGGCGCTCCCTTTTTTTTGGGGCGGTAGCCTTGAGAAACCTCGCCTTTTCGTTACCACTTACTTGAACTTTTTTCTCCGTGGCTAAGATTGTAGAGTAAGGCTGAAGAATCATGCCACGGAGAAAAAAGTTCAAGTAAGTGGCTGTTCAACCCTATGACCTTCTGACTCCCCATGCCTTGAGCTCTATAGAAATGTGTTGACATCTCATGCTGTGCATTCGATGGTTTTGCTATCCCTCTTGCTGTTCACCCAACTTCTCCTAAGGAGGATGCATGATTCGTTTCACATTTGGTTTGATATGTTCTGCTCTTCTTGCCTCGAATGCCCTTGCTCTTGTTCCTTCCGTAAGTGAAGTAACAGACAACAGAACCACAGGTCAGTTCTTCTCAGGGTTGAAGCTTAAAGTACAGCTTGTTGGTGATGAGATGAACGATGTTAAAGGCATCCGCTATATGCTCAAGACGGCCATTGATGACACAGGTCGTAATCTTATTGATCCCGAAAAACAAACTGCTGAATTTAAACCTTACAACCAACAGAGCTGGCACCAAAAATACCTCGAACTCGAGCTCAAAAATCCATCTCGAAAAGCAGCCACCATTAAAGAGATAGCCGGTGAGATTGTGCTCTATATGCCATCAAAAGACCCAAACTCTAAAGTTGAATTCGCCAATGCGCTCTCTCTGAGTGGCAAACCTCTCAAGCATAATGGCTTACGTGCCGCTGAGGTTAAAATGACCATTTATGACAAAGCCGCCTACGACAAGAAAAAAGCTGATGAAAAGGCCAAGCAAGAGGCAGCAGCCAAAGGTACACAAGGCGGAATGCGACAGGCTTTTCAAAATATGTTCGGTGGTTTTATGAGCATGGGTGAGAATGATATTGCCTTTGAAATTGATGACCCAAAAGGTCGTATCGTGAATTACATGTTCGTCGATAGCGCTGGAAACGAGGTGAAACGGATGAGCTGGATAACCTCTGGGGATATTCGGACGACTTCATTTCAATCACCGGTTCCAGTTGATGCTAAGTTTGTTGTAGAACTTGCTACACCTAAGAGTGTACTGAGCATTCCTCTTGCATTTAGCAACGTCGCTTTGCCATAGTACACTTTCCATTTTAAGTTGCTGTAAGCCTTGGGGATTTTCTAGTCCTAACTATGAACAGAGCCGGACTTAAGGCCTGATTTTTGCTATACTCCCAGGGACGTGTCTTTCCTTGGGAGCTAGTGCCAGTGCCTTTCCGCCTTCTTTTCACAGTTTTCTTTTTTCTGATTTCACACTCGGTAGCTGCTGAGCAGGTCGACTTTATCTTCAATGGAGATCTGAGCATAAATTGCCATGACGGCACACTCGCTTCCGAGGGGCAATCGTGTGCGAAAAGTGTTGTTCTGAGTTCTGACTGGAGCATGAGGATCCTCCGAGAAACTCATGCAACCTCTGAGCTTATGCTCTCAGGGAGTGGAGGATCTATTAATACCACTATCCCTGGATGGACTCCTCGGGATAGTTTCTCTGTGCCTGGAGATCGAATCCGATTAGAGATCTTTCAAAATGCAGGTGCAAGTGGAGATAGTTGCTTTTATCTCGGAGATGTTTGGGCACACCTTAGAGATCCTCATGACCCTGAGACGAGTTTCTGTCGTTTTTTAGTCTACAAAGACGTTGGTGAAGTCTGCCTTCCTCCTGGCGGAGTAGCTTCGCAAATGATCTTTGTGCCGCATATTCCTGATGGATGTGATGGGAATCTCTCTGCTTCTGCCACTGTTGAGAACGAATCGATCGAGGTCGGAGAGGAGCTCAGTACGAGAATTTCTCTCCTCACGAGCACCACAGGTGTTATCACTCGGGGGTGTTGGCCAGGGGTGTTGCACTATAAAGATCTAGCCTTAGGAAAGGCAGATATTGGCACTCCTCTCGATGAGACTACCTATGGGTATCCAAGCTCTATTACACCAGGTGGCTGCACTCCTGACTACCCATATGTCATGAATCCTCATAGTGAACGACATGTCGAGTACGTTGGCCCTGTAAACAAGCCTGGAGTTGTTTCACTTATTCCTGAGGTTCCTTTCTATTCCGTCTTTGAAACTCCAGATGCTACTGGGCATATGGTTTTTAGTGATCTGAACACAACCGTGGTCACTGTTACAGGAGGCTTAAGGATTCAGGCATTAGCACCAGAGTCTATACCCGCTGATGGTGAGGTATTTGACATTCAAGTCTCTATCACAAATCAAGGTCAGAAGTCCGCAACATTACCAGAAGCTAACTGCTACGACTATGTGTATCAAGTTGCCTGTTCTCAGCCTGATCAGGAGTGTTCAAAAACTCAAGTTATTCTGCCGCTTTCAAATCAACCTACAATGGCGGAGGTAACTCTTGCTGGTGGTCAATCACACTCTTTCACCTGCTCTTACCTAGCTATATCTGAGGGAAGTGTCGACTTCTCGTTTGCAACGACTTGGGAACATCAAAGTGGTAACCCCGTTTTTACTGATTATTCCTGTGACTCCCATCCTCAAGGAGGAGCACGGTGTTTTGAGCCCACTTTTCAAACTGATAACCGCACAGTTGTTCGAGTCGGTATAGGGCCTGGTGGTGAGTGTGGTGATGGGATTATCGATGAGTCTGAGCAGTGTGATGGTGGAGACTGTTGTACGGAGGAATGTACCTACAGAAAATCAGGTGAACTTTGTCAGGGCGAGAGTATTTGTGCAGAGTCAAATGTTTGTGATGGGCTCTCTGGAGAATGCCGCGGGGCAGATGAAGATCCTAGTATTGAATCGGTAGAGTTCTCCTTGCTTACTCCTTTAGGTTCGAGCCCAGTGGTGCTGAGTACTGGTTGGGAGTTTGGTGTGAACGCGACAGCTCAGTGTTCAAATGGACTCACGAGAGATCTTTCGAGTTATGTAGAGTGGTCAGGAACTGGGACGTTTTCACCTTCGCAGGGAGTTCGCTCTCGTCCTTCGTTTTCGTCACCGGGAATCAATTCTATTCGATTTGAGTATGCAGGAGCTTCGCTTTTTGCAGATGAAGTGTCTGTTACGACAAAGTCAGCAAGTGGTTTTGCCGCTGTCGGTGACGAGGCTTTTTGTCCAGCAGATAGTCATGGAGCCCCCACTGATCCACATGCTGTACAAGGCCCTATTCTTCGAGGAAGCACCTTAGTTACCCTAGGTGGGGCACCTGCTGCGCGTATCGGAGATCCAGGAGAGCATGCTGCTTGCTCTGGGCCGAACTCCTTTGTTGTAGCTGCTGGAGATCCTGAGGTCTCAGTTCTTGGAAGAGCGTTAGCCAGACATGGAGACGCCACAAGCCACTGTGGCGGGAATGGTTCTATCATTTCACCAAAGCTCTCTCTTCCATCAACGTTATCTCTCCGATCTTCAGGAAGTGGGCAGGTCTCTGGGCGTGTTACTGGTCCAAACGGCGCACCACTTTATGGTATCGCGGTGTCTCTTTTTGATGGAACTGGCAATATTTATACAGCGTGGTCTGATGAGTTAGGCGACTATGTTATAGATAGCCTTCCCGCCGGGAGTTTTACACTTGAATGTAACGGTGCAACGGTGGGTTTACCTGGTATCATGCTTAGAGATGGCGTAGGTCTACCCCCTAAGACTTTGAGTCTTGGTGAGGGAGCATCTCTTGTGGGACAAAACTGCACGCTTCCAACCGGAGGTGTTCTTGCTGGGGTTGTTACCGATACTGCCTTATCTCCGGTAAGTGGCGTTTGGGTCCACGCACGCCCTACGGATCCCACATTTGTGGGCTCGTCTGTACTCACTTCCGCTGACGGCTCTTACTCTCTTTCTGGTCTTCTCGAGGGTACCTATCGAGTCTTCGTCTCTGGTAGTGAAGAAGGATTTGAAGACACCTATTATCCCAACTCAAGAAAGTGGGAACAAGCTCGTATCCTCTCCGTTAAAAATGGCCAAACACAAAAAGGATTAGCTATTCGACTTTCGCTTTTGAATCCTTACGAATCTTGTTCTTCTACTTCGCTCATACTCCAAGAGATTCGCTTAGCTCAACTGTTTCGTGAGCAACACAGCTTGGTAACTAAAGCGTCACGTGTGTATAAGAAAGCTGCGCGTGGTATTGGAGAAAAATTTAAAAAGCGAATAAAGAAAGCAAAGAAGAAAGCAAATATATTGCTTGAAGATTCAAGTGCTGCACTCCAAGAACTCCCTCCTGTATCATATTCGGATTGTGGAGGAATTTCACCAGAATGCGTTTCAACTTCTAACGCGAGTGTAAAAAGCTCACTCCTGCTCTTCTCTCAACGTCTCTTTCGCGAGACAAAGAAGCTTGTTGCTCGGGAAAAGAAACTTCGAGGGAGTAATACAAAGAGGGCCAAGAAAACGAGAAAGAAAGCACGAAAATTTAAAAAAGAGTTATTCTCGCTTGTAGAGGCACTCCCGGGTCAAACCGTGAGCTGTAGTTGAGATTCATTCTACTGTTCCTCGGTGAAGAGGGAGGGGGGAGTGGAACCAACCATTTGTAAGCTAGATTGCTGAAAACACTAGAAGTTTTGTTCTTTTGCCCATCTCGAGGGCGGTAGTGCTTTCTTCGAGTTGAAACCCCCTTGCCGTACTATGGAATATTTCTTCCTAACGGTATGTAAAAGTGTTGACTTTTGCTACTATCCAGCGACCGAAAGCTCCTCATTCTCATGGAAGTAGAGCTCAGCGTTAAATATCTTCGTTTTTTTAATTACGTAATACAAAACAACAATAGAGGTGTGTCTTGTCAGATATAACAGGGGACCTGCAAAGGTACAGAAACATCGGAATTTTTGCTCACGTTGATGCCGGAAAAACAACAACGACCGAGCGTATCCTTAACCTTACCGGAAAGATTCATAAGCTTGGTGAGGTACACGACGGAGAAGCTACAACAGACTTTATGGATCAAGAGCGTGAGCGGGGGATTACCATCCAGTCTGCTGCTACTAGTTGTTCTTGGAACGATCACCGTCTCAACATTATTGATACTCCCGGGCACGTGGACTTTACCATTGAGGTATACCGTAGTCTGAAAGTGCTTGATGGTGGTATTGGCGTTTTCTGTGGATCTGGTGGTGTTGAGCCACAATCGGAAACAAACTGGCGCTATGCAAACGACTCAAAAGTAGCCCGCCTTATTTTTGTAAATAAACTTGACCGAGTTGGGGCTGACTTCTTCCGAGTAGTGAATCAAGTCAAAGATGTCCTCGGTGCGAAGCCTCTTATTATGACGCTTCCTATCGGAGCAGAGAGTGAGTTTAGAGGTGTCGTGGATCTCATCACACGTAAAGCTTGGGTGTGGGACGAGTCAGGCGATCCTATGAAGTTTGAGATCCAAGATCCACCAGCAGACATGGCGGATCAGGTTGAGAAGTACCGCGAAGAGATGATCGAAACAGCTCTTGAGCAAGATGAAGAAGCTATGGAAGCATACCTCGAAGGTACTGAGCCTAGCGAGGAGGTCATCAAGAATTGTATTCGTAAGGGAACAATTGCTCTCGACTTTTTCCCAGCATTTTGTGGCTCAGCATTTAAGAACAAAGGGGTGCAACCTCTTCTTGATGCTGTTGTTGATTACCTTCCGAACCCAACGGAAGTCCCACCACAACCTGAAATTGATCTTGAAGGACACCCAACAGGGGAGTTCGCTGTTGCGTGCTCTTGCCTTTAAGATCATGGAAGACAGGTACGGAGCACTCACGTTCCTCCGCATTTACTCTGGAAAGCTTGAGAAAGGTACTACGGTTGTAAATACCTACACAGGCCGAAAAGAGCGAATCGGTCGGATTGTTGAGATGCACGCGGATTCTCGAGAAGAGCTTAGCTCTGCAAAAGCAGGAGACATCGTTGCTGTACTCGGAATGAAAGAAGTTCAAACTGGGCACACGCTTGCTGACCCTGATAACCCAGCAACGCTTGAGCCAATGGTTTTCCCTGATCCAGTTATCTCCATCGCGATTGATACGAAGGAGAAAGGAGACCGGGATAAGCTTGGAGTTGCACTCTCAAAGATGACTTCGGAAGATCCATCGTTTCGTGTTGAGACAGATGAGGAGACGGGAGAAACTATCCTCAAAGGGATGGGAGAGCTTCACCTTGATATTAAGATCGACATCATCAAACGCACCTACGGTATTGAGTGTGTCGCTGGTGCTCCTCAGGTTGCTTACCGTGAAACAATCACGAAGCGAACAGAAGATAGCTACACACACAAGAAGCAAACGGGTGGATCTGGCCAGTTTGGTAAGATTGACTTCGTTATCGAGCCAAATGAGCCTGGTGAAGGATTTGAGTTTGTTTCTGAGATTAAAGGTGGAAACGTACCAAAAGAATTTTGGCCTGCTATTGAGAAAGGTTTCAAGCTTAGCCTTGAAGAAGGCGTGCTTGCAGGCTTTCAATGTATCGATGTGAAGATCACATTGGTCGATGGTGGATACCACGCGGTTGACTCCTCTGCCGTTGCTTTTGAGCTCTGTGCGAAAGGTGCTTACCGTCAGGTCATGCCAAAGGCTGGGCCTCAGATTCTTGAGCCGATCATGAAGGTCGACTGTTACGTTCCTGAAGATTACGTTGGTGATACCATTGGAGACCTTAACCGTCGTCGCGGTATGATTAACTCTCAGGAAGTTGGTGCTACGGGTGCTCGCATCCAAGCGAACGTTCCTCTTTCAGAGATGTTTGGTTACATCGGTGATCTTCGAACAATGACTTCTGGTCGTGGTCAGTTCTCTATGGAATTCTTGAACTATCAGCCGTGCCCAACCACGGTGACTGAAGCGGTCATTAAAGAAGCTCAGGAGCGAAAAGAGGCTCGGAATAAATAATTCTTAGCTTTTTAGCGAAAAAGCTTCTTAAGGGCGTGTGATACTTTGGTGGTATCATGCGCCTTTTGCATATTTGGTACCTCAACTATACCAGGCGCACTTCAAAACGCCCGGCATCTTGTGATGCATTATCCATCCTGGAGAGCATTTTGAAGTACGCCTGGTACGGCTGTATCTTCCCTCTCCGACTACGCTCTTCGAGCTTCGTCGTGACCTGAGCTCCTAAGGACCACGTCGTAGCCTTTGGCGAAGACGGGCGGGGGATACTCCCCGCCGACGGTGCTTATTGAACCGGAAATTTCAAGTGCGGGGAGTATAACTTTTCGCATTAATCTTAGTATTAGCCTCCGCCTTAGCCTATATCTTGGTTTTGGTCTTATTATTGGTATCAGCCTACCTCTTCAAAAATGAAAACCACGGAGTTTCCGTAGTTCGCGGAGGACTTCACGGAGAAGTTTATAAATCCCCCTCCGTGAAACTCTCCGTGTTCGCCGTGCCCTCCGTGGTTTATCCATGAATAATGCGGGTTAAACCGAGACTTGGCCCATGGCCTCGCTTGGAGAAGAGCCTCCTCTGTCTCCTGTTAAATCGGGTCCCATAAGAGCAAATGGTTAGCTGTGGGCAACTTTTATAACCCATTGATAACTTTAGGCATATCATGCGCAAGCCCTCCTGCTTGCCCCCTGCTTCAAATACTGTCAAGAATTTCTTTCCCTGAGTTTGACTCTACCCAAATAGACGTGCTATCACATGCATTCTCGACTGGCGGGAAACTGCTGGTTGGTGCCCCCTGCGCTTGGTGTAAGCCAGTGAAATAAGGGGTTCCTTCCGCGGTCTTCTGTATTTTTTGGAGCTCGCTGAGCTCGTTTTTTTTGTTTTTCTATGTGACCCGTTGCAAGTTCACATAGATAGGCCACCAATCAGGTGGAAACAAGAAACGAAACGGTTTAGCGGGGTATGAGTTGCCCATTAAAAGCGCTCCTGCCACAGAAACGGCAAGATGCAAGGCCTCTAACCTGGGGACGCAACATCTTGGCGGTTTTCCATCGAGGACTTCCATAAGTGTTTTGGCACTCGCTTTTCATTGAAAGATGGTAAGTCGAGGGCAAGCAGGATCAAAACCAGGGATTGTGAACATTTACATAGTGTTTCCGGACTAATCTCTTTTTATAGAGCGTGCTGTTTTCCGGTAATAGTTTTTTAACGATAGCGTTTCACGCTGATTCGTGAAGTTCGCTTGCACTCTTTTTTTTTGCAAGTAAATGAATCGACTCGGTGGGAAACATTTACTCGAAATGAACTGTAATCATTGAGGGATGAGGCGGGATGCCAACAATTAACCAGCTTGTTCGCAAGCGACGACTCAAAAAGAACTCACGTACGAAGTGCCCCGCACTTCGAGGATGTCCTCAAAAGCGAGGTGTTTGTACTCGTGTGTACACATCAACCCCAAAGAAGCCGAACTCAGCACTGAGAAAAGTTGCTCGTGTTCGACTCACCACTGGAATGGAAGTAACAAGCTACATTCCAGGTGTTGGTCACAATCTTCAAGAGCACTCCGTTGTTCTTATTCGTGGTGGCCGGGTGAAAGACCTTCCGGGTGTTCGTTACCACATCATCCGTGGAAAGCTTGAGGCTCACGGTGTGGAAGGACGTAAGCAGGGTCGTTCGAAGTACGGCACAAAACGTCCGAAGTAGTCATAATCGAGTAGAAGAATTCTAGCGGAACTGGAGATTTAAATTATGTCGCGCAAGAGTAAGGATTACGTTCGAGCTATCCTCCCTGATCCAAAGTTTGGCGATATGCTCGTAGCCAAAACGGTGAATACCCTCATGATGCACGGAAAGAAGAGCACCGCTGAGCGCGCTCTTTATTCTGCGCTTGATACCGTTGGCGAGCGTTCGAAAAAAGATCCTATTGAAGTTTTTCACAAAGCCATTGAAAACATCCGACCGGTTGTAGAAGTACGTTCTCGCCGTGTTGGTGGTGCTACGTACCAGGTTCCTACTGAAGTCAGTGGGCGTCGGGCGCAAGCACTTGCTCTTCGTTGGCTTAAGACCGCAACAAAGTCACGTAGCGAACGCACGCTTGCAGAGCGTTTAGCTGGTGAGCTTATGGATGCGTTTGAAAACCGCGGAAACGCAGTTAAGAAACGCGAAGATACACATAAAATGGCAGAAGCAAACAAGGCGTTCTCTCACTTCCGTTGGTAGGAAGAGGGTAGGCTTAGTTTTTTGTAGAGTAACGAAGTGGCTAACCAAGATCTCACAAAAGTGCGAAATATCGGCATCATGGCACACATTGATGCTGGTAAGACGACCACTACCGAGAGGATCCTCTTTTACACGGGGATCAACTACAAGATCGGTGAGGTGCATGATGGTGCGGCCACTATGGACTACATGGAACTTGAGCAAGAGCGTGGAATTACGATCACCTCTGCTGCGACTTCGTGTAAGTGGAGTGGTGGGGAAGGCCAGCTTCCTGAGCACGATATCAATATTATCGATACTCCAGGTCACGTTGATTTCACTATTGAGGTGGAGCGTAGCTTACGTGTTCTCGATGGGGCTGTAGCTGTTTTTGATGCGGTCAACGGTGTTGAGCCTCAATCTGAAACTGTTTGGCGACAAGCCACAAAGTTTGGTGTTCCACGCTTTTGTTTCATCAATAAGATGGATAAGACTGGAGCAAACTTTGAGTATGCCGTTAGCACTATCCGTGATCGTCTTGGAGCAAATGCTGTACCACTTCAGGTCATGATCGGCGCCGAAGGCGATCTTAAAGGTGTTATTGATCTCGTAGAAATGAAAGCCATTGTTTATCACGATGAGACAATGGGAGCGAAGTACGATATCGAAGAAATTCCAGCTGAGTACGCTGATAAAGCTGCAAGTGCTAGGGATTATATGCTTGAGTCAATCGCTGAGTGCGATGAGGCTTTCATGGAGAAATATCTCGGTGGGGAAGAGCTCTCTGCTGATGAGATTCGAGCAACTATTCGTAAAGGTGTTCTCACCCGTGCTATTTTTCCTGTGTTAGGTGGAAGTGCTTTTAAGAACAAGGGGGTTCAGCCTCTTCTTGATGCAGTTGTTCACTACCTCCCATCACCACTTGAAGTCCCCCCAGTAAGTGGCTTTGCTCCAGACGATACAGAAGAGCAAACACCAATAACACTCGAAGCAAAGTCTGATGAGCCGTTCTCTGCGCTTGCTTTTAAGATCATTACGGACCCATACGTTGGTGTCCTTACGTTCTTTCGAGTGTACTCAGGAACACTTGATGCTGGTTCAACAATTTTCAATGCTACCCGTGGTAAAAAAGAGCGTATCGGTCGTATCGTACGTATGCATGCTGATAAGCGTGAAGAGGTCAAAACAATTAGCGCTGGAGATATTGGTGCGGCTGTTGGCCTTAAAGAAACGTACACTGGTGATACCATTTGCTCTATGGAGAAGCCGGTACTTCTTGAAAGTATTTATGCCCCAGAGCCTGTAATCGGTGTGGCGATTGAGCCGAAGTCGAAAGCGGATGAAGAGAAGATGGGCTTGGCTCTTATGAAGCTCTCAAAAGAAGACCCGTCACTACGCGTGCGCACAGATGAAGAGAGTGGCCAAACAATTATCGCTGGAATGGGTGAGCTTCACCTTGATGTGATCAAGAGCCGCCTTGAGAGAGAATTTAGTGTCAACACAACCGTTGGTAAGCCTCAGGTTGCATATCGTGAGACCATTACGGCTCCAATGACTGAGCACGAGGTCAAATACGCCAAGCAAACAGGTGGTCGTGGTCAATTTGGACATGTCCATATCCGCTTTGAGCCACTAGAGGCCGGCGCGGGCTTTGAGTTTGTTGACGAGATTAAGGGTGGTGTGATTCCCAAAGAGTACATTCCTGCTGTGAAAAATGGTGTCGAAGAAGCTCTCAAAGGTGGGATCCTCGCTGGATACCCTGTCATTGATGTCAAGGCGACTCTCTACTACGGGAGTTTCCACGAAGTTGACTCAAGTGAAATGGCTTTTAAGATTGCTGGTTCGATGTGTACAAAAGAAGGCTGCCGTAAGGCTGGCATAAAACTTCTCGAGCCAGTGATGAAGGTTGAAGTAGTAAGTCCTGAAGAGTTCACAAGCAATGTAGTTGGTGATCTCAACAGAAGACGCGCTCGAATTCTTGGCATGGAGGCTCGTGCTGGTGCTCAGGTAGTAAAAGCTGAAGTACCTCTTGCTGAAATGTTTGGGTATGCAACAGATCTTCGTTCAAATTCTCAGGGACGTGCAAATTTTACGATGGAATATGACCACTATGGTGAGGTTCCGTCGCACGTATCTGAAAGTATTGCGGCGAAGTAGTTGCCAACATTTTGTATAGGTTTTTAAACGATTAGAGAAACTAAGTTTTTTTAACAGTGTATTGATAAGGAACGAATAAGGAACCTGAGTATGGCTAAGGAAAAATTTGAAAGGACCAAGCCCCATGTAAACGTCGGAACCATCGGTCACGTTGACCACGGGAAGACGACGCTTACAGCCGCGCTCGTTAATACACAAGCGTCGCGAAGCCTTGCTCAAACATTGAGCTACAAGGATATCGCGAAAGGTGGAACAGAGCGTGATGAAACAAAGACGGTTACTATCGCAAGTGCTCACGTAGAGTACGAAACAGAAAACCGTCACTATGCACACGTTGACTGTCCGGGTCACGCCGACTACGTAAAGAACATGATTACGGGTGCTGCTCAAATGGACGGAGCGATCCTCGTAGTAAGTGCTGCTGATGGTCCGATGCCACAGACTCGTGAGCACATCCTTCTTGCTCGTCAGGTTGGTGTTCCAAAGATTGTTGTTTTCTTGAACAAAGTTGACATCGTTGACGACGAAGAACTTCTTGAGCTTGTTGAAATGGAAGTTCGTGATCTTCTCAACGAATACGGATTCCCAGGAGACGATACTCCAATCATCAAGGGAAGTGCTCTTAAGGCTCTTAACGGAGATGATGATGATCTCGGTATTGGTAGTATCGATCGCCTTCTTGCGACTATTGATGAGTACGTACCAGTCCCTGAGCGTGATGTTGACAAGACATTCCTTATGCCTGTGGAAGACGTTTTCTCAATTGAAGGTCGTGGTACTGTTGCTACAGGGCGTATCGAGCGTGGTGTTGTTAAGGTTGGTGAAGAAATTGAAATCATCGGTCTTCGTGACACACAAAAGACAACTGTTACAGGTGTAGAAATGTTCCGTAAGCTCCTCGATCAAGGGGAAGCTGGTGACAACGTTGGACTCCTCCTTCGTGGTCTCAAGCGGGACGAAATTGAGCGTGGTCAAGTTATTGCTAAGCCAGGTTCAATTACTCCTCACAAGAAGTTTAAAGGTGAGGCGTATATCCTTAAGAAGGAAGAAGGTGGACGACACAAGCCTTTCTTCACTGGATACCGTCCTCAGTTTTATTTCCGAACAACGGACGTTACAGGATCCATCAAGCTCCCTGACGGAGTAGAGATGGCTATGCCTGGTGACAACATCACGGTTGAAGTTGAGCTTCACCAAGCTATCGCGATGGAGAAGCAAGTTCGCTTTGCTATCCGTGAAGGTGGCCGAACAGTAGGTTCTGGTGTTGTTTCTGAGGTAATTGAGTAGTTCAGACACCCATCAAGAGAAAGCAGCTGGGAGTGTAAAAACTCCCAGCCTCGCTTTCACAAAATGGGACTGAGAAAGGGAAGAAAAGATGCTAGGCGGTCAGCTGATTCGCATACGACTTAAGGGGTACGACCACAAGCTTCTCGATACAGCAGTGACGGAGATCGTCTCTACTGTTCGACGAACTGGAGGAAGGGTTGCAGGGCCAATCCCTCTTCCGACCCGTGTTGAGAAATACACAGTAAACCGGTCGACCTTTGTTGATAAGAAGTCACGAGAGCAGTTCGAGATTCGAACGCACAAAAGACTTCTCGACATCCTTGAGCCGACGCAACAGACAATTGATGAACTTGGAAAACTAGAGCTTTCAACGGGTATTGACGTTGAAATTAAGCTCCAGTAAACGAGTCGTCCACGAGAGCGTGGAGTTTTTGAAGATATGAGTAATAAGAAGCTTTATCCAGAAGGGTTGCTTGGAAAAAAAGTGGGTATGACCCAAGTCTTTACAGACGACGGGAAGTGCCTACCTGTGACAGCTATCGAGGTTGGTCCTTGTGTTGTCCTCCAAGTAAAGAACCAAGAGCGTGACGGATATGATGCAGTGCAGATTGGATTCGGTCCAAAAAAACAACAGCGCGTCAACAAGTCACAACTCGGTCACTTTAGCAAAGCAGGAAGTGGGTCATTCTACCACGTACAAGAAGTGCGTTGTGATGTAGATGCACTTGGGTGGAATGAGCTCGGCAAAGAGCTTAGCGTTGCTGATGTCTTCAATGATGGAGACAAGGTGGACGTCTCAGGTGTTTCGAAGGGACGTGGTTTCTCTGGTGTGGTTCGTCGCTTTAATGTAGCAGGCCAGCCAGCATCACGTGGAACACACGAGAAGTTTAGAAACATCGGGTCTGTCGGTGCTTGTACTTTTCCAGGTCGTATCTGGAAGAACCAGAAGATGCCAGGTCAGATGGGAAATAAGAAGGTAACCACACAAAACCTTAAGGTGGTTGGCGTTCGCCCAGATGATAACGTCCTCCTCGTAAAAGGAGCCGTACCAGGCTCTAAGGGTGGACTCGTATTTATTCGCAAAGCCCGTAAAAAATACGCCGGTGTGCAAAAACAGGAATCTCAAGCAGCGTAATTTCTGCGAGAGGGAGAGAGAACGATGACAAGTGTTCAGGTAGCAGTAAAAGATATGAACGGTAAAGAGGTCGGCAAGCTCGATCTCGATCCTACCGTGTTTGCCTCTGAGAGTGACCCTTCGTTGGTTCATGCGACAGTTCGTTGGCAGCGTGCCAAGAAGCGAGCAGGAACACACTCTGCGCTCACTCGTGGGCAGATGAAGCGAAGTGATGCAAAGCCTCACAAGCAGAAAGGGACTGGCCGTGCTCGTGCGGGGTCACGAAACTCGCCTCTTTGGGTTGGTGGAGCTGTTATTCACGGACCACAACCTCGGAGCTATGATTTTCGCTTGCCAAAACGCACACGCCGTCAGGCGATGGCTTCTGTGTTGAGCGACAAAGTGCGCGCTGAGCGCCTTGTTATTCTCGATAGCCTTGCTATTGAGTCTGGTAAGACGAAAGACATGGCAGCTGTACTGAAGAAGCTTGGTGTTTCTGAGAAGTCTGCGGCAATCATGCTCCCTGAAGCAGAAGAGAACGTTTGGCGTTCAAGCAAAAACATCAAGGGCGTTAAATCCCTTCCTGTTTCTGGTGCAAACGTTTACGACCTTTTGAATCATCACTATCTTGTAGGTACGAAGGACGCCATCCTCGCACTTCAAGATCGTGTCATGCAGAAGAAGAGTGAAGCGGCTGCGGAGTAAGAGTCTAAAGAGTTTTTAGAGCGAGAGAAAAATGGCAAAGGCAAAACAAACATCGGAAGCGAGCGTTCAAGACTACGCTGCGATTGTAAAGCCCCTCATCACCGAGAAGAGTTCTATTATTGGTGGAGATGGAAGTAAGGTTGTATTCGAGGTCGCTCGTACAGCGAGTAAGCACGATATTCAACGTGCTATCGAGCACATCTTTGATGTTGAGGTTGACTCGATTCGTACAATGAATTACCTCGGCAAGCTCCGTCGTCGTGGAAATAAAGTTGGCCGCACGGCAAGCTTTAAGAAAGCGTACGTGAAGCTCAAGCCTGGACAAACAATTGATATTGTCGAAGGGCTGTAGAACTTACTCGGTAGGTGAATCTTAAGAAAGGAAGATAACCATGGCGTTAAAAAGATTTAAACCAATTACTCCCGGACGACGTTACTACACCGTTGCCGATTTTTCTGAGCTTTCGAAGAAGAAGCCTGAGCGCTCTCTGATCAAAAAGCAATCAAATACCGGTGGACGAAATAGTTCAGGGCGTATGACAAACATCAATATCGGTGGCGGACACAAGCGTCGTTACCGTGAGATTGATTTTGCTCGTAAGAAGCTTGGGGTACCGGGAAAAGTTGTTGCCATTGAGTACGATCCAAATCGCACGGCTCGTATTGCGCTCGTCAACTATAATGATGGTGAAAAGCGTTACATCCTTGCTCCTCACGGCCTCAAAGTTGGTGCAAAAATTGAAAATGGTCCAACAGCTGAGATTAAGCCGGGGAATGCTCTTCCTCTTGCGAACATCCCTCTTGGACAAGAGGTACACAATATTGAGCTCAAGCCAGGACACGGTGGACAAATTGTTCGCTCTGCTGGAACAAGTGCACAACTGGCGGCGAAAGAAGGTAAATATGCCACTCTTCGTCTCCCTTCTGGTGAGATGAGAAAAGTGCTCCTCACGTGTATGGCAACGATTGGTACCGTTGGAAACACTGAGCACCAAAATATCAAGGTTGGTAAGGCGGGACGTTCTCGCTGGTTGAACAAGCGACCTCACACACGTGGTGTTGCGAAGAACCCAGTTGATCACCCAATGGGTGGTGGTGAAGGAAAGTCTGCTGGTGGACGCCATCCTTGTACACCAAATGGTGTCCCAACGAAGGGATACAAAACTCGTCGCAACAAACGTACAGACAAGTTTATTGTACGTCGGCGTTCGAAGAAGAAGAGATAATGTAAGGCGGATAGGAAATCCCTAAAGACAAAGAGATTTATCGGAGAGAGTAAGTATGACACGTTCGTTGAAAAAAGGGCCTTTTGTTGATGATCACCTCCTGAAGTGGGTTGATCGTGCAAAGTCTGGTCAGCATAAAGGGCCAATAAAAACATGGTCGCGCCGTTCAACTATTATCCCTGACATGATTGGGCTCACCTTTGCTGTGCATAATGGCAAGAAGTTTGTTCCAGTGTTTGTCACCGATAATATGGTTGGCCACAAGCTCGGCGAGTTTTCCCCGACACGACATTACACAGGCCATAACCAGAAGAAGTAGAGTTTTTAGCAGCAACGTTGGTAGCTGGAGGATAATAAAGTGACTAAGCGAAATGACGAAAAGACAGTAGCAAGCGCTACGTTACGCCACGTTCGAGTGTCTCCTCGTAAGGCGCGATTAATATTGAACATGATTAAAGGCAAGCAGATAGAGCCAGCTCTACAGATTTTGCAATTTAATCCTACAAAGGCAGCTGCGCTAACGCGTACGTTGCTCAAATCTGCTATTGCAAATGCACAAGAGAAGGGCACAGCAGATATCGATGATCTTTGGGTCACTGGTGGATACGTTGGAATGGGGAAAACGCTTCGCCGCTTTCTCCCTCGCGCACAAGGACGGGCTACTCCTATCCGGAAGCGTTCAGCACACATCACCGTTAAGCTTGGAGTTCGATAAGTTTTTAAGATAAAGGCACTGCAAAGGACTTAAACTATGGGTCAGAAAGTACATCCTTACGGTTTACGAGTTGGAGTCATTGAGACATGGAGATCTCGATGGTTTAGCGATTCGAAAGACTTCGCTCGGTATATTGGCGAAGATCGAGAGATTCGTGACTACGTAAAGAAAAAGCTGCAAAGTGCGGGTATCTCAAAAGTTGAGATCGAGCGTGCGGCTGCTAAGGTCAAGATTAATATCTTTTCTGCTAAGCCTGGTATTGTTATCGGGAAGAAAGGGAAGGATATCGAAGAGTTACGCACGAAGCTCCGCTCTCTCGTACAGCGCGATATTAGCCTCAATATCATTGAAGCTCGTAAGGCTGATATGGATGCTCAGCTCGTTGCGGAGAATATCGCTTTTCAACTTTCTCGCCGGGTGAATTTTCGCCGTGCCATGAAAGATGCCGTATCTCGTGCTCGCCGTGTTGGCGCAGAGGGGATTAAGGTTTCTGTTTCTGGTAGATTGAACGGAGCTGATATCGCTCGTACGGAGCAATATAAAGAGGGACGTATTCCTCTACATACACTCCGTGCTGAAATTGATTACGGATTTGCGGAAGCACTTACCACCTACGGTATTCTCGGCGTCAAGACATGGGTCTTTAAAGGCGAGAAGTTTGAAGAGGGTGAGTACGTTCCTGTTGAAGCGATGCAATTATAGTTCAACTGGAACGGGAAAGAGGAAGAAGCTCTAACGTAAGAGGACATTATGCAACAGCCGAGAAAGACGAAATACCGAAAGACAATGAAGCAAGTCGACAAGATTCGCGGTACAGCGAGTCGTGGAGCGGAGCTTTCTTTCGGGGAAGTAGCGCTACGAGCCAAAGAAGGTGGTTGGATCTCTGCTCGTCAGATTGAAGCTGGTCGTGTTGCCGCGACTCGTCACATGAAGCGAGGTGGAAAGCTTTTCATCCGAGTTTTTGCTGATAAGCCTGTGACATCAAAACCTGCTGAAACTCGTATGGGAAAGGGGAAAGGTTCTCCAGAGAAGTGGGTCGCAACAGTGCAATCTGGACGTGTGATCTATGAGATTACTGGTGTTGCACCAAAAGTTGCTCGACGTGCACTTGAACTTGCTGCATCAAAGATGCCTGTGAAGTGTGCTGTCGTAGAAAGAAAGAAGACGATTTTATAAACAACGAAAAAGTGTTCGCTCAACGGACGAGGACGATATGAAAAAGAGTGATACGTTAGCAGAACTAAAAGCTATGTCAGATGAGGAGCTGAAGGCAAAAGCTCGTGAGCTTGGTAATGAGCTTATGAGACTCCGTTTTCGTAAGGCTTCTGGCCAACTTGAGCAAGTGAATCTTCTCAGTGAAGCAAAGAGAACACTCGCACAAGCAAAGACACTTTTAACTGAGCGAAGTGCTGCTGCTTAGGTAACGACTGATTTTTGTGAGGAATGAATACCATGGATGTAACGGAAGCAAGTAAGCCCAAAGAAAAGAAGCGAGGGCTTCCCAAAACACGAGAAGGTGTTGTTGTCAGCGACAAGATGAGTAAGACCATCGTTGTTGCTATCAAGCAACTTGTGCGTCATCGCGAATACAAAAAGTACATTCGAGTGACGAAGAAATATAAAGCTCATGATGAGCGAAACGAAGCAAAGGTTGGCGATACGGTACGTATCGTTGAAACGCGTCCGCTCAGCAAAGATAAGCGCTGGCGCATGCAAGAGGTGCTCGTAAAAGCTGTGTAGCTTCTACGAGGTGTAATTGAGAGAAGTTTTAACTCAGGAGCGAGGATCATGATTCAGGTACAGTCGGTGTTGAACATTGCGGACAACTCTGGCGCAAGAAAAGCCATCTGCATTAAAGTGCTCGGTGGCTCAAAGCGTCGCTATGCCAGTGTTGGGGATGTTGTTGTTGTTGCCGTGCGTGAGGCGATGCCAAACTCAAAGATCTCCAAAGGCTCGGTTCAAAAGGCAGTTATTGTACGAACTGCCAAAGAGCTTCGAAGAGAAGATGGCTCTTACATTCGTTTTGATGACAACAGTGCTGTTCTCATCAATCAGCAAAAAGAGCCACTTGGAACACGTATTTTTGGACCCGTTGCTCGTGAGCTACGTGCAGCACGTTTTATGAAGATCGTCTCCCTTGCGCCGGAGGTGCTCTAAACCATCCCTCAAGGGAAGAGTTTTTTAGTAGAGAGTTTATTATGGCTACAAAAAAGAAAACATCACGAGCTCCACGCAGAGTTAATTCAGCACTCAAGTCAGGCGACTTAGTGATGGTGATTGCTGGTGGGCACAAAGAGAAGCGACCGAATAAAGGCAAAGTGGCGAAAATCCTTCGTTTTGAAGGAAAGAAGAAAGACCGCGTTGTACTCGAAGGAGTAAACATGGTTACTCGTCACCAGCGCGCAACACAACCGGGTCAACAAGGTGGGAAAATCCAGAAAGAAGCCGCGATCCATATTTCGAACGTGATGTATTACGTTGAAGAGCTCAAGAAGCCTGTGCGACTCAAGCACCAGTTTCTTGATGATGGCACTAAGGTGCGAGGATACCTCCACCCAGAAAAGAATGAGTTTGTACAATTAGCGTCATAAGAACGGCTAAGGAAGGAGAGGAGCGAACATGAACCGTGTTCAAAAACGATTCGAAGAAGAAGGCGTAGGAAAACTTAAGGAGCGTTTTAAGTACTCTACCGTCATGCAGGTACCACGCCTTAAGAAGATAGTCCTCAACTGTGGAGTTGGTGAGGGCGTGCAAAATGGGAAAGCACTTGATTACGCCACCTACGCACTTGAGCGCATTAGTGGCCAAAAGCCAGTGATAACCCGTGCGAAGAAGTCGATTGCGACCTTTAAGCTCCGTACAGGAATGCCTATCGGAACAAAAGTAACCCTCCGCGGCCAAAGAATGTACGATTTTCTTGATCGCCTTATTGCCGTTGCGCTTCCTCGAGTACGTGACTTTCGCGGTACTCCGAAGAAGGGGTTTGACGGGCGAGGGAACTACACACTTGGGATTAAAGAGCAGATTGTATTTCCTGAAGTGAACCTCGATAAGCTCGATAAGATTCGTGGAATGGATGTAACATTTGTTACCTCAGCTCAATCCGACGAAGAGGGGCGAGCCCTCATGGAAGAGCTTGGTATGCCATTTCGTAAGCAGTAAGTTTTTATTTGTAAAGTTTGTAAGAGAGACGTAACCGGAAAGGAGAACGTTTGTGGCAAAGAAGTCGATTTTAGTAAAATGTGCACGTCAATCGAAGTTTAAAGTTCGAAACTACACCCGTTGCCAGGTGTGTGGGCGTCCACGTTCTGTTTACCGTAAGTTTATGCTTTGCCGGATTTGTTTCCGTGAGCATGCTCACCGTGGACTTATTCCAGGTGTAACAAAGTCGAGCTGGTAAGCGCGAAAAGTTTTTTGGGCGAGGAAAAAAGAAATGATAACTGATCCAATTGCAGACCTTTTGACAAGAGTTCGAAATGCACAACGTGCCGGGCACTACACGGTTCGTATTCGCAAGTCGAATATGGCGGAACGAATTCTTCGTGTACTCAAAGACGAAGGGTTTATTTCAGAGTTTGAAGTAAAGCAGAACGAAGACTCTCCCTTTGAAGAGTTTGAAGCACGCCTGAAGTACACCAGTACTGGCGCGCCAATGATTCAAGAAGCACGACGTGCAAGCCGTCCTGGACGACGCATGTATGCTCGTGGAGAAGAGCTTCCCCAGATTCACCGTGGTCTTGGAATTGCTCTTATCTCTACTTCCGAGGGAGTAATGTCAGATCGAGCTGCTCGACAAAAGAAGATTGGAGGAGAAGTTCTCGCATACATCGGCTAAATGCCGCTAGAGAGCTTTGTGAAGTCTACGTAGAACGTAAGGAATATTGAGATGTCTCGTGTAGGAAAACAACCAGTTGCTATCCCATCAGGTGTGAAAGTGGCTGTAAACGCTGGAGTCGTTTCTGTTGAAGGGCCAAAGGGAAAGCTCGAGCAGCGCGTCCTTCCTTTCATTGAAGCTTCTGTTGAAAATGATGAGGTTGTCCTCGCTAAGAAAGGCAACACGAAGCAAGCTGCAGCAAACTGGGGTACAACCCGTTCTCTTGTTTCCAACATGGTTCAAGGGGTAACAGAAGGTTGGACGAAGTCGCTTGAGCTCCATGGAGTTGGGTTTGTTGCTCAGATGAAGGGTGATGTGATTACTCTCGCAACTGGTTACTCACACAAAACAGACGTAAAGGTTCCAGCGATTGTGCAAGCAAAAGTTGATAAGCAAAAAATCGATTTAGAATCGTGCGATCGTCAAGCGGTTGGGGAGCTAGCTGCAACACTTCGCGCTGTTTGTCCACCAGAGCCGTACCTTGGAAAAGGTGTGCGATACGCAGGAGAAGCTGTGCGTCGTAAAGCTGGTAAGGCTGGAGCGAAGTAAGACGAGGCGAGTTTTAAGAGGAAGAATTCCATGGCTATTAAACCAAAGAAAGAAAAAATTAGCGCGCGACTTCGAAGGAAGTATCGTATTCGTAAGCGACTTTCTGGGACTGCTGATCGTCCACGTCTCTCGGTGTATCGTAGTGGCAAGTTTACCTATGCACAGGTTATTTCGGATCTGACTGGTGAGACCTTGGCTTCTGCGTCTACTCGAGACAAAGACGTGCTTGATGCTGTAGGAAAGATCGACAAGGAGGGTGTACATAGCGAAGCTTCTTCATCGAAGAGCGTTATTGCTGCTAAAGCCCTTGGACTCGTTGTCGCTCAAAAAGCGAAAGAGAAGAGTATCGAAAGTATCGTTTTTGATCGTAACGGTTACCTCTATCACGGACGTATTAAAGCTGTGGCAGATGGTGCTCGTGAAGGTGGACTACAGTTCTAAGAGTAAAGGTGACTGGAGAGGAATATGAAGTTTAAAGATAAAGTTCATGGTCGACGTGTTGCAACGGAGAACTGTGGAGAGCTTACAGACAAGACGGTTTTTATCAACCGTGTTGCAAAAGTAGTAAAGGGCGGACGTCGCTTTAGCTTTAGTGCTCTCGTTGTTTCTGGCGATGGTCAGGGACACGTTGGTTTTGGCCTTGGGAAGGCGAATGAAGTTCCTGAAGCTATTCGCAAAGCTTCTGAGACGGCGAGAAAAACTCTCGTTAAAGTCCCAATGCGTGGATCAACTGTTCCTCACGATGTGGTTGGAAAGTTTGGACCGAGCAAGATCGTTATTAAGCCAGCGCCTCCAGGGACTGGAGTTATCGCCGGTTCTGTTGTGCGTGCTGTGGTTGAAGCAGCTGGTATCCATGATATCCGCACGAAGTGTATCGGTTCAAACCGAGCACAGAATGTTATTCAAGCAACGATGAGTGGCTTGCTTGGACTTAAAGATCCAGAGGCATTCGCGCAAGAGCGTGGAGTTACTCTCGAGGAGATGGGTTATACACCTTACTAAGAATCAGGTGTATGGCTACAAGAGGAGGAAAGACAATGGCAGAGCAATCAAATAACGAAGCAGACGTAAAGCGCGTTCTTGTGCGTCAAATCCGTGGAGTACGAGGAAGAACAAAGCGAACCCGTGCGACTCTTGATGCGCTCGGACTCGGCCGAATTGGAAAAGAGAAAGAATTTGATGTGAATCCTGCGGTTGTAGGAATGATCCGCTCAGTTCGTCACCTTGTGGACGTTGAGAAGGTAGCTTAAGGGATAAGAGAGAAGAACAATGGAAAAGCAAGAATCTACATTAGAGCTCTGGTCACTTGCTCCTTCAAAAGGAGCCCGTACCAACCGTAAGCGCCTCGGCCGTGGTGAAGCTTCAGGTGTTGGAAAGACCTGTGGAAAGGGAAACAAGGGGCAAAAATCTCGTGCCGGTGCTTCTATCCCAGCGTGGTTTGAAGGTGGACAGATGCCACTTTACCGTCGTATTGCAAAGATTGGCTTTCAGTCGCGTAAACGACTCCAAGGTATCAACCAGTATCGCATCGTTGATGTTACAGTGTTGAACGCTTTTGATGATGGCGCTGTTGTTGATGTTGAAACACTCAAGGCTATCGGCAAAGGCCCACGTGGCAATAAGCTTGCTGGTATCAAGATTGTTGGTAACGGTGAAGTGACTAAAAAGCTTACCGTGAAAGTCCAAGCGGCAACGGCTGGAGCCAAGAAGGCTATTGAGGCTGCTGGTGGGACGTTTGAGGCGGCTGAGAAGTAATTCACGGTACTAAGCTGAAAAATTTTCTATAACGCGAAAGGGCGCGAAGAACACGGAGGAAATTGGCCTTTGTGGTCTTGGCGCCCTTTTGCGTTGTATGGCATTTTTTTAGGCGGAGGCTGATACCAAGAATAAGGCCAAAGCGAAGATATAGGCAAAGGCTGAGGCTGATATAAAGACTACGAGCTAGGGGAATCTATTTCCTTAGCCCCAGCCCTTGTCTCAGTCTTGGTCTATATCTTCGCTTTGGCCTTATTCTTGGTATCAGCCTCCGCCTTTGCCTAAGACACCAAAGAAATCTTGCCCTCGTGCTGCTTTTGAGTTTTTTACCTTCCCCTTTCATTCTTCGCCGATGCAGAGTAGTCTAAGAACCCATATTTATACCTAAGCTTCATAGGAGAAAGTACTGAGATGTTAGGTGGACTAGGTGATGTCGGGAAAATTCCTGAACTACGAAAGCGTATTTTTTTTACGATTGCACTTCTTGCAGTCTATCGCTTAGGGATCTTTGTTTCTACTCCCGGAATTGATGTTGAAGCGCTTCGTAACCTATTTGATACAAGCGAAGGCACACTCTTTGGGATGATTAACATGTTTTCCGGAGGGGCGTTTGAGCAGTTCTCAATCTTTACCCTCGGTATCATGCCGTACATTAGTGTTTCTATTATTATTCAGGTTCTGACTCCTGCTCTTCCAGCGCTCGAAGCGCTCAAGAAGGAGGGCGAGGCTGGAAGACGCATCCTTACTCGTTATACCCGTCAGGGAACGGTTATCCTTGCACTTTTTCAAGCCTTTTTTATCTCAGCTGGTCTCGAAAGCCAGGGACTTGTTCTTAATCCTGGTTGGGCTTTTCGTGTTTCAACAATGTTGACGCTCACAGCTGGGACCGCGTTTATCATGTGGTTAGGTGAGCAGATAACAGAGAAAGGTATTGGAAATGGAATTAGTATTATCATCTTTGCTGGTATCGTAGCTCGTATGCCAGAGGTTCTCTACTATACTGTTGACCTTACTCGCTCTGGTGAGATTCAGCCTCTCGTGATGCTTATGCTCCTCCTTTTCTGCTTAGCAACAATTGCAGCAATTGTTTTTGTTGAGCGTTCACACCGCAAGATTCCTGTGCAGTACCCACGCCGTATGGTTGGAAACAACATGGCTCAAGCGCAAACACAGTATATGCCACTCAAAGTCAATATGGCTGGAGTTATCCCTCCTATTTTTGCCTCAGCCTTCCTCGTTGTGCCGGCAACACTTGGCTCGTTTACCAGCAGTGAAGTGCTTCAAGACCTTATGGTCTATCTTACTCCAGGGACAGCAAGTTACTCTATTATCTTTGTCGCACTGATTATTATGTTCACCTTCTTCTATGTTCCTATTATCTTTAATCCAGAAGAAGTGGCAGAGAATCTCAAGAAGAATGGTGGCTTTGTTCCTACTGTGCGACCAGGAAAACCAACAGCTGATTTCCTCTACAAAGTGCTCAACCGAATTACGCTTTGGGGCTCAATCTACATCGCAGCTATCTGTATCATTCCGCAGCTTTTCTATTTTGAAATGGGCGCTGAGAGTTTTGCTTATGTTTTTGGTGGAACAGCGGTACTCATTGTTGTTGGTGTAACGCTTGATACGGCGTCGCAAATTGAATCTTTTGTTGTTAGCCGAAACTATGAAGCGTTCATGAGTCGAAGTACGAAAAAGAAAGGCGGCATCGGTTCGATGAGTTATTCTCGAAGCCGACTCCTTCGTCGTTAATCACATTCACAAAACAAGGAGATCTACCTATGGAACGTATCGTTATCTTAGGGCCTCCAGGGGCTGGCAAAGGAACACAAGCACTCCTTCTCTGTGAGAAGTTAGGAGTACCTCATATCTCAACCGGTGAGATCCTGCGAAACGCTGTCAGCAATGAGACCAAGCTTGGACTTGAAGCAAAACAGTATATGGATCGAGGTGAGCTTGTTCCTGATGAAGTGGTGATTGGACTAGTGCGCGAGCGACTCTCTGAGCCTGATTGTGACACCGGTTACCTCCTTGACGGATTTCCACGTACTCTTGAGCAAGCAAAAGAGCTTGATGTGATTCTCAAAGAGATCGGCAAAGAGGTGACGGTGGTGCTTGAACTTCAGGTTCCTGAGCAGGCATTACTTGATCGCATCAAGAATCGTGCAGCCGAAGGCTCTGGCCGAAGTGACGATAACGTGGAAGTTGCCTCAAACCGCCTCCGAGTCTACTGGGAGCAAACAGCACCGGTGACGGCGTACTATGAAGAGCACCTTTCGGTTGAGAAGGTCGACGGAATTGGAACCGTTGAAGAGGTTACCCAGCGAATAGCCGAGGTGTTTGAGGAGTCTAGCTCGTAACATCCTTAAAATACTGTATAATTTTAGGGGTTGCGTCTTGTCGGATTTCTCTCATTTTTCTTCTGGGCACAGGTTGAGATCATACGAGAATCGTTGTAAGATGCCTGCCCTTAGCCCCTGGAAAAAGAACAGTCTTTTCAGGTTGATAGGCTGAGTTACGAAGCACTCGTTAGAATGTCGCAAAAAATTTTCTGCATTGCAGAAATTTTATTGCCTCGCGTAGTCGCAAGAGAAGCATTGCGTCGAAGTTGATATGTGAAGTTTACGGGCACATACACTTTGAATACGGTGTGTTTTTTCATTCTACGTTGAATGTTGAGTTATGAGCGAGATTGTTCTTTCGCTAGATATTCTGCGGGAGTGTGTTTTGCGGGAGTTTGTTGAAAGATGCCCGTTATTTTTTTTAGGAGCGTGAAGCTATGAAAGTAAGAGCATCGGTAAAACCAATTTGCGCATATTGTCGTGTTGTTCGTCGTAAAGGACGTGTGTTTGTTATCTGTAAGAGAACACCAAAACACAAACAGCGACAAGGATAAATTTTTTAGTTTGTGAAGCTCCTCCTCGGTGAGAAGAGAGTTTCAAATTTTTAGGAATAGAGAGAAATGCCTCGTATTGCTGGAGTTGACCTTCCTCGAAATAAGCGTGTTATTCGCGGACTGACGTACATTTATGGCATCGGTTTAACGAAGTCTCGTAAGATTCTTGCGGAAGCTGGAGTAGAAGAGAGTGTTCGCACCGATGCTCTTTCAGCTGATCAAGTTGCTCGTATCCGAAACATCATCGAGTCGCGTGAGCAAGTGGAAGGGGATCTCCGTCGTGAACGTCAGATGGCTATTAAACGACTCATGGATCTCGGTTGCTACCGTGGCCTTCGTCACCGACGTAATTTACCTTCTCGAGGGCAGCGTACAAAGACTAATGCGCGTACTCGAAAAGGACCACGTCGTATGGCTGTTGCCGGTAAGAAGAAGGCAACGAAGAAATAGTTTGTGATTGGTGATTAACGAATAGTTCAATTTTTGGAGGAACTGTTTTGGCTCAAGCTCGTACTTCTCGAAAGAAGAAGGTAAAAAAGAATGTCCCTGTGGGAGTGGCGCACATTCACGCGACTTTTAATAACACAATCGTTACCATAACTGACCCAACAGGCGGTGTGGTTTCGTGGTCATCTGCTGGCTGTAATGGCTTTAAGGGGTCGCGTAAGTCTACTCCGTTTGCCGCGCAGGTTGCTGGTGAGCAAGCGGCTCAAAAAGCACGCGACATGGGTATGCGCACTGTGAGTGTTATGGTCAAAGGGCCAGGCTCTGGACGGGAATCTGCTCTTCGCGCACTTGCGTCAAAGGGCCTCAACATTTCAGTGATTAAAGATGTTACGCCGGTGCCTCACAATGGGTGCCGTCCGCGTAAGAGTCGACGAGTATAAAGACGGGAAGAAAGAGGAAGTATGGCTAAGTATACTGGACCAGTTTGTCGGTTATGCCGCAGAGAAGGCGAAAAGCTTTTCTTAAAAGGTGAGCGTTGCTTTACAAGTAAGTGCTCTGTTGAGCGTCGAGAAGGTGCACCGGGGCAACACGGTCGTGGGCGTCAGTCACGCTCTGACTACAAAATTCAGCTCCGCGCTAAGCAGAAGGTTCGTCGTTCTTACGGTGTTCTTGAGCGCAAGTTCCGCGAGTACTTCCAGAAAGCTGCCAAAACAAAAGGCGTGACCGGTACTGAGCTTTTGATCAACCTTGAGCGTCGTCTTGATAACGTCGTGTACCGTCTCGGTTTTGGCTCATCACGAGCTCATGCTCGTCAAGTCGTTGGTCACGGACACATCCGTGTAAACGGTAAACGCGTGAATATTCCTTCTTTCGCTGTTTCTATTGGTGATGTTGTTGAAGTTGCTGATGGTGCACGAAACGATGTGAGCATTGTGGGAGCTATGGCGGCTGGTGAAGCTCGTAGCATCCCTGAGTGGTTAACCCTCGAGCGAAACGCATTTCGTGGAACGGTAACGGCATATCCTACTCGGGAGCAGATGCCGCAATCGTACCAAGAGCAGCTTATTGTGGAATTGTACTCGAAATAACATTTCGTAGGTACGTTGGAGTTTTTGGTCTATCAGGTATCTTTTTCAGTAACTAAAGAGGGACGTTCATGAAGCGAATTAATTTGCGAGATCTCATCAAGCCCAAGAGAGTAGAGCTCGAGAATAACACACTCGACGATCGCTATGGGAAGTTTGTTGCTGAGCCGCTTGAGCGCGGATTCGGTCTAACAATTGGTAACGGTCTACGCCGTATTCTTCTTTCATCGCTTCAGGGTGCTGCTATCACCTCGTTGCGTATTGAGGGAGTCATGCACGAGTTCTCAACGATCTCTGGTGTCGCAGAAGATGTGACTGATATTGTACTCAACCTCAAAAATGTTGTTCCTCGTATGGAAGAAAAAGACGAGGCGCATCTTACTATTGATGCTACTGGCCCATGTGAAGTGACGGCTGGTATGATCTCTGGGGACCCTGGTGTTGAAATCCTCAACCCTGAGTTACACATTGCTACTCTTGGTGAAAACGCTACGCTCAAAATGGAGCTCACCATTAAGTCTGGTCGTGGATATGTTACGGCTGATAAGAACAAGATTGAAGGTGCTCCGGTTGGAACCATCTTTATCGATTCTATTTTCTCTCCTATTCGTCGAGTAAACCACAACGTGACAAATGCTCGTGTTGGTCAGCGTACAGACTACGACAAGCTCACTATGGAGATCTGGACAGACGGCAGCATCGATGCTCGTTCTGCTGTGGCTCAAGCCGCTCACATCCTCGTTGATCAACTCAACCTCTTTGTTGGAGAAGGTTTTGTTGTCGAAGAAGAGGAGCCAGTTGAAGAAGAACCGAAGAAGCAGCTCAACGAAAACCTCTTTCGTCGTATTGAGGAGATTGAGCTTAGTGTTCGAAGTGCAAACTGTCTTGAGAATGCTGATATCAAGTATATTGGTGAGCTTGTTTCGAAGACAGAAGCGGAGATGCTCCGTACGAAGAATTTTGGTCGTAAGTCTCTTAACGAGATTAAAGAGATTCTCTCTGAGATGGGACTTGCTCTTGGCTTAAAGCTGGAAGATTTTCCTACGAGAGAAGAGCTCGACCGTATGCACCGAGAGGTGGTCGAACAGTAAGTTGTTCGGATGATTAGCAAGGCTCGTTCCACGTGATGTATCGTGAGGACAGTATCGGGAGGATGTAATGAGACATCAAAAAGCGGGAAGAAAATTTGGCAGAACACCGGCACATAGGAAAGCTATGTTCCGTAATCTTGCTACATCTCTTTTTGAGCACGAAAAAATTGAAACGACTTTAGCGAAAGCTAAGGATCTCCGTCGGGTATCTGAGAGGCTTATTACGCTTGCTGGTGAGGACACCGTTCACCACCGCCGACAAGCATATGGATATCTCACCAAGAAGAGTGTTGTACATAAACTCTTTGCTGAGATTGGCCCTCGCTTTAAAGAACGTCCTGGTGGTTACACCCGTGTTATCCGTACGCGTCGTCGTGCTGGTGATACTGCTGAGATGGCTATGATTGAGCTTGTTCCTGAAGAGTTCAAGCCTAAGAGCAAGTCATCAAAGAAAAAGGCTGGCTCAAAAGCAAAAGCGCCTGCCAAGAAAGCAGCAGCAAAAAAGAAAGCTGAGCCTGCCAAAGAGAAAGCGAAAGAAGAGGTCGTGGAAGCTAAGGCGGAAGAGACTGCAGAGTAAGTTTCCTACTGCTGTTTTTCGTAACAGTGACGTAACAAACGCCCATTGGGATTTTTCTCGGTGGGCGTTTTTTTGTGGAGGAGCGAGCAGAGCTTTTTTACCTAGGCTGATGCCAAGAATAAGACTAAAGCGAAGATATAGGCCAAGGTAGAGGCTGAGATAAAGACCAAGAGCTACGAGAGTCTCTTTCTTAGGCTTAGCCTCAGCCTGCGCCTCAGTCCTAGTCTATATCTTCGCTTTAGTCTTATTCTTGGCATCAGCCTAGGCCTCTTAAGGATTAGGTCAGGATGAAGGTTAAAGTCAGGGTTAAGACGTAAGACTTTTTTGGGCAACTCTTTAGTTTTTTCTCGAAAAAAGCCAATATATAGCTTACTTATTCATCAAGGAGCATAGATACCATGGGTATGTTTGAAGGAAAGAAGATTCTTATTTTGGGCGTTGCCAATAAGAAGAGTATCGCTTGGGCAGTGGCTCAGGCGCTCAAAAATGAGGGTGCTACCCTTGCCATGACTTACATGAACGAGGCCATCGAGAAGAGACTCCGCCCGTTAGCAGAAGAGCTCGGTGTGACCGATGTGTTGCCGTGTGATGTTCAATCTGATGAAGAGATTGATAACCTCTTTACTGAGCTTGAGAGCCGTTGGGGGACAATGGACGGATTGGTTCACTCAGTAGCCTTTGCCGATAAAGATGATCTTGCAAAGCCTTTCTCCGAAGCTTCACGTGAAGGATTTAAACTTGCTCTTGATATCTCTGCGTACTCGTTTGTGGCACTTGCTGGGAGAGCCAAGAAGCTTATGAAAGATGGTGGCTCTATGGTCACGATGTCTTATCTCGGAGCTGAGAGAGCTGTTGATAACTATAATGTGATGGGTGTGGCAAAGGCTGCCCTTGAGTCAAGTGTGCGCTACTTGGCCGCCGATCTCGGTTCTCAAAACATCCGTGTGAATGCTGTTTCTGCTGGGCCTATTAAAACACTTGCTGCCTCTGGTATTCCTCAATTTAAGCAGCTCCTCGCTAACTTTGCTGCGAAAGCACCCCTTCAACGAAATACCGAGGCAGAAGACGTTGCTGGAGCAACTCTCTTTCTCTTGAGTTCTCTTGGCTCTGGTGTGACTGGAGAAACAACGTACGTTGACTGTGGCTTTAACATTATGGGCGTGTAGATGTCTTCTCGTGTTGGGATAGGTGATCTCATAGAGCTTGCTGAGATAGCCCTTGCTGAAGGTGCTGATATCGATGAGCTTATCTCGCACATTGAGGCCTATTCAGCTGCCTTTCACCCTTGGTACGAAGAGCATAAAGAGACTTTTGAGCAGGGAACAGAGAGTAGTGGGCCCGTCGTTGATCGTGATGACCTCGAGCGCTTACTCAAACTCCACACCGAAGTTCTTGGCAAAGCCGAATTACTTCAACAAGGCACCTCAAACGATTTAATGGCTCTTCGAGGACGTCGAAAGGGAATGATGGCCTACATCGATATTCTACCAAAGCGATTGAGCACGAGGAGAACGAGAAAGGGATAGCGCATGATGAGATTCCTCGGTAATCTTTTACTACCCATTTTCGGAGAAATTTATATGGCGTTTCGATTGTTTCTAATTCTCAGTCTTACTCTTTATGTTACTGGCTGCGGCTATGGTTTTCGTGGGAGTGAGAGTGCGTTGCCACCTGACGTGACAAAAGTATACGTCTCTAAAGCACAAAACAATACGGCCCAAGCTGGTGTAGATAGGCTTGTAACCGAAGCTCTTCGTGACGAATTTGAACGGTACGGAACACTCACTGTTGTTGAAAGCCGAAGTGAGGCGGATGCTGAGCTCCGTTCAAAAATTGTGACTATTAAGCGAGAAACACGAACGGTAACATCCGGTACAGATACCGCGCTTCAGCTTGCGACGGTAATGACGGTTGCAGCTGACCTGCGACGTACAACGGGTCCTCTCCTCTGGAAAAATGAGAACATGGAGGTGATGAAAATTTTTGGGGCTGAGAGTGGAGTGGTTGTAACTTCTTCTCCTGAATTTGCTTCTGGAAATCTTGGCTCTTCGGATCTTGCTAACTTGGACTCTGTAGAGGTGACTCGCGGACAAGAAAAGCAGGCTCTTGAAGATTTATCAGAAATTCTTGCACAGCGGGTATATGCCGCTGCGGTATTGCCAGAATTCTAGTTTTCCTTCCCTGTGAGTATTAATTATCTCCTTCTTTGGTTCGTTGGAATCTCAGCGGCCTCAACGGCTGTTCGTTCGTTCACCCAACCTGAGAAAGTTACTCGTGGTTGGCGCCTCTTGGCGTTTTGTACCCTCGTCCTCCTTGCGCTTTCTACTTCCCTTTTCTTTTCTATTGCGGGTTATGTTGTTGCAGTCTTTTGGGGGAGCTTTGTTTTTCTCCCACGGTGGTGTGTCGCTCTCTTGCAACACTTCTTACAACAAGGAAAGCTTGTACGCGCGAAAGAGCTGGCGCAGTTTGCAGCATTTCTGTCGGGAAGCTCGCACTGGAATGAGCTTTCTCAAATACTGCAAGCAGGGGAGGGCGAGCATAGCAAACTTCTAGCAAGGTTTTCTCTACCAAAATCTTCACTTGCTCGAAGTGCACTCCTCTCAACCTTTACAAGTCGTGGTGACTGGCAAGGGCTTACTCTTTGGCTGGAGAAGGTATGTTCGAGACAACAACTGACCCACGATGCTCTCCTTCTTTCTATGTACATTCGTGCGCTCGCAGAACAGGGAAGGTTTGAAGAGGGGATCTTACTCTTTGAACAGAATATACAAACTCTCCTTTCTTCTCCTGATCTGGAGTATCTCTATCATACGTTGCTCTCTCTTTTTGCTTTTTGTGGGCAAGAAGACGGTGTGCAAGCACTGCTCACACACCCACTCAAAGATTTATCTCTAGAGGTCAAACAACTTTGGATTGCTACCACCAAGCTCGTTGCCGATGAGCAGTTTTCTGCAAATGATGTCCTGGTGAAACTGACGCATTCAAAGCACAAAGGGATTGCCACGGTGGCCGATGAGCGACTTTCTGCGCGAGTACCTCGTGTCTTGTCTTCGTTCGAACGAGGAACACTCGACCGTGTTGCTCGTCTCAAGCATTTCTTAGCGGACCTTATCAAAGCGCAAGCCCAAGAAATTGATGAGCACTCACCGCGTGGGGTAACGATTCTTATCGGACTCACGTGCTTAGCCTACATAGCACAAGAAGCACTTGCTGTGTGGCTGGGAGATAGAGTCCCTTATCAATTGGCTGCGCTTGTTCCCATTCTTGTAACGGAATATGGAGAGTGGTGGAGAGTGGTGACTTGCCTCTTTCTGCACGGCGGCCTTCTTCACCTTGGTATGAATATGCTTGGCCTTTGGATCCTTGGTCCCTTTGTTGAGCAGATGTTTGGTACCGTTCGATTTATAGGAGCGTATCTTTTATTTGGGTTAGGAGCCTCGCTCTTTGTCGTCCTTTTAACTGAACTAGGCTGGTTACAAGATGCTTATCTGATAGGGGCCTCAGGGGCGGTGTTAGGGCTTATTGGAGCAACTGCTGCAATCTTGCTCCGTGCTAGTCTGAATAAAAATGCAGCTGCAAAAGAACAACTTCGATCCATTGTCTTTATCCTGGCGCTTCAAGCTGCGTTTGATCTTACAACTCCACAGGTGAGCTTCCAGGCTCATTTAGGGGGTGTTTTGAGTGGTTTTCTTGTGACTTGGTTAGTAACGACTAAGCAGAAAGCGAGTTTACAAGCTTCTTAAGACGTCCAACTTTACGGCTAGCACACTTTGCGTGATACAGCCCGTGTGAAGCAGCTTGTTGAATCTTCTTTTCTGCAGCTTGAAAGAGCTGACCTGCTTGGTCTTGCTCTCCAGCAGCAACAGCTTCGCGAGTTTTCTTAATAGCGGTACGTACAGAAGAGCGGTACTGAGAGTTACGGACACGGATTTTTTCGTTTTGTCGGATTCGCTTCTTTGCTGACTTGTGATTTGCCATAGTATTCTTTCGAGTTCTTCGTTTACGTCTTAAAAATCGACTAGTTTTAGTGCCAACGCGGCTAAGGCAGGTAAACTATCAGGATTAAGAGGGTTTTTCAAGTTTATCGCTCTGATTTTTTCCGTGGGCTAGCTCGATAACCATTTGAAATGATGGAAAAAAGTAGATCGAAAGGTGTCTCTTACTACGAAATTTGGGTGATGAATCGTCGCTCTTGTTTGGTCTAAACCATAGAGACACAGGGTTGGGGAGCATTTTCATGCGATGTTCTGTGGTCGTACCACAGCGAGAAAGGATCTAACCGCAAAGGCGCTAAGACGCAAAGGAAGGTTTTGGTCTAGGGTTCTTCGTGCCTTTGCGTCTTTGCGGTTTAATGAAACAAGCCCTCGATACAGCCCCAAAAACTTCCTGCGGCTTTATGGTGAGACCCAAAAGTACCGAGGCTGATGATTAGGGGTGGAAGGGGCTACTTCTTCTCGCTTCCTACAATGGGAAAGTGGTCATCATCCCACGCTCTTGTAGCACCCATTTGCCCCTGATAATGCCCTTTATCGCCTTCTCCATAAGCAACGTCAGGAGCCGATTCCATGCCCATAAAGACGAGCTGGGCTGTGCGCATACCGGCGTGCAGTTTTCGCGGGTAGGGGCCGAGGTTTTGGAGTTCTAAGGTTACTTGTCCTTGGAAGTTACAATCGATCCAGCCGCTTAGACTGTGGTTGAGCCAAAGTCGGCCGAGAGAGCTTTTGAGCTTAAGATCGCACACCACGTCACGTGGGAGGTGAATGTATTCGGCAGTAGTCGCCAGTATCACTTCGCCAGGAAAGAGGGTAAAGCTTTCAGCTTTGGTTTCTTCTGGGTCACGAGTAGGGCAAATCCAGTGATCCCCTAACGTTACGTCATAGCTTGCAGGGTTAACTTGCTCTGGAGTAAAGGGGCGGATGCCTCCTCCTTCTCCAAATTTGCGAATCCAGTGGTCGGGCTTAATCATAATCTCTGTCCTGTATACCTCGATAGAAGTATCATCGTTACTACTTGAAATCAATCAAACAGTCATTGGGAGTACGGTGTGAACGAAGCGAATGTTTTCCGCTCAATTTTTTTAATCGAAGACGATCCAGGGCATGCGCTTCTTATCAAACGTGCGCTTAAAGGCCTCTCTCAAAATGTATTGCACGCTGAAACTCTTCAACAGGCATACCAGTTCGCTGAGAAAGAGACGTTCGATCTGATTATCTCAGACTTGAACTTGCCAGACTCCACTGGCGTTGAGCATGTAGGAAAGCTATGTGAACAGTGCCCAGATATTCCCTTGGTAGTTCTCACATCATCAACGCATTTGGCAGACGCTGTTGAGGCGATGAAGCTTGGTGCCCGTGACTACATTATTAAAGACTTTGATACGAACTTTCGAGAGGTGCTCTCTCTGTCGCTTACGAGAGTGTATGCTGCTCGTGAGTTAGAACGCGAAAAGCAGAAGCTTCTTATGGCGGTTGAGCGCAGTGAAGATGGGCTTGCTGTTGTTCGCTTTAACGGAGTTGTTCCATATTGTAATACCGCCTTTCAAGAATTAGTACGACTCTGTGGGGGGAAAGAGGGAGAGTTCTTTTCTCTGTTCACTGATCGGGTTGAGAGAGGTAGCTCGTTAAAACAAACAGTAGAGAAAGCGCTTGGGGAGCTCTCTGATGGAGCCGTGTTTAACACAGAGCTTGCTTTGCTTGAGCCTAAGGAGCGTTCCTTTGAGGTGCGGCTCTCAGGCATTGGTTCTCAAGCCGAAGGTGAACGTGAGTGTGTTGTTTGGGTCCGTGAGATTACCGACAGTAAGCGACGTGAAAAATTCCAAAGAGAGATTCTTTCTACTACTACACACGATCTCAAAGGCCCCATGGGTGCTATTATTACAGGGAGTGAGCTTCTCGGTGAAATGCTCCCTCAAGGAGAGAGGCCTCATGAGATAGCTCTCCGCATGAGTTCAGCTGCGCACGGGGTAGTCAATCTGATAGATGAATTCTTAAGCGTGCGCCGTATTGAAGAGGGTACACTCATACTTCGCCCCAACACATACGCCGCACAGGATCTTCTCAATAGTGTCGAGGGGAATTTTAGTACTATTGCGCAGTCTCGCTCCATTGAGCTCTCTTTTTACTCCGATGATGGTGTCGAGCTTCAAGTTGATAAACTCTCTTTTGAGCGGGTACTTGGAAACCTGTTAACCAATGCGCTCAAGTTCACGCCAAAGGAAGGTCAAGTAAGTGTACGAATTTGGGATAGTGGGGAAGATGTACACGTTTCAGTTTCTGATACCGGATCTGGTATGAGTCCCGAGGAGGTAAAAAAGGTTTTTGATCGTTTTTCACGTCTCGAGAAGCACGATGCTATCTCAGGAACAGGTCTTGGGCTGTTTGTGGTGAAAAGTCTCGTCTCTGCACATGGCGGAAGGGTGTCTCTCAGAAGCAAGGTCGGGGAAGGGTCCACCTTTGAGCTCTCTTTTCCCTATACCCCACCAGTGAACGAGAGAGGGGAGCTTATCTCTCTTGAGCAAGTGACATAGTAGAACAGCGGTTTGCAATCTTACTTACTTGTTTTCGGTGTGAGTTTTTGGGACTATTTCGACCGTAGTTCTCATATAAGGAATGGTAGACGTTATGCGATATCTCATCTCTCTTTTGATTGCGTTGACTATTACGAGTTGTGCCCCACGTGGTGAGACAAAAACTCTCGACCAGATACTCGATAATGCTCGTGTGAGATACCAAGAGGCGTTTGATGCAGGAGTGCAAGGGGAAGGAGATCTACAGACCCAACTTGCATCACTTTCAAGCTCTCTTGAAAAGCTTCTTTCTGCTAGTGATGCTGCGCAGGCACAAGAGGTTGAGGATACCCTCCGAGAACTAATCTTACACGCTGGCTTTACTACTCGTCCTGCAATGAATGAGCTCTCGTCTCAATATGCGCTGCTGGCCGAGGAGTCCGAAGTAGCACCTGAACGTAAGAAGCTTCTTGTGAGCCGAACGTACCGTATGTTGGCAAGAGAGCTAGAAACGACTCGTTTCCGTCTTTAAGAATTAAGTTTTCTGTTTAACCGCGGAATATCTAGCGCGTTAGCGAAATCTAATATTTTGGTGAGCTTTGCACACTCACGAGAAAAGAGAGAAAGAGTCGTCGACCTTTCAAGTCGTTGATGAATAAGACATCCACCATCTTTTAAGTAATAGAGCGTTGTTGCTTTGTCGTGAATATAAATCTCTTCATAAGAGGCGACCTGTGATTTGTTCGGTATGAGTAATTTTGTTGCCTGGAGTAGTCCGTACTCTGCAGCTGTCGAATAGCGAGGGTGTGGAATCACAACAGAAACTCCTACTGGGACAGGTAAGTTTCTCTCAAAGGTGGCTGTTACTTGTAGGTACTCCTGTTCGTAGAGTGCCTCTAATGTTTCAGGTGAGTATTGCGTTAGGCTCTCCGAGAGCCATCCGATAACTCTTTCTCCGACCTTTTCCTTGTTATTTCCAAAAAGGCTACCGTAATTTGTCTGAGGATCAAAAAAGGAAGTTTTGTTTTTACTCTGAAGTTTTTGTGCTGCTTTGGTGACATCTGTAAGTTGGTCAGAATTGAGGACTTTAAGGAGAGGATCGGCTGCAGAAGCAGAGGTCGCGTAAATCAATGGCGCGAGACAGATCAGACTGGTCGTCAACGCTGTTCTGAGTAATAAAGCATACATAGTTACACCAAATCCCATGTGGGGAGAATCCATAGGTATTATGGCTGAGGATGAGAGGGATGTAACTTAAGACTCGTTATGACCAAGCAGTTTTTGGTCTGAGTACTAGGCCGAAGCGCTATCTTCTTTCGGTGCTTCTTTCTTGGTTGATTTCGTCTTGAGACGTTTTCTCAAGCGACCAAGCCGAGTAGCAGGGCCCTTGCTCCGCTCAATGCAGAATCGCTCCATTGCCTCGATAAGCCCTTCATGGCCATCTTTGGCAAACGTTTTTGCCAGCTCAGCAGAGCCGCGAAAGGAACGCATAGCGCGTGGAACTTCACGTTTGGCGGTATCAAACTGTTTTGCTTGGCGCATGATAGTAGCTGCCTTATCAAGGCTAGCCATTAAGATCGCAACAAGTGCTTCGTTTCGATCTTTGGCCTGTTTGACTGACTCAGCAATAGGCTCACCTTTCGTAGCGCCAATGATAGCAATATCAACACTATCTGTTGTAAATGGCTTAACGAGATATCCACGTGCGCCAAGAACAAGGAGATCGAAGACATCATCAATGTTTGGATCCGTTGAAGAAGGAATGAGAATGATATTTGGATCGAGCTCCATGACTTGGGTTACAAAGTCCTTGGGAGGCATGTTAGTTTTCTTTGCATCAAAGATAATATGCGTAATTGGTCGTTCTTGAATTCGCTCTAAGGCTGACATATGATTTGGTACGTCTGTCATCCCGCCAAAACCAAGCTGTTTGAGTGCTGTTCTCATGTTCTGGCGTTCATTGCGATCTGTCTCAACAACGAGCACACTGGCATTGGCTCGTTCTTTCGGCGTTAAGGTGAGCCCATCATCAGTCTCGGACATACTCGAATACCCCTGAAAAATTGTTCCTTGGCTTCCCGTAGGTACTAAGAGAAATACCCACAAATACAGGTATCGGCAGGTGATGGATATTCCTTTATTGCTCCAGATTAAGAAAACGAGAAAAGTTGGCTAGTGGCTGGAAAAAAAGCTTTAAGAGACTGCGTTCTCAGGGAAACCTGTAGTGATTTCAGGTTCATCAAGCAACGACAGGAGAGCTTGGCGCCTATGCTCGAGAGAGGGGCGAAATGAGCCCAGAGAGGCTCCATACTCCTTTCCATAGCCCTGTAGCTTTTGTAGGAGCTCGACACAGGCTTTTTGTTTGTATCCTGCCTCAGAGACGAGCCGTAGTGCTACGGCGTCAGCTGCTATCTCATGAGCAAGAAGCTGGTCTGGTGACTGTTCGTGAAAATGTGAGTGGCCAAGCATGCCGTGGGCGGCCTCATGAGCGAGCAGAAAAGCGAGTTCTGAGCTCGACTCAATCAGCCCCAGTATCCCCGAGGAGAAGGTCAGTTCTCCTTTCGAAGTCACAAAAGCGTGGGGCAGGGGGTTTGAAACGATCTGTATTTTCGGTGCGAATCCAAAAAAGGCAACAGTGTCATCGCCTGCGATGGTGTGAAGAATCTGGCGAGCAGCGAGAGACCACAAGGGTGCTTCAGCTGGGTGATCCGAATGAGCAAGTTCTCGGGCATAACCTACTCCTGTAATAGCAAATGCACCTGGAGCATACTCTTGTTCATTGAGAATTGATTGTGCGGTGGCAGATTGAGTAAGGCAGAGAAAAAAGAGCAGAGGGAGTAACGCAAGAAAGTATGAGGGGACCTGCCCCTGAGATGGCAACTTAGAGTAAGGAAAAGAAAACCTCATATGAAAACTACAAAAAACGATTATAAAACTCTTCTTTATTAAGAAGAAAATAATCTCTTATTCGATTCTACCATTTTGTACCTGTCCTTTACAAAAAAGGTTAAGGTACATAAAGTCCTGTATAGTCATCGTCGATAATCACTCATTACTTGAATACCTGTTCACCGAATCACTATTCGGTTTATGGAATAAGCGTTCGATAAGAATTATGGGCAAACGGGAAACCCGCCAAAACATACGAAAAGATATGCGCCGCATCTTGTCGAATCTTGATGCGTCTTGGATTTCCAAAGCAAGCAGTCGGTTGTGTTCAAACCTCTCAGAGGTGATCGAGACAAAGCTTGATCGTAAGGTTCGTCGTCTTCTTGTGTGGACCTCATTTTTCCCCGGAGAGGTAGATCTTTCGCGTTTTATTAGCGAGCAACTTGAAGGGCGGCATGTATACCTCCCTCGATCTCTTCCGGACTGTACCATGACGTATATTTCTCTCGGTTCGAACTGGTCTGACTCTATGCAGGCTGGGTATAAAGGGATTCTCGAGCCAGAGGATGACTCTGGTGATATTTATCGACCAGAGAATGGTGTGGACGGGGATTCTTCTGATACAGTAGTGGTTGTTCCTGGATTAGCATTTGATGCTCTTGGAAACAGGCTCGGTCGTGGCAAGGGGTACTATGATCGTTTCCTAGGTAGATCTGATATGAAACACGCGCTTGCTATTGGAGTGTCTTGGAAGTTGCAACTTGTAGAACGAATTCCTGTTGAGTCACACGATATTCCCATGAAGTGGCTCTGTCACGAAGATGGGTACACCAAGACGGGGCTCGATTTTGATGAAGCTTTTTCCCTGTGATTGTTTATGAGTAATGAACTGTTTACCGTTATCTGTCTCGGTGATGTCGTAGCGCGTCCCGGAAGAATGGCTCTCAAGCGCGATCTTAGTTCGCTTCGCGAAGAGCACAGCGCAGATCTGATTGTTGCAAACGGCGAGAACTCAAGTGGTGGAACAGGGCTCGACCCAACATGCGGCAAAGAAATATTTGAAAGTGGTGTGGATCTGATCACACTTGGCGACCACACTTGGCGTCGTCGTGAGGTTCGTCCCTATATGGACCAGGAGCAAGAGCGGTGTATCCGTCCCGCAAATTATCCTGAAGGTGCACCAGGGCGAGGGTGGACTATCTGGAAAGACACAGAAAGTGGCCTGTCGATTGGTCTCATGAACTTACTTGGGAGAACATTTATCAATGTTCCCCTCGATTGCCCCTTTTATAAAGCAGATGAGCTCCTCGACGGGCCACTTGCTGACTGCGATCTCGTCATCTGTGACTTTCACGCTGAAGCAACCTCTGAAAAGATCGCTCTTGGGCGTTATCTCGATGGGAGAGTAAGTTTTCTTTTTGGAACGCACACACACGTTCCTACTGCAGATGCTCAAGTATTCCCTGGCGGGACTGCCTATGTTTCAGACCTTGGTATGTGTGGCAGTCCGCTAAGTGTGCTTGGGCTAGATATTGATACGGCAATCAATCGGTTTGTGACAGGACTCCCAAGCTCCTATAAAGCAGCTAAGGGCGAAGGAAAGCTCTCAGGGGTAAAAGTCTCTTTCTCGCGTGAGGATCTCTCGGTTTCAGAGATAGTTCGAATTGATGGGTGAATCATCTGAGTAGGACAAGGCCTAGTGTGGCGACAAATTAATTTGAAATGACACTAGACCCAGATCCCCGGATACGGGGCAATCTCATAGAAAATGCAGATACCAGGGTGAAATTTTATAACGCGAAGTACGCGATGTACGCGAAGGGGAGACCTTCGCGTACATCGTGTACTTCGCGTTATAAATTCGTAACCAGGCGGAGTCAAATCAAGAAGGATAAGCTTAAATCTTGGATAGAGTTCCTGTGTTTAACAGACATCACATTATGGGTTTCATGCTGTTTTCTCTTCTTAACTGGTTATCCAGATTACCCGTGGACCTAGGCTTTTTCTTGCCTAAAAAAAACATACGTCAATTGCAGGCAAAGTCATCCTTACAGCACCTCCGGATTCACAATCGCCTCAGGCCTCTCTCCTTGAAAAACAGCAATAGCATTTTGCGCCGCAAGTGTTGCCATCTTTGAGCGGGTTTCAATAGTAGCACTTCCAAGGTGGGGCAGGAGTACGGTGTTCTCGAGCTCTGCTAGCCCAGGAGCAAGGGCAGGTTCATTTTCGAATACATCAAGCCCAGCACCAGCAATTTCCTTTGAGCGAAGAGCTTGTACTAAGGCTTGCTCATCAACGATTGGCCCCCGTGCTGTGTTAATGAGAATAGCTGAGTTTTTCATCATCTGGAGTTGATCGGTTCCGATCATATGTTGTGTTTTCTCTGTGAGCGGAACATGAAGCGAAACAAAGTCTGATTGGGTAAGCAGCTCATTGAGTTCAACTCGCTCCGCATGACACTCTTGCTCGAGTTCTAAGTTGTTCTTTTGGGCTGTATAAAGAATTTTCATGCGAAAACCAGCTGCACGTCTTGCCACAGCAGATCCTATCCTACCAAGACCGACAATCCCCAGGGTCTTCTCAAAAATATCGACGCCAAGCAGTAGCATTGGTCCCCAGCCGTGAAACTTTCCTGCGCGTAGGAAGTTGTCTGATTCAACTACTCGCCGTGCTGTAGAGAAAAGAAGTGCCCAGGTCAGGTCTGCAGTTGTTTCCGTAAGAACACCAGGAGTGTTACACACAGGCAGCTTTCGAGATGTTGCTGCTGCTACATCAATATTATTGTAACCAACTGCATAATTTGAAATGACGCGGAGTTTTGGATTGGCGTGTACCACCTCAGCATCGATGGTGTCAGTAAGAAGACAAAGAAGAGCATCTTTGTCTCGAATGCCATCAAGGATTTCTGATCTTTCAAGAACTCGGTCTTCTTCATTGAGTGTTACTTCAAAGTGCTGCTCAAGAAGATCGAGCCCTGCCTGTGGAATTCGTCTGGTAACAAAAATACTTGGTTTCACCTGTGTTCTCCGATTATGTATACTCCCCGCACTTGAACATACCGGTTCGAAGCTCTGCAACACTATCAAGTGTGCCGTGGAAAGTGCCTGAACAGCTCTTACCGATCATGCGGGGGGTTCTGTTTTCCCTCCGGGAATACGGAATGCTTTTTCTATCAGAGCAGCCTTGAGCGAATCTTTCCACACCATTTTCAAGTACTGCTTGAACTGCAGCACAAGAGGGCTGGGGGGGGGATTAATGTAGTGCTTGTCGCACACTACGAGCTAACGTTTCTATATCAAACGGTTTTGGGATGAAGTTATCTACGGAGTCTTCAGAGAGCGAGCCAAAGCCTGTCATAACAAGTGTTGGAACGGTTTGTTTGTCTGCTTCAAGCTTCTCGATCAGTTCAAGTCCGCCCATGCGGGGCATCATCATATCAACAAGAATAAGATCAAAAGACTCTTCTTTACACCGCTCAACAGCCTCTTCTCCGTTTCCACACTCTTGTACAACATACCCGAGTGTCTCTAACATTTTGGCAACGAGATTTCGGACCGTTGGTTCATCTTCAACAACAAGAATTTTTTCACCAGTTTCGGTGATAAGCTTTTCCGCGTTCTTTTGCTCTGAAGAATGCTTCGCTCGAGAAGATTCCTCTAGGTCGACAAGTGGCAAGTAGATTGAGATATTTGTTCCTTTCTCTGGAAAGCTTTCCACGCTGAGAAACCCGTCATGCGCACGAACAATAGCAAAGACGATAGAAAGGCCAAGGCCAGACTGTCCTTTATCTTGCTTTGTTGTGAAGAGTGGATCAAACGCTTTTGCCACTACTTCTCGGCTCATCCCCATGCCTGTATCTGCTACGCGAAGGCGTGCATACGTACCAGGGTGAGCGCCTGGATAAAACTGTGCTACCTCAGCATCAATCACCTCTGTATCAAGAGAGAGCTTGATAGCTCCTGAGTTGTCGGCATAACTTTCTTGAGCATTGCTTATGAGATCGTTGAGGAGTTGCAGGATCAAGTTTTCATCACAGCTGATGCCGATAGATTCCTGAGGCGGTTCGAATGTAATCTCAATTGTATCACCAACACTTTTTCTGAGCATTGAGAGTTTATTCTCAATAAACTTTCCAAAGTCATCCTGCTTAAAGAGCGCAGGTTTTCCTTCTGCGTAATCGAGAAGGGTCCAAACGAGGTCGCCAGCTTCTTTTGCTGAGCCCAGAATACTTGAAAGCGCCTGTTCTCTGATCTCCTCATCTTCGGTGCGTTGTGCAAAACTTGCTTGCCCAGTGATGTTTGTGAGGTAGTTATTAAAAGCATGTGCAATCCCGGCAACAACTTTTCCGAGAGACTTCATCTTTTGTGCTTGAAGCAGGTGTGTTTCAACGGTGCGACGTTCTGAAATATCACAGAAGGAAAGGGTGTATCCCTCCTCGTCATTGCCATCGAATGGCTCCGCTGTCATAAGAAAGAACCTGAGGGAGTCGGGCAGCTCGTTGATACGAAACTCTGTTGAATATTGCTCTGAGTTCGAAGACGAGAGTTCCTCAAGGCAGGTTTCTATCTGCTTTCGAACTTCCCCGTTCATGTTGAGATCTGAAAGTGTACGACCCGCAATTTCATTGCTGGTGCATTGCGCCATTTCGCGAAACATATCGTTGAAGAAAATGATTTTTCCTTTCGTTGAGACGGCACAAACTCCCTCTTCTCTCTGCGGGATGTGTAGCGCAACTGAGTGGTATGAGGGCCCTTGTAGTGGCGCGGTGTCAGAAGCGCGTGGTACCTCTTTTTCATGATTTCGAGTGGTCAGTGGGTTGTGTGCCCATTTTGATTGAGAAGATGTATTGATGTTCTGTCTATAGCTTTGTGAAAGAAGTCGCTTCGAGGGAAGATCGTCGAGAACGTGAGCTAATTTCCATGCGATAAGCCCTGGTACGGTGGTCGATATGATGGCCACAAAGAGAAGAGTTTCAAGGGGAAGGGAGGTTCCGAGAAGAAATGGGAATCCTACAGCACAAAAGCCTATACCTGTACCAATCAGTGTTGCTGTATTGGTCAGTGCTTCAATGGCGCTGACTTGTTTTGGGTGAGTAGCAAGAGCTCCCCAAATGCTTGGAGCAAGGAGAAGAGAGCTTGCTATCGTGACAAGAAAAACTTCGCCGAGCGCTTGGAGTGTGACGTATTCAGTAAGGTACTTACTTTGGTCTTGAAAGATAAAATGCAGTGGTCCAAAAACACAAACCCAACAGAGCAGTGCTGGAAGGTATGAGGGAATGCGAGGATAGTGTTTTGCTGAGAGACTGATACATGCACACAGGGTAAGTACGCGCAGTCCGTAGAGGTGATCTCCGGTAAAAAGTGTTTCGGGCATGATACCCGCAGCTACAGAGACCATCGCTCCTGGTATTCCAAAAACAATAGCACTGGCATAGAGCAGGAGGTTGCCGATAGGCATGCTGATCTGCGGAATAAGCCAAGATGAGAATGCATTAATGATGAATGCTGCGACACCAAGAATGGCGGCAGAGAATAAAACCTTCTTCGAGGGCTTCATGTTCGAGTATCTCCTCGTAAAACCGACAGAGCCAGGCTCAGCTGAGCGTGGCTTTTACATTATGATCCTGTATTGCAACCCGACCGTATGACTATATAGATGCGCGCAATGTATGGAAGAATCTTCAATTTCCAATATTTGTCGCGAGAAAAGAGTGGGAGACTTGGATTTGTTTGAGATATAGGCCAGTTATAGCAAACATCGTTATATTTTATCTGTGTTCAGATTGTTGGTGGAATCTCAAGTCCTTCTTGCTCAAGCTAGGCATCATACTTTTCAAACACCCCTTTATTCTTGTAATGACCTAGCTTTTTTACTCTGGGCCTCTCAAGAATTCGTGTGTTATAAATCTGACTGGTGTCGTTTATGACACGTAATCGAGCCCGGTGTTTTCCGGGTTGTATAGCCTTTGCCAAGGGAGCTGACATGCTAAGTCGAAAGAGTTTTTTTGCCGTTCTATTTCTTCTTTTATTGCCGGGCTTTGTTGCTGCACAAGATGTGTTGCCCATCGATAATGGCCTAGCCACGTATCATACATCACCACGTTATAGAGAGAGTGAGTCTCACCCTCTTCGTGTTGTAGCTTACGTTGTGCATCCTGTTGGATGGTTAGCTCGAGAAATCTTTTTTCGTCCACTTAGCTACTTTGCATCTTCGAGTGAAACGCGTCGAAGTGTAATGGGCTATCGTGAGCCGTTTGATTACCGCCAGCCTGAGTGTTTCTCTGCTGACGACAGTACTCCTGATTGTCGTTCGGTGCTTCCTTTCAACTACGATGTTGCTCCTCCTGCAGTTGTTGAGCCAGTGGAAGAAGTTGCAATGGTAAGCGAGCCTGTTATGCGTCAGGTCTACTTTCCAGATGTTAACTTTGAGTTTGATAAGTCTCGTTTGACTGACCTTGGAAAAGGTCGTGCAAACCAAATTGCAAAGCTTCTTGAGTCTGACCAAGGTCTACGCATTGTTCTTGAAGGACATGCTGACTTCATCGGTTCTGATGCATATAACGAAAAGCTTGGCATGCACCGCGCTGAAACAGTACGCAAAGAGCTTGTTGCTCTTGGTGTTCCAGCTGACAGACTTTCTACGGTAACATTCGGTAAGTCTCAACCTGTTCTTGCAGATGAAACCGACTGGGCTCGTGCTGTAAACCGTCGCGTTGAAATCCACGTTGACGATGCTTCTGCTGAGGGTGACCAAAGCTAAGAACCTTCACTTACAGTATAAAGAATAAAAAGGGAGCTTTTATGCTCCCTTTTTTGTCTCTGTTTTTTTGGTGAAACCTCTGGAGCGCCTGGGTAGGCTAAGAAGAAAATATAACGCGAAGGCCGCGAAGTACGCTAAGCTCAACTCTCTTCGCGGCCTTCGCGGTGTAAGTTTCTTATGATGAAATTTGTGGACTCTCATGTGGGATTGGCTTGAGGTATTTTGCCTTGGCCCTTAAACACCGGTGGTGATAGCGCGATAAGCAAATTGCTGTTCAAGCAATGAAGCCGCGTCTGGAAGAGGCTCTAGTTGCCCAAGGTCTTCGCGCAGTTTTAGCGCATTGTGCCACGAAGATGCCTGAATCAGCGCCTGCTCTGGCCAGGTGCGAATCGAGAGCATCCGCTCAATAGCAGATGACATACATGAATCAGGAACAGCAGGGAAAATACTCTGTGCAACAGACAGGAGCACTTCCGGTTCTCGGTGGCATGTGGTGAGCCCTTCTTGAATCGCACTCACAAAGCGTTGAGCTACTTCAGGATTTCCATGTAAGTAGTCGGAGCGTGCAGTGACTCCTGTGTAGAGCATGGGTGGGTAAAGGTCTTGAGCGGAGAAAACGACTCGCATGCCTTGGTGTTCTGCCATGCTGATCATCGGCTCAACTTCTATGATCACATCAACTTGTTCACGTGCGAGTAGGGGGGAGAGCTCCCCGATGCTCGCCTCAATGATTTCCATTGTACGAAGTCTGCGAGGTTGTGACGCTTTTATGTTGGCAAGTAGCGCGTGAGTTGTCGAGGGAGCTGGGTAAGTCCCAAATCGCAGACCAACACAGTCATCAGCGCAAGTTATTGGATGAATCTCTGGGTGGTGAGTATAGCCCCAAGCCGCACCTCTGTTGACGATGGCGGCGATGACCTTGGTGTCGTCGCCTTTAAGAGAGCCGTGCGCAACAAAGGTAGGGTCTCCTATCCCAAAGTGAGCCTTACCACTCACTACTTCAGCGTAAATCAGGTCATCGTTGCCGGCGTGATACAGCTCAAGGTTAAGTCCTTGGTCTTTGAAGTAACCAAGGTGCTGTGCCACGTATATGGGCATGTAGACGATGTGTTTTCCGCCCCACTGGGCGACCCGTACGCACGTCACGATGAAACTACCCCAATAATTTCAAGCAATTAGAAATATTTGATTAGTGTATTATCTGTGATACTATTATGTATCATAAATGATACATCGTCAATTCATTCGAGGAGAAAAGACAATGAATGATTCTAGGCCAAGGGGACCTCAGAGGGAGGAGAGCGCTACCCCACCAGCGTACCCCAGAGCTGTCAAACGGATGATTGCCTATCAGATTGAACGTGAACTTCTCCGTCAAAATATCTCTCGCGCACGGTTGGCAAAAGAAATGGAAACAAGTCGAGCGTCGGTTAATCGTCTGCTCGATCCCGAAAACGAAAGTGTCACTTTGCAGACCTTAGAGAAGGCCGCAGATATTTTAGGAAAGAAACTTGAAATTTATTTTAGTGAGTAGTGGAGATTTTATGCTGTACCGAACGTCTCTCATCCTTTTTCTTTTCATTTTTAATACTCCTCTGTTTGCACATTCGGAGCAAATTAAAGTTGGACTTGGAGCTGTGCTCAGTGGTGATATGGCAATTTTTGGGCAAGGAGATCTTCGCGCTGCCCAAACATACCTCAAGCACTACGCGAGGCATGACATTAAGCTGATTGTTGAAGATGCTCGTTTAACGAGCGCTGAAGGGCTCAGAGCCTATCAAAAGTTAATTAATTTCGACAAAGTTGATGTACTGATTGCAGCTGGGACATCAAATGGAATTATGGCAGCAAAGGGACTTGTTCATACCTCCAATACGGTAACTTTCATGGCCTCAACCGGCGGAAACAATATTGATCAAGCTGGCCCTTGGATGTTTCGCTTGGGAAATAGCGATACACTGAATGGGATTCAACAAGCACAACACTTTCTTAAACAAGGTATCACACGAGTTGCGCTATTGACCGAAATAACAGAATACACCACTGATATTTCAAAGGCATTTCGTGCGGAGTTTCTCGCTGGAGGAGGAGTGCTTGTGTATGATGACTCTTTCTTGCCTAATCCGACCGATTTTCGTAGCCAGGTAACAGCTCTTTTACGAAAAAAACCGCAAGCTGTTTTCATGCCGACCCAAACAGGCACAGCCCTTGGAGTCTTTCTCAAGCAACTGCGCTCACAAGAGACAGGGGTAAAGGTAGAAGTGCATACCACGATGGTTGCAGCACCAAATCCAAATGCACACACTATTGCCGGAGAGCACCTGCTTGGCGTGTACTACATGGATCCAAACTACGATTCAAAAGGGCAACGGTACCAGGAGCTTCTCTCACACTATCTTGAGGAGTTTGGTGAGCCGCCGGCTGCACCTTTTCATGCTGCTTCTGTAGTTGAAACGCTTGAGCTCTTACAACTCTTTCTCGATAAGAACAAAGGGTATGAGGCAAAGGCCTTTCAAGAATTTCTTCTCTCAGAGGTTGGAACTCGTTGTGGATACATGGGTTGCTATGAGATAGACTCAGACGGAAACTCGAATCTTGGGTTTCACCTTGCAGAGATAACAAAGTTGATCCAGTAGGCTGGCGCTACTTTTTCATCTCAATAGCTTGCCCGCCAAGAGGAACATCTTTTTGCGGCTCTACAAACCCAAGCCACTCAAGAGCTTGGCGAATGGGTGAGGAGCGTTTTTGAGTCGTAATGAGTTGACGAATAACTTGGGTTTCACTGAGGAGCAGAAGTTGATCGCGATCACCTTTTTCTTCGAGGCGTTCAATTCTTCCCCGTAGCCAATCACGCTCCTTTTGGAGGCTTTCTATTTCTTTCTCTCGCATGTCGAGAATCTTCTCTTGCATCTCAACAACGCGCTCAAGGGTTGTGATTCGTTGAGCTTGTTCCACGTTGATTGGTGCTTCAAGAGGCGGAGTATCCTCAGGCGTCGCAGATATCGTAGGGGTAATTGTCTCTTCGAAGATAGCACCGAGCGATTGTTGAGTTGTTTTACTGTCGTTTTCGACACTTTCAGCGCGTTCAGCTTGTTTGGCTGCGAGTGAGGACTCAATAGCTGAGCTCATACGAGCCGTAAGTTCTCGAGGGTCTTCTCTGACAAACTTATTGTTTTGCTCTGAGGCTGTTGAGTAGTAAGAGGTTGTTGAGGGAGCTTCTTCTTCTGCGGCAGAGATGTCCTTCTTTGGTGCTACAGGCTCTGCCTTGATTTTGGATTCTTGATTTGCTCGAATTTGTTGCCGAGAGCGAAGTGTTGCATCAGGGGTGCTAAATGATTTCTTTGGCTGCGTAAAGGCATCTTGCCTTATGCCAAACACCTCTCCAAGCTCACGGGTCGAAAACAGGCGCAGTCCATCTGTTTCGGTTTCAATCTCTAAGTATCCTGCCTCTGCAAAGCGATTAAGGGTAGCTACGGAGACCCCAGCAAAATTGGCTGCTTCTGATTCAGAGATATAATTTTCAAATCCCATGGGAGTACCTCGAGGTGGTAGTATAACAGTGTGTGAAGCAGTATAAGACAAAGAGAGTAGGATTGGTATAAGAGACTTAAAGTTTTCCTCGTGAGTCGGAGCTAGCCCGGGCTAGCGTTTCCAGTTACTTATACTGAACGCATATCAAAATGCCCGCATTTTGATATGCGTTCAGTATCCCCCGGAGGGAAGACAAATACTCCCCGCGTAATCAGTAAGGGCCGATCAGGCCCTTTCCATGGCGTGCTTGATAGTGTTGCAGAGCTTCGAACTGGGTATTCTCAAGTGCGGGGAGTATAGAACTTTCTGTAACAATGCGAGTCTTGGTCCGACTCTAGGGCCAGGACCTTATGATACTACTGCGGAAGGGGGTTGAAGAACTTGGTTAACTTCATGACTATGGTAATAGCTTTCTCTAAACCCAGATCCATGGTTAAGAGACGATCTCATGGAACCTGCAGGCATTATAGTAAAACTTATAACGCGAAGTACGCGTACTTCGCGTTATAAATTTGTAACCAATCAAGGCTAAGACCAAGAAGGATAAGCCTCATTCCAGGGTAGAGCTCCTGTGTTTAACATACTTCACCTCATGGGTTTCATACTGTTTTCTCTTCTTAGCTGGTTATCCAGCTTACCCGTGGATCAGGACTAAATATTTATGAACTCAGTTACCTTCTCCAATTCTCTAAACAACTTCTTGTCAGGAAAAATCTCACGCAGAGAGTTCATCCGCTCGAGCCTTGCTCTAGCCAGTATAGCCTCTTTAGGTCAGCTCTTAGGCTGTGTGTATCAGGATGCGCAGGTGCTTCCGCGTCTTTCACCTCAGCAAGATGAGCAAATGAGTGCTGTCTTTGATGTACTCTTTCCAAGTGAACAGGAGTCCCCTGGAGCAAGAGAGCTTGACACTCTTGCCTATCTGCATTTTGTAATGCTCGATCCTACTTACGATTCAAGTGATAAAGAGCTGATCCAGAGCGGACTAGAACGGTTACAAGAAGAATCTGACAAGAGATTTGGAAAACCATTTCTTACGTTAAGAGCTGAGCAGCGACACTTGCTCTTTGAGCATATCCAAACTCTTTCCTGGGGAAAGCGGTGGATGACTCGGCTTCTTAATGTCGCGCTTGAAGGCATGTTGGCGGATCCACTCTACGGTTCAAACCGTGATGGTGCGGGATGGAGGTGGCTCGAATTTCAACCAGGGGTGCCCCGTCCTACCGCTATTCCTACTGAGATGAGGCCAAAAGCATGATTGAAGCTGATGTGTGTGTAGTTGGCTCCGGGGCAGGGGGATCTCCAATAGCCTATGAGCTATCCCGCAAAGGGTACCGGGTTGTCGTTCTTGAGAAAGGCAAATGGTACAAGACAAGTGATTTTACAAAGGATGAGCTGGCGTGTTGTAGGCGAGATCTCTACACCCCAAATCTCAATCAAGAATTTCACGCAATCGAAGATCGAGATAGTCGAAAAGATGATTGGAACACTACACCGTCGTATGAGAGTGGCCCCTCTTTTTGGAATGGAAACTGTGTCGGTGGCTCTTCTAATTTTATGAGCGGTTATTTCCACCGCCTCAAGCCAATCGATTTTCGACTTCTCTCTGAATTTGGTCCGATTGAAGGTGCAAATGTAGTCGATTGGCCAATAAGCTATGAGGATCTCGAACCGTACTATACAAAAGTTGAGCGTGTTGTAGGTATATCAGGCCGTGTTGTTCCACACCATCACGCTGAACCCCGCTCAACACCGGATTATCCCCTCCCTGCGCTAAGAGAAAATATTGTCAGTAGTCTTATCGATGATGCTGGGCGGTCGCTCGGGTATTCTCCCTTGCCAGTAGCAAGAGCGATACTTTCTGAGCCCCGTGGAAATCGAGGTGCTTGTTACTACTCGAATTTTTGTGGGAGTTACGGTTGTTCAAGTGGAGCAAAAGGGAGTGGCCGGGCAGCTTTACTTGATGAGGCGGTACGAACTGGAAACTGTACGATATTGCCTGAGAGCCAAGTTTTTCAACTTGAGATGGATAGTAATAATCAAGTTTCCTCTGCCCGTTTTTTTGATTCGCATGGGAATGAAAAGAGAGTCAAAGCAAAGCAGTTTGTCGTTGCCTGCCAAGCCATTGAAAGCGTGCGTTTACTCCTCCTCTCCGCTAACCACTTTCATCCAGATGGAATTGGTAATGCTCATAACCAGTTAGGGAAAAACCTTGTGTTTTCAGCCGGCGGCGCAGGAGGAGGTGATTTTTTTCTTGATGAGTTGCCCAAAGAGCTCGCTCAAAGCCTCAAAGAACCAGGTTGGTTTGTGAATCGATCTTTGCAAGATTGGTACACTATTGATGATAGTGAGTTTGGTCAAAGAGCAAAGGGAGGAACAATAGATTTCCTCTTTGAGCATGCAAATCCCATTCGCAGAGCTATGAGAGCAAAATGGAATGGCTCACGACTCCTCTGGGGAAACGAACTTAAACAAAAGCTCCACAAAGAATTTACTGAGCGCCGCGAACTTAAATTTGAAGTGTTTAACGATTGGCTTCCTACGGATGATTGCTTTGTTACGCTCGATAAGAATCTGCGCGACAAGTGGTCAAAGCCTGTAGCAAAAGTACGCCTTGGCTACCATCCCCATGATCTCAAAGTTGGCCGGTACCTTACGAAGAAGGCAAAATCAGTTTTACGCAAAATGAAGCTCCACAACATTCGAGGCTCTGTTTCTGGTTCTCCACCCCCAAATCTTATCGCAGGAGGATGCCGATTTGGATCGGACCCACTAACAAGTTATCTTGACTCGAATTGTAGGGTCCACGAGGTAGATAATCTTTACGTCACTGATGGCAGCTTTATGCCGACAGGGGGAAGTGTGCCGTATACCTGGACCATTTATGCAAATTCTTTTCGGGTAGCAGAGAAGCTATCTGAAAGATTGTGAAAATTCCGGCCTAAACTCTCGCGGGAAAGTTGCCCCGTACGAGTTTTGAGAACAGCATAACGATTTAGTTTTCCGGTGGGTTCCCCACCCGGAAAAACGTCTTGTTCTCGTTCATTTAATCATTGGTGCAAAACATATTCAATGTTATACTATTGATATGAAAGCAAAATTACTCTCAGAAGGCTTATCTCTGGATCCTGAGGAAAGAATTCGCCTAGCTCAGGATCTTTGGGATAGCGTTTCAGAGGTCCCATCTTCCGATCCTCTGACTGAACTACAAAAACAAGAACTGGATCGTCGTCTTCAAGCCATACAAGAGCGCCCTGATCAATCCATCCCCTGGAAAAAAGTCTTTCAAGAAATTAGAGACCTCAAGTGACTTTCGATGTCGTTTTTGAACCTGAAGCTCGAGCTGATTTTGCTGCAGCTTTTGAGTGGTATGAGAGTCAGCTCGAAGGGCTCGGGTTAGAGATGCTCGCCTCGGCAGAGGCCACCATCTCCCTCCTCGAAAGAAGGCCTGAAATCTATCAAGTCATTTATAGTGAATTCAGAAGAGCACCAATTCGCAGATTTCCTTTCGCTTTCTTTTATTTGGTCACTCCCGAACAAGTAAAAATCGTAGGAGTTTTTCACTACCGCAAAGATCCGGATGGTTGGAAAGAAAGGATTTCTAAGTTTCTGTCACAGAAGTAGAACATAGGGAACTCGAGTTTTCGAGATCCACCGTATCATAACTCGAGTTCAGCCCAAAGGGCATTCGAGTTCTTAAGGCAGCTTTTGGTTGGTGTTCCTATGAACTTTGGGCGTGCCAAGACAGAACAGGGCGAGTCTTGGTGTGAATCTTTATGCTCATATCGCGTGGTTCCTTGGTATGATCAATCTCAAGAAGCCCAAAATTTTGCTCAGTAGTAAACGAAGCTATTCGTCCTTTTGGATTTCCGATGAGCTTAGGAGATTTAAGGTTCGCACTCAGTGGAGAAGAGCTTGCTTCAATCAGTTCTTTGTCTGCTGTGCGCAGCCGCACGATATCAGCAAAGTGCTTGTCTCCAGAGAGTATCACTACCTGAGAAGGTGCTCGGGAAAGGGCTGTGATGAGACGTTCGTGCTCGTGTGGATAGGCCGCTAAGCTTTCATAGGTTGGACCTGGATTATTGAGAATCTGTCCTCCTGATACGAGCACCGTTGTAGGCACATCATCTTTAGCAAGAAGTGACTCTATCCAAGAGAGCTGCTGAGCTCCAAAGTGGGCCGATGGTTTCCCTTGATTTGGATTTACTCGAAATGAGCGGTTATCAGTAAGTATAAAGCGAACATTTCTCTGAACAAACGAACGGTGAATTCCTTTTGAGAAGCCCTCTGGGTGTTCAGGAATAGAGAAAAGAGAACGAAAAACGCGCTCTGTGATTGCCCTGTAAGGCACTAGAGAATCCACGTTATTTGCACCGTAATCATGATCATCCCACAGGGCGTGATGTGTTGTGCTCTTGAGAAGTGCTTGAAGAGTAGGAGTCTCTAGGTGAGTCTTAAAAAGAGAACGCATCTCTTGCTCGTTTCCGAGAATATTATCTGGATAGTAGACAGTGTCTCCGAGAAGAAAGAGAAGGTCGGGGTCGTGTTTGCTTATTGCAGAGAAGATTTGACTATGAGGCTCTTTGATGCACGAACCAAAGGCAATGCGAAGCGGCTCAGCAGAGCCAAGTGTTGGACCAATGAGGAGCAAAAAGAATATGAAGTGAACAAGTAAATGCATGAGTATATATTGATACTACTCGTAGGATAAGTTGTAAAACACAGAGGCGTACAGAGGACGGTGTTTCCTTTCCCCCTGTGTTCCTCTGTGCGCCTCTGTGTTTAAAAATAACAAAGAGCGGCCCCCTCCTTAAAAGAGGACCGCAAAGTATACCTAGGATGATGCTGAACTCACAGCAACTTTTTGCTGCACCCGTAAGCTTCCTCTTCGAAAGAAAACGAGCAGAAGAAGAGCTGTGACAACAACAGAACATCCAAGAAGCTGAAGAGCGTCAAAGAGGCCAATGCCATCGATTAATCCCCCAAAGAGGAGGAGAGTGACGGCATAGATTAACTTATCAAACATACTCCTGACAGACAGACTTGTTGCCCGCAAGCTTGAGTCAACTTCTTTGTGTAGAGCATGTGCAAATATAATTTTGTGGCATGCTCTGTTAAGCTGGTGTACGAGCGTGAAACTTAAAGCCCAAGGAACAGCCAAGAGACCGAGTCCGACAAAGCTTAACGCTGTTGCTCCCAAGAGAACAAAGGCGAGAGTCTCAAGCGAAACTTGCTTCTCAATCTTTGTAGCAAAACTGGCGAAGATGCCTCCCGTGAGTCCCATCGCAGCAAGAATAAAGCCGTTGTAGCTGAGCGCCACACCTGTTTCTTTGAGATAAGGCTGCAGTGCCCAAAAGCACGCTTGGCTAAATCCAAAGATGATTGCTGAGATCATCAGAATAAAGCGAGTATTCTGCTTTTCGACCAAGAGTTCTCTTCCCAGTGAGAGGATCTCACGGAGGTGACCTCTCTCGTGTGTTGCTTTTTCGCGTTGTGGCTCATAGAGAAACATTGCTAAGACAACAAAAACTCCCATGAGCGTCACAGAAACGTAGAAAGGAGTTCGTAATCCTACGTGTGCTGCAAGAAGTCCACCAATCATAAGAAAGGTTGCACCTATGCCCATTTCAAGAGTTGCTGCTCGGCCCCAGTGTCGAGAAAAAGTCACTTCTTGTCCGTGCTCTGCCAGAGAATCGTACATGAGTGCTTCGTCTGCGCCTGAGAGAAGCGAGAGTCCAATTCCCATCAGTGCTTCTATTATGAGGAAATGACCGAAGTTCTGTGAAACACAGTAGAGCGATTCAGCTATAAAGAGGCAGATTCCACCGGCAATGATCGCGCGCTTTCTTCCCAGAAGATCTGCAAGATACCCGCTTGGTACTTCGCCAACAACAACCATGATTGCAAAGAATGCCTCAAGCACAAATACTTGAAAGATACTGAGGCCACACGACTGCCAGAATGTAACGATCGTTGGGATGACGAGCGCGATGCTCGAGAACAGTGCTCGTAGAGTGTAGATAAGATAGATGTTACGTTGTGCACGTTCCAAATGTGTCATCAGATTAGCTCCATAAGGCTCACTCGTTGAGTGCGCATTTTGAGTCAGGTTTTCACCTGACTCAGAGCTAGAAAGGGGGGAGTTTAGCTATCAGCCAGGTGCAAACAGAATGGCAGCGGGGTGGTCATGGCATCGACTTGAGAGACTGCTTGTCCACGTTCTGACCACTTAATGCCCGCCCGTTGCGAGAGTGGTTTTCGTGGATATGCTGCAAGCTTACCCTCAGAGCCTTCTACAGAAGAGGGAGCTGATGTGACCCCAGTATGTTTCTCCGGTGGACACACAGGGGTTGGTCGAGTAGCAAGCACAGCCGATCGCGAGCCGTAAAATTTGCTCGTATAAGAGGCAACACCAAAGAGTGGTTTGCTCAGAAATGTTGTTTGATCGGTTTGGCTCATATGTAATAGTTCATTAAAGGTAGCCGAAATTACGGCCGAACCACCATTGTAACATAGATTTTTCGATATCAAAGAAAAAAATTCAAAGCACTAGGAACTTCTGCATTTCTGAGCAATTTTTCTCTCGTAAGAGCAGAGCTTCCGCGGTAGGGTACTCTTGGAACACAGAGGATTTCATAATGGAAAATGACATAGAACAAGTTAAGCAAGATATTCTCCAGGCGCTTTCTCATCCTGAGGCTGAAGATGGTCTCTACCTCAACAATCTCCAAGTTGTACATGAAGAAGAAGAGCGACGCGTTGTTCGAGGAACTCAGCTTGAGATTCTTGAAGCTCTTAAAATGCTGATTGAAGAGGGCCGTGTAAAAACTGATGAATCAGGAGAGGATGTGATCTTCTCCTTAGCCCCTACCAATTAGTTGAGCCCCAGACTCAAAATTTTACTCAACCATAACTACCTGAATTTTCTTGGCCTCCTGGCCGGTTGCGTGCTCTTTGAGAGTTCTACAGATATATACGCAAAATGCCGATAAACCTTTAGTAGGACTAAATTTTTTTGATTTCATTTTTAGAGGGGAAAACAGATCTCTACATTACGGTTACCCGTAGATAAGGCGGCATGCACAGCGCTGCTTACCCTTTTGTCTGATCCTAGTGTTCAGATAAGAAGACTCTCGGCGATCATGAATCGTGATCCTGCTCTAGCGCTCGCTGTGTTGCGTGAAGCAAACGGAATGGCAAATATCTCTACTGGTGGCACTGTCTATAGTCCTGAAAGTGCCATTATGTCTCTGGGGCTTCAAGCTGTTCGAGAGGTGCTTCAAGAAGAGTACGATAACGCCACCACGTATCCTGAAGACGTTGAATTTTGGTTTCGTGTTGTTCGTCAAAAATCTTGTAAAGCAGTTACTGTTGCTCAAATACTCTCTTCTTATGTTTCTCCTGCCTCAAAAGAGAGGGCAGAGACAACAGCACTCTTTTCCTACCTTGGTGAGCTCCTCGCCCTTTCGCGCTATACAAAAGTGTTTATCTCTCTTGTTGAATCAGGAGCAAGGCGCTCTCAGCTTCGATATAAAATCTCTCAGCAATTCTCCTTTGATATGGAAGCCGAAGGCTTCTCGTACTTAAAGATGTGCGCGCTCCCCAGCAGCTGTGTGATAGCCCTTGATCCTGATAGCACTGGTTTTTCACCAGAAGAAGGGTTGGTGAAGAATATCTGCCAATCCGCAATTGAGTTTGTCGATGCCTACGTGGAAGACCGACTGGAAAGACTTGCACCTGGAGTAAAAATCCCCCCAAAAAGCTACAGACGTTTGCTCCGTCTTGATGATGCTAAATATGAAGCTCTGTATGAGGAGATTAAAACTCGCCTTGAGCAAGAAGATGCAGAGTTAGAATCAGAGCAGGTAGCGCAAGAGACGGCTTCAGAAATCTCAATTGATCTTGAAGAAGGCACACCTGTTATCACTCAAGAAGCTGTTTCGTATGAAGCTGCTGAAGGGGCTCTGTCTGAAGCAACGGGAGATTCTTCGGAGCCTAGTGAGGAACCTCAGCGTAAAGACAGTGTGTCCCAGGTTGCTCCGCCAGCCAAGAAAGAAGCAAAGCCATCCAAGAATGAGCTCCTGTTAAAAAAATTCGTTGATATCTTTGCTGAGATCGAAAAGATTGATGATCTTCTCAATCAATTGCTCAACATGCTTGTTGATGAAGGCCCCTTTGAGAGAGCTGCTCTCATGGTGGTGTCTCAAGAACAACGAAAGGCTATTGCTGCCGTGTCTCGTGGTGATGTTGATAAGAAGCAAACAGTAGTGATTGATGATCCACTTTCACCATTTCTTCATATGAAAGGGCGGGTAGTCTCCTTTGGTAAGCGCTCAAGTGAAGTCTCACCCTTTGGAGCACAAACCTTTGCTTTGGCTCCACTTGATCTCAAGATGAGCAAACCAGTTGCTCTCTATGCTGATTGTGGTGATAAGACGGTGCTTACCTTTGAATCTCGAAGGCTCTTTCGAAAGGTTGTTGATCTTGTCAATCACCTTGTCCCTTGTCTAGAAGGTGGTGTGCCAAATGAGCTGATTGAAGGCTCTGAAGATGCCGCGAAAGAGGATGAAGCGTAGTTCTCTGCCATCTTAAGTGTTTGCAGATCCTGTGGAATATTTTTTATAACGCGAAGGAAAGAAGGACGCGAAGGGGGGAGATCTTCGCGTCCTTCTTTCCTTCGCGTTATAATTCTTCCTGATTATCAGCAGGTCTTAGAGAACCCCTGAAAAAAAGCGAACGCTGATGAAATTTGACTAAGATCTGCTCTCTGTTATTATAGCTCTTGTACGTTTTATTCGTTTTTTTTGAGAGGTTGTTATGTCTCTTCTTCAATTCCCAACTCCATCAAAATCCACCGACGAACCCTTTGAATCTGAGTCACTTACGAGCTCGACAGATGAGCCTTCTGTGCTTGAGGGAATACGACATACGGTGCGAGCTGCTCATGCTGCTCTTGAAACACTCCCAGATCGCGAGCGCGACTATCTTCAACTTCGCTTTGGTTTTGACGGACAGCCAAGAACAGAGAAGGAGGCCTCTCTACGATTTGGCGCCCCATTAGAAGAAGCTCAGGTCTTAGAGGCTGATGCTCTTCGGAAGCTCTTCAAAAAAAGTGCCTAGTATCTTGTAAGAGGCTTCGTTCCTCGTGTGAAATTTATAACGCGAAGGAAAGAAGTACGCGAAGATTTTCTTCCTTCGTGTTCTTCGCGTACTTCGCGTTAAAATTTTCCTCTCTTATCAGTTCAACTTCTTATCTTTTGAACCTCCTGGCACGCCATGCTACACTCGTCACCTTGTGAAGGAGACGACATGTCAGAAGAAATTTCTTGGAACGATTTTGAAAAAGTAGAATTGCGAATTGGCACAGTCCTTCGTGTTGAGCCCTTTCCTGAAGCTCGAAAGCCAGCTTATAAAGTTTGGGTTGATTTCGGTTCTGAGCTTGGAGAGAAAAAAAGTAGTGCGCAGATTACTGATCGCTATACCCCAGATACTTTAGTTGGGAAGCAGATATTAGGAGTTGTCAATTTTCCTGTAAAACAGATAGGCCCGTTTCGTTCAGAGTTTTTGTTATGCGGCGTTTATTCAGCAGATGATGATGTAGTACTTGTATCTCCAGACGTGGCCGTGCCAAATGGAAGTAGGTTGATGTAGTGGCCAAAGAGATAGAACGCAAATTCCTCGTGGATCTCTCAGCGATTCCATTTTCGCTTGAAGACTTCTCTTCGTGTGTTATTTTCCAAGGATATCTTGAGATATCAGCTGAACATGAACTTCGGGTCCGTCGGTCAACGAAGGGAGCCCAGGAATCATTCACTCGCACAGAAAAACGAGGCAGTGGCCTAGTCCGAGAAGAGAATGAGTCTGAGATTTCCGCAGAGCAGTTTGCCTCTGACTGGGAAAAGACAGTTGGTAGAAGAGTCTCTAAAACTCGCTATACTATCCCGCTAGACTCAGAGCTTGTCTGTGAACTGGATGTGTACCGAGAGCCTCTACCGTCACTTCGGGTAGTTGAAGTCGAGTTTCCGACCGTAGAGAGAAGCGAGGCATTTTGCCCTCCTGAGTGGTTCGGGCTGGAGGTGACTGGAGATCCACGTTATCGAAATAGCGCTCTTATTAGCTAACTCCCCGCGAAGAAGACCCTTTTCCTGAGAAATGCTGTTTGAGTATGACCCCTAAAGTGCCCAAAAGACTGTAGTAATTCGCCTAACAGCACGATAGTTTTCTAGAAGACGTCTCTCAACATTTACGGTGCTCGCTTATGAAACTGGTTCTTTCTAGCCTCTTGTCTCTTGTGTGTCTATTTTTACCGACCTTAGCTTTCTCACAAAATCAAGAGCTCCCACCTGGATGCGACCCGGACGATCCAAATACATGCCTTGAAGATCCAGAGGATTACCAAGTTCCACTTTTTTGTCTTGGAGGAGAGACTGCGATCTTACAAGTTGGTATTTCAGATGACTTAAGAATCGAGTTTACCCTCATCTTTAAAGATGGCTCTGCTAACCGCGATTCGTACCAGGTGTATTTTGGTATCGGCGATCGAAGTATTGCTACAGGAAAAAGTGATAAAGAAGAGCGTGTGATGCGGGTGCAGTGCACACAAAATACTGGAGTATGTAGAGGTAGTATCTCCGTTGATAAAGCAACTGCTCTTCTCTATGGTAAGCTTGATTTTGCTGATAAGACAGTAAATGTTGAGGTAAGAAAACCTGGCGGAAGAGATAGGCCCACGATTTGTCTTGGAAAGTATTTTGATGGGGATGAGGTACGAGCGGCAAATAGCCGTGATAAACGTGTACTGTGTCAGTTTAAAGTGGCTGAAGGAGGAGATACTTCTTTCAAAGGAAAAGGATTTTATAGCCCTAATGGATACGGCTTCGAACATGATGATGATGACACTACCTCATCTCTCTTTCATATGACCATGGAAGGCTTCCCAACCGATACCGTTTACCGTGCCTGTAAGCAGACTCCTGAAGGAACGTATGAGATGCTTTACAGCTTTCGTTCGTATGATATTCAAAATGCGAGTGATGCTTCTATTTACGGGGCTCTCGGGAGCGAGGATCAGGAGACTTTTGATAATCAAGAGATCTTTTATAGCTATGATCTCCTTGCACAGTTACTCGGTGATGCAGACCAGGTAGAAGGAGAGGCGCTCTCTTTGAGTTACTCAAATATTAACTCCTCAAATAATCAACAATCTTCAATAAAATCATCTGGTCGGGGTAACCGTAAGAAGCGGCGCAGAAGAAGACGCCGACGAGAGGCAACACGTCGTAATCTACAGATTAGTGAAATTGGTGGAAACAGTGTGAACCACTGGCTCGGTGCTGATCCAAGTAACGATGGAACAATTTATATCGCTGAGAGCTGCAAAGGAGATGTCCCTACGAATGCTGTAGGCACAGTCGTTTGTGGTGAGAGCTTAGAAGGGGACGAGAGAGGCTGTCTTGAGCTCCAGCAAGATACTGCTGCGGAAGGTGCTGGTATCCTCTGTCATGAACCAGGTGAAGCGTTTGGTCTCCTTGTCCTAAAAGTAAAAGAGCTTCCAGCTGGTTCTTACTCGGTTTGTGTTAATGGCTCAGCAATTTCAGATACGTTAACCTTGGAGTCCCATACGATTGGCTCTGATGAAAAGAGCCACGGAAGTGTCAAGCTTACCGATGAGCAATCGGTAGCCGATGCTGCCTCAGATGTCTCACTTTTAGGTATTGATCTCGATGCCGTGACGAGTGTTTCAGTGAGTGATGATAACTGTGTGACGGATCTGTTGAATGTGACGGTGCCCTAGTTGTTCAGAGAGGACACCGGCGTTCTAGGTTGAACAGCCAATTTCTTGAACTTTTTTCTCCGTGGCTGAGCACGGTAGTGTTATGCGGAGAGTTTTGCCACGGAGAAAAAAGTTCAAGAAATTGGTAACGGAAAGAAGGTGTCTGTCTCCGGGCTACATTCTTATTCCTGTCCCACGAAACGCACTCTCACAAGCCGTTCCATCCTCACAGAGTAGTGTAAATGTATAGAGCGAGTCTACGTTATCACCATCGAGATTATCAAAACTCAAATTCTCTTCAGTCTCACAGTAGAGACCAATTCCAAAAACATCTCCAGTAGTAGCAAGGGTAGCAAGCACAGAGTTTTCAGCTCGCTTCATGCCAGAATAAGAACCACTCGGAAGAGACTCAGTTGTAAAAGTGTATGTCTCGTCGGTCTTTGAGACAGTTTGATTATCAGTAAATGTGAGTGTGTCGCCAGCGAGGAGCCCGCAGTCATCACTTACAACATTATACGTCATTGCCCAGTCTCCAGCGAAGATGAAGCTGATGACTCCGCTTGAGCTGTTACTGCACCCAAAGACAAAAGAGAGGAGAAGGATGATAAGAGTATGTGTCCGTTTCATGTTTGGATTGTAACCTTAAAAGTTGCCTGTTGTGTATTGGAGAAGGTCTTTCCCTAGGGGATTTGATGACCGAACGTTGGTTTAGAGTTCGAAAGAGATAGAAAGCTTAAAAATGCTATAATTACAAGCTGTTAGGCTGCGAATGATTCACTCCAAACCATTAAGTTCTTTCTCCTATCAGCCGTTAACAAACATAAGGGTTATGTTTGCTCAGTCGATGCCTCTTGGAGCTCACATGTATTCAAGGGGGTGCGGGGAGAGCTATTGTGCGCTGTTGTTCTGGTCGTGTTTTGGGGCAGCAGGAAAGTGGGTCGTGGTGTTGCGTTTATCTTTTTTCCAACTGTTTCTCTCTTTGCTCGCGTCTTGCGTGGTTTCTGTCACACCATGTGACGCTCAGCAGTATATCGATTACATCGAGTTGAGGGTTTTGGGGGAGGCTCCAGGACCAGATGTTCCTCTCTACGATCTCATCGTTGAAGCTTACGATTCTGCTTCAGGAGATTTTATAGGCTCTACGAGTACCTATTCAGACGGTTGGGCTACTATCTACCCCTATGGCCAGTTTTCAGATCTATCAGATATTACCCTGAAATTTCTCACGACTCAGAGCTCTACGTGTTCAAACTGCAATCTTTTTGTTGAAACACAGACTACGGTTTCACTCGATACAACAAGCCCGGATTTTTATTACGACTCAGCGTCTTTCTCGTTGAACCTTACTCCAGGTGGCTCTGGAAATCCTCCATATGTCCTCGCGCGTAATACCCATTTCTTTGTAGTCAAGGTTACCGATGGTCCTGGGAGTCCCATTGAAGATGTGTATGTGAATGCCTGTGATTGGCAAAATTCATATCAGTGTATCTCAGGCCAAACAAATAGTGATGGTGAAGCCTTTCTTCCACGTGATCCTAATGACACATCAACGTGGACAATCGATATTTGGGGTGAGGGGATCTCGGGTGATATCAAAGATGTTCAAGCAGATCCTACGAAGCAGTTGCAGAATGTTCTCTTCAATGTTCAAACAGCAGACGCCTCTCTTACTGTAAATCTTGTTGATGGAAATAATCAGCCTTGGTCTTTTCCAGCAGGTGCGTGTTGGGGTGAGGTGTCTTGTTATCGTCTCGGCCAATCAGGTTTTAGCGCTTATGAGACGTTGGCAACCGGAGATACAAGCGTTACGTTGCCGGTTATTGGTGGAATCTATGAGTGTAGTATCTACGGAAATACCAACTCGTGTGAGAACACAGAATACGCCGAAATCGCAGGCTCTCTTGTGACCGTCAATGTGAGTCCTCAAGAAAGCAAAACAGTATCGATACAGATTCAAGAAAAAACAGCTCAGATTAATGTCCAAATTCTTGATGATGAGACCGGGGAGCTTGTGACAGGTGATTTTGATATCTCAATGTGGACTCTTCCAGATTCTTCAGTAAACGATTGGAACTGGACAACGACTTCGGATGGAACGGCAACACTTGATGCGATTGATGGAGTTTCGTATCAGCTCTCTGTTTGGTTTCTTGGTGGTACGACTGATACTGCTGACAGAAAGCTAACAAGGCAAGCGCGGATCAATGGGACTGAATTCATCCACTCAAATGAGTTATACGAAGTAACAGCGATCGAGGGGACGGCTCAGGATGTTATCGTGAGGCTTAAAAAGCCTGACGCCACGTTAACCGTGCAACTCAATCGTCCTGATGGAACGCCAGTACAAAGTGGCTACGCTGACTTATGGTGCCCAGGACAGGCACATGACTTTGAAGATGAGCTTCCAGGTGGCGCAGCAGCTGATGAAGAGGAAGATCAGGATTTCTTCATCGGAGCTCCAATCGTGAATGGTTCTGCTATACTAAATGTAATAGCCGACAGAACATGTTTTCTCTCTGCATTTCCAGACTGGGATCCAAACGCGGATCCTGAAGTGCAATATCTACCACCCCAAAGTAAAGAGATCCGACTTGAAGAAGGAGAGGCTCGTACAGAAACGCTCATAGTTGCCGTTCCAAACTATACTATTACTGTTGATGTGACTGTTCTCGATGAAGATGGAAATGAGGTTTCTCAAGACGATCTCTCCTCGCTCTTTTGCTTTGCGCATAATTCCCAAGGGCAACATAGCTTCGTAGATGTCCTCTATGAGCAGAAGAATACACTCGTCTTTTTTATCAAAAATAAGAAAAAACCACTTCCTATTAAAGTTGGCTGTAATGCTGATGATTATGATCCAGATAGCTACGATTCTGAGAGTGGAGCTCATTTCTATTTTGGCGAAATCATTCATACGCCTACGAAAAAGACGTCCTCAGGACAAGTTGCTCTTACCATCCAAGAGGGCGGAGAATTTCTCCCTGAAGAACAGTTCACGTTTGATGCTGATAAATCAAAGGATGTTCAATTTGCAGGTGGTAAATTTGATATGACGATTCCTAGTGGAGCTTTTTGCTCTAGTGGGAATGCTGCACTATCAATTGAGAGTGCGAGAAATACTACTCAAGATGATGACGCAGAGCTTTTATCTGCATTTGACATTTCTCCAGTATGCGACGGTGAAAGTATATCGAATACTGAGAAGCCTGTAACGCTTTGTTGGCCAATCGATGAAACAGGCCTTCCTGCGGGTGCAACGACTGATAATATTTATGCAGCAAGCTATAATTCTGACACAGGAAAATGGACGAAGGATGGAAGCGGAGAATATAATGCAGAAACTGGGGAGTTTTGTGCAAGTGTATCTCACTTCTCAAAGTGGGCCGCTTTGATTTCTACTGTCCAAAGTCTTATGGCCCTAGAGCTCGATGATGTAAAACTGCGTGTGAATCGAAATGCAAGCCTCGATACGAGAGGGCGAAAGAAAGTTAAGATGACCTGGGATGAACCAGAAGGAGCTGATGCTACAACAGAGTATACTGTTCGTTATAGAGTAATGTCGAAGAAGAAAAACTGTACAGCAGAAAATCTTACCAAGTCTAAATCGGTAATTGGGAAGACAAAAACGAAGATCAAGGCAAAGAAGTACAGTAAGAAAGGGAAGAACAACGGAATTTGCGCCGTTACCTCGGTGAGTGGGGGGAACACTACGGAGCCAAAGTTCAAGCGAATAAAATAGTATTATTTCGTTGCAAAGAGCAGCTCGCCCTTCCATTTAGGTGGAAGATCCTGTTCTTTCAACACATGTACATGTTTAAGATAGTACCGAGCCGCTACCTCAAAATAACTCCCCGTCATCTCAAGAGAAGAAAAGTAGCTCGATGCCCTCTCCCAGTCTTTTTCACGAAATGCTCCTAGAGCAGCTTTCCAGTTCTCACTTTCTGAAGCTGAGACCGAATAAGGTAAAATAGTAAAAATCTCAACTGCTTTAGTTTTTCCTTTTACGGCGACATCACCGATTTTACAGCTCCGTAAGTCGCTTGTGAGTTCTTTTTTTGTGTCCCCACTAAAGAGAAATTCTGTTCCAAAATAGTTATTGAGCCCTTCGATACGTGAAGCAAGGTTCACGGAGTCTCCAATGGCGGTATAGTCAAATCGTTTAACGGATCCGAGGTTCCCGACAACCATAGGACCAGTGTGAACACCAATTCGAGTATCAAGGGGAGGAAACCTCCCGTCCGCATTAAACGTAGCAACCGCTTCACGTATTTTAATTGCGCTATGCACGGCTCGCTCTGCGTGGTCTTCTCGTTCAATAGGTGCGCCCCAAATAGCAAAGATAGAATCACCGATGAACTTGAGCAGTGTTCCATCGTTTTGAAAAACAACGTCCATCACATCAGTAAAGTAGGCATTCAGCATGTCGGAAACTTCATCTGCACTCATTGTTTCACTTACATTGGTGAACTCAATAATGTCAGTAAAAAGAGCGCTGCAATGGAGTGTGCGCCCTCCGAGGTGAAGGGCTTCGGGATTACGACCAACTTCTTTTGCCATTGTTGGAGAGAGATAAAAAGCAAAGGCTTTTTGTGTTTGGCGTTGCTTGCGGTATGTAACATAGTAAAAATAAAGTGTACTGGTGAGAAACGCTAAAGGTAAGACTACGGTACTCAGTGTAAGTCCAGGGATAAAAAAACCTTCAAGAAACTGCCCATAGGAGAACTTCGCCCATCCAAAAATTGCCCCTATCAAGAGAAGTACTCCCCATTGTGGGCGCAGGAGAAAGAAAGCAAGAGAGAGTAAAAAGCAAGTAAGTGAAAGTCCCCAGAGCTCTTCGTCGAGACTCGCACGAGAGATCCAGTTTTGATCCAAGAGGTTTGCAGCTGAAGTTGCGTGGATTTCGACTCCAAACGTACGCTTGCTCTCCTCTGAGCCGCTTGACCGCGTAATTTTTGGAAAAGGGGTGTTGAAGCTATCTTTTTTTTCTGCGCCAACCCCCATTGTAAAAGCGAGCCCAACAAAAACAATTTTATCGTGAGCTAACTCAGCGGCGATATCGTGGTCGAGAGCTTCAAAAAAAGGAAGGTTATTAATTGTTCCTGCTGGCCCGTAAAAAGAGATAAGATCACGATCGCCAGGCACACGGTCTTTGCCCCGCACAACACCAGCGGCAGCTTCAGCAATGGTTGGCATGTGCATGGCGCCTTGAGCCGTGCGATTTGTTTTAAAGCGGCGTACCGTTCCGTAGTCTTCCGGAAAGCTACCAAGAGCAACTTGCCCAGCGTATGGCTCAAAGAGCTCGGGCATAAGCAGTGTGGTGCCGCCCTTTTGCGCAAGAAAATTTGTTTCGTTCGCTGTAATGACGGTAGGAAGAGTCGTAAGGGCCTGTTGCAAGTCTTTATCGGCTTGGGGATCGGCGCTCTCGTCTTCAAAGTAAATATCAAAAACAACCTTTCGCGCCCCAGCTACTTTGAGAGACTCAAGCAGCTGAGCGTGTAGCGCCCTTGGCCACGCTTGGCTGAGTGGAACGTCAAGCTCTTGGTAGCTATCTTCGTCAAGTGTAACGAGGAGAATATCCTCTGGAGGAGCTGCGGGGCCACGGAGTGAGAACCACTGGTCACTTAAAAAATACTCAATCCGTTCCCCAATACGCCCGTTGTAGATCCCATAGTGAAGGAGCGTCAGTAAGCCAGCAAAGATGAATATGTTGAGCCATCTGAGCACGCACCTTCTCCAGATCTCTTAGAAGTTTACGGTTGCTTCAATAGCGGCGTTAAATTCAGAGTAGATCCCTGTTGAACGGCCGCGATCATCAAAGTAGAACTCTTCATCGAGTAGGTTACGCAGTACGAGCTGAATAACACCGTGACGCTTTGGAAGCCGGTAGCCGATTCCGGTATCGAGCAGCCAGAACTCTTCGGTGCCGACGGAGTCAACATCGCTTAGGTGTTGGTGAATCCAAGAGGCGTTGGCAAAGGCAAACCACCGTGAAGGATCAAAGTAGTGCATACCAAATCGAACTCGGTCAGTCTCGTTCTTTTCGGTAATATCAATCGCCTCAAGTAGCTCACGACGGTAATCGAGAGTACCGGTGACGGTATCAGAAAGCACCCCGTAGAGATACGATTTCATAAGGTGTTCACGTTCACTCTCTCCAGAGGTCGATGAGCGGAGCACTGTATACTCAGAGGTCGTATCGAGATCGGTGAACATTGTTGGCATAAGAGAGACGCCGGTACGTTCAATATCCCGGTAGACATACTCTGCGCCAAAGTAGGCTTCGCCAGGTATTTTATGATCGATACCAATGCCCCAGTTCTCTGTTTCAGCACCTGGAAGATCGCCCATAAGCTGGTTAAAGCTTCCGACAAGCGTTGGCTCTATTGTTCCGATATCACTTACACTTGAGATTCCAAGTGATTGAAAGTAGGCAGAGCGGATCATGGTTTCATCTGAAAGGTAGAATGTCATGCCCACTTTTGGTGAGAGCTTGTTATCGCTACGGTCTCCAGAAGTATATGGTGGAATGACATCAAATGCTGGGAGTTGAATCTCAGTAAAATTGAGTCCAGCATTGACGTCGATCCAAGAGCTCAAATGCCACGTGGAGTAAACATAGGTTGTATAACTATCGGTGTCGTAATCACCCATTGAGCTCATACGACGTCCGAGCCCCGAAAAGTAGCCGAGGGAATCATCAACAATAAGACTGTCTTCGTCAGCATCACCACTTGTGTAGAGGTACTGAGCACCTGAGACAAAATCAACAAGATCGGTATCGAAGATCCACTGCACACTTCCGCGCAAGGTAGTGACGTCTTCGTCTGAGCGTTGGTCGAGAAAGAGATCGGTTCCAAGCAGTGGAAACGTCATGCCGCCAAAAATAAGACTCTGGTCAGCGTATTCAACGACGGTGTTATCAAAGCTGTCGAGGTTGCGATTGAGATACTCAACTCGAGTCAGTACTTGCGAGCGGTGGCTTAGTTTATGAGAAGAGCCAAGGCTGACTTCAAAATCTTCCACGTCAGTGCCAAGCTCAATGGTGTCGTCTTCTCGCTTCTTATAAGCAGATTGAAGGATAAAGCGGTCTTCGTATGTTGGTTGATACTGAAGAGCAGCATCAAAAGTATGGGTTCGGGTAAAGATACCATTACTCTTGCTTCCGTCTCCGTAAGAAGAGTCGTATCCCATGCGATAGCCAAACTGCTCAAATGCTCCAGTTTGAAGTACGCTTGCTTCTGCTAGGTCATCGTGGGATTGCCAAGACCCCGATACCTGAGTGCGGTGTTCTGGGCGATCAAAGAGCGCAGCATAATCGTTGAGTGATGCGTCAGAGCTAAAACCATTATAGTTCTGAAAGACGTTGAAGCTTACTGGAGAAAGAAGGTCAGCGATAATTCCTTCTGTAAACTGTGCATCGCCCAGAAAGGCGGTGTCGTAACTATCAGCCAAGAGCCGGTGAGCACTGTAGTTGGTATAATCACTATTAATCGACTTGATCGCTTCCAAACGAGAGATCTCACTAAACCCGATCTGGTCAAAAACTTCAGCTAAGCTGGTGGTTCGAACAGCGAGGTCCCGATCGAGCATAGAGCTTGAGCGATAGACTGCGCGAGCGTTGTTCTTTTCAATAGAAGTTTCAATATCTCCGAGAGCTTGGATTGGTCTGTTTTGAGAGAGGTGATTAAACGCTCTGTAGAGGTAAGGTGTTGGATCGTTAGCATCAATACTGATTGCCATCTCATACTCTTCTTGCGCGAGGTCTTCGTCCTCTGCTTCAAAGAAAGCTTTTCCGAGATAACTTCTGTAGAGTCCGCGAGCTGGCTCTAGGTGGACTGCTTTGGCGAGATCGTCTTTTCCCTCTTCAAGGTTCCCTTCGCGAATCTTCGCTAGGCCAGTACCAAAATAGGGCAGACCACTTGTCGCGTTGAGATCTTGTGCCCGGCCAAAAGCAATTTTTGCTTCTTTTGTCTCGTAGCGCGTGAGGTGCGCAAAACCGAGCACTGTTTGAGCATATGAACTGTGCGGTGTGAGATGTGCTGCGTCCTTTGCGTCTGAGAGAGCAGATGCTGTCTCTCCCATTCCAAGTTTAACTTCGGCAAGCCGTGCTAGCACAGCGCCGTTATCTGGGCTTAGCTCTCGAGCATGTTCAAGGGTGTTTCGAGCATCTTCGACTGAGCGAAGTGATTGCTCGACGTAAGCTTTTGCGAGTAAACCAGAGATAGAGTCAGGCGCGATCGAAAGCGCTTTATCAACGTGTTGTTGCGCTGAGTCCGTATAGTTTTGCATCAGTGCAATGAGTGCTTCTTGTGCATGCGCAGCTGCTTCAAGGCGCGGATTGCTCTTGTGAGCAAGAAACTCTTTGGTGTGCGCAAGAGAAGCTTGAGCTTTTTTGAGCGAGCCTCCTGAGAGGTGAAACGCAGCGTGGAGAAAACTTCCTGCTGCATTTTTTTGGCGTTCAAGTCTTGTTGCTTCGTGATGAGCTTTGTGGTGGTTTCCTGCCATCATATAAACCACAACACGGCCAAAAGCATCTTGCCAGCTACGACCATGAAAAGATGTGAGTGCTTCATCGTAGTGGCCATCTGCTAACTCCTCCCAGCCTCGCTGTTGATGAAGGGTTTTGGGCTCTCCAAACATTTGAAGCTCTGGAAGATTGGTTGCGAGTGGATAATGGAGTGCCCACTGGACGTCCTCGAGGGGGTTTGCAAGGAGAGATTTTTCAGGGCTTGAGTTTTTGCTTGCTACTCCTTTTTCACCTTTATTTAAGACCGAGGAGCCGTGTTGATTTCTCATCTCAACTTGGCCATTCATCACGCTAAAAGAAGTTTTACCGTTTTCGGATGCCACAACGAATTCAGTTCCGCGAATTGTCGCGCTGACTTCTGCTGTTTCAACTTCTGGAAACTTCTTGGACTTACGGCTGAAGAGGTGCATAACTCCGTTAATCAGGTTGAGTTTACCGCCTTCTTCATTGGTTACCTCAGGAGCAGTAATTCGAAGGCGAGAGTTTTCTCGAAGGCGAACAAGTTTTCCTCCTGTAAACTTTAACCCCGCTCGTGAACCCTCGAGTGTTCGAATGACATCGCCGTTAGTAAACTCAGTGCCTTTACTTACAGGGACCCAGGACTTACTTCCGCCCATCTGTGCTTCGACAGAACCCTGTACTGAGTACGCTTTAGCGACAACTTGTGCTTGAGTGAGCGTCGGAAGGAGAACGAGAATCAAAAGAATAACGAAAAAACGCTTCATGGTTGAAAGTAGCCCTTTACTATAAAGAATTCGCTAGGCGGTCTGCTCACACCTCTAAGTACAAGTATACTCAAGAGCTGTAGGCGGATCTCCAGTGATATCTATCCGTTCGATATATCAGATGTCAGTTTGGAGTTGTTAGGAGCAAGAGTAGGCTAATAAGTATCAAAACGAGGTTTGATTAGTTGCACGTCATCTCTCGAATCTCCATCACGCTCGTGGAGCCAGGGGTTCGGACGCTGAGTCCACCAGTAATGACAGCACGTGAGCCGTTTTCAAACCCTTCGAGCTTTTGCACCTTTCGTATGGCATTTTCGAGCTCGTTTTGGTGATCTTCGGGAGACTCAAATCCTAGTGGAATTACCCCCCAATACAGGGACATACGACGCAGAGTAGCAATACTACTTGAAACTCCAAACAGTGGTTGTTGCGGGCGGTATTTGGCAATGAGCCGAGCCGATGTGCCTGTCTCAGTGCAGGCTATTACAGCGCTGGCTTTAACTTTCACCGCAGCGGCACACGCTGCATAGGCCACGGCATCAGGGATCGTTTGCGTGTCTGCGTCACGGAGGCGTGGTCGATATTTTGCAAAATCAAACTCACCTTCAGCCTCGTAGGCGATCCGACTTAAATGGTCTACTGAGAGAATTGGATTTTCACCAATGGCTGTCTCTTCGGAGAGCATCACAGCATCAGCACCAGACATAACAGCTGTAGCGATATCGGAAACTTCAGCACGTGTTGGGCGAACAGCGGTAATCATAGAGTGAAGCATCTGGGTAGCAACAATCACCGGGATGCCACGGAAGTTTGCTTCTTCAATCAGCTTCTTTTGCACACGAGGGACTTGCTCTAAGGGAAGTTCAAGTCCGAGATCGCCACGGGCGACCATCAGTCCGTCGCTGACATCAAGAATCTCTGAAATATTTTGTAAGGCACCTTTGCGTTCGATTTTAGCGATAATGTGTGCGCTTCCACCTTCTTGTTTGATGGCATCACGGAGTTGAAGCACGTCTTTGGCGTTGTTCACAAAAGAGATCGCAACATAGTCCACCCCGTGTTGAATTCCCCAGGAGAGGTCTTGGAAATCTTTCTCGGTTGTTGCAGGAAGACCGATTTCACTATCAGGAAATGCGATTCCGACACGTGAACGAATACGTCCTCCTTTCGTTATGGTGCACCGCACGGTATCACCTTCAACGGCAATTGCTTTTAAAACAAGAATGCCATCGGCAAGGAGAACTTGGTGACCAGGTTCAAGAACTTTTGCTGGGTCGAGTCCGCCTACATAAATTGTTGATGCATCAGTATCCTCGCCCTTTGAAAGTTTGAGGAGAACCTCATCATCATCATTAATGTGAAGATAGTCTCCTTTGACATTCGTGATACGAATTTTAGGGCCTGAGAGATCTTGAAGGATTGCCGTAGGGGCTGAGAGTTCCTTGGATGTTTCACGGATAGTATTGAGCACTGCCTCATGTTCGTCGTATGTGCCATGAGAGAAATTGAGCCGGAACACATTTACCCCAGCTTCAATGAGAGCCTTAATTTTGTACTTTTCGCGCGAGGCAGGGCCTACCGTAGCGACAATTTTCGTGCGTCTTGTGGTGTGGGTAGATGAAGATGATGAAGAAATGGTCATGGTGTTACTCTAATGAATGAAGAAAAGTTGACTGCTCAGCTATTTTGAGTGCTCGAGAGATCTGTTCTGTTGTTATAGCCCCGTGGAGAAAGAGTAACAACAATTCACTTGCAAGGCTAGTAACTTGTAGGGATGGGGCGTCAGTAGAGAAGGTATAAGGAATTTCAAAGTCATCAAAAGTATTGATGACCTTGCCGTACTCTTCTACTGAAGCAACGGCACCGGTGAGTAAGTTCGATTTAACACAGAGCTCACAAACAAGGCTTCGTTCTTGAAGGAGCTTAAGTCCGCGATCGTCGTTGTTCTCCCAGTAAGCTCGACACGCGGTAATAGGGTGAGCAACGCGGTGTGGATTAAGGGCCTCAATAGTATTGATGAATGTTTCAATGTCCACATGGCGAGTCTCGCCGACATGTACCGTGCGGCCGAGATATTTACCAGCGACATCATATACTTCTTTCATCTCTTTTAGCCGAGTAGAGTCGCTCAGAGGATTAGTCGATTCTGAGCCTGCGAGATCGATACCAATGATTTTCTTCTCCCGTTCAATCCACTTATCGACTTTTTTGGCCAGGATCATGTTAGCTTCATGCGTCATGTCACGTCCAAAGCAGATCAAGATGCCTGTATTAATTCTTTGACGGAAGCCGAGTTCAACATCCTCAACAGCACCACAAGCAGCACGTATAACTCGATCTACATCGTAGAGACCGGCATGTTCACCTTTGAGAAATACAGCACCAGTACGTTTGAGAGGGTTAAAGCGTAGTTCGAGATTTCCGATAGAAAAGAGAGGGGTTCCTTCGGCGCCCTCACCACCAGGTCCAAGGTGGACCATCCCACCAGTCAGAAAAGCGCGGTGGATTGCAATAATAACACTTTGACGTAGGGCGTCAGGGCCAGATTGAATAAGCTCAATCCGATCGTAAATCTCAAGGTAGCTATCTAAGTCAGTGACCTTGCTGTCTTCCCGGCGTATGAGTTGAACAAACTCTTCGTAACCTTGCCCCATGCCGCGAATTCCACGATCGAGTGCGATTTCCCACAGGCGGTAGAGTGGAACCGAGCCTCCGAGGTGAACATGGAGCTCCGTTACGGTGTTTGGCCATTGAATTGCGTCCCATTGGGCTTTTTTCTCTTCGAGAGTCATTGCTTTTCATCCTAAATATCTGTGTTTTCGACACTATAGAGCCTTTTGGAGACGCTGAGAAGAACATACGATGTGAGGATTTTGTAAGAGAAACGAACCGGAGCTTTCCAATGCTACATCATACACATACACGGACTACTATCGCAGATGAGAACGTATTGTGGCTAAGCGACCAAAATATTTGAAGAAAGTTGTCGATTTCCAAGGTGAAGAGCTTGTTATGTGGAGCTTGGACGGCAATATTTGGTCAAGCCGCAAGGAAGAGCTTACAGAGATTCAAGATAGGCACGAAAATACTCGTATTACCTTTGGTCAGATTAAGTCCGGCACTACGAAGTCCAAGGCCAAGAAAGCCGAAGAAGAGAATAAGAAGCAAGAAGCCGCAGAAGACACGAAGACAAACGCGAAAAAAAGCTCTTCGAAAAAGAAACCTTCAGCTAAGAAATCAACAACCAAAGCAAAGTCTAATACAAAAGCTACCGCTTCACCAAAGAAGCGAGCCTCTTCTACTCCTAAACGGAAAACAAAGGCGAAAGCAAAAAAGAAGAGTGCTTAATCACTGTTCCCATAAAGCAAAACGATTTAAAAGTGGTTAGTCTGTAAGTGTCTGTAGAATTTCGGATAAGGCACTGTAAGCGTCCAGCCTCTGCCCGCTGTTCGCTTACTAAAAGAGTGTCTCTAAGCCAGCAATATCATCCCATTCTTCTGTGGGATTTTTCTTCGAAGGTTTAGGCTTTGGTTTTTCCTGAATAACTTCCTTTTTTGCAGTGGTCGGATCCTTTGGAGTAACGTGCTCAACGCTAGGAAGACGGAGAGATGGAGTCTCCCCACTTGATTCACTGAGCTGCTCTTCAGGTGAACGGTTTGAAAAGAATGAGTGGAGATAAAGGCTGTACGCTGTGCCCTTGATGTTTTCAAGAACAAATACCTCGTGGCGTTTGGTCCCCTCGAAATCATTTTCAATCTCAATTTCTCCCTCTAGCAGCTTGGTCTCAGGATTGTATGTGCCAGTAACGGTTGCTGGTGCCACAATCCGCCGACGTTTACCGTCATGTTCGATATAAAGCTTCGCAACACCTGAAGATTTATACTGCTGTTCTTCGATAGGAAGAAATTTAAGGGAGTGGAACTCAGCCTTCGTCAGCCATGGGATTGGCTTCATGCCTCTGACAATTTCAGCTGGTGTCCGATCGCGTGGTCTTGGAGTCGTAAGTCGCATCGTGCCTGACACCAGTTGTGGCCCACGCACGGTGAGTTCCCAAGTAAGATCGCCATAAGGGATAGGGGTAGAGCCTTGAATCTCTTCAAACTGGTAGGATACTGTTGGTTCTTTTTTCTTGTTCTGTGCAGCTTTCTTTTTCATCACAGCGGCTTTCTTTGAAGCTTTCGCGGCTGATTCGATAATAGAGTTAATCGTTTGCTCGGTGCCAGCCATGTCGTCACCAGCTAAAAAGTTGGAGTAGATAAAATATCCATTACCAAGAATAAGGAGGGCGACGATGCCAATAATGAGTGCTTGCTTATTGCGCGTCTCAGTGTCGCTCTTGACGTTTTCGGCATGATAGTCTTCTGGTGCTTCTTGGAAGTACTCAGTCTCTGGCTCTATTTCTGGTTCAGATACGACGTCTTCTCTTAGAGCGGATTCTTCTTGTGGCTCAGGTTGAGCAATACTTTCTTGCCTTGACTCTACTGTTGTTTGAGTCGCCTGTGGTTCTTGTTGAGGCTCTGGTTCTTGCGTCTCGACAGCATACTCTTGTTCTACTTCAAGTGCGTCGCTTGTCGTTTCGGTTGTTTCAGCCTCAACTACCTCTTCAAGAGCATCGAGTGTAGAAGGTTCCTCTGGAGAGAGGGAGAGAGAGTCAGAGACAGGAACGATGCTCTCTTCTTCCTCTAGCGTACTCTCTTCTTCGTCAACAATAGATTCGCTTTGCTCGAGTTTTTCTTGTTCAGGTTCGTCGAAGGAGAGTCCGAGATTGTCAATGGATGAGGTAGGTTCGATCACCCCTGATATAGGAGCTGCTTTTTTCTTTTGTTCTGTAAGATCAACGCTCGTTTCGCCTGTATCAAAATCAAGGGCTATTGCCTCTGGTTCAGGCTCTTCATCTGGATTGATGATATTTGTTGGTTCGTGGTTAGGCGCATCAAAAGAAAGGTCGGATAAGCCAAGTGCCTCAGATTCTGGGGGGGTACTCATAGCTTGTTTAGATTCCGCATCTCCTTCAGCCAATAGTTCTTTGACTGTTTCGTCTTCCGTTGGATCGTTTTCAGGATCAAATTCAAGGGAGTAAACAGGAGCAGGTTTCTCCTGAGTCTTTTTTGGAGTTAGTTGTTCAGAAGCCTCTTCCATATCGAAGGTAAATTCAAAAGACTCTTCGCTTTCGTCTGACTCAGGGCGAACAATGAGAACCTTTCCTCCAGCGCTATTGATCGACTCATAGAAGTTGTGAAGATCGGCTTCAGAAGTAGCGGCTAAAATTTGGTAGGGGGTATTCTCGAGGATCTCCTTGGCCTCATCCACAGAGAACTCAAGCTCTGTGATAAAAGTACCTTTGAGATTCCTCAACGTTTCATCGGAGTCGTCTTTGGGGCCTTCAAAGATAAGCCGGTATTGATCACTTGATTGCATGAAGCTTTCCCGTTCTAGCGATAATTCTTCGTTTGTACCCTTCCAGAGTATCTATCGGCAGGATTTCACAACAACTTTTCCTCTTTTCAATCGAGTAGTAAGTAGAGAGAGCTTTTTGGAGAGAAGTAAAGATGAGTAATATTAATAAGATAGAAGAATCAAAACAGCTCCGGGCGCTCGTTGCTGTGCGTCTTGGAGCAAAATTCCCTTTGAGGCATGTTCTTGAGTCAAAAGAGATTGAGGCTCAACCGGGCGTGGTTGATGAAGCAGAGCGAGAGCTCGAAGTGTGCCAAACTCACGGAATAACACTTCGAATACGTGGAGAACGTGGATATCCAGTGCTGTTAGCACATATTCATAATCCGCCTCCTATTCTTTATGTGAAGGGGAACTTGCCTGATCTTAGTGAAAATTTTGTGGCTGCAGGAATTGTTGGATCACGCAAAGCTGACATTACTGGGTGCAGATCGGCTGCAAAGATGGCTCGTACGCTTACTCGTTTTGGTGTGTGTGTCATCAGTGGACTTGCTTTAGGGATTGATGGAGCAGCGCACGAAGGAGCTCTTGCTGGTGATACAGTCCCGCCTACTGTTGCTGTGCTTGGAAATGGGCTTGCTTCGGTGTACCCGAGAAGACATGCTTCCTTGGCTAGGCGGATCTTAGAACGAGAAGGTGCACTTCTAAGCATGTTTCCACCTAACGAACCTCCTTATCCATATAATTTTCTCAACCGAAACCGTATCATCGCTGGTCTTTCTCGGGGGGTCATTATATTTCAAGCAGCCAAACGGAGTGGGGCGCTTTCGACAGCAAGGCATGCGCTGGAGCAGGGGCGTGAGGTGATGGTTGTGCCAGGAGATACGGAAAATCCCCGTTTTGCAGGATCACTGGGCCTGCTTCGAAGTGGAGCAACACTTGTGCGTGATGCGCAAGATGTGCTCGATGAGCTTGGAGTTGAGACAAACACTGAGGTAGCGGACTCTCAAGAGGGCTTAAGCCATACGGCTCTTCTGTCTTTGCTTCGAGCGGAGGGTGGGCTTTCGTTTGAGCAAATTGAACGTCATTTTAGAAACTCAAGCGAGCTCATGCAGTTACTTTTTGAGCTTGAAGCTGAGCAACAGGTTGTCAGGCTACCAGGGAACAAATTTGGAGTCGGCTCACTCTAGGGGTATGAAAGGACTCGCGTTTTGGTATTGGACCGGTATAGAATGGGCCTTGTTATCAACAAGCAATAAGGAGAAGTTCTAATGTTAGCCCGTGAGCTTATGACAGAAGAAGTCTTAACGGTACACCCAGATCATGGCTTTAACCGTGTAGAGATTATGGCTGAACTCAAGCATGTGCGTCATGTCCCGGTAATCAATGAAGAATCGGAGCTTGTGGGAATTGTCAGCATTCGAGACCTTTTGGGACACCTGAGTAATGCAGCTGCGAGTCATTTTGCTCCTATTTGCGAAGTTATGAGCAAGGAACTTGTGACAGCTGCTCCTGACGCTGATATTAAAGAAGTGGCTCGGCTGATGCGCGAAAAGCAAGTAGGATGTGTTCCAATTGTTGATAGTGGAAAGCTTGTCGGACTTATCTCTGAGCGTGATTTTCTTGCTCTGATCGAAAAGCTTTGATGTGTGTTGGTACTCAAACAAGGAACATTATGACTCGCTTTGTTGGTTTCGTTATGGTGCTTGCGTTTTGTGTCGTAGGCACACCTCTGTGTAACGCTGAGGTAAAAGAATCTGTTCGTAATCGAATGGATAAAGTGTATGCGGCTTTTCGTACTCTTCCTGAGTATACGAGTGACGAGAAGAAATTTTCTGATCCTGAGAATGAAAAAGAGATCTTACGTCTCATTGATTCCTTACGCACAAACTTCCATGGGGATGCGCTGTTTCAGGCTGATAATGCAGAAGACCCCGGGTATGCCTCTACGCTGCGTGTGCTGCGTGACATGCTTGATGATGCACGTAACCGTTTTGCGGAAGGTCGTAAAGGGTATGCGCGCTGGCGATTAAAAAACACGACAAATTACTGTATTTCTTGCCACTCCCGTGATCAGGTTGATCAAAACTTTCCTGGTGTAGAGCAACATCTTGAAGAGCTCAATGCGTACGAAAAAGGGGAGTTCTATTTTGCTACGAGGCGCTTTGCACTCGCTCGAAGGTCGTTTCTTGAGGCGGCTGCCGATCAGAATCTGTCCTTGTATCGTATGGATGCTCTACGAAAGTGGCTTGTAATTTACACTCGTGTACAACCAAAGCCACTAGAAGCGCTCCGAACATTAGAACGTTTTCGTAAGAAAGGTATCTTAACTCGCTATGAAGACACGGAAGTGAAGGGATGGATGACTTCGCTTCGCCGCTGGCGCACAGAGCGTACTTCCATAAGTACTTCAGCTCTTCGAAAAGCTGAAAACTTGATGCGTCAAGCAGAGTCTGTTTCTAACTCCGTGCTTGATGGGAGGGGTACTGTTGAGTACCTTCGTGCGACTTCAATTTTGCACGGTCTTCTTGAAGATGGAAAAGTGAAGCAAGCAGACAGGGGGCACGTTCTCTATCTCCTTGGAAAGGCTTATAGCAGCCTACCGAATGTCTTTGTGTATGAGCTCCCGGACCTCTTTCTTGAGCAGTGTATCCGCGAGAGTCCAGGCAGTGATGACGCCAAGAAGTGCTATGGCATTTATCGCGAGAATGTCGTTGTCGGTTTTTCCGGTAGTGGGGGAACCCGAATACCTGATGACGTTGAGGAAAACCTCCGTGAACTCCATAGGTTAGCTAACGGAGTGCCTCTTCCACCGAGCCGAATTTAATTTTTGTGAATTAGTCTGAATTTTTCCAGGGGGTCTTGCGTCTTAATTGCAGAGCCCCAAAGAGATATCGTCGTTCACACCGAGTTTCCTGGCACAAAAAATTGTAGTTTCTTAAGGCCTTATGAGGAATCATAGGGCCTTTTTTTTGTTTGGTGAGTTGATTCTTTCCTCAGGTATCGGTAGGTTAACTCCCCTGTGTGGTGACTGTAGCTCAGTTGGTCGTGGCGATGTGAGGCGAATGCCGAGCAAGAGGCGCCACTAAACATGGCACACGCGAGCTAGCGCGGCGTGTGAACGGGAGCCCAGATGGGCCTAGCAACTGAGCCGTTGCATGTTGTAGAAATTGGTTTTTTTGACATACTACGCCCATTAAATCATTTGTGGTGACTGTAGCTCAGTTGGTAGAGCCCTGGATTGTGATTCCAGTTGTCGCGGGTTCGAGCCCCGTCAGTCACCCCAGCCTTTTCTAAAGCCCCTGTTAGGGGCTTTAGAAAAGGCTGATCCGCCATAGCTTTAGCGACGGCGGACCCCAAGCCCCTCCATAAGTTTGATTTGCCATCTTTCCACGCAACTTCCCCCGAAAATCCCCGATAATTGAGTATGAAACTCTTCTACATCTACCGAATTCAAAGCACCAAAAATCCTTCAAGGATCTACACTGGCTACAGCGAAGACATCAATTCTCGCCTAAAAAGCCATAACGCAGGAAAGAACAAGCACACCAGCGATTTTCGCCCTTGGCGTTTAGTAAACTTGTTTGCATTTACTGATATGGACAAAGCAAAAAAATTCGAAAACTACCTAAAATCTGGCTCCGGCCGAGCATTTTCGAAACGCCACTTCTAATAGGTGGAGTGGTGCTTGTCTATTCAGGTTCAACTGATAGGGGCGCCACTTGATTTTACAAAAGCAGCAACTTTCCCAAAATTTCCACGACATCTCTAGTGAGATGGCAAGACCACGGCGACAACTATACTCCAACCAAGTCTACGAGATCTGCATGCGCACAGCGCGGGGACTCCCGTTTGTGTGCAATAAGACGCTTAAGACCATCATGGAAAGCATCATGGCTCGCGTACAGCGCGACGAGAAGGTAACCCTGTGCCATTTTGTCTGGATGGGAAACCATGCGCATATCATCGTAGTGGTACGGGATAACGCTCAATGTGTCCTATTTTACGGGGAGCTCCAAAAGCAGCTAACAGACGCCTTAAAGAGACTCTTAGGGTTTCAGCACCTAAACCTCTGGAAGAAAAACGGTACTTCAGTTATCCGGTACTGTGATGTGGACACCATTGTTGAGCGGATAGCCTACCTCTACGCTAATCCTGCTAATGCTAATCTTGTAGACTGCATTGAGAGGTATCCAGGGCTAAGCTCTTGGGAAGCCTTCAGTGAGTCATTAACCTCAGTTCTGGCAGAATACTCCTCTCCTATACCCTGGATACGTGCTCCCTACATTAAGAAGCTACCAAGTCGCGCTCTCACTGCGGCTCAAGACGAAGCGTACACGAACAAGCTCAAAGCACAGGCAAAGAAAACTCACTCTCTTGTTTTGCGTCCCAATGCCTGGTTAAAGGTGTTTGATATAGATGAAGAGCGTGAGGTGTACGAGATTAATACCCGTATGGTAGAGAGGCTTAGAGAGTTTGAAGCAGAGGCAAGAGAAAAGAGAGCTCTTAGGGGGTGGAAGGTAAAGGGTGCTAGGAGGCTTAGGGAGGAAGCTATTAGTCTAAAGCATACTCCCAAGGAAGATTCGGTACGAATATATGTGTACTCTATTGTAAAAGAGATACGAATACAGATGCTCGACGAGTACACAGAGTTTTGTCGGGCTTGTTCTTACTGTTATGACAGGTGGAAAGTCGGAGATTTTACTGTTCATTGGCCCCCTGGAGCGCTTCTTCCTTGTGTGCCGCCTGTTGCAAACTTCTTTGATTGTTAAGAGCTTCTGTCCTTGGATGGGGTGGTGTAGCTACCGAGCCGATTCGCTCAGTCCTATGGTGTTTGCATGCCTACTTCTTCCCTTGTTTCCACTGCTACAACTTCTAAAGTTATCTGTTCACCCTGCAATCGTCCGACTCAGTTGCCACTCGCTACTCGACTTTGATAATGTTGGAGCGCACCAGATTCCGGCAGCACCAGATTCCGGCGGGATTTTTTGAGAGGAGCGTCACCCTTCCTGGGTACAGTGAAGAATAGCGTTGTGCAAGCTGTACACCACTCATTCCACCTCCTACGACTAGCATCCTTTGATCGTTCTTTAACTGTACAGCTTGAGCATCAAAACCGACTTGTATTCGCGCATCATTCACGAGATTGCCTCGGAACCATGCTGGCAGGGAGCAGTCGCAGCCAGTCGCAAGAAGTTCTTTGGCAAAGTTGGGGCGCACTAGACTCTGGGCACTAGACTCTGGGGACTCTGGGCAGCACTAGACTCTGGGCACTAGATTCTGGTAGGCACCAAATTCCACAGTCTCACTTACGAAGACCGGTGGGAATAGAGGAACCAAGGGAACGCTACTTCTTATTCTGAGCAAATTGGATTGGAGGCCTTACGATGGAGAGGCTTGGCAGCTTTTATTCTGTGGATTCCCGTACACCAACTGCAGAAGTGAGAAACTAACTCTCTCACTTCAAATTCCGCCCTGAGTCTATTACGAGTATGCCTACTAGGTGAGTATCGAATCAAATGAGTTTTAAAACGTTCAATGAGTCTTTCACTGAGTCCGTATTCTATTAGATATTGTTCGCAGGAATCAGCCCCAAAGAGCTTACGGAGAGAGGTAGATATATTCAACAAGTCAGCCCATGCCATTCTGGTACCATAGAGATCCTTTGAAAAACGCATGGATGATGGTGTGTCGATAATATGAAAGGATACGTCCCTGAGATCGGGAGTGGTAACCAGGACGTTTCTTGCCCAAAGGGCACCATGGTAAAAGCCAGATCTATGCATTTTTCGGATAAGCCGGAACAGAGCACACACATTCGAAGCTTGATTGGCACCTTCCGAAGATTGTAAGAACTCGGCGAATGTAATGGAGTCGGGCACTTCGCTCGTAACGAGAAGTTCGCATCTTCCAAGACCTGGAAGGTAGCCGTACGACCAATAGTGGGGTCTCGGACAAGGAACTCCATTTTGAAAAAGATAACATAAAGCATCGAATTCACGTTGAACTCTGAAACGAAAGAATTTTTCTCGCCACCAGCTAATTGGTCCTCGATGATGATAGAGTTTGAAAACCGCCCTACGCTTATCACCTGTGTCTTCGGCCCAAACAATTGAATCTTTGCTTGTCACAAGCGAGGCATAGCTTGATCTACTCTTAATTCTCTTTCCGTTTGAAATTGAGTATACCTGCTCAAACTCAAAAGGTTGAAAGCCGTGAGGTGTTTGTGTGTTAGCCACGACTTTTCACCATAAGCGCATATCGATGGCCAGAGGAGAATCTTGCCAAAAGTGGGCATGCTTTAAGTTGAGCTCCGCTTTCTTTAGCCAATTCTCGTACTCGGTCAACAGTCATTGTCATCTTAGGTGGCTTTCCATTAAATGGCTGTCTCATCTGTCTCAAGCGATTCTTGAGCGATTTATGGTCGAAGAATGTCATTACCACAAACCTTCTTGCGACTCGAAGAAGTTCTCTAATTAAACGTTCTCTTTCAATCTCAGTTGGCAGATGGTGATTCAAACGACAGCAAACAACAGCATCAATGCTTTCGTCTTTAAATGGAATATGAAATGCAGAAGCAGTCATCCAAAATTGAAGTGTTGGAAGGAGCATAGTTCTTCTTCCGTACAGCACTTGTCCCTCGGCAATATCTGCTTCGATGAGTAGCTCAGTGTGTGCTGCGATTTGAGGGCTCAATCGACCTCCACCACAGGGGAGATCGAGAATTGTTTTAGAGATACCTTGTGACTTAAGAAGTTGATTGAGAAGTTTGAATTCTCTCTTTGTGCTCAGTCTCTTCTCAAACTTGTTCTTATAGGCGAGATTATAGTCTCTGGCTTCGTCGATGCCTTGGTATTGCTCTTGATACGCTTCGCTGGTTTCGATCAACATACTTTCTTCATTCTTCCATGTGTAAGCCGTGCCTTTCCTTGCGAGAAGAGGCACTCCGTCTTTTACAGGATATTTGGTGTCGCAGGTTGAGCAGCAAAGCCACGATTGGTGAACTTCGAGATCTCCACTGCAAGAAGGGCACATCAGGGAGCTAAGTACCTGTTTGGGAAAGGGTTGAATGTCTCCTTGCTTGCCAGGGGCAGCACAAGAAGAGTCTTGAAACTCTGCATTTTCGATCGTTTGGGTACTCGACATGGGCTCCTCCGTTTCAGATTATTTCAATGTTGTAGAGTGTATGGCGTGATTGGGAAGAGTAACATGGAACTGGCGGCAAAAAGTGCTTCGATTATCATTTGGTAATCTTTTCGTAATGTAGTGGTAAGGGAGTTGAAGATAGTAATAATTTGAGAGGCCGTGTATAGTTCTTCATGTAAGTTGACTTTGATTCTAGGTAGTAACTGACATGAGAGTTTTGCTTGTTGAAGATGATCAGAAAATTGCTACTTTTGTCAGAAAAGGACTTGAACAGGCCGGTCATAAGATCGTACACGAAGCAAGTGGCTTAGCAGGTCTTACGCTCGCTGAAACAGATTCCTTCGATGTAGCGATATTTGATATTATGCTTCCTGGGCTCGATGGCCTTTCAGCGGTAGAACAATTACGTGCGAAGAATGTATTGCTCCCAGTATTGATCTTGAGTGCAAAGCGTGAAGTTGATGACAGAATTAAGGGACTTACTGTGGGAGGTGACGATTATCTCACAAAGCCTTTTGTCCTGGCAGAGCTTTTGGCACGAGTAGAGGCTTTGCATCGCCGAGCGAAGAATACAGCTCTTCCGGTAGAATTGAGGATATCAGATCTGTCGCTCAATATTAATACTCGCCGAGTCTTTCGTTCAAACAAGGAAATTGATTTGCAGCCTCGAGAGTTCGATCTCCTCCGTTATTTAATGGAGAATGCTGGTCGAGTAGTTTCAAAATCAACGATTATTCAAAGGGTTTGGAATTTTAATTTCGATCCAGAGACCAATATCGTAGAAACACGAATTTGCAAACTTCGAGACAAAATTGATCGAAATTCAGAGGCAAAGCTTATTCATACAGTTCGTGGAGCAGGGTATGTTCTTCGAGAAAGTTCCTAGAAGGCTATCTTCTCTTAATTTTCGCCTTACCATGTGGTTTGTCACGGTTTTCAGCCTATGCTTGATCGTGATTTTTGTAGGATTCTACTACATTGCAGGGGAGTTTCTCTATCGAAGTGCAGACCGTGGAGTGAGCTACGAGCTAGAAGAAGCTGTCAACAAGTATCACGATGCAGGCATCGAGGCCTTAGCGAATCATATTGTAGAAGAGGCGAATGAGTACGGCGAAGATAAGGTCTTCTTTCGAGTGTTATCTCCAGAAGGAAAGGTACTTCATGCTTCTAACCTTTTATCTTGGGGAACTATTCCGGTAAGCGGTACAACCATTCTTGCTGTCGAGGAGCTTTCGATAGTTTCGGAAATGCTACAGATGCCTAAGAGTGGCAGAATAGTACGAATCGTATCAAGGGCAGTTGATAGTGACATCATTCTTCAAGGAGGAGTATATATTGATGAAGAGTTAACTTTGATGAGGCACTATCGTGTCGTTTTCCCACTCGTTGGTATCGTTGTTGTATTGATGGCAGGGATTACAGGATACTTCGTGGTTTCTAAGGCAATGAGACGAGTGGAAGGGGTTACGCAACTTGCAAATCAAATTTCATCTGGAAATCTCGCTGTAAGGCTCCCTATTGAGATTCGAGATGATGAAATAGGACAGTTATCAACAACCTTCAATAGAATGCTCGATCGCATACAGGGGCTTGTGAAAGGGATGAAGCAGGTTACCGACGATGTTGCTCATGAGCTGAGAAGTCCAATTACTAGGATTCGAACGAGAGCTGAACTTGCTTTGATCCATGTAGATGAAAATCAAATAAGTCTTGCGGAAAATACTATAGAGGAGTGCGATCGAATCTTGGAACTTATCAATACTATGCTTGATATCTCTGAAGCTGATTCTGGTGCAGTTTCGATGAAGGAAGAAGTGGTTAACCTTGGCGATATTGTTCAGGATGCGATAGAGCTTTTTCAGCCCGTGGCTGAGGCGAGAGGTATTCAAGTTGACTTTGAAGGCGATGGGGGTGCCTTTGTGAAAGGAGATCTTTCAAAATTACAAAGGGCAATCTCTAATGTCCTTGATAATGCCATAAAATTTACCTTAGCAGATGGAAAGGTAATGCTCCGACTCAAGAAATTAAATGTCGGAAAAGTTCAAATTTCAGTTCAAGACTCAGGAATAGGTGTGAGTAAAGATAGCATTCCTCTGGTTTTTGAAAGGTTCTATAGGGCGGATACAAGTCGTAGTACTCCTGGAAGTGGATTGGGTCTGACACTGAGTAAGTCTATTGTCGAGGCTCATAAGGGTGAGATGTTTTTCGTGAGTCGACAAGGTAAGGGTACGACAGTTTCTATCCAACTCCCCTTGGTTGAGGAAAGAAGCTGAAGTTGGACCCTGTGTTTGGCTTTCCACTTGCTGCCACTACTATGGGTTATAAAGGTATATGACGAGGCTAAGTGAGTCGTTAAAGTTTGATTCGGCTTGCCTGAAGTTTTTTCTTCTCATTGAGAGAATCAGAGTTTAAGCACTAAGTGCTATGTCTTCTTCAGCCACTTCCTCGCTCCATGCAGGAAATGGATCTCGAAGCTCGCTCCAGCTACTTCTTGGTAGTTTGAGCTCATCGTCGGTTAAGAGCGCTTTCGTGAGGGCGGTGGTTACTTCGTCTCGATCAATGTCTTGGCCAATAAAAACGATTAGATTCTTTCGATCTCCGAACTCTTCATCCCAATCTTGTAAGACTGAGTCTCGAGACATCGGGTCTGTTGGCCACTCGCTGGAAGGCACAGCTACCCACCACTTTCCCATGGCTCCAATCGTAAATGATTGGCCTGCTTGGGACCAGTTTCCAATCCAGTCTGGTCGTGTTCCGATCCAAAAGAATCCTTTTGAACGAAGGACGCCATTCATAGAGCCGTGAAGTACGTTCCAGAGCCTTTCTGGATGAAATGGACGATTGGACTTAAATACGAAACTACCGATACCGTATTCGTCAATCTCAGAGTCTTCCTCTCCTCGCATAACTTTCAACCATCCTGGAGCTTGAGCTGCTTTCTCAAAATCAAAGAGATGAGCTCCTATGATCTCTTCAAGTGGAATCTTTCCGAATTCAGAACGTAAGATCTTTGCTTCAGGGTTAAAGGAGCGGAGAATGGATTCAAGGAGGTTGAGGCCTTCTTCTGTAACGAGGTCACACTTGTTGATTATAATGACGTTAGCGAACTCAATCTGGTCAATGAAGAGATTGGCAAGTGTTCGGTCATCATTTTCGTCTACTGCAAGTCCTCGTTCGCGAAGAGCATCTGCATTTTGAGATTCATCTAAGAAGTTGAGCGCATCAACAACGGTCACCATAGTGTCGAGTTGAGCATGGTCACCGAGCGAGGAGCCGTTCTCATCCTCAAAGGTAAAGGTTTCTGCGACCGGCATAGGTTCTGCGATACCCGTTGACTCAATCACAAGGTAATCAAATTTCCCCCCACGCGCTAAGCGAGAGACTTCAATGAGGAGATCTTCCCGTAGCGTGCAGCAGATACAGCCGTTTGACATCTCAACAAGCTTCTCGTCGGTTCTTAAAAGCGCAGCTTCACCACCTTTAACGAGTTCAGCATCGATGTTGACTTCGCTCATGTCGTTTACAATAACGGCGACTTTGAGGCCATCTCGATTTGTGAGGATGTGTTGCAGGAGAGTGGTTTTTCCGGCTCCGAGGAATCCTGAGAGTACTGTTACAGGTAATTTCTTAAAATTCATTTGATTTCCTATAGTTACTAGCACTAGATGCTTAGAAAGCTAATAGTACAGCACCTACTTTAATGCAAATAACTTGCAATAGCAAGCCGGGGAGGATTTTTGTGATGAGGCCCTGAGCGCATTGTGAATTTTGTATTACAGCGAAATGTGCACGCCCTTTCGGTGAGATCCTATTTGATGTTTTCGGTAGGCAGTTCAATCAGAAACGTTGTCCCCTTACCAACCTCAGTCTGAAACTCAATCGAGCCATTGTGGCGATCAGTTATTGTTGAATAGACAATAGCGAGTCCCTGGCCTGTTCCTTTTCCAAGAGCCTTGGTTGTAAAGAACGGATCAAAGATTTTACTTTGAACTTCGTGAGGGATTCCTGAGCCAGTATCACGAACTTGAATTTCAACGTGTTCTTCGTGTCGCTTTGTTGCAAGAGTGATTTTGCCCTTTCCTTTTTTTCCGTTATCGGTAGCTTCACCAATAGCGTGAGCAGCGTTCACAATAAGATTGAGAAATACTTGTGTCAGCTCTCCTGGATGGCAGTTGACCAGAGGAAGTGACGGATCAAGCTCGAGCTCGATATCGCTGACATATTTCCATTCGTTCTTTGAGACTGTCACTGTGCTCTCGATCGCTTCGTTAATGTTTGCGTGAGTTTTCTCTTCAGTACCGGGATGGGAGAAGGTTTTCATCGACCTTACAATTCTTGCAACGGACTCGGCCCCCTCAAAGGATTGGTTGAGCGCAGCGGGAATTTCATCAACAAGATAGCTCAGATCTATATCGTCAATAATGGTCAGAACCGTCTGTCGTTCCGCTTGAAGAGAAGACTGATCGGAACATGCTTCAAGGAGCTGCTCAACGGCGACCAGGAGTCTTTTGACGTTATCAAATTCCTCTCGTACGAAGACTGTGTTGTCTCTGACATATTGAATCGGGGTGTTGATTTCATGAGCAATTCCTGCAGCGAGTTGACCAACAGATTCAAGTTTCTGAGATTGAAGGAGTTGACGTTCAAGTGTTTTCATTAATGATAAGTCTTGAAAGAGACAAACAATCGCTTCAACTTCATTCTCTTCGTTCTCGATATGAGAAAAAGAATAAGAAACTGGAATCGGCTGATGATCGACTCTTCTCAGCAAGATTCCTTCGGTTTGATCTGAAGAGACCTTCGGGGAGGCTGTTTCGCTTGAAGAGAGATACGTGCTTTCTAGAGGGAAGGCGTTCCAGAGCGATTGTCCAACAAGGTTTTCCGATGGCTCGAGCAGGAGCTCAGAGGCGGCAGTATTTACGAGAGATATGGTGAAGTTTGCATCAGTCACTATAACTCCTCCCGACATCGAGTGCAGTATCCGATTGAGGAAGTTGTTACTTTGCTCAACTTGTTGATGTTGAAGGTAAAGCTCACGGGTTTTGACTTCGATCATTTTCTCGAGTATTTCTACTCGCTTTTTGTTCCTTTTGTATTTTCTTTCGAGAGGGGTGTTCATACCATTCACCACTTATGATGTGCCAAAAGTAAGTTCAAATCGGCATATGCCATCTTGCTCCGAGATGACTGTTCTGTTTACCTTGATAGGGACTCCATAGTGTTCTGCTACTCCCTCAAAGAGTCCTTCTGCAAAGCTGTAGAGCTTTCGTTTGGATCGATAAATCATAACAAGTTCGTTTTCTGAAGGGTCTTCATAAGAGAATTCAGGAGGTTGAGCGTTTTGGAATACTTTTTTTACCTCGACATGAATCACGTCATGCACCGTAAGAAGAAATGCTTTGGGATGATCGTGTTGATCGATATAACCAGGAATTTTAGCCACAAGTTTTGGGAAACAATACTTCCCAAATGCATAAGCAGCTCGCTCAAGTGTGATCCCAAGTTGTGAAACAGCTTCCGTCACAAGAGTGAAGAAATCACTATCAGGATATGTTCCTGGGCCAACGTAGGGGTCTTGAGTGGAGAGCTTTGGATGACTCGCATCGTAGACGTTCTCAAATGTTTCTTCGCCAAAGTTCTCAGAGACAAAGGTTTCAAATAAGTTAAAGATCTCTCCTTTCATAGTACGTTCTCCTTATATGCCCTCTACTGGCGTTAATGCATCTACGGTGAGTGGTTCTTGTACCCCGACGGCATCAGCATAGTTAACAATTCTTCCTTGTACGAGCTCTGTGACTTCACTTCCGGCTGTAATAAGTAAGACACCATCAAGTGTCTTGACATCGGCGAGGAGTCGCTGTCCTACGCAGAGTTGCTGCACATTGATTTCGAAGATCTTTGTCTCTTCGTTTTCTTTTTCACGTTGTTCTCCGACCAAGACTTTGCCAATGGAGTCAAGGACAACAGGGTCGTACTTGCCTGCTTGTGCGCGAAGAGAGGCTAAGCTTGCTTCTTGAGATTCAAGTTCTGCTTCGAGTCTTGAAAAATCACGTAGCGCATGGATAATTCGCGATCCGAGTGGAAGTTTTTCTCCTTGGGTTTCGTCGCTTGGTGCTCCCGTTCCATCGTAATTCTTCTGCACATAGCGTACGATCTTTGCGACGGACTTTAGTCTCGGGATGTTTGTTATGAGTGATTCGCTTGTAATCGGAACGGTAGTCACTAACTCTTGTTCCGTTTGCGTGAGTGTCTGACCGTTTCGTGCTTTTTCTGCAATAGTATCTGGAAGAGTAATCATACCGATATCACTTAACATCGCTGCAAGTTCGATGGCCCAGGAATTTTTCGGATCGAGTTCTTTCGCTATCTTGCGAATTGAATCTCGGAGCTGCATTGTTTCTCCGAAAGATTGAGGGCTCACAAGAGAGAGTATGTCCGTCAAGAGTTTTACACTTCCACTGAGTGTGTTTTGCAAAAGGTCTTTCTCGGCGGTGATGAGTTCATATTGAGCGGCTGCATCTCGTACAGCAATCTTGAGCTCATCCATTGTGCACGGCTTGTTCAGAAAGCGAAAAATATTACTCTCATTGACCGCTTGCACAGCTACTCCCTCGTCTACTTTTCCTGTGAGCATCACGCGTACAGTCTCAGGAGCGCCTTCTTGCACGGCTTGTAAAAACTCAATTCCATTCATTTCTGGCATTTGCATGTCTGATACAACGACGGCAAATGGACCTCGTTCGGCCAGATATTCAAGCCCGACTTTACCACTTCGCGCAATTTCTACTTTATAGTCGTCACGTAATTGACGCTGATATGCTCTAAGGATGTTAGGTTCATCATCGACAAATAATATTTTATGTTTTGTGGTCGTCATTTCGATCTCCTACCCATTTAGCTCGCATTTTCGTAGCCAATCGTTGACATCTTCGTCTCTTCCTACTTGGTGCATGTAGTCTTGATTGAGTTTTAGCTTTGCGTCATAGGCACCACGTGGGCGAAGTTCATCTTCGAGAACATTCGCGACATGTAGTGCCGCGAGAACATTAAACTGGTCAGCTTCTCTTTGTTCTGGGGTATGATGAAAAGCCACTGCTTCGACGATTTCTTGTGGCAAGCCCCAGATGGCTAAGAGATATGCTCCTATCTCTGGATGAGTAACCCCAAAGACTTCGTGCTCGGCTTTTGTTTGGGTGAGCTGTTCTTCACTCATGAGTCGGCTTACCTCTCTATAGGAGTCAGGGAGAAGAGATGCGAGGAGTATCCGACCTACTTCATGAAGGAGTCCGGCAGAACGGGCCTGCCACTGTTGCTCTTCTGTAAAGTGTTCAATGGTGAAAATCTTTTCAAGAATCTTCATGACTCCTTGGCAGTGTTGCGTAAGCGCTCTCATGGGGAGTAGGTCTTCTGATATAGTAGAGCGCGAGACGAACTGTGATTCTTTTGTCAACGCTCTTATACTTTCAAATCCGACGCTCTTGAGAGCATCTACGGGATTGCTCAGTTCTCGTGCTGGACCAAAGAATGCGGAGTTTGATATCTGTAGTACTTTTGCTGCAAGGCCAGGATCACTTATCACTAATTGTTCAAGAGTAGACATCTCAGGTTGTTCGTTCTCAATCTGTTGCATGAAAGCGTCATAGTACTGAGGTATGGAGGGTATTTGTATTGTTGCTGAAAGGGCTGTCTTGACCTCGGGCTTTCCGAGAAGATCGCGGATAGCACAAGCTTTTCTTATCCGATTTTTGAGTCCATCTATGTCGCATGGTTTTGCCATGTACTGATGAGCGACCTTTGCTGCTTGAAGTACAGATGATTCTTCGGCTTGTCCTGAAAGGACCATACGAATGCTCGAGGGGCAAATTGCTTTTGCTTCTTCTAAGAGAGTTGCACCATCAATTTCCGGCATTTTCATATCAGAGATAATGACATCGAAGCATCGCTGGTTGAGTCTTTCGAGGCCTTCTTTTCCTGATGCAACAAACTCCATATCCCACTCTTTGCGCATTGGACGTAACATACGTTTTAGTCCCTGCAGCAATTTTTGTTCGTCGTCTATAAACAGAATTGATTTGATAGAACTTGTACTCATAGCCACTCCAAGAACCTCGTTATCGTTCTTCACTAGGGTTGCTCTATGAGAAGAGCAAGAAGAAGGCCAAGCTTGCAGCTTGAATTACTGTCGTAATTACAGGCAGATAGCGAAGAGCCGCGAGTGCTTCGCTATCTGAGCCGTAAGAGTTACAGGATGGATTGTAAAATTTACGCTAAGCCGTGTTTTTGCATTTTATTGTAAACGCTCTTTTGGCTAATCCCGAGCACTCGAGCCACTTGTGTTTTATTGCCATTACAGGTCATAAGTGCGTTTTTAAGAGCGATAGCCTCAATTTGGCTCAGTGTTAAGCCATCAAAGGTGATGATTTCAGTTTCAGGCACTACCTGTGCAGTTCGTAGTTCGAGGTCTTTGCTCTCTAGTGTTGAGCTGTGTGCGAAAGCTGTTGCGCGTTCCAGAATATTTTCAAGTTCACGCACGTTTCCAGGCCAATCATAGTGCAGCATGTTTTCTTGAGCTTCTTTTGTAAGCAGAAATTTTTTTGTCCCTCGAGTCTTTGCGATTCTTTCGAGAATTTGTTGAGCAAGTGGAAGGATGTCTTCTTTTCGGCTTCGAAGCGGAGGGATTTTTAGGGAAAGCACGTTCACACGAAAGTACAGATCTTCGCGAAAGAGCCTCTCGCGACACATGAGCTCGAGGTCGCGATTTGTAGCTACGATGACTCTTGCGTCTGCCACCTCTTCTTTACTTCCTCCAACTCGGCGGTAACGCCCATCTTGTAAGAAAGAGAGGAGCTTTGGTTGGAGATCTAATGGGAGTTCTCCTATTTCATCAAGGAAGAGAGTTCCTTTATTTGCGAGTTCAATACTTCCAGCACGGGAGTGATGTGCGCCAGTAAATGCCCCTTTTTCGTGCCCAAAAAGCTCGGATTCCAGGAGATCTCTAGGAATAGCGGCGCAGTTGACCGTGACAAATGGTTGCTCATTTCGCCAGCTTTTTAGGTGTACAGATCGTGCAATACATGTCTTTCCCGTTCCTGTCTCACCTGTGAGAAGTACAGTAGAATCTAGTTCACACAGCTTATCAATTTTACCAAGCAGATCTGCCATAACTGGTGAGTCTGCAATAAAAGGGAGTACCCCTGGATGAGCCAACCCTGAGCGGAGTCTCTGATTGCTTTTTGCAAGTTCGTGGTGGCTCCAAGCCCTTGTAATGAGTGCAATCAACTCTTCAGGGTCAAACGGCTTTTCTAAGTACCAAAATGCGCCCTCCTCCATGACGCGAACCACCTCTGAGACGGAGCCCTTACCAGACAAGATGATGACGGGTAGATCGGGATGCGTCTTTTTGATGTAGGTGAGGCAGTCTCGTCCTGATGCCCGGGGCATTTCAAGATCAACTACCGCAACAGAGATCTCCTCGCTTACTTTCCTTTGCGCTTCAACACCATCAGATGCCTCAACAATTCGGCATTCGAGCCTACGCAGGATGCGTTTCAAGGACGCTCGAAGATTTTTATCGTCATCTGCAATTAGAACAGAGAATGTTTCGTTGGTGTCGGTTGTGCTCATTGAGTGGCCTTATGAGGAATATTTACCGAAAGCTATCAGTAAGAATTACGTACTTTTTGGAAAGTTTCTTGAGCGAGGTCGATAGCCATTGTGTTTTCAGGCGGTTACGAGAGTGAATTCTTTGGTATGTGGATTGCTCTCTTTCCTCTTACAAGATGGTGTCTTTGTGACACACACAAGAAAATTTGGAGAACGTAATATGAGTAGTACGGTGCTCTTTGTTGATGATGATCCGAAGCTTCTCTCTGCCATGAAGAGAGTTTTTCGAAATGAGCCATATGAAATCTATACAACCACAGAGCCAGAGAAGGGCCTCCATCACCTTCGAGTTATTCAAACAGACGTTATCGTAGTTGATCAATATATGCCGTCGATGAATGGAATTGATTTTCTCAAGGTCGCTCAAAAAATTGCTCCCGAAAGTTTACGCCTCATGTTGACGGGGAATGCGGATCTCTCGTTGGCCTTACAAGCGATTAACGAAGGTGAGATATACCGATTTTTTACAAAGCCGTATAACGAAATTGAATTTGGCATAGCACTTCGCCAAGCTATCCAACAAAAAAAGCTCTTTGGCCATAATAAGCGCGCGCTTGAACTGATTCGGATGCAGTCTTCTTATATCGAACATCTGGAAGAGGCACATCCTGGTATTACTGACGTCGAAAGAGATGAGGGTGGAAGGATTGTTCTATCATCATCTGTGCAAGAGATTGACAAAGTTGTTGCCGATATTGAAGCAGAGCTTTACGCACTCGATCCAAAACATATGAATATTGTAGTGGGAGATACGAATGAATAAGGTGCTTATCGTAGAAGACTCTCGTTTTTTTCGGAACGCAATCAAACGAACGCTCACAGATTTTGGCTATGAAGTAGTCGAGGCGAGTGATGGTCAAGAAGGCCTCGAACTCTTGATGGTTGACCCGGAAATTGAGGTTGCGGTTGTTGATTGGAATATGCCTCGTCTTGCAGGTCCAGAATTTTGCCAAAGGGCGAAGATTCTCCGTCAAGAGAGCTTCATCTATTGTATTCTATTTACCTCTGAGAATGAAACACGTCGGCTCATCGAAGGAATAGATGCTGGCGCTGACGATTACATTGTAAAGTCGAAGGATTTTGATGAACTTCATGCGCGCATCCGAGCTGGACTTCGCATTGTCCAGTTGCAACAGAAGTTGCAACATGAAAAAGAGCAGCTGAAAGAAACAAACGAAACCTTACAACGAACGGCCTATGAGCTCAAAGAGAAAGAGATGAAGTTAGCTCAGAGAAGTAGACTCGAATCTATTGGTTCTCTTGCTGCAGGAGTTGCGCATGAGATCAATACACCAGTGCAGTTTATCAGAGATAATACTCTCTTTGTGCGAGAGGAGTTGAAGAATCTTTCTGCTCTCTATACAGCGTTTGAAGAAGTTCTCACGACTCTACCTGAGGAGCAACGTGAGCATATTGAAGCACTCAAGCGATTGCTTGACTTTGACTATCTTGCAGTGGAGATTCCACTTGCACTTGAGCAGACACTCAACGGTGTGGGCTCGATTAGTAACATTGTTCGTTCAGTAAAAGAGATATCTCGTCCCTCAGCAGACCAGTATAAATCCTGCGACTTGAATCAAGTCATACGTGATGCAGTGGCTATTACACGTGGAGAGTGGAAGAAGAGAACCCGCATGAAACTTGATTTGGACGAAGAGCTTGAGGAAGTCTTCTGCTCACAGGTCGAGGTAGGGCAAGTCATTGTGCAGCTCATCTCTAACGCCTCATCAGCAATTAAGCGTTCGGATAAGCTATGCGGTGAAATATGTATTTCCACTCTTCGAGAGCATGAGGGTGTGCGAATTACTGTTTCTGATAATGGGTGTGGCATCTCTGGCGAACTTAAACAACGAGTCTTTGACCCATTTTTTACGACACAAGATGTGGGTGAGGGGAGTGGAAATGGTTTAGCGCTAGCGTATGCCACCATTGTAGATCGACATAAAGGAGAGATCGCGTTTGAGTCTACTGAAGGGGTTGGCTCTTCTTGTTGGTTTACTCTACCAATGAAAGAGAAGTATTGCTCAAAGGAAAACCTCAAAGAGGTCAACTGCCATATTGTATGAAAAGAATTCGCTGTTCTCTGTCGAGATTAAGGAAGATCAAAAAAGAGAAAGATCGTATTTGCTCTTGATGTAATCTGAGGAGCCTCGTGCCCGCTAAGCGCTCCTCCATCACCTGCTGTAAGATGTGTTCCTTCGAGCTCAAGGGTGCCATCAACTATCTGAAGCCAGCCATACCTTTGATCACTAAGAGGGAGTACTACCTCTTCACCAGCAGAGAGATGCCCAAGATAAAGCCTGATGTCTTGGTTGATCTTAAGAGAGCCGTCCGTTTCTTCTTGAGAGGCGACGAGTTGGAGAGACTTGGGCTCGGTAGGCTCTGAAAAACTCTTTTGCCCATAAGATGGAGCGAGGTCATTTGTATCGGGGACTATCCAGATCTGATAGAAGTGCGTTTCGTTTTCTTTTGAGGGGTTAAATTCACTATGTGTAATGCCGCTTCCAGCCGTAATGATCTGAAACTCACCTGCTCTGATGATGGAGCCGTTTTCCATGCTGTCTCTATGCTCGAGCTCCCCCGAAACAACATATGAGATGATCTCCATATTACTGTGGGGATGAGTACCGAAGCCATTATCAGGGAGCACACGGTCTTCGTTCATGACCCGAAGTACTCGATGTCCCATGTGGTTAGGATCGCGATAGCTCCCAAAAGAGAAGGTGTGGTAGGAGTCCAGCCAACCGTGACTGACGTGTCCTCGATCTTGAGATTTTCTAATCGTAATCATAGCCTTGCCGCCCTTGAGAGCATATCTCTGTGAGATGTAAGTACGATCAAGGGCAATTTCAAGTGGTCTTCTAGGCTGCAAGCTTTATAGCGCGCACGAGGTCGCGCTTGCTTGTCCTGCGCCTCAGAGCTCGTTGTAATGTACTACGGAAATTTGGGACAGCTCTCTTGAGCGCAGATCGAAAGGCTTGGCCTGGCTCATAGTGCACCTCAGTTACAACAAGAGGCGGCGTGTTTGGCCTTGATACAAGTATTTTGCATTCCTTGTCTTTTCCACCTCGTAAACCGTTAATGTCTCGTATTCGGACTTCAATCCGATCTATAGCATGTCTGTGGCGTAGAAATGCTTGCTGAATTCGCTCTGTCATAAAGCGGGCAAGTGCTTTGTCGCGGTCAATTGAGTTGAGAAAGATAGATATTTTCATGGCAACCTCCAGTAAGAGAGTTCATGTTTGTATTGTATGAAGGTGGTGTGATATAGACAAATATATAAATTTACTGTCCATCATAGGTATTTTCTATAGGGGGATATTTAGCTGAATGAACACGTGGTTGAATTATCATCATCTATACTACTTTTGGATGATTGCACAGAGGGAGTCTATTTCCGCAGCAGCTTCAAAGCTGCGACTTGCTCAGCCGACACTCTCTGCTCAGCTCAAGCAGCTTGAAGAGAGTCTCGAGACACGCCTTTTTGAAAGACACGGGCGTCACCTTAGTCTGACTGATGATGGAAAGCTTGTCTTTAAGTATGCGGATAATATTTTTTCCCTTGGCTCCGAACTGCAAGCTGTGCTCAAGGGGAGTCGCCCAAGCTTTGATTTAAAATTACGAGTAGGGATAATTGATTCTCTTCCAAAGCTGGTTGTCCATAAAACGCTTCTCCCTGTTTACTCCCTTGATAAGGAAGTTCGTATTGAGTGTTATGAAGGGAAACGAGAGACTCTCCTCTCTGAGCTTGCAGCTCATGAGCTTGATCTCGTTTTGTCAGACGCGCCCTTTAGCTCTGAGGTCGCAGTAAAGGCTTTTAACCATCCCATTGGTTCGAGTGGAATCTCTTTCTATGGAGTACCGAAGCTAGTACATTCGCTCCCGAGCTCAGGGTATCGCCGTTTTCATCAAGCCCCCTTTATTTTGCCTACACGAAACACCATGTTGCGCAGAGCCGTTGATACATGGTTTGAGGCGCATAGTGTTGAGCCGAATGTCATTGCTGAATTTGAGGATAGTGCTTTGTTAAAAACTTTTGGAGCAGAAGGCCTAGGGTTATTTCCTGTAGCCTCTGTTGTCGAAAAAGAGGTTGAGAAGCATTATCGTGTAAAGCGTGCTGTACGTATAAAAGGGGCCAGGGAGGAGTTTTTTGCTATCTCGCTTGAGCGGAAAGTCACGCACCCTGCTATTAAAGTAATTACAAGTACAGCAAAGAAAAACTTACATTAGGATTCTTTTATGAAGTTAGATCAAACGGCCCAAAGTCTCGATGGTCCTAAGCTGAGGTGGAGAGTCCTCATTTACGAGACGCTTGGATTTGGTTTGCTTATTGTATGGTGCTGGTTTGATGAGCTTTTTGATCTTCCTGCAAGGCTGTTTGGGGGAGTTCCGACAGAGATCAATATTGTTGAAGCTATCGAAGAAACCGTAGTCATCGGACTTTTTGGTGCTATTGTTGTTTTTACCTCCTTTCGACTTCTCAGTCGAATCAAAGTGCTGGAAGGAATTGTCCCAACCTGTGCGTTTTGCAAAAACATACGAGTAGATGGAAAGTGGCAGCGAATGGAAGAGTATGTCTCTGCACGTTCGGAGGCTCAATTCTCTCATGGATTTTGTCCGCCATGCATGGAAAAACATTACGGCATTACTGAGGTTGAGGAGGCCTAAATTGGCTTATCTTTTCAGTGGTGAGCTTAGCTCGTTTGAGAGCAGTACCATCTTCTTGGCGGTGGACTCTTCGTCAATCACAATTCGATGAATGTCACTTTTTTCAAGAGTTTGTTTGTCTCTGAGCGAAGATGCTCGAGCAATAATCTCAATATTTGGATTAATTAGCCTCGCTTTTGATGCTGCACTCGTTGTGGCAGTCGGGTCTGAAAAAGTGATAATAAGAGCTTTTGCCCCGCTGATTTCTACAGCTTCAAGAACAGACTCGTTCGCGAGATTTCCAAAAATAATATTAATCCCCTGAACTCGTTCTTCTTTTACTGTCGATGAGTTTAGCTCAATAACCGTATAGGCCATTCCGATTTTGATTAAATTCTCCGTTACAGCTCTTCCAACCGGCCCGTAGCCTGCGACGATCACGTGCTCTCCAGTGGCGCTGAGGAGTTGCTCTTCACTGGACTGAAGGGATGCATTTTTTATCCAAGGAGGAGATGGAAGGCGTTCAAATGCTCGGGCAGTAATCCTTGCAAGAGTGAAGAGAGATGGGGTGAGGATGAGAGAGAGAACTACGATTCCGATGGTAATGGAGACGTCCTCGGAAGAAAGCAGCCCATGCTCAGAGGCTTTATCGAGAATAATGAGACTGAACTCTCCTGCTTGAGCTAAGATAACGGCGGTAAGAATCGCTATTTTGCTGTGCACCCCAAAGAGCCATGCTGCAAGGAAAATAGAAAATGTTTTCAGAAGAAGGAGTGCAAGGGTTCCACTGCCGATGAGTAGGAGATTGGAAGCAACGACAGAAAGATTGAGCTTCATCCCTAATACGGTAAAGAAGATCGCCATAAAAAGGTCTCTTAGTGGGCCAACTTGTCCGGCGAGTTGGTGGCGAAAAGGGGAAGCTGCGAGGAGAAAGCCGATCAGAAAAGCTCCCATTTCGAGACTGAATCCTAGCTTATAGGTCGTGAAAGCCCCTAGGAGTGCTGCTGAAACGGCAGTGAGCATGAGCACTTCTGTGCTTCGTTGGCGTAGGGATTCGAGCAGCAGCCTCGGCAAGAGTTTTTGGCCAACAATAAATAGGCCAAGTAAAATGCTGGCCGTAGTTGCACTCTCCCAGAATGAAAATCCACTAGATTCTGGCGCTAGGGCTGCCGAAGTTCCCTGGCCCAGCCAGCTCCCTAGAAAAGGTATCGCAGCAAGCATAAACAGAACAAGGAGGTCTTGAGTGACAAGAATTGCGAGTGAGAGTTGTCCGTGTCCCCTCGTCAGCTCGCGGGCACGCGCAAGAAGGCGTAAAACAAGTGCTGTTGAAGAGAGTGAAAATGCCATAGCGATAACAAGCGCTTTTGGAGTGTTGACTCCAAGAAGCGAGATGGCGGCGAAGATAAATGCAATCGAAAAGAGGCAAGAACTCAGTGATGTACCAAGTAGAGTCACCGCATCTTTCCTGAGTGCGGAGAGGTGCAGTTCCATGCCAATTCCAAAGAGAAGCAAGACAACGGCGAGGTGACCGATCTCTTCGAGGGCTCCAGCTGATTGAATAAACGCTAAGCCCGAAGGACCAACGAGTACTCCAGCAATGAGATACGAAGGGATAAGTGCGATTCGAATTCGCTGGCAAACTAGAGCAACGACAGTACTCGTACACAAGATAATAACCAGGCTTTCGATGATAGCCTTTTCATGTCCAACAAGTGTAAGTGCTTCTGAAGTCATCTATCCCGCATGTGCTCGAAGAGGCAGGGTCTCCTCTCGTTTTCCATGAGGAATACTGTGTGGGTTTTTTTCAGTTTGTTCAATGAGAAATCGTTTGAGCTCCTTTGCTTTTGTTCCTTCAAGGGCTTGAATGCGACAAACCTCTTCTCTCTCGCCAGTAGCAGCTTTCAGGACGAGATCTGAAGTGCCGAGCAGAAGGTCAATCCATCGCTTCTCTAAGTAAAATTCACAGAGAGGGGTGAGCGGAACGGAGGCTTCTTGTCGAATGAGTACGCCACTCTCAATATGTAGGCGGCCTCGCTCCAGGAAGTAGTCATAGCGCAGCCAGTAGAGGTAGTCGTAGATGAGCTTAAGAGAAACAAGAATGGATATCACGGTGGCAACCAGCAATTTCTTCACGACAAGGAAGTCATGAATCTGTGAGACGGTCTCTCCTTCAACGTTACGCGTGAACGAGAAAAGAAGGAGCATTATGGTGGCCATAAAAAGAAAGACAGAAATATATCGAATATTATGCCGTATGAGAAAGGCCAGGGAGATAGGAAACACTTCTTTTAGGTTCATCTTGTGGTGGGGATAGAGGGTGCTGCTCATGTTTTCCTCCAGGTGCTTTATTCGTCATAGCACTAGCCAGCCGTATTGTCCCTTCCCCCGTCGCTAAAGCTATGGGGGACTAGCCGGGGGGGGTCGCCATTCGGCGAAAAAGTGTTCCTCCCCGTTAGGTGAAAAAACTTTTTTGTCGGAACACTAGTGCCATTCTAAAAAAAGTTCTGTCACTTCGTGTCAGCTCTTTTTCTCCATGGCACTAGTCTATGTGATATTCGTAGAATATACAATTATTTCATATATAGAGAAAATAAATGTAAAATATCTTAATATTCTATTTGTCTATATATGAAGTTCTCCGTATCCTAGAAGAATGATTCAAAATGAGGTTATGATGGATACTATACGACACACTCTTTCCATGACTCGTGCATTAAGAGAACGTAAGAAGCGTGGTTCTACTCTTGAAATACAACACCCTTCCGGGAGAGTATTGTACTCAGCTCGGTTAATGAAACCAGGCGCATGATTAGGACTAGTGCCATTCCAAAAAAGTTCTTTCACTTCGTGTCAGCACTTTTTCTCCATGGTACTAGCCCAGCCGTATTGTCCCTTCCCCCGTCGCTAAAGCTATGGGGGACTAGCCGGGGGTTTTCGCCCTTCGGCGGAAAAGCGCTCCTCCCCTATAGGAGAAAAAACTTTTTTTGGTCAGAGCTCTAGGTAAGGAGGTTTAGTGAGTAAGGCGTTACTTCTTCGATTTTTGTCCCTTGAATCTTTTGGTGGAATACTCCTCTTCTTTGCGGCGATTGTTGCCGTGGTATTTGAGAACTCTTTTCTCGGCCCTTCCTATGATGCAATTCGGGATCTCCCGATAGCAGTCTCACTTGGCTCGTTTGAGATCGCTAAGCCACTCCTGCTTTGGGTCAATGATGGCTTGATGGCAATCTTCTTTTTGCTTGTTGGGCTAGAACTTAAGCGTGAAGCTCTAGATGGGCAGCTTTCCTCGCGGGACCAAATTGTCCTTCCCTTAGCTGCAGCGATAGGAGGAATCGCTATTCCATCTGGCATCTATGCCTTTATGAACCTTGATAACCCAGAAACCATTCGTGGTTGGGCTATTCCGGCTGCAACAGATATCGCTTTTGCTTTAGGAATTCTCTCCCTCTTCGGAAAGCGTGTACCCTTGGCACTAAAGGTGTTTTTAACCGCGCTTGCTATTTTTGATGATATTGCAGCGATTGCTATTATTGCCGTTTTTTATACTGCGAATCTTTCGCTCATCTCACTTGCCTTAGCTGGGGTTGTGCTGCTTGCTCTTATTGTTCTCAATAGGCTTCGTGTTACTCAGCTTACTCCTTATTTTCTCCTTGGGGTTATTCTTTGGGTAGCGGTGCTCAAGTCTGGAGTGCACGCTACTCTTGCTGGTGTTGCTCTTGCACTTGCAATCCCGTTTCATGATGAGAAAGAGAATAGATCTCCATTAAAATATGTTGAACACGTCCTTCATCCATGGGTTGCCTATGGTGTCTTGCCTGTCTTTGCATTTCTCAATGCAGGAGTCAGCTTGCAAGGAGTATCTCTCGAGACACTCCTACACCCGATTACGTTTGGAATTGCCGCAGGCCTCTTTGCCGGTAAGCAGATCGGTGCGTTTGGAGCAGCCTGGCTTGCGGTGCGCCTTGGTTTTGCAAAGCTTCCAGGTTCTCTTTCGTGGGCGAGCCTCTATGGGGCAGCACTCCTCTCGGGTGTTGGTTTTACGATGAGTCTCTTTATTGGAACGTTAGCGTTTACTTCCCTTGAGGACTTAAAGCTTGTTCGATTAGGAGTAATTTTTGGTTCACTTGCCTCTGGGATTATGGCGATTGTCGTCCTCTCTCGGGTTCTTCCCAAAGCAGAAGATGTGACTGAGGAGCTCTAGGAAGAGGCCTCTCGTATCAGAATTTTTGCTTTTTCGTTGGACGAGTCATAATCAGAGCGATATACACCCCGTGAGATCAGGTCTGTCGTGTTCTCTGAATGTTTGTGGCGTGAAAGCTGATCGCTTTCACGCGTTTTTCTGCACGGGGTATATTTGTCTTCCCCAGGGAAATACGCTGCTAGCGCAGCATATTTCCCGTCCGGCGTCCCCGGGGACGCCTTGAAAAGCGCATAGCGCTTTTATACTCAAATCAGCTTTGTCTACGACAAACCTGATCTCTTTGAGTATATACCCCGTGAACGCAGGTTTGTCTGCGACAAACCTGATCTCATTGAGTATATTCAGGATAATCGTTTTTCAGTGAAAGTTATGCCCGACCACGGACCTATCTACATCGAGACCCTTCTTGCATTAGATCATGATGTTCTTCCTGTGATCATGGAGCCATGGAATGCAGCGTCTGCTATCTTGTTTATTGTGCTTGCGCTTTTTTGGATGTGGAAGATTCGTATTCGACCGAAGCGTGATATTTTTCTTCCCTTTGCGGTGACTCTCTTGCTCGTAGGAGGAGTTGGTGGGACGCTCTATCATGGTCTGCGAACGGAGCGCATGTACTTGCTGATGGACTGGATGCCGATTGCGATTTTGTCTGTTACGTTTGTTTTATGGATCGTTGAGCAGTTGACACACCGTAGAGTGCTTGTGTTTCTTGTGCCTGTTCTTGGTTTTCTTTCTATTCTGATTCTTCACTACACTTTTGTCCGTCTTCGCCTTACCTCACTCGGACCGAGTGTGGGATATGTCCTTTTAGCTCTTTATATTCTTGTTCCGCTCTTTCTGCTGTTGCGTAAACAGAACTATGTAGGAGCAAAGTATGTTTACGGGGCTACGGGAGCGTTTCTCATAGCATACGTTTGTCGCTCAATTGATCGTATGGCACTTCTGCCGATGGGGACGCATTTTCTCTGGCATGTGTTTGGTGCAGTCGCTACGCATCTTCTTTTATCGTATGTCTGGACAACTGAGATGGCTCAGGCACAAGGCTCTTTAGTGAAAGAGAAGTGCGTTTCTGGCGGTAAATGTATGTCAGACGGCTAATCTGAGCAGCGCCTCAATTCACACTTCTGTTGTCTGTTTTGAATACATCTTCTTTTGCGCCGCTTTTTCTTACGTTTCTTGCAAATATGCTGTGCACGGTGTTCACAAGAGAAGAGGCACTGAGAGAAAGCTTCTGGCCGAGCTTCAGCTTCCCCCAGCTCACTTACCACTGCACCATAGTGAGCCTCACTCGTACTTATAAGACTGAGTGAGATATCTGGAAAGAAGCTCGCATCATGATTGAGGCCGGTGTTGTAGATCGCGTGAGCAGAAGAATCGACGAGGATGGCTTGAGCCGTTATCGAATGGCCGTTAGGAGTAGTAGCTTGGGCGACAAAGGAGAGTGTATCGGTGGGACTCTGATCGGACGTTTCTGTGTAATTATTTTTAACACTTACTGAGCCTCGAAGCTGTCCTTCCAAAGAGTCGAAAAGGAAAGTGCCAAATGAAACTCTCAACCGTGTGAGAGTGTGCATGTAGACTTTGTGTTTGCCACGAGGAGAGGGGATGCGCACTCCCCGTTCTTGAGTTGAAATATCAAATTCAAGTGAGATGAGGTCTCCTGATTGTGCACCAAAAGAAGAAATGAATGCGGCTGGGCTTGTTGAGCTATCTACGACAGCAGCAAAGCGATAAGTAAGAGTTTCGGCTTTAGAGTGGGTTGTTCCCAGGGCAGTTAAGAGCACAAGCGCCACTGTGAGGAGTGGGCTCAAAGGTCTTTGAAGAATCATAGTTTGGCCCTCATTGATGAAAAGGGTGGTGAGCATATCGAGAACCTGGCTTAAAATCAAACAGCGGTATGCAATGCTGGGGTAAGTGAACAAAAAATTCATATATAACCTTTACGTGCATAAGCTCAAAATAATTAGGTTGTTAGAGGGAAGTTCCCCTCCCTTTAGCAAAAAAATTAAAACGTTCGTTTGACTTGAAAAGAGTGTTTGTTGTAGAATTTAGTCAATCGACTGAATTAGTGTATTTGCTATGACACCTAAGGATAAGAAAAGGGGAACCCGAGATGCTTTGCTTCTTGCTGCTGAAGAGCTCTTTAGCCAAAGGGGCTACGCGGCGGTGAGCACTCGCGAGCTTGCACTTAAGGCTGGGGTGAACCTAGGTGCAATTCAATACCACTTTGGCTCAAAGGCGGAGCTTTTTGTTGAGACGATTCGAAAGATTATGTCTCGAGAAGAGGATGCCTGTGAGATTGGAACATTCGTTTTTCGAGCAGAAACAAGAAAAGAGGCTGCCATTGAGCTGTACTTCTTCATCAGGGCATTTCTTCAAGAAACGTGTCATCCCAAAGGTCCAGATGCGTGTCGCATGATGCATCGAGAGGTCCTCGGTGCAACTTCTGAGAACGAGGAGATCTTTGAAACGCTTGTATCAAGTGTTGTGGAAGAGTTTTTTCGACCTGTTGATAGCTCGTTGCTTGAGCTTGTAAAGCTTCTCAAGCCAGAGGCCTCACAGGATGAAGCAATTCTTATTCTGCACAGTATTTATGGTCAGTGTATGTACTATGCAACAGATCGACCATTTATCGAAGGGTTGCGCGGAGCGGATTATTCCTCCGAGCCACTTCTGTCTCAGGTAGGAACTCATATTACTTCTTTTACTCTGCGTGGATGCGAATTTTCAAATGAGGAAATCGCATCTGCCTTGGAAGAGTCGAGGAATCAATTAACGTAGGGAAGTTATGAAACGACAAATTGTTTACGCCTTAGGAATAACGCTTGGGGTTATTTTCTGTCTCGGCTTCGTAAAGTATCTTCAGATCTCACGTGCCATTGCTGAGCAGGCAAATATGCCTCAACCAGCTGAAGCTGTCACTTCGTATGTCGCCAATATTCAAGAGTGGCCGAGAGCTTTCTCAGCTGTTGGCACACTCACGCCTACTCAAGGAGCAGTGCTTCGAGCAGAAGAATCGGGACGCGTCGTATCGATTGCTCTTGAGTCAGGAAAACGAGTTGCTCAAGGCACTCTCTTGGTGGCGCTTGATACGAGTGTTGAAGAAGCTCAACTTGATGGAGCAAAAGCGCAGTTTTCATTAGCGAAGCTTAATGTCGATCGTCAACGGTCGCTTCGAAAACGCAACGCGAATGCTCAGTCTGACTTAGATGATGCAGAAGCAAACTACCAGTTTGCCAAAGCTGAAGTAGCACGGCTTCAAGCCTTAATTCGTCGTAAACAGATTATTGCTCCTTTTGATGGTGTAGCAGGAATACGACAAGTCAATGTCGGGCAGATGGTGTCACAAGGAGATAGGATTGTCGCTTTTCATTCGCTTGACGATCTCTATGTAGACTTTTCTCTTCCTCAAGACTCTGTTGGTCACCTTCAAGAAGGATATGATGTGCAAATTGTCCTGCAAGGAGATGTTCGTCAGACATACCAAGCGACTTTAAGTGGAATTGACAGCGAGGTTGACGCCAACACAAGAAATATTCAACTCCGAGCTACTCTTTCTCAAGCCTATGAGGGGCTTCGCCCGGGAATGTTTGTGGATGTGTCGGTTGTCTTGCCCAAAAAAGATAGTGTTGTGGCACTACCTTCATCGAGTGTGCAGTACGCGCCGTATGGCAATAGTGTCTATGTTATTGAGCCAGGCGAGGCCGCTGATGCGCCAAGACCAATTACGAATACGACCGTTGTGCTCGGAAGGCATTTTGGAGATATGGTTGAAGTTATTTCTGGAGTCAAGCAGGGGACTGAAGTCGTAAGCTCTGGGACCTTTAAGTTACGCCCGGGCCTCTCTGTTGTTGTTCGAAACAGTGTTCAGCCGGGACAAGAGTTGACACCTTCACCTGTTGATTCCTAAGAGAGGTTTCTCGATGCGTTTTACAGATATTTTCATTAAGCGACCTGTACTGGCGATTTGTCTCAATCTGCTTATTCTCTTAGCTGGATACCAAGCAATTGAGAATCTCACCACTCGGCAGTATCCACGGAGTGACTTGGCGGTTGTGATTGTAAAAACCGTCTATGTCGGGGCAAACGCTGACCTCGTCCGTGGGTATGTGACGACTCCCTTAGAGAGGGCTATTGCGAGTGCTGATGGTATTGATTATTTAGAATCTTCGAGTGCGCAGGGCCTTAGCACGATTACAGCTCATCTCAGGCTGAACTATGATGTTAATGCGGCGCTCACACAAATCCAAAATAAGGTATCTCAGGTACGAAACGATCTCCCTCCTGAAGCGGAAGTTCCCACGATTGATGTAGAAACGAGTGATAACCGTTTTGCCTCACTCTACCTTAGTTTTTACTCTGAGGATTTACAACAAAATCAGATCACAGATTATCTCACTCGCGTTGTTCAACCAAAGCTCTCATCCATTGCTGGTGTGCAAAAGGCTGACATTCTTGGTGAGCGCGTTTTTGCCATGCGCATCTGGCTTAAGCCAGAGCGTATGGCTGCAATGCATATAACTCCCTCAGAGGTTCGAGCGGCCTTAGCCAAAAATAATTATCTTTCTGCCGCTGGAAGTACCAAAGGATCGATGGTCACCGTGAATTTAACGGCTAACACTGACTTGACGTCTGAAGAAGAATTCAAACAGCTCGTAGTCAAACAAGAAGGTGACACTCTTGTGCGACTTGGTGATATTGCTGATGTCGTCTTGGGTGCTGAAAACTATGATGAGCGAGTTAAGTTTGATGGAAAAACCGCAACTTTTATGGGGGTATGGGTTTTGCCCAATGCCAACTCGCTTGATGTTATTCAGGATGTTCGCGCAGCGCTTCCTGCTATAGAGGCAGCCCTGCCAAGTGGTCTTCAACTGAGTGTGCCGTATGATGCAACAGAGTACATTGAAGATGCTATCCATGAAGTCTTAAAAACGCTGGCTGAGACGATAGCTATCGTCATTTTAGTCATTTTCCTCTTTATCGGCTCATTTCGCTCGGTGCTTGTTCCTATCGCCGCAATTCCTCTTTCGCTCATAGGCGCTGCGGCCCTGATGCTCTTGTTTGGTTTTACTCTCAATCTTCTTACTCTGCTTGCCATTGTTCTTGCCGTTGGACTTGTGGTCGATGATGCGATTGTGATGCTTGAGAATGTGGAGCGTCACGTTCACGAGGGTATGAAGCCAGTTCCTGCGGCCATCGTTGCTGCACGAGAGCTTGTTGGCCCCGTTATAGCAATGACTATTACGTTAGCAGCCGTGTATGCACCGATAGGTATCCAAGGTGGACTCACAGGTGCATTGTTTCGAGAGTTTGCATTCACGCTTGCTGGAGCCGTGCTTGTGTCTGGAGTTGTTGCGCTTACTCTCTCGCCAATGATGGCCTCGCGACTTGTTCGAGATGGAGAAGATGCTTCTGCCTTGAAGTTGAAGGTAGAGGGGATTTTCGCTCGTATTCAAAACGCTTACGGAGAATTTCTTCAAAAGACGCTACAGTATCGTTATGGTATTCTTGCGGCATCGATTCTGATTGTGCTGTGCATCTTTCCTTTCTATATGTTTTCCATGAAAGAGCTCGCTCCGCGAGAAGATCAAGGAGTGCTTTTTACCATTGTTCAAGCTTCTCCGAATTCTTCTATTGAGCAGACTGGCCTCTATACAGAGCAGGTTGCTGATGTCTTTAAGTCATTTCCTGAGTATAAGACTTCGTTTCAGTTGACTGGACCTACTTTTGGCTTTTCTGGAATAGTGACTAAGCCTTGGAGTGAACGTTCTCGAACCACACTTGAGATGGAGCCCGAGGCATGGGGAAAGCTTTCTCAGGTTCCAGGAGTCAGACTGATCGTTTCTATGCCTCCGCCGCTTCCAGGCGGAAGTGATTTTCCGATTGAGTTTGTCCTTTCTTCAACCGAAGAACCTGAGCGTCTTGTAGATATTGCAAATGAGCTTGTAGGCGCAGCATTTGCTAGCGGCAAGTTTATGTTTGCTGATGCGAACCTGAAGTACGATCTTCCACAGTCTGAGATCGTGATTGATCGAAATAAAGTGTCTGCTATGGGGCTCGATCTTGAAAGAGTAGGAAGTGATGTTGCCGCTTTAACAAGTGGAAACTATGTAAACCGTTTTAGTATGCAAGGACGCAGTTATAAGGTCATCCCTCAAGTAAAACGCACCTCACGTTTGAATGCTGAGCAAATCTTGGATGCATATATTTCTGGGCCAAGTGGAACACTTATTCCGCTTCGTACTGTAGCGACTCTGAAAGATACTGTTGAACCAAGAGAGCTCAAACGTTTTCAACAGCTCAACTCTGTTACGATTCAAGGCGCCATGGTACCCGGAGTCAGTATTGATGATGCACTGTCTGTACTCGAGCAAAAGGCGGCTGAGATTCTTCCACTTGGTTTTCAAGTCGACTATGCTGGAGAGTCTCGTCAGCTACGCAAAGAGGGGAGTGCGCTAGTTGTTACACTTCTTCTTTCGTTAATTCTCATTTATCTCGTACTGGCTGCGCAGTTTGAGAGTTTTCGTGATCCCTTTATCATTCTTGCCGGTTCTGTTCCGCTCGCACTCTCTGGAGCACTTATCTTTCCCTTTCTTGGCTTTACAACGATGAATATCTATTCACAGGTGGGGCTCGTCACGCTCGTTGGGCTTGTCGCCAAAAATGGAATCTTGATTGTTGAATTTGCAAATTCACTAAGAGAGCAAGGAATGGAAAAATATGAAGCTGTGGTTCAAGCAGCTCGTACCCGTTTGCGCCCCGTTTTGATGACTTCTGTTGCTACCGTTGTGGGGCATTTTCCGCTCATCCTCGCCTCTGGTGCTGGAGCTGAAGCAAGAAACAGTATTGGGATTACACTTGTAAGTGGAATGGTTATTGGAACCATTTTTACGCTCTTTGTTGTGCCAACACTTTATGTGTTTATCTCTGGAGAGCGCGATATTGATAATGAAGAAGAAAATGTGCTTACACTTGCACATACAGCAGGGGGTGCTTCGTGATTATGTCTTATCGATTGAAAGCTCTTCTTGCTGTCCTTCCTTGGGTGCTCACTGGATGTGCCGTTGGACCCGATTATGTTGCCCCTGAAATGGAGCTGCCAGTTTCATTTTCAAATGAGAGTGGTCAGCAAGACGTAGATCTCGCTTGGTGGAACTCTTTTGAGGATGACACTCTTACGTATCTGATTGAAGAAGCTGTACGTGAGAATAAAGATGTAAAACAGGCGCTTTCTCGAATTAATCAATCGAGAGCCTTAGCTCGAGAGGCTCGCAGTGAGCTTTATCCAGGCATTCAACTCGGTTCAGCATTTGAAAAAAGCCGCCAAACGGGTTCTCGGTTTCCTGGAGCCGGTGGATTCCGCTATGAAATTTATACGGCTGATTCTTCTGCGAGTTGGGAGATTGATATCTTTGGAAGACTACGACGCAACTTAGAATCAAAGAATGCGGAGTATGCTGGTCAGGTAGCTTCTTTGCATGATACCCTCCTCATGGTCTTAGGCGAAGTCGCGCAAACGTACTTTAGTCTTCGCGGAGCGCAGGCCCAACTTCATATTGCACAGAAGAACTTAGATATCCAAGAAGACACTCTAGAGCTTGTTCAGGTTAAGTTTGACACAGGCGTTGTGAGTGAGCTTGATGCGGTAAGAGCTCAATCTCAACTAGAACAAACTCGAGCAGTTGTTCCTGTTTGGGAGGCTCATGTACAAACAAGCATCCACCGTCTATCTGTTCTCTTAGGAAAATTCCCGAAAGATCTAGAGGCAGATCTTGAAAAAAGGGGACCTATTCCAAATTATGCGGGCCCTGCTACACTTGGAAAGCCAGAGGAGCTTCTCCGTAGAAGACCAGATATTCAAATCGCAGAGCGAGCACTTGCCTCGTATACAGCCCAGATTGGTGTAGCAGTTTCTGAGCTCTTTCCAAAGCTTACTTTTAGTGGATCGCTTGGAGTCGATGCCACTCACTTCTCCGATCTAACAGGAGGTGCAAATACAAGAGGGTACGCTTTTGGCCCTAGTATTAGTTGGAGACCTTTTGATTTTGGCCGTATTCAAGCACGAATTACTGCAGCCGATGAACGAGCGAAAGAGGCTCTTTATGCGTATGAAAAGCAAGTCCTTGTAGCACTCGAGGATGTTGAGTCATCGCTTGTTACCTTTTCTTCGCAGCGTAGGCGCAAAATTCAACTTGATATCGCATTTGCCTCAGCCCAAAAAGCCCACGAGCTTGCTCGAGAACAGTACGAGGAGGGCCTTATCGATCTTCTCTCCGTTCTTGAAGCCCAAGCACAGATGCTTGATGTTGAAAGTGCTCTTTGCGAGAGTAGGGAGCAGGTGAGTTCTTCCTATGTTTTACTCTCTAAGGCGTTAGGAGGTGGTTGGCAACAATGGGAGCTTTTGGATCAACATGAGTCATGAGACTTCTTATAGAACTTCTCTCTTTCTCTTTCGAAGAGATTTACGTCTTATTGATAACACGGCGTTGCTTGAAGCAACAAAAGTTTCAAAAACCCTGATACCAGCGTTTATTTTTGACCCTCGACAGGTGCATAACAATGTCTACCGAGGAGACTCGGCTGTGCAGTTCATGATGGAGTCTCTCAGAGAAATTGATGAGCTCTTGAGAGGAAAAGAAAGTCAACTCTTTTGTTTTGAAGGAAAAGCAGATGAGGTACTCGAAGACCTTTTGCAAAAGAAAAGTATTGATGCTGTCTTTTGCAATAGAGACTATACCCCATTTGCTCAGAAGCGAGATGACTCCCTCGAGAGTATATGTAAGAAGCATGGAGTAGCTTTTCATGCGTATCACGATGCCCTCCTTCAGCCTCCTGGGAGTGTCCTCAAGAATGATGGTAAACCGTACTCGGTTTATACCCCATTTTATCGCAAAGCATCTCAGTCAGAAGTGCTTGCTCCTCGGAAGGCATTTAAGAAAAGTTGCACATTGGCAAAGCGTGTGAAGGGAGCAAGGTCTCTTGATGCGTGTGATGTTCCCTATGTTGAGAACAGTGATATTTTTGTACGAGGGGGAAGAAAAGAAGGGCTCAAACTTCTAGGGCGTGCTTGTACGCTTTCAAACTATGACGATGAGCGTAACATTCCAGCGCTTGAAGGAACTTCGGGGCTTTCTGCGCACCACAAGTTTGGCACGCTCTCTATCCGTGAGGTGTACCACAAGATAAGAGAGCATCTTGGCGAGTCTCATACTCTTATCCGCGAGCTTTATTGGCGAGATTTTTTTACACATATCATCTATCACTACCCACGTGTTTTAGGCGGCTGCTTTTATACACAATATGAAGGTGTTGCTTGGGACAATAATAAATCAAATTTTAAAAAATGGTGTGAAGGGCGCACAGGTTTTCCGCTTGTTGACGCTGGTATGAGAGAGCTTCATACGACTGGGTTTATGCATAACCGGGTACGGATGGTGGTAGCCTCCTTTCTCACCAAAGATCTCCATATTGATTGGAGGTGGGGTGAGAAGTATTTTGCCCAGAAACTTGTCGATTATGATCCAGCAGTGAATAACGGCAACTGGCAGTGGGCAGCTTCTACAGGGTGCGATGCACAGCCATACTTTCGAATCTTTAACCCCTGGAGACAGCAAGAACGCTTCGATGCAGAGTGCAAGTATATTAAGCAGTGGATTCCTGAGCTAGCTGCGCTTTCTCCGAAAGAGATTCATAAACTTGAAACGAAAGAAGGAGTGGGGGACTATCCTGCGCCTATGGTTGAGCACAAAGTAGCAGCTGCTCATGCACAAGAGATCTTTGCGGCGTGTAAGAAGTAGTTACTGTCGAATCCTCGCACGTGTGTAGGGAGCAGGATGCACCTTCCCTCTCATAATTATTCGTATTTCGTCTCTGTAAAGATGCGATTCATCGTATATGCCTCATAATGAGAACGAGGTTAAGACAATCCTTTGTAATATATGGGGTTAAGGGGGGTTCTATGTCTATTAAGCTTTCGCTTTGCTTATTTTTCACACTCATTTTTTCTCTACCACAGACAGGTTTGGCTTTAGACTCAGTTGATATTGAAGTCACAGGTGTATCTACTGGGCTACAGAATCCAGACGGATCACCATTAACTCTTGAAGAGGGAGAGGATATCTCTGGAACTTGGGGGATGGTTCAGTTCTTTGGTTTTGCTCCTCAAGCAACTACTCTTCTTGGAGAACTCGATTTTCAAGTTCATCTCAGTGTCTGTTTAGGACATCCACTCCACGGCAAAGCAGATTTCATTCTTGAGGTGCCCCCATTTGATCTCAATAGCGATTGTACTGAGGAAGGTGCGCAACTTTTTCCTGCAACATGGCGTTGTAGCTCGAACCGAGCTGTCTCCCAAGGACTCCTGCCAAATGATACTCAAGCGAGCGCCACGGGGAATGCCGATGGCTCTGTAGATGCAACGGTATCTTTTGATCTGACGAAAAAGGAAATGGAGAGCATGTTTTGCATGTGCGAGCTCATCAAGGCTGAAGGTGTTGCCCCACTTGCTCTGTCTACATGTTCGCAGCCGTCAGTTTTATAATGGATATATGTTTCTATGAAAAAATTTCTTCTTCTATTGCTTCTTTCTTCTTGTCATCCACTGATAGCTCATTGCGCTACTTTACATTTGGAACCGGCCGAAAAATATCAAGAAGAAGTCAAAGCACCGTACACCGCACCTGATAATCCTGAGAGTGATTGGTCTAGGTGGTGCCAAAATAGTACGGCTGTTCCCCCGGTGTGTGTAGATGCCGCTGAGTCTTACAGTAATTCACTCTATGAGTGTGAGGCATTAAGACATAAGTGCGAGTTTGAAACTGAAGACTATGAATATCTTGCTCCTTCAGATGGAGAAAGTGGTTATGGAACAATTCTTTGCTCTATGAGTGTGAGTGTCTGTCGAATGGTTTGCTGGAAGAAGGACCTATCAGATTCTCAGATTGGGTCAATTGAGAAAGAAATTGAGAGATATGAAGGAGTTCTTCAAGATATAGCTGTAAAGCATGTTTATGATTAAGGGTGGGATCATTAAGTTTATTCTAAGGACTTTTGAGGGGCTAATCAAATATTTCTATCCCCACTTTCGTCCTCCCCCATCTTGCTCAATTCACGTATGATAGCCTAGGGCTGCCCCGCTAAGCACCTATCACCACAGGAGTAAAAACGGTGGAAACGGTAACAAAAGAGATCTTTCAAGATATCTGCACAAAAGATGTCGAAAAGCTATCGCTGCAAGACCGCAAGTGGCTCATGGAGTGGGAGTGCGCACCGGAGTACCACTCGTTTCAGGGATATGAGGGAATTTTAGAGTGGTTTCAGTGGCAACGGGTCGACAAGAACTTCTTACCTCAAGAGATGGTTGAGCCACTTGCTCAATTAAGCCAGAAGCGAAATACCGAAATAGTGAGCAGGGCGTTTCCTGATACAGAATACACCTTTGCACACGTCGACCACTACAATGCGAGTGATTTCATCTTTCAGAACTTCTACCCTCTTCCTGAGAGAATGCGTGTGCGAAAAGTGCTTGATTTTGGTGCTGGATACGGACGCCAACTAAACCTCTGGTCTCAAAAAGTGTCTGACCTCAACTACGTTGCCGTTGAAGGCATTGAGCGATCCTACTGTCTTCAAAACTTCTACTACTCTCATTTTGAGCTCCCGCTCAACGAATACATGATAGCTCCAGATGATTTCTACGTAACAGAGGCACACGGTGTCTTTCACCTTCCTACCTGGCGCACCGACTTGATTCCCGACAATCACTTTGATCTGATCTTGTGTGTGCAGGTTCTCCTCGAGATCAACACCGATCTCGTCAGCCATATGATTCAGGAGTTTGATCGCGTCATTCGACCCGGAGGAGCAATATATATACGAGACCACGCTCACCACTGGGACGCCTGCAATGATGTTGATATTCCGGCAGAGCTTCTCTCGCGTGGATTTCAGCTGGAGTTTTCCCCACCCTACCGAGATACCCGTGATCCGCAGGTACAATCTGGCAAACAAGAGGCTGACCTACACGGACTTCCTCGCATCTGGAGAAAACTCTAGTAATGGAATGACCCCGCCCCGGGTTTTCACCGGCTTCTAAAGAGCCCAAGTGTTACGGTGAAGAGCAAACCAGAATAAACCGAGGAGAGGCCAAGGTGGAGTTAAATATTCTAGGTGTAGATCTAGCAAAACAAGTATTTCATGTTCATGGAGTAATAAGCGTGGAGATGAAGTATTGAAGAAACGAGTGTATCGAGCCGAGCTATTGAGAGAAGTTGGTAAGTTACCAAGGTGCCTAATAGCTCTCGAGGCATGTGGAGGAGCAAACCACTGGGCGAGAGAATTTGAGAGACTAGGATTTGCCGTCAAGCTGATAGCCCCTCAATACGTCAAACTATATGTGAAGCGGCTCAGCGTCCCAATATGTACTTTGTTCCGAGACGAACAGAGAGGCAACAAGATATCCAAAACCTTCACCGAGTAAGAGAAAGACTCGTTAAAGGGTGTACTGCTCTTATCAATAGACTATGAATATCTTGCTCCTTCAGATGGAGAAAGTGGTTATGGAACAATTCTTTGCTCTATGAGTGTGAGTGTCTGTCGAATGGTTTGCTGGAAGAAGGACCTATCAGATTCTCAGATTGGGTCAATTGAGAAAGAAATTGAGAGATATGAAGGAGTTCTTCAAGATATAGCTGTAAAGCATGTTTATGATTAAGGGTGGTTAAGCTGCGCAAGCTTGGCATTGCTCACTTAAAAAGACCATCTTGCTTTTTAAGGTAGAGTGTAGCTTTGAGAGTTGACCATAGAAGCCTTTACTAAAGATCTCTCCATGATAATCGAGTTCTCGTATTTGATGGCAATCAGTGCATTTGAGAACAACATGGGTGTGTTCTGGACAATCTGGACAGTGTGCACAAGGAAAGAAGCCTTGCTCGTCCAGATCACGGTGAACGAGGCCTAAATCAAGCAGTACTTCCAAGATTCGATACACTGAGACAAGGTCAATCGCTTGTTTGTTTTCCTCAAGCAGCTCGTGGATTTCTGCTGCGTGAAGTGGCCTCTTTGTTTCAGAAAGGACTTCAAGCAGCGAGCGTCGAGCTTGTGTGATTCGGTAGCCAGCTTTTTTCAGTTGAGCAAGAGCACTCGCAGTAAAGTCGTGAGTCATACATGTTCCCTAAAAGAAAAAGGTGAAGCCGGTATAGAACGCTCTCCCTCGAAGTGGTGCCTGGTCTTTGAGAAAAGAGGTATGTACACGTGCTTCTTCATTGAAGAGGTTTGTTCCCTTAATGAAAAAGTCGACTTCATATTCGTCAAGAGGAAGTGTGTAACTTGCTCCAGCTCGAAGCAAGACATATCCGCTTGTTACAAGCTCAAATTCTGCCACATCGGTCTGAGGCTCGACAAATTGTGCTTCAATGTATGAGGCAAACTCATTGTAGGAATGCTCAAGTCCAACACTGGTTCGCACTGGGGTAATTCGTGGAAGACTTCGGTCTGTGTCCGTATCTTGAGCACGAACGTAATCAATCCCAGATGTTAGAGTAAAATTGTGCTGCGCAACGCTTGGAAGATCAACTTTAAGCTCGGACTCAAAGCCCCAAAAACGTGCGTTAATTCCCTGGTACGCAAAGAGAGGGAACTCTTCGATCTCTACTCCTTGAGGTTGAAGATTGATGTAGTTATCAAACTCTTGGATAAATCCAGTAAAGCTTCCACGTACTGAGCCTTTGTGCTTACGAAAAATAATTTCTCCACTCACTGAGCTTTCGGTATCAAGTGAGCTGTCGCCCCGCTCATAAATTTGAGATGCGATGTGAGCCCCTTCGGCAAAAAGCTCAGCAGCATTTGGAGCCCGCTCACTATAAGAGAGGTTCGCTGCGGCACTATACGGACTCTCACCTGGCTTCCAGATGAGCCCTGTGGATGCTGAGATGGCATCAAAGCTTTTACTGCTCATAAACTCAGGATTAATGTTTGCATGCTCGTAGCGTCCACCGAGTTGCCATACCCAATCATTGTTGATCGCAAAATCTTCAATGACAAAGAGAGCAGGAAGGAGTGTTTCGTTTGAGGGAACAAACGCTTCGTCTCCTTTTACGGAAAAATCATCATAGTTGAGTTGAAATCCTACGCCGCCCTCGAGCATATCTGTGTGGTGGTGAGTCAAAAGCACACGGGTTTCAAGTGAGTCACGCTTATAGGTTGTGCCGACTTCGGACCCTTCAAGCTCTTTGTGTTCATAGTCAGAGTAGGAAAAGCCAAAGCGGGCAGTGTCAAGAAATCCTTCGTGCAGGTGCACTGCGCCACGTGTTTCAACTCTTGTCTGCTCCATGTCGATACGCACGGGAGTTTCTCCCTCTTCGTGCTCGTGGTCCCCTTCTTCTTCGTGCTCATGCTCTTCTTCTTCATGGTGATGAGCGTGTCCCCCAGGGATTCCGTATTCAGAGCCGTTGTGGCGAACAGCTAAGCCAAAGAAGCCATTTTCGAAAACGTGTGAGAGACCAGTTTTAAAGCCGTAACTTTCAGTATCACTGTTTTCGAGTCGCCCCGTTTGGTTCTCTTCTTCGTCCTCGTGGTGTTCCTCTTCTTCGTGTTCCTCTTCGTCTTCGTGGTGTTCATGTTCTTCTTCTTGTTCATGAAGGAGTGAAGACTCCGCAGAGCCAGGAATACGAATATCGTTTGTGTCTTTAACAAAACCAGAGGCGTACCAGTTGATTGGTCCAGCTTCACCTTGAAGAACGGCTCCACCAGAGAGCTCATCAGAAGCTTCATCTCCACCGGTAAAAGTTGCTTTGCCAGTAAAGGCTTTTCCAACCCGTTCTTCCTGAATACTCTCATCGATGACATTTACGACACCGCCAATAGCTTGGCTTCCGTACATGAGGGTGCTGGGACCACGTAGGATTTCAATTCTCTCTGTCGTGAGAGGATCGAGTGTCACAGCGTGATCGTCAGACGAGGCTGAGGCATCACCGTTTTCAAGGCCGTTTTCAATAACGCGAACTCTCTCCTTTCCAAGACCTCGTAGGATGGGTCGGCTTGCGCCAGGACCGAAGCTACTACTACTTACTCCTGGCAGACGAGAGAGGGTGTCACCAATTGATGCCTCTGTTGCTTGCGAAAGCTTTTTCCCCGAGACAGAAGACAGCGGTTTTCCAATCCGAGCCATTCCTTGGGGAGAGAGCGAGCCGGTAATCAGGATAGTTGTTGGGGGGGTGGCCTCTTTGTGGCTGTGTTCCTCAGCTGTAGTGAGGAGGGGAGAGAGGAATACGGGAATGAGAAGAAGATAGAAAGCTGCTGATTTCATTCTAAAAGTACCTACTGAGAGAAAATTTCAGATGAGAGGCTACTTCAAATGCAAAAAACTTGCAATAGGTTTGAGCTCTTGAATATATGGACCAATTAGTCCTAAAATAAGCTCATGGTACGAGGACGCCCCAAAGAATTTGATCCTGAGCTTGCCCTTGAGCAGGCTATGCATGTTTTTTGGGCTAAGGGGTATGAGGCAACTTCTCTGAGCGATCTTCTTGACGCTATGCACCTTTCGAAAAGTAGTTTCTACCAAACATTTGAGAGTAAACACGATCTGTTTCAGAGGTGTATCGATTTTTACCGAAGAGATGTCTTCTCGTTGTTTCAAAATGGATACGAGGAGGCCTCCTCTGCTAGAGAATACCTCCATCACCTTTTTCTTTCGATCCCAGAGGAAGCAAAAAAAGGAAACAGCAAGTATGGCTGCCTTATCATGAATACTGCAAGTGAAATAGGACAAACAGATCCTGTTATTTCAGAGGTCATTCGTGACAGTCTTGCTCAACTTGAGGGCTTCTTTTGTGCCATTGTTGCGCGGGCACAAGAAGAAGGGTTTATCCCAGCGGAGAAAGATTCCAGGGCTCTTGCGAGGTATCTGCTAGTAAATCTTTCGGGGTTAAAAAATATGGTTAAAGGCGGCATGAGTAAGCAGCACCTCAAGCAATCTGTGGATGTGTTGTTAAGTACACTGGAGCAGTAAAAAAAATTTACCTAATTATGGACCACTTGGTCCTTAACTAATAAGAGGAGTGACAAATGAAAAACTATACAATGCAGGTGACAAAGCCTATGAGTGACTGGAAGACCCAAACAGTAGAGGTGCCCGAGAGAGATATTTCGTTTCCCGGAAAATACTTTCTTAAAGATCGGCTCGATCTCACTTCTTGCGAAGTGTCTCTCAATGCGCTCCTGCCGGGGCAGGGAACACCTTTCTGCCATGCTCATAAGCAAAATGAAGAAATATATATTTTTCTTCAAGGAAACGGAGAGTTTCAGGTAGATGACGAAATCATTCCTGTTTCATCCGGGAGTGTCATAAAAGTTAATCCCTCAGGTGAAAGAGCTTGGAGAAATACTGGAGGAGAAGAGCTTCAATTTATTGTTATCCAAGCGAAAGCAGATTCACTTGAAGGTTATACACTAGAAGATGGTGTCATTGTTGAGCGAGATCCCTTTGGAACTCCAGAGTAGCTTTTGCCATTCTGTTACGTTAGGCTCAACTCACATCTTTTTTTTGAGTAGTAGTATAACTTTTCGCCCCGACACAGCAGAGCTCACTTTGCTGTGTCGGGGTTAGGGTGTCATACGGTTCTCGTGTGCGTCTCCCCGTTTCTTATTCGTCTCATTCGTATTCATAAGAAGAAAGGAGCGTACCTTTTGGTTGAACAAGCGGTTCTTGCTGTCAGCGCTGCTGAGCAAGAAGTGGTATTACGTTGGAGTTTGTGGCTGCTGGCTAATCTGGCGTTCGTTCTCGCACAATTTGGAGCGCGGAAGCATATTTATCGAGTGGTATCAGGAGTAGCGCAGGGAGATGAGCGCGCGTCTGTGCGACAGTCTCTTCTTCTCACCTATCTGCACCTCGGGCGTTTTGCTTTCTGGGTACCAGTGGGTGCGCTTGTGCTCCTTGAAGATCCACTTACGGCGAGTATCTTTCTTGTGCTTCGTCCTTGGGCTGCTACGTATCAGCTCAAAAAACGAATGCTCAAGAAGGATCGCACGTTGAGTCACCGAGAGTTGAATCGGCGAGCGTGGGGTATCATTTCCCCACTCATTGCTGGCTCACTTATGCTCGTTCTGGTGCCAACACCACAGTGGGTTGAGTCCTTCTTTCGAGGAGGAGTGCTCGTGTGTTTCCTTGCGCTTCCATTCGCAACCTTACGTCAAGTACAGCAAGTGCTCCGTGATCGTGGAGGATATCAGGCGAGAAGGTTCCAGTTCTGGATGCTTTGGAACTATCTCTTCATGTTCGGTTACAGCTGGACAACTGATGCCCCTGGTCTTGGGACACTGCTTGCTACAACGTACGGTATAGCCAGTGTTTCGCAGCTCATGCTCGTTGTCGTCATCTACTACTATCGATGGCAATACAAACAACGTATTTCTGTCGCATCGGAGTCGTAGGACTCTGGTCACGGTGATGAGGGTGCCTCTTAAGTGCGGCATACATTCAGGTTTGTTCAGGCATCCTGACCTCACACCATCTGCTTTTGGATTACCTCAGCAATCCCTGTAAAGAGTTCTTCTCTGTGTGATGTTTTGCGCTGAAAGAGAGCAATAGAGCGCTTTGGGGTAGGCGCACGAAAGGGAATAGAGACAATATTCTTTTGATTTCCTTTTAGTGCTAGCTTTGGTAGTAGCGTTATTCCTGTTCCCGCAGCAACCATACTTCTTAGTGTTTCAATGCTTGTTCCCATGAAATTTGGCGACTCAGTAGCATTCGCTAAATGGCACACATCTAACGCTTGTTCACGAAAGCAGTGTCCATCTTCGAGAAGAAGAAGTTCTTCTCCATGAAGATCTTTGTAGGAAAGACTTTTTTTCTTTGCCAATCGGTGTTTGCGAGGAGCAGAGAGGTAGAATGGCTCATCGAAAAGGTGGATGGAAGACAGTGAGTCATCATCTATGGGAAGAGCGAGGATAGCAAAATCAATTTTACCTGTAATGAGTTCTGAGAGGAGATCTTCAGACTGCTTTTCATGAAAGTAAAATCGAATTTTAGAGAAGTTTCTGCGAAGAGGAGTGACGATTCCACCAAGGAGGTATGGTGCAAGCGAAGGAAAGATTCCAAGATGAATATCACCACTGAGTGGTTCCGTCGCTTGTGCTCCCAGGTCTCGCATGGTTTGTACGCTGAGAAGTATCTGCCTTGCATACGGCAGAAGTTTTTGCCCAAGCTCGGTAATGAGCACTTCTTTATTTGAACGTTCAAAGAGTGGTGCGCCAAGCTCTTCCTCGAGTTTTTTGATCTGCATACTGAGGGTAGGCTGGGAGACGTGTACCTGGGCAGCAGCTTGTCCGAAGTGGCGCGTCTCGCTAACTGCTAGAAAATATTCAATATCTCGTATGTTCATAAATCGATAAAATCTATTATAATAATTAATATAATACAGTTGAATTTAAAACTTAATATTTCGCCATTTAGCAGAATGCGTAGGCGCAACTTTTTGAAGGGTTTCTTTAAGATTTGAAATATTTACATTTGGGCC
>JAUIBK010000070.1 GCA_030428205.1 bacterium
CTGCGCCCCCTTTCAAATGCCTGTTACCTCTCTCGGTGTAGGGCATTCTGACTCAAGGGTTCATGCTCCAAACGAGAACATTCTGCTCGAAAACTTCTATCGAGCAACGGCCCATCTAGGCACCCTACTTGAAGAACTAGGCACTAAGTCTTAAAAACTTCAATCATTTCCGAGGTCTAACGATCCAGGCGTTTTTTACACTTACAGAAAATTGCCTATGAGAACCTTGAGTTATACCGCTTTCTTGCCGACTTTCTAAGGTAGAAGTAGGAAATTTTCTCAATTGAGAACATCAGGGGCAGCAAACTCATGTTGCTAGAGAACATGGAATTCGACGTTCTCGTCGTGAATAACAAAGACCGCAGTGGTCGACTCGCTAAGGCGATCAAAGAAGCCTATGGCCCTCATTACAACTTTGGTGAAGTTGAATATACAACCAATCTACACAAAGCAGTTCAATCATTTCGCGACAACGATTTTCACCTCTGCTTTGTTGACAGCGAATTTGAAGAAGATGACATAAAAGCTTTTGTCAAAGATTACAACGAACTTGGAAAAGATCTCCCCTGTGCATTTATTCAGGTCCATCAAATTGTAAAAGGCGAACTCGATCGCATGATGCCCAAGATGCTTGGCTTTAACGCTGTTGTTTCTACTCAAGGGAATGCTGCTGACAGAGAAGATATTGGTGAAGCACTAGAGTATTGGTCAGAGGAAGCTGAAATTGCTAATCGTAAAATTGATGTTACGAGTGCGCTTGATCTTATCTTAAAAGAAGTAGATAAGGCAGCACGTGATGTAAAACGTGGAATGTTTACGAAATTCAACACTATCCCATCAGAGTTTGCTGCCCTTCAAACAGAATTTCACGAAGATATTGCCGATAAGTATTTTCGTGAACTCAACGATAAAACAGAAGAAGCTGAGCCAGAAAACGCAGTCAAAGTAGCGATACCCGATGAAATCCTTAAACGAGCTCTTCCGGGGTTAGAGAAAGATAAGTATACTGGCGTAAGTAAACGGGTGTGGCAACGCTTGCTCAAGAAACACGGGATTACCGCTGAACAAGCTGAGCAGATGGTCTCAAAAGCTTCACAAGCTATGGAAGAATCAGATGCACCAAAAGATACCTCGGAAGAGGCGAGTGAAGCTCCTCCCACGGACGAGGAAACAACCATTGAAGAAATGACTGAGGAGGACACTCTCCAAGAGCAAGTGTCAGAAACATCCGAATGTGGTGAAGAAGATCAAAAAGCAGTATCTGAACAACAAGTTGAATAATCTTTTTATTATACTGTTCCATGAATCCCAATAAGCTCAAACTTGTCCCACTCCTGGCCAAGCTTCCCGAAGAAGAACTCGAAGCCCTTGCTCAGATCATGATTGAGCGCGATTGTGCAAAGAATGCTTCTGTTATTCAAGCTGAAGAACACTCAACAAGCCTCATGTTCATTCTCGATGGGAAAGCCCGAGTTTCTCTTGCAAGTAACGACGGAAAAGAAGTTGTACTCTCGCATCTTGACCGTGGAGATTTTCTTGGCGAGATCTCACTACTGACTGGCGAAGGTCGCTCTGCTGATGTAAGCACCCTTGAGCCGTGTAAGTTTGCTATTCTTTCACAAGAAGCGTTTCATACTCATATCAAGTCCTACCCCGGACTGCTGCTCTCACTTTCAAAAGAACTCGCCATACGCCTGCGTGATGCAAGCTCAAAGATAGGCGACCTTGCGCTACTTGACGTCTATCGCCGCGTTGCTCGAACGCTTCAAGGACTCGCTTCATCAGAAGAGCGCGAGGGAACGACGGTTCACATCATCGATAAACGACCAACCCACCAAGAACTCGCTGCCATGGCTGGCACTTCAAGAGAGATGGTTACCCGTGCACTCAAAGGGCTTGAAGAAGATGGGTGCATAACGATTGAAGGAAAGAAGATAGAGATTTTTTCTCTTCCTGCCTAACGCGCCGCTTACACGTAAACTTGAACAATTGCCCCATCTCTTCAAAAATAAATACTTTGCTATTTTAGTAACTTAAGCGATACTCTAACAAAATACTAACAATTATCCCGGGGGTATTCGCATTTTATGTTGTTTCAGAGTCAAAAGCGAAAAATCCAAGATGATCTATCCGAATTTCGCCAAACAGTCGCTGCGTGCGTTAAACGTATGCGAGAAGCTATTGAAATGTATTGTGAAACGAGTGATAGAGAGAAACTCAAAGAAGACATTAAGGATGTAAGCAGGCTTGAAGGACGAGCCGATGATATAAGACGGGAACTTGAGATTATGCTCTACAGCAAATCTCTTTATCCTGAATCCCGAGGCGACTTGCTCGGATTACTCGAATCTACTGACCGAATTGCAAATAGAGCTGAGTCAACGGCCACCATGCTCCGTACCCACCACATTGACATTCCACCCGAATTTCATGAGCAAATTAAAGAACTCGCCAAAATATCAGAGCGGTGCGTCCTGGCAATGCTTGAGTCCCAAGAACAACTCTTTACCGATTTTCGGCTAGCAGTTGAGGCGGTAGGAAGAGTTAACGAACTTGAGAGTGTCGCAGACAAAATTGAAACCGATCTGATCGAATCAATATTTTCTAGTGAGACAAAAGGATATAAGAAGCTTCTCCTAAGAGAGTTTGTTGAGCGAGTCGTCTCTATTAGTGATCACGCTGAGAATGTTGGCGATAGAGTTCGAATTGTTGTTGCCAAAAGAGGAATCTAACCGAAATGTCTCTCCTTCCTCTTTCCGGCGGTGTCTTTATGGGATGGGCTCTTGGTGCTCTAGACTCCGCAAACGTTTTCGGCACAGCTGTGGCATCGCGAGTTATCTCTTTTCGTAAAGCAACACTTCTCTGCTCGGTTATGGTTATCTTAGGGGCCGTCCTTCAAGGAGAAGCCGGAATGCATACCTATAGAGATCTCGCAGAACAAAACCTCCGTACAGTCTTGGTTGCGTCTGTGGCAGCAGGCCTTGCTGTGACCTTCATGATACTTAAAGCACTACCGATTAGTGCTTCCCAATCTATGGTTGGAGCCATAGCAGGAATCGGCCTTGCCTCAGATACGGTCAACTGGTCAGGGTTGACGACCATCCTCATCTGTTGGGTAGCTACCCCTATTGGAAGCCTCCTTATTGGAATGGTAGTTTATAAACTTCTCTCCCTCTTTTTTACCCGTGTCCCTATGGGGATCCTTACCCGCGATCAACTTATCTGGGGTGGCCTTGTTGTGGTTGGGTGCTATGGCGCCTATACACTCGGCGCAAACAATGTTGCGAATGTAACCGGTATTTATTCTGGTCAGTTTACGGCTCTGGGACTTACCGATTTGCACCTTGCACTCCTTGGGGGCCTCTTTATCTCTTTTGGAACATTAACCTACAGCAAAAAAATGATGATTGCTGTAGGCACTGGAATCATGCGACTCGATGCGCTTATGAGCCTCGTGGCCGTCACTTCTATGGCCATCACCGTGCATATCTTTGCGATTGTCGGGATTCCCGTAAGCACCAGCCACGCTTTAGTTGGAGCCATCTGTGGTATTGGGTTTCTCACCGGGGGAAGCGGACTCAAATTGGAGAGGATTCGAACTATATCACTCGCTTGGCTCTTTACTCCCTTACTCTCACTCATTCTTTCTAGTGCAGGGTATGCCATTTTTTGCTAAGAGGCTTTCTACTGCTGAAGGTGTTTCGCTTTATTTCCTTCCCTACTTATCTTCCCACTCGTCGTTTTAACAATCCAGCCCGGCTCAACAACTCGGACCGAAGCAGGAGTAATATCATAGAGGGAATGTACACGCTCAACAATCATACGCCGTAAGAGCTTTCTTTCTGTGGAATCAGTCAGCCTTGATTCAGCAACAACAGCTACTTTTTGCGTTGATAGTGCCTCGTCATCAACTCCAAATGCAGCAACACGCCCAGGAACAACTCCTTCAATCAGAGAGACATCAGATTCGATCGCATGAGCATAAACGTTCTTTCCACAGGTAATGATAAGGTCGTCTTTTCTTCCCAATACATAGAGCAAGTCATCGTGGAGAAATCCAAGATCACGCGTGAGGTAGGCTCCTGTCGGTGTATACTGAGAAGTATCTTCTCGGTAGTATCCAGAAAACATAAAATCTGCAGAGAGTGCAATCTCCCCAACAACTCCCGTAGGCAGCTTGGCTCCCTCATTATCAACAATTTCAACGAAAACCCCTGGTAGCATTCTGCCAGAAGAAAGAAGAGGAAGAGCATCTTCATGCTGCGCACTGCAGATAACGACACGGTGATCCTGCAATGCGCGTGAATCAACGTAGAGAGGTTCACAGGGAAACTCCAACGGACTCTGAGAAGCTGCAAAAACCATTTCTGCCATTGCATAACAAGTATGTAATTGACGACGAGCGACCCCACACGAAGAAAACGCATCTGCAAAGAGTTCAAAAGAGTTCCACTTACACGGCTCAGAACAGTTGATAAATGCCTTCATATGAGAGAGGTCAAAGGATGAGTCTTGAGAGAATCGAGCCAAGTGGTGATAGGCAAAATTTGGCAACCACGTGAGCGTCCCCCTATGACGCTCTATCGCTTCGAAAAGTGAAAGCGGCGACGCTACCCACTCAAACGGATCGAGGAGCACCAGATGGTTTCCACGAAGGAAGGGAACGAGAAGACAAGCCACTAGTCCCATATCGTGATAAAGCGGCAACCACGAAATGAAAACATCATCATCAGAGAGAGAAAGTGTATCAGCATAGCAATCGACTTGCTTGAGTATCGCACCGTGAGAGAGCATCACTCCCTTCTTGAGCCCAGTTGTTCCCGAGCTGTGCTGTAAAAGGGCCAAATCTTCGAGCGTAGTAACAGGGCGCTCAAGCTCATCATTGGTAGAGCCAAGATTTTCTATTTCAAAAATCTGCATAGAGTGATTGGGAACATGCTGCTCAATAACCTTAGCGTTTTCTCGCGTTGTTACTATAAGCTTAGCCTCAATATACTTACAAAGCTCAGCATGCTTTTGCCAAAAGAGCTTAGGATCTTGGCGATCTGTCTGTGATGGCATAAACGAGGGGATGGCCCCAATGAGCATTGCTCCCCAAAATGCAGCTATCGCATCTATGCCTTGCTGAGCAAAAATGAGGACCACATCACCTTGTGAGATTCCGTGCTGTTGAAAAGTCGTCGCATAGCGACACATCCAGCCAAAAACCTGGCCAAAGGAAAAAGTCAAATCATCTTTGCCATCACGCACAAGTGTGAGGGCGGGCGATGTCTTGCTCCGTTCACATATGGCTTGAAGTCTTGTCGTTACCGTTTCCACAATCTAATGGGTAAAGTGCGCATAGCGATAAATAAATTCGGGAAAAGAAAAAGATCCATTATTATAGTGTCGATACGTTTTCTCAGGCGTTATCCACTCCATTCCGTAACTTGCTCCAATCGAGGGGTGCACCGGAAAGTGATACTCCTCAATTGGATCATAGGTAATTTTTTGAACATCATCCCAGTATGTTGAATACAACAAACCAAGAGCATCAAGGATTGAGGCAACATAAACCGCCATCATCTCCATGGTCGGGTGGCGAATGGTATAGAAGAGCTGCTTCTTTTGGAGGTTCTCAAGAACGTATGAATGAATCTGTATATCAGAATCGAGATCTCGTTGCGTACCACAATAATTCCACATCTCAAAAAGACGCGCGAGATTCATAAGGGCCCCGAAGTCACTTTCAATATATTCTTGAGCAACAGTGTTCGGATCTGCTCCATCTCGAATCATATTGTTGATAACTCTATCTCCTACAGGATAGGGACCTTTGCCTGAATACTTTTCAAGCTCACGATAATCTTTATTTCGAAAATCATGAAAGTGCGTCGGCCAGTAGAGCGCGCCACTCAGTGAAGGAATCTTATATCGTTTTACATCCTTTGGGAGCAGCTCCGTCTGTGAGAATGGGACAAAACGGCTTGCCATCTCTTCTTCAGCAATTTGTTCAACGAGAAACTGGCACCGCTTGAGGATCTCTTGATCGACGCAGTTATAGTCATCAATTCCATTATCAATCTCGATACTCGTGCCAAAGCCGATATCAAACTGATCAGTAATGCGAGGAAGACATTCAAGGATATATTTGGCGCAAGACAACTGGCAGTTGCCGTAGAGAACTAGTGTTGGCTTTTTCTCTTGCTGCTGCATTAGGCCCCCTCTCGAAGTTTTGCAATCAGAGAAGCCATCTCACCTACATTTTTTAATTTCCAAATAGCCTCCATAGGAAACTGAACATCAAATTCTTCTTCGACACGAATCATCAAACTCGCATGCGCAAGCGAATCCCAACCATCAATGTCAGCAGCAACAGTAGACTCATCAATTGGCTCTGATGTGCCAAAGTAACTCGAGATAACTTGCTGCAACTTTTCGATATTCGCAGACATATGAACCCCTCTCAATTCAGGTGAGAAACTCCTCTCCATTAGATGCTACAGAGAACTATGCGCGATTCTCAGATCTTCAAGGTTCTGTAGAACTTAATCTCGAAAAAAATCCTTTGATTTTAAGTGCTTCCTGCTCCCGCGCTGGGAATTGAAATGATTTATTCAAAAAATGTTTTAGTAACTTTCTTTCGCATGCTATAAACGCACAATTCGGGCATCCACTGCCCCTGTTTTTCATGTTCGGTTTTGATTCATTCTGCTTAGGGCAGAGTGCCACATTGACCTGGCTATTCGAAAAAATGGGACTATGCTCGAAAAACCAACACCACAGATAGCTCCACCTCAATCGACCTTCACGGAAGACACGCTCTCTCTCCCGTCAGCACATAGAGCTGAAGCTCTTTTTCCACTTTCCGCTATCTTTTTGTCTCTTCTACTGAACTCCGCTGCTTCTCAAGCAAGCGACCAGGCTCAACAGATTGCTCCAAAATCCATCCAAGAAACGCCTGAACATCTGTATACCGCTGAGACAGATTCCATCGCAACTATACTAGCTGATCAAGGGGTGACCGTCTTTTCTCCTTATCTTTTTATGGATATTGCTCCCCCAGAAGATCCGTTCATTGTTGATGGAGCTATTTTTTCTCAAGTCGTCGATGGAATTGCGATGGATTGCCCAGGCATTCTTTATCGTGACTCTAGAAATGGCCCCCTCACACCTGGGCAGATTTCTCACATGACTTCACAAGGCTACGACTATGAAACATACTACCCTTCAGAATCTCCATTAGATTTTGCGTGCGGTCTCTTCGAAGACCATTTTCCAGGTGCAGTATGTGATCCCTATACCTCAATTGCTCCTCTAGCGAATCAACAACCTGAGTACTTCGAGACCATCAGGAACTATCCAAATCCTTTTAATGGTCAAACTACTTTACAATTTGAAATTCCCGAACCAAAAGAGCTCAATCTCACCGTTTTTGATATAGGCGGCAGAAAAATTGTTGAAGAGAACCTTGGGCTTTTAAACGCAGGAAAACACAGCATAGCGCTGACGTTGCCAGACTTACCGAGTGGTATTCGATTTGTTCAATTTGAGTTTGGCTCAGGAGGGCAAGTGGAAAAGCACACACACCGAATCTTGGAGGTTCAATAAATTCAAAACGTAAAATGATGTTAAGGAGCACCCATCTATGCTTATCAAACAAAAGAGAACTATTGCCACTATCATAACAATTCTGTCTCTTACCACATACGCAACAGCCGACACGCTTCACGTAGCGGATCCTCCTACAGGCCCATCAGAGGTAAGGGAAGTCTTCAATTCACAAACGCAATCAAAAAAGAATATTGATTTACGAACATTTAAGGGACCTACAAAACCTGCTTCTCCTGAAAGTTATATTGTTCAACTCATTGGTGAGCCAGGAGTCAGCGCCTTAGGAGCTTATCCGCGCACGGAAGAAAGCTATGCAGCCGCCGCATCGCTCACTGAGCAACGACGTCAAGAGCTTACGACTGTCCTAGCCAACCTCGAGTCTCTTGTTCCAGGCATTAGCTCCAGAGTTAGCAAAACATTTGTAAAGGTTTTCTTCGGATTCGCCTTCGAGGGAACGACACAAGAACGCGACGCCCTCGCCCAACTTTCTTTTGTAAAAAATGTTCATACCTCTCTCGAAGTGGAAGCATTTCTCGATGTATCAGTTCCGATGCTCGAGATACCAAACAACTTCTGGAGCCACGAACTCAATCTCAAAGGAGAAGGTATTACCATAGGAATTATTGACAGCGGTATCGATTATACCCATGCCGCATTTGGAGAGTGTACCTCAATAGGACCAGACTGCCGCATTCAGGGTGGGTATGATATCTCCAACGATGATCCAGACCCCATGGATGATTTCGGTCATGGAACTCATGTAGCTGCCATTGCAGCATCTTCGCACCCTGCGATGCTCGGAGTTGCTCCAGAAGCAATTTTATACGCGTATAAAGTACTCGATCAGAGTGGTTCTGGTGCCTTTGAAGATATCATGGCTAGCTTTGAGATGTCAGCAGATCCAAACAACGATGATGACTATTCCGATCACCTCGATGTCGTCAATATCAGTCTTGGAGCATATACAAACGACTCTTACGATCCCCTCGCTCTGTCTGCCAACAATCTTGTAGAAGCTGGATCTGTCGTCGTTGTTTCAGCAGGGAACGCTGGGGAGATGGGATACCGAGTGGTAGGAACTCCTGGTACTGCCGAACAAGTTATCACGGTAGGTTCAAATACCGATGACACAAGAATATCATATTTTTCATCAAAAGGTCCTACAAACTCAGGACATGTAAAACCAGATGTTGTTGCTCCAGGTGGAGGCTCCGTTCAAGGAGAGAATATCTGCGCAGCTCGATCACTCACGAGCGCATTTGGGCATCTCCCACCTTGTGGTGGATTGGCAGACCATGTCGAACTATCGGGAACCTCCATGGCTTCTCCGCATATCGCAGGCCTTGCAGCACTCGTACTGCAATATGGATCCGACGGAGGAAATGCGGACGAATGGCGCCCCGAAGAAGTCAAACATCTCATCCGAAATGCTGGGGTTTGGCTCGGAGCAGGACAACCTATAGCGCGACCATACGATGTCTTTCAGCAAGGTCATGGCCTACCTCACCTACACCCAAACAACTTAGATAATCACCCAATGATTACACGACTCGAACGAGTACTTGATACCGAGGATGAAGTTCAGTATCGCATTGTGTTTGGTCGGCATAACATCCCACTCTCAGCAGGAGCCGTTCGTTATACATTTGATGTCACAGGAGTTGGACCTCTTCCTTATTTCTTTCAGATGCAAATCTTTCCTGAGGATTTTGAATGGATCGAACATCAAGAAGGACTATCCCAAGACTCTGAGGATGGTTTTCAATCACTGCTCTTACCCGTGATGAATAAAGCATCGCTCCCTGAAGGAGCGAATCTTGTTCGCCTTCAAGTCTATTCAGAATCGAATCAACTCTTAAGTACGGATTATCATTCATTTGATGTTGATAAGATTGAAATCACACGCCCATTCTTATGTGACAACAGCACTTCATCTTTTGATGTTGAAGGTTCAGTTGAACTTGGAGACAACCAATCCTATTTCATTGAATATAAGAAAATCGGCGCAGAAAACTGGAGGACAGATGGGGTTACCCTGACACACAACGGGCAACAATCTGTTGAATCAGGGGTCCTTGGTACAGTTGACTTACCACAAGAACTAGATACCGGCTTCTACCGGTTCCGACTCAGGGTTGATTCTGGAGAAGGCACTCCAGAATCAACAGAGTACTTTTCAGAGATGCATATTGATCAGGAGCTCAAATGGAGTCAACCTGTGGACATTCCTGAGTATCCTGTTGGTTATAATAACGGTGCGCCGATCTACCCTCGTCGCTACATCATTCCACAGGTCATACCAAGTTCTACTGGAGAAGGAATGGAGATAGCTTTTGCCTACTATAACGATGCAGGTACAGCTCTTTCCGTTGAGCGTGTTTCTGCCTCTGGCGATAGGCTCGATCCGATTCTCTCAGACATCGAAGGCGTACGTATCAATTCCTTTTCGCTTTTAGCAGGAGAATTCCTGCCTGATGAAGAGGGAGATTTCTATGCTATGCGACACTTCAATCATAGTAACGATGGTCACCGATACTCCTCATCCTTTATACAAGACTCAGAGGGATTGACCGTAACAAGTATAGATACTCAAACTGCATTTCTTGACTATACATCCTTTACGGCACAGGCGGATCTGAACAGAGACGGTGAAATGGAACTCATTATCATGCACCGCGGATTAGAAAGGACGCTTACGGTCACTGACCAGATGCTCAATCCGCTACCAGGCTGGCCGCAGTCATGGCCAATTAACACTTGGACATCGATGGAGTCGAATCCAACAATAGGCAACTTCGACGCAGATCCCGATCTTGAGATTGCTATGGCAGCCCCAGAGCATATTGAAAATAGCTTATCGAGAAGTGGTATCAAGATCTTTAATCTCGATGGCACGACACTCAATGAGCATTGGCCTCAACCTCTGTCATATGTCGATTTCAACTTACCGCAATCGTCTGCTGCAGACCTCAATAACGATGGAATCGATGAATTGATTGTCGGAGATCTGGGCGGAATACATGTATTCAATACCGTAACCGGTGAGCAGTTGCCAGGATGGCCTCAGCTTGGAAATGGCGATAGGTTTACGTGGATCCGACCAATGGCTGCTGATTTTGATAACGACGGCGAGCTTGAAATCGGGGCATCCTATAAATCTCAGGGGCTTGGGAGAGTATACATCTTTGAAGCAGATGGCACCTTAATGAGTAACTCTTGGCCTCAGGTTCTTGAATACGGAGATACCTCCGGAGCGCTCGCAGCAGATGTGGATGGCGATGGTGTCGTAGAAATCATCTATGAAGACTCTGTTCATCCAACAAGCACTTGTTACTATTCTGCGATTCATGCCAAGAACCCAAGTACAGGACAAAATGCTGAGGGATTTCCGAAGTACATTAGTCTGGCAACTTACCAAGGGAAGGTTCTTACGGATCTTGACCAGGATGGATCAATGGATCTTGTTACAACAACCGATAATGCTGTCCTCCAAACTTACGGGGTCTACTATGAAGGAGCTGAGCGTAAACAGTCCCTTTATGCTTGGGATCTCGGGGTGCCATATACGGCGGATCTAGCTGGTTGGTCAACCTTCCGTGGCAACCTCAACCGGACAGGTCGATACTCAGGTCTTGCTGCACCAACACATACGGAAGTTCGAAACCAAGGCCTCTTTGATGTTTCACCTCAAGTAACCTGGAACATGCCAGGGAACGGGAACTATGGAGACGGCTTTGTTTTACAAGTATCTCGGGATAATCGATTCAACAGCCTCTATCTTGAACAAAACTTATATCAAACTGGAGTCTTCGCCCCGGATTTCACCTTTGAGTATCGATTGCGAAATCTCCCGAGTGGAAAGTATTGGATTCGTGTAGGTTCTCACACTGAACGAGGTCGTGATTACTATGCATGGTCTAAACCTGTATCCATTAAACTTTTTGAACCAAGGATAAGAAGAAGTTTATCCGCTGAAGCTCTACAGTAAGGAGCCACTCAAAACCAC
>JAUIBK010000018.1 GCA_030428205.1 bacterium
CTACGTAGGGGGGAAGTCTCAGAATTTTCCCTCAGCGGGGCAGGTTCGACTCCCAACTGATTGAAGTGCGTTTCGCAATAATGGAGGAAGTCCATTTTGCGATAGCTTGAAATGAAATACTACGTAGGGGGGAAGTCTCAGAATTTTCCCTCAGCGGGGCAGGTTCGACTCCCAACTGATTGAAGTGCGTTTCGCAATAATGGAGGAAGTCCATTTTGCGATAGCTTGAAATACTGCGGAGGGGGGGAGTCGAACCCCCACACCAAAAGGCACCAGATCCTAAATCTGGCGTGTCTACCAATTCCACCACCCCCGCAGAAAGAGGTTGGTTGTACTCGCAAGAGCACCGGGCAAAGGTAATGAGCTGTTAAGAAAATGTAAAGTGGCTAAAGTAGATGAAGAGTAACTCTTTCTCTATCTACTTGAAATCAAACGGCTTTATGTGGCTGCGGAAGCTTGCAGGCACGAGTGACCGAGTGGGTTTCTGGAAGGATGCCAGTAGTTTTGATTGGTTATGAGTCTGTGCTATTCTCCCACGTCACTATAAATGCCACCTTGGCCCTATACAGTTTTATTCTCTATTGAGAGTTTTTGAGATCGTTTGAGATCTGGAAGATAACACTATGACAGACAGTACAGACTATTCATCGTCAGTGACTGATATTGATGAAGTTACCAAACAAGTTGAAGTTTCTATTCCTGCTGAAGTTGTAAATCAAGAGATTGATGCTGAGCTCTCACGTATTGCAAAGACAACAACTCTCAAAGGGTTTCGTAAAGGTAAGGCACCTAAGAATATGGTCGAGCGGCTCCACGGCAGCCGTGTGCGTATGGACGTTGCACACCGCTTGATCTCATCAAGCCTGCCTGAGGTGATTCAGAAGCATAAAATTGATGCCATTGGTGATCCTGAGATTGATATCTCGTCGTATGAGCCAGGCGAACAACTCGATTACAAGGCGAATCTTTTTCTCTTTCCTACACCTGAAGTAAAAGATTTTCTCGGTGTACAAGTAGAGGCGCCGAAGTATGAGGTTTCCGACGAAGATGTTGATGCGGCCATAGAAGAATTACGACGCTCAAAAGCGACTGTCACAAAAATTGAAGAAGGTGGGAGGGACGTTGCCCAAAAAGGGGACGTCATTGATTCATCTCTTGTCGTTGAGATCGAAGGCGAAGAACCTGGGCCTGCTGAGCCTCTTGTTGTTGCCATTGGTGAAGGCGCGCTCCCTGACGATCTCGAAGCTGGACTTCTCGGTATGAAAGTTGGTGAGGAAAAAGCCATTGAGAGCAAGATTTCTGATGACCACAAAGATGAAGCACTCAGAGGAAAAGTGACAACGTACCGTGTGACGCTCAATGGACTCTCTGAGCGGATTCTTCCTGAGGTTGATGACGCTTTTGCCAAAGATTGTGAACTTGAAGTAGAAACTGCACTTGAGTTGAAGCTCAAAGTTCGAGAGCAGCTTGAGGAAACTAAATCTTCAGAGCAAAAGGCTGAGGCGCAAGCACGGATTCTCGATGCTATTCTTGAGAAAAACATTTTTGCGGTGCCACAAATCCTTGTCGACGATGAGATCCGTAATCTCCTTATGAAGAACGGTCTCATTGATCCAAACAAAACAGACATTCGCCGTTTTTCAGTAGAACCATTTCGCCAAGGTTTAAATGAAGTTGCGAAGAAGCGCGTTCGTACAGCCGTTCTTGTTGATCGTATCGCAGAACAAGAGAGTCTAACAGCAACGGATGAGGACCTCGAGGTTGCTTATCAAGAGATGGCAGAAAAGAGTGGTATGCCACTTGAAGAGGTTAAGAAGTTTTTTGCTGATGAGCACCGTCGAATGAACTTTTCGCTTGAGCAAACAAGGAACAAGGTTCTTGATTTTCTCGTAGAGAAAGCTAAGGTTGCCTATGTTGATCCTGAGAAGCTCAAAGCGAAGGAAGAGAAAGCGGCTCAGGCAAAAGATGAGCAGGCCTCTGACGGCGATAAATCGCAAAAGAAATCAGCTGCGTAGCTTAGTTTTTCACATTACCCTTTCTCCCTCTCGAGCATCTTTTTGGCAAAAAAGGTTCTGACACCTGCCGGAGACCGTCTTTGCTAACGAAATGGTAGCTCTATGGGCTTGCATTCCTCCTTGATGAATAGGTATTTTGTTGACGCTATCCAATTTTAGAGAAGATAAGGACCGCTCAAGATGAACTATATTCCATACGTTATTGAACAAACCGGACGTGGCGAACGTTCTTACGATATCTACTCACGACTTCTCAAGGAGCGAATTGTATTTCTCGGAAGCGAAGTGAATGATGTAGTTGCAAATGTAATTACTGCTCAATTTCTTTTTCTTGAAAGCGAAGATCCAGACAAGGATATCTTTCTTTATATCAATAGTCCTGGTGGTTCAATAACAGCCGGGATGGCTATTTACGATACGATGCAATACGTAAAGCCTGATGTTGCTACTGTTTGTATTGGCCAGGCGGCAAGTATGGGGGCCGTTCTGCTTGCAGGCGGTGCGGCGACAAAGCGCTCTGCCTTACCTCATGCCCGGGTGATGATTCACCAACCACTTGGTGGATTCAAGGGCCAGGCTTCCGATATTGAAATTCACGCCCGTGAGATTGGTCGTATTAAGAAAGAGATGAACCAGGTTATGGCTCATCATACCGGAAAGAATCTCAAGACAATCGAAAAAGACAGTGACCGTGACTACTTCATGACGGCTATGGAGGCCAAAGAGTATGGTCTTATCGACCAGGTCTATGAGCATAGAGAGGTATCTACTGAAGAATAGAAGGTTTTTCAGGTTGCTGTTTTAGTCTGTGAGTCTGAAGTATACTACTAGTGTTATGACGTGGGGCGTATGGAGTACGCTTTTTTAGGAGGCACAAACCTTGAGTAAAGGGAGTAATAAAGGCCGACATTCGCTTGTCTGTTCGTTCTGTAACAGAACCCAAGAAGAGGTTCGTAAGCTTATCGCTGGGCCCGGTGTCTACATCTGTGACGAGTGTATCGATCTCTGTAATGATATTATCGCTGATGAGGTCGATCAAGAAGAGGGGCTTTCCACTGATTCGCGTGTTCCCAAACCGAAGGAGATTCTCGACTTCCTCGATCAGTACGTCGTTGGTCAAGCCTATGCAAAGAAGGTCCTCAGCGTTGCTGTCCACAACCACTATAAGCGTATCGATGCCAAGCAACACCAGTCTTCTCATGATGTGGAGATTCAAAAGTCGAATATTCTTCTTATCGGACCAACAGGTACAGGGAAAACGCTTCTTGCTCAGACCCTTGCGAGGATCCTTAAAGTTCCATTTACCATTACTGATGCAACAAGCCTGACTGAAGCTGGCTACGTTGGTGAAGATGTTGAGAACATTATTCTCAATCTCCTACAAGCCTCTGACTATGATGTTGAGTTGGCCCAACGAGGAATTGTTTATATCGATGAGATCGACAAGGTCTCTCGTAAGTCTGAAAATCCCTCGATTACCCGTGATGTATCGGGTGAGGGAGTTCAGCAAGCACTTCTGAAGATGCTTGAAGGGACAGTCGCGAGCGTTCCCCCAAAAGGTGGAAGGAAGCACCCACAACAAGAGTTTCTCCAGGTTGATACGAGCAACATTCTCTTTATTTGTGGCGGTGCTTTTGTTGGCTTAGAAGACATCATTCGCCAACGAGTGGGAGAGAAGAAGCTAGGTTTCGGTCTCTCGACTGCCCCAAGCAAAAGTGAAGAGGAGCGTAAGAAGGAAAAAGAAAAGCTCCTTACGCAAGTGCAACCCGAAGACCTTCTCAAGTTTGGCCTCATTCCGGAATTTATTGGACGACTGCCTCTCCTTGCGCCTCTTGAGGGGCTCGATGAAGAAGCGCTCGTGCGGATACTGCTTGAGCCAAAGAATGCTCTTACGAAGCAGTACAAGCGACTCTTTGAGCTGGAAAGTGTTCAGCTCAAATTCACTGAAGATGCTCTACGCGCTGTTGCACGTAAGTCAATGGAGCGAAAATCAGGAGCACGTGGACTGCGTGCGATCCTTGAAGGCATGATGCTTGATGTGATGTACGAAGTCCCTTCCGAGCCGGATATTAAGGAAGTGGTTATTAGCGAGGATACGGTGGTGAACAACGAGAAGCCACTGGTTGTATATCAACAACAAGAGAAGTCCGCGTAAGGCTATTAGTTTTCATTCGATCAAGTGGTTGTCTAACCAACTGGGTCAAATAGACCGAGACCGCCTAAGTTCTTACGCATAAACTGCTTTATAAGCGGTCTCGGTCTATTTGACCCAGTTGGCAACTGAAATGAGTATAGGCTTCTACTTAGATTGCGCGAAATAAAACACCTTTTGACCCAAAACCTCCTTCTTGCACCCTCACAAAATCGTGATTATTCTCAAATTCTCTGCTTAATCCGAGCCCTATCTGGCATCGTAAGCATATAAGGTTAAGGACCTGATAGTGGGTCCAAGTATCGTAATAAGGCAAATATGAAAGTCTCAGAGATGAATCCTGTTCCACTCCTTGCTCTGCGTGAGCTCGTTGTTTTTCCTCAGCAGGTTGTTCCCCTTTTTGTGGGAAGAGAAAAGAGTGTGCGTGCGATTGAAGAATCGCAAAAAGAGAACAAGTACATCATGCTTGCTGCGCAAAAAGATGCGAGAACGAGCAACCCTGGGCAAAAAGATATTTACGAAGTTGGAACTCTTGGCGAGGTTGTACAGCTTATCCGCCTTGCTGATGGCCCTATTAAGGTGCTTGTCGAAGGAAAGCAGCGCGCACGTATTAAAAAATATGCGCAAGAAGATGAGTTTATGATGGTTGAGGTGGAAGAGATTGAGCCACCTGCGGACGTTTCTACCGAGCTCAAAGCACTTATGCGTTCAGTAAACACTACATTTGAAAGTTACGTGAAGCTCGGGAAGAAGGTGAACCCTGAGATGATCATGCAAGTCAATGCGATTGAAGATCCGAGCAGGCTTGCCGATGCTATTGTGGTGCAGCTCAACATTAAGCTTGAAGATAAGCAGGATATCCTTGAGACGATCGATCCGAAAGAACGGCTTGAGAAGATCCTCGGTCATATGAAGTCTGAGATTGAAATTCTCCAGGTAGAAAAGCGCATTCGAAGTCGTGTGAAAAAGCAGATGGAGAAGACGCAAAAGGAGTACTACCTCAACGAGCAGATGCGAGCGATCCAAAAAGAGCTCGGTGATAAGGATGATTTTCGTAATGAAGTGCAGGATCTTGAAGATCAACTTCGAGCAAAAGATATGCCCGATGAGGCACGTGAGAAAACGGAAAAGGAGATTCGCAAATTAAAGATGATGTCTCCGATGTCAGCGGAAGCTACAGTGGTACGCAACTACGTTGACTGGATGCTTGCGCTCCCTTGGCACGAAATGTCTGAGTCTGAGATTGACATCGAAAAGGCTCGTGGCGTGCTTGACTCTGATCACTATGGGCTCGATAAGGTGAAAGACCGGATCCTCGAATACCTTGCGGTGCAAAAGCTCGTAGGAAAAGTCAAAGGGCCTATCCTTTGCCTTGTCGGTCCTCCAGGGGTTGGAAAGACCTCTCTCGGGCGTTCAATCGGGAAGGCGACTGGGCGTGAGTTTGTGCGTGTTGCTCTCGGTGGTGTGCGCGACGAAGCTGAGATTCGTGGTCACCGAAGAACGTATATCGGAGCTCTACCAGGAAAAATCGTTCAATCTCTTAAGAAGGCAGGCAAGAGCAATCCTGTATTCCTTCTTGATGAGATCGATAAGATGTCGACAGATTTCCGTGGTGACCCTTCCTCGGCTCTTCTTGAGGTTCTTGATCCAGAGCAAAACGGAACGTTTAATGATCACTACCTTGATTGTGATTATGATCTCTCAAAGATTATGTTTGTCTGTACGGCAAACACACTTCACACCATCCCTGGCCCACTGATGGACAGAATGGAGCTTATTCACCTCTCTGGTTACACGGAGCTTGAAAAGCTTGCCATCATGAAGCGTTATCTTGTTCCTAAGCAGCTCAAGGAAAATGGAATTGAGGAAGCTAGTGTTGAGTTCGATCAGTCTGCTTTTGTGCAGGTAGTTCGTCGCTACACAAGAGAGGCTGGAGTGAGAAGCCTTGAGCGGGTGATCGCTACGCTTTGTCGTAAGGCTGCTGTTGAAATTGTCGAGCATGGTGAAGACCATAAAGTGCTTTTTACCGCTGAGAATCTTGCCAAGTTCCTCGGTCAACCAAAATTCCGCTACGGCATGTCAGAGGAGGAACACCAGATTGGAACTTCAACTGGCCTTGCTTGGACCGAAAAAGGCGGAGAGTTGCTTGTTATTGAAACAGCGGTGCTCCCTGGAAAGGGAAGGTTGCAGATAACAGGAAAACTCGGGGATGTTATGCAGGAGTCTGCTCGTGCTGCTCTAAGTTACGTTCGCTCTCGTGCAGAGATGCTTGGGCTTCCACGTTACTTTTATGACCAAGTGGATTTACACGTTCACGTGCCAGAAGGTGCTATTCCAAAAGATGGGCCTTCTGCTGGCATAACCATGGCAACTTCTCTTATCTCGGCTCTTACTGGTATTCCTATTGATAAGGAGCTCGCTATGACAGGTGAGATTACCCTGCGTGGTAATGTACTCCCTATTGGTGGACTGAAAGAGAAGGCTTTGGCGGCTCACCGTGGTGGTATCCGCCGTATCTGTCTCCCAAAAGAAAACGAGAATGATATTGAGGATATTCCAGCAACAGTTCGTGAAGAGCTTGAATTTATTCCTGTCTCACATGTTGATGAGGTGCTCTACGAAGCGCTTATAACAAGTGGTCGGGCAGGCTTTGAGCGAATTCTTGACTCAGCTGCTATTCGTGATGAGATTCTTTTCAGCGATCTTGGAGGAAAAGAAGAGGAGAAGAATGGTGGTGATAGCAAGGTCGAGGCGGTTGTAACGCATTGACCTAAGTCTTTGACCATAAGCACAGAGAATTAAACAGCCATTTTCTTGAACTTTTTTCTCCGTGGCTCTGTCCCTTGGCCATGTGCAGAGGTCTTTGCCACGGAGAAAAAAGTTCAAGAAAATGGTAACGGGAACTGTCCTTCTAACACTGTTCTCGCAATATTTCCCTTGCACCTCTATCCCCCTCATACCATCCTATCAACTCCAGTATTTATCTTTTTCTAAAATTAAGAGGCTCTATGCACCGTTTTCTCTTCGCTCTCCTATTTTGTTTTCCTCTTACTCTTTCCGCTCAATCTCCTTTTACTGGTACTACCGGTAAAGTTTCTCGAGGCAGCGTAGGGCTCTTTGGTGGGTCCCCAGAAAAAATGGATATGAGTGATGGAGGAAATCTCTTTGTTGCACTCGGTGCCGCTAATGGAATCTACTGTTCGAGTGATGGGGGAGATACATGGAATGGCCCAAGTCTTGGGAGTGATTTTGGTTCTGTTTCCTCAGTGGCCGTAGGGGAAGATGAGAACACAGCTTACTTTGTAGGTGGCATCAAGCTCTATAAGACTGCCGACTTCTGTTCAACTTTTACTGAGATTGAGCCTACAGATGATAACCCAAGCGATTTTGATCGGAGCATGGTTTATGCCCACGACACCTTACTTGTTGTCGGGCGCGATGGGACTGTCTACCGTAGTACAGATAATGGAACGACCCTCGCCAGTGTTACCATCGATGGTGCTGTGACAGGACTCTCGTGGGTAGCGGCTTCTCCTACAGACGATGTTTTCTATGCACTTGCCTCAGAGGGGGCGACGAAAAAAGTCTATCAGAGCACCGACGCCGGTGCGTCGTGGTCTGCAGTAGCTGGAGCACTTGGGTGTGATGATTGTTCCGAGATTGGGGTCTTTCCTGGGGATGCCACCGTTCTTGTTGCCTCAGGCATTGATGAGGTTCGTGTGAGTGAAGATACTGGAGCCACTTGGCTTACTCGTGAGCCCGCTGGGCTTGCCTCCGTCTCGCTTTCTTTTACTTCAACACGAATATTCGTTGGGAGCCAATATACAGAAGATAATGGGGTGACCTGGGCTGACATCAATGACGATGCGACGACAACAGATACTCAGCTCTCAGATTATTTTTTCCAAGATCCTGATGATGCCCAGATGCAGTACATGGTCTCACTCCGTGGCTTTGCTCGCACAACTGATGGTGGCACAACTTGGGCCGATGTTGTTGACGGCCTTTATGGGGTAACCACGACAGCTATCGCTCAGTCAACGGACAAAGACACAGTGTATCTTGCAACAAACGCAGGGCTTGCGAAAACTTCCAATTACACTGATTCGAGCCCGACTTGGACCTACCCACTAGAGGTTTCAGGGATGGGCGATCCAGCGCAAACTGTTCTTCTCCCTGATGCAGATACTCCTGATACGGTCGTTGTCTCTGCGCGTGGAACTATTTACCGTTCAACAAACGGTGGCACGAGTTTTACGGAAGCTGCTATAACCTCTGGTGATTACGAAAACCGTGATTCTGTATCTGATTGGGCGGTCGATTCTTCGAGTAATATCTTTGCTGGGTATTCTAACTCAGATGAGGCCAGTGGAGGGGTCTTAACGAGCTCTGATGGTGGGGCAACATGGACAGACACATCGCTCACAAACAGTGCGCCTGTAAATGCGATTGGTACTTTAGGTGCTACTGTTTTCGCTGGAGCAGGAAGTGATATGGATGATACTGCGACGCTTCGAGGGCTCTTTCAGTATGCCTCTGGCAGTTGGTCTCAACTCTCGGGTGATTTTGATGGCCACATTATTACGGACATTGAGACCATCCCAAGTACGAACACTATCTTCGCTGTTTCTGGGGGAGATGAAAACGCATCAGTTTTTCGTTCTACCGATGGGGGGACAACCTGGAGTGAGCTCTTAAACGATGTGCTTCCTACGGATGGTTGGTTTCGCGCGGTAGCTCACGACCCTAATAATACGAGTACGGTCTATGTTGCTTCTGGCCGCTCTGCAGCAGCAGGTACTATCTACCAGTCAACCGATAACGGTGAAACGTGGGCAATTTACCAAGAAACATTGGTTGATGAGGTTCCCGCAACTCTCTTCGTTGATGGTTTGATTGCTGGCTTTGGAACAGGATTATTCTCTTATGAACCGCTCAAATGTAAGCTTCGAGTGAATGGGAGTCGGCTTATTGCAAAATATAAGCGTGGAACAAGAGCTCTTCGAAATCTTACGACAACCGAAGGGATGACGAAAACGAAGGTGATCTTTAAGAATCTCACTACAGGTCTTCGAGTTATTAAAAAAGCGAAAGCTCTCAAGGGGCGTTCTGTTATTTCGAGTGCGAGTAGTGGCACGTGGAAAGCAACGTGTCGTTTTAACGATCGTTCAGATACACGAATCAAGGTTCGCTCAAAGAGAAAAAACTACAATAGATAGAGATAAAACGAGAATAGGGAACGTAGCGCCTCAAGAAAATCCTTCAGTCCGGTTTGTTGATGCCCCCAGGGTGTCGAAGTCGACAATCCCGGGGGCATGTGGAAAGGGCCTTGTCCTGACTACGGTCAAGACAGCTCTTCAGCTGAGATAGGAAGATCGAGCTCACCAAGCGAGATCCATGCGGTGCTCGCGAGTTCTTCAGGAGTGCAGTGTGACCACGTGAGTGGCTTTCGCACCCTGTCCATGATCTTCTTCCATCTCGTGTTGAGCACGTCGTCGACCTCGATGTACCTAGTGGTGTGCCAGGTAAGCCAGTGGTACACACGATCTGGGAACGTGAAGGCTACGTGGTCACCAAAGCCAAGTTCCACGACCAGGCTCCTGCGCCCGCCGTGGAGAAGCTTGGCGTCTTCAGAGAGCGCTGCGCGAGATGCTTCGGTGATCACGACGAGGTTGTCATCGACCAGGTGCTTTATGGCAAGATCGGAGGCCATGGGGTCGCTCGGCGGCATGATCCAGATGGACCCGCCAATGAGACGAACGACACTATTGACCTTGACCTTGTTCTTCTTGATGCAGCTTGCTCGAACGATGATGCGTCGCTGGACGTCGTGCTGATCGCCGGCCAGGAACCAGGAGACGGTGTCTCCGCTTCGCTTAGCGTGGTCTGGTACATGAAGGGTGTGAAGCTTGGCTTCTCCTTTCTCAGAGGTAAGGGTTACTATCAAATTTCTCCTCCTGGGAGTCCGGGAAACGGGGATGTGGGAGATCGATGTGATCGCCTCTTTCAGTTAAGAGTCTGGTCTTAACTCAAAGTGGTGACCACAAGCTCATCACAAAAAACCTCAAGAAAGCTCCTAGATTAAGGCGTTACGTATTCCCCAGCTACAATGACCTATGAGTCATGCTAGCTGGGGAGGTAACAAGGAAAATCTACTCAAAGAGGAAATGGGAAAGGGCAGCAAAGAAACGGTAGTTTATCGAATGTAAGAAGTTCTTAGCAAATGAGCGTGCTAAGAGGTTAAAATGATTCAGAGGTTCCTTCTTTTCGGTGTAATAATGGCTACACTATAAGCCAACCCGGGAGAGACGGGGAATAAGAGGAACTTTGTCTTCTCTCTCTAACTCCGCTCTTTGAGCCTGGTTAGGACTGTGAAGAAGTAGGTTGCCGCCATATTAGTCGTGGCGACTGCAAGTTGCTGATATTCCAGCCCCTTTTGCTTCAAAGGTAACCCGTTGTGTAGCGTTTCGACAGATTACTTGAACCATGGCTGCTTTATCGCAGGTGAAATAGGCGCGCCAGTGTTCTCGTCCTTCATTCGCTACGCAACTAAACGGATGGTGAGACCATTCCACCCGGTCGTTGCAATCAAGCGCCCCAAACGTTCCATCAAGGAGTGGAACAGCGCAGCTATCAAAGACGTCAGTATACTCAGAGCTCAGGAGCACGACGAGGAGTCCAGATGTTGATGAATTTTCATCTGCGCGGGGCTTCCAGAGATTTCCTTTTTCCCCGAAGTATTCGGTGCGCGTCTCAATTTGCTCTTCAGCAGGAGTCGGTGTAGAGCCTTCGGATTCATTCTCTTCGCCACTCAGGTTGACATCACTACTGCTACCACAGGCGATTATGCTGAAAGATAAGGCGATAGTAAGAAGGGATTTGAATCTCAAAGTACTCACTCCAGAGAAAAAGTTGCTAGACAGCTACAAGAGTACCGGGAGGAAGGAGAAAGCGAAAGCCTTATCTTTGCTGTTTGTGTCTCATGATGGCTCAGGAGAGATGTCAATAGCGTCGGCTGTTACGCGAGTTGTATTCGATGAGGATCCTAAGGTGCGTATGTGTACTTCAGGGTGAAGGGCAGGATTGCTCCATTGCGGGCAGATAGTTTGAGGAACGCAGTATGCTCTGTCCATATTGGTCTGGTAACAGACCTGATCCTCTGAGCAGCTCCCTCTCGAACACCCTTCTTCTCCCGCGCAAACATTTGAGTTTCCAAGTGTTCCATCCGGACAGGTTATCCGCCAAATACTTAAGCATTTGGTGGCACAGTTGTGCCTTGCCGTAAAGCCATCCCCAGTGCGTTTGCAGGGAGTGCCGATAGGATCGCCTGAGCAGGAAGAGAGGATGAGAATGAGAGTGAGAAGGTGGAGTTTCATTGAGTCTCGCAAGATTGAATATGGAATAATGTGGGTTAGGATTTTACATCGGCGTGGTTAATTTTTTGGTCTGGGACTAGTGTCACTTCAAAAAAGTTTTTTCACTTCGTGAAAACCCTATTTTGAAATGACACTAGCCAGCTGTATTGTCCCTCCGGGGGTTTTCGCCATTCGGCGAAAAAGTGTTCCTCCCCGTTAGGTGAAAAAACTTTTTTGTCGGAACACTAGAATAAGGGGCAGTCTCATAGAAAGTGCAGATACCACGGTGAAATTTTATAACGCGAAGTACGCGAGGGACGCGAAGGGGGGAAAGACGACTTCGCGTACCTCGCGTACTTCGCGTTATAAAGTTGTAACCAGGCGAAGTCAAATCAAGAAGGATAAGCTTAAATCCTAACTAGAGTTGCTGTGTTTAACAAATATCATCTTTTGGGTTTCAAACTGCTTTCTCGTCTTAACTGGCTATCCAGCCTACTCGTGGATCTGGGCTAGGCCGGACATTTCACCAGAAATCTGCTACGGGAAGCAGCTTGGCGAGGCCAAGTGCGGGCCGCCTTCGTCAAGAACTACGGCGTGCTTCGGTGGAGAATAGTACTTGGGGGTGAGAGCGCGATCAGCGCGGGAGGGGGAGTATCCCCCTGGCCAAGAGCGGCGAGCGAAAAGATAGCCCCTTTCAGGGGAAGCAGCTTGGCGAAGCCAAGTGCGGGGTGGAGATAATGGGCGTTAGAAGACTTGAACTTCTGACATCCAGCTTGTAAGGCTGGCGCTCTACCAACTGAGCTAAACGCCCTCAAAGAATGGAGATAAAGTTATCTCCGAGTGAGGCAGCGAACATATCCAGATCCGGTGATTTTGTCAAATACCTAGTGAATGCAATAAGGTATGTGCTATTTGTTAGTGGCGGCACTATAGTGAAACTTCAATAACGCGAAGGACGCGATGTGCGCGAAAAGATTGGTCCTTCGCGTTATAATAATCTCCTGTAGTAGCACTACATACTTCATAATCAAGCAAAGGGAGATAGAGGAATTGGCGGTACGGACATCAAGTAATCGCAGTAAGCCAGAACAGTTTTGGCATCCAAGCGATGAGCTTATTGAAAACTCTCAAATAACACATTTTCTCTCGTTCCTCAGCGAATCAGACATCGCCACTCTCGATTCATACTCTGCTCTTTATGATTGGTCACTCGAACACTCCGAAGTTTTTTGGAAAGCCATCGCTGATTTTTCCAACCTCAGGTTCTCAAAAGAGCCAAGCTCTATTCTCCGTCTTGGTGAGCGTTTTCAAGACGCTCAATGGTTTGAAGGAGCTGAGCTTAATTTTGCCGAGAATCTTATTGGGCATGGAAAAGACAAGGATGCTCTTGCTATCTCATTTTGGAATGAGCGAGGAAAGCATTCTACCTTTACGTATGCACAGCTCTACACTCAAGTGGCGAGAGCTGCTCATGCTCTTCAATCTGTTGGAGTTGTACGTGGAGACGTGGTTGCTGGGTTTATTCCTAATATTCCAGAAGCTGCCATCTCTATGTTGGCGGCAACGTCTCTTGGAGCAGTGTGGACCTCGTGTTCTCCGGAGTTTTCAGTAGAGGGAGTGCTTGACCGATTCGGACAGGTTTCTCCTAAGGTGCTTATCACAGCTGATGGTTACTATTTTAAGGGAAAGCGTCGAGACTCGCTCTCTGTTGTAGAAACGTTTGCTTCTCAGCTTTCCACACTGGAGCATATTTTTATTGCCTCGTACACTGATGAAGCTCCTAGTGTGGTTGCGCCTCTTGCGGATACTCCCACGAGCCCTTTGACGACCTTTCTTGAAGACAGGAGTATAGGCCATGAGCTTTCGTTCGAGCAGGTGCCTGCCGCACACCCCGTCTATATCATGTATTCTTCTGGAACCACCGGCGCTCCAAAATGTATGGTGCACGGTGCAATCGGCACTCTCTTAGAACACAAAAAGGAGCTCCTACTTCACACCAACGTCTCTTCACAAGATGCGCTCTATTATCGCACAACCACTGGATGGATGATGTGGAACTGGTACATCAGCACACTTTCCACGGGGGCTACAGTTTGTATGTATGATGGTGATCTCAACCACAAGATGCAGTTTGAGATGATTGCTCAAGAACGAGTCACTGTTTTTGGTACTGCGGCTGGGCATGTTCAGTTTTTGAAAAATAACGAACGTATGCCGAGTAAGGAGTACGATCTTAGCTCTGTTCGCACGATTCTTTCTACGGGCTCAACTCTCTGGCCTGAGCTCTTTGACTATGCTCGCGAAGCAATTGGAGATGTTCAAATTGCTTCTATTAGCGGAGGAACAGATTTGATTGGGTGCTTTGTTCTTGGGTGTCCGGTCCTTCCCGTACACCGGGGCGAGCTTCAATCGAGGAGTCTTGGGTATGCCGTTGATGTGTTTGATGATCAGGGGTGCTCGGTGCGCGATGAAGTGGGGGAGCTTGTCTGCAGAGCCCCTTTCCCCTCAATGCCAGTATCGTTTCTTCATGATAGTGATGGTGCAAAGTATCACGCGGCCTACTTTGAAGCCTTTGATAATGTTTGGTGCCACGGGGATGCTGCGATTCTCTATAGTGATACTGGTGGAATGGAAGTGCTTGGTCGCTCAGATGATACGCTCAATCCAGGAGGAGAACGTTTTGGCCCCTCGGTTATAACGAACCTTGTTGATACTATTGATGGCGTTGTGGGTTCGACTGCTGTTGCTGTGCGAAGAAATGGTGAAGAGCGTGTGGCTCTTTTTGTGAAGATGGTAAATGGGGGAGTGGTTGACGATGTTTTTTGCCAAAGAGTAAAGCAAGAGATGGCGAATCCTCGATATCGTCCTCACTTTATCTTTGCTGTTCCAGACTTTCCTTTTACGCGAAGTGGAAAGCTATCAAACAAAACGATTCGTTCTGCAATTAATGGCGAGCAAATTTCGAATCTCTCCGCACTCGCAAATCCAGAAGTTGTTTCGTTTTATGAAGAGCTGCGCGAAAACGGCTCACTTAACTTTTGACTGTTTGAGAGCTGAAGCCCCGAGCCAAATCCATCCAAGAATAAAAGCAGTACCACCAAAGGGAGTAATGGCCCCGAGCCATTTCATGCCTGTCAGTGCAAGGGTATAAAGCGAGCCAGAAAAAAGAAAAATGCCGAGAAGAAAAAAAGGCAAGATTTTTTTAACGCTCTGTTCAGAGACGAGTTTTTCATTCGCGAGAATGACAACGAGGATTATCCCCAAGGCGTGGACAAGGTGATAGAAAAAAGCTTTGTGGTAAACCTCGTGGCCGTACGCATCGAGCACGTCCTTTAACCCATGAGCACCAAAGGCTCCTGTCAGAATAGAAAGAGCCATGAGAAATGATCCAATAGCGAGCCAGCGATTGAGCATAGAGGTCTCCTAAGAACGTAGAGATTGATCTACCAAATGGGATGAAAAAATCAACCGAGCTCGTGAGTGTAGGTTGGGCATTGCCATGTAGGCTCTGTTGATATTTTCATCCCATTTGGAAACGGAAGGGCAAAGGCTTAGGCTGGTGACTGAGAAGGGCCAGGAGGCTCTATCACGAACTCAAGCTCATTATCCTCCTCGAGCTCCACAAGCTTCGTCTCTGGTTGAGGATACTCATGTGCCAGAGCTCTTAACCGTGCTATTCGCTGAATGACAGGTGGGTGAGTAGACCAGATAGATTCATCGCGGTAGTGCGCCATACGGCGTAATGGGTGTGGATTAACGATAAACATCGCTTCTGTTGCTCGGTTATCACACTGGAGTGCTCCGGGATCGAGCGCGATCTTCTTTAGAGCGCTTGCCAGGGCAAGTGGGTTTCGGCAGAGCTGAACAGCGGTAGCATCAGCGAGGTACTCTCTCTTTCTTGAAACAGCGAGTTGCAAGAGGAGTGCAAAGAGAGGAGCCATCCAGGAGAGAAAGAGTGCCGCGACAAGGGTTCCAACTGTGTACCAGAAACCTTTCTTGAAAGACAGAACTCTACTTCCTGACTTCTTGTTCCACTTTAAATGAATGCTGTGCATGTAGCTTCGTAAGAAGAAGTCGCTGATAAGAACAATGACCCCTGCAAATACTGCAACGAACATCATGGTCAGGATGTCATAATTTTTAATATGTGCCATCTCGTGTGCAATCACAGCTTGAAGCTCCTCTCGGTTAAGCTTCTTTCGTAATCCAGTGGTAATGGCGATAAGTGCGTGCTCGGGATTTCGACCCGATGCGAAGGCGTTGGGAGTTTCGTCGTGAATGATATAGATGTCAGGCATGGGCAGTCCAGCAGCAAGAGACATCTCTTCCACGACATGAAAGAGTGCTTTGTCGTCATGAGGCTTGATTCGATAGCCGCCACATATGGCAGCTACAAGCTTTCCACCGAAGAAAAATGAAACAAAGGCACCAAATATTGTTAGTATAGCGCCCCAACCAGCTCCTTGTAGAAAGACAGCCGAGGTTCTCTCTATTCCTGATTCGCTGAGCGAGAGTGCAACAACGCCGCTTAAGAGGCAGATAAAGAGAGAAAGAATTGCAATAAGTGCAACGCTGATACGCCGGTTGTGAGCAATATGCGTTTCAAAGGTTGCCATGAAACCAAACCAAAAAAACCTCTATGTAAACCTCTTTCTCCGGTTTAGGAGAAAGAAACTTGAGGGCCTTTACGAGCGGCCTCAAGCTCAGCAGCGTCAAGTTCAAAGAACTCTTTCGCTGTAAATCCAAAAATTCCAGCAATAATATTTGAAGGAACTGTTTGTACGGTAGTGTTATAAATCTGTACTGAGTCGTTGTAGTGTTGACGAGAGAAGCTAATTTTATTCTCTGTTGAAGTAAGCTCTTCTTGAAGTTGGCCAAAGTTCTCGTTTGCTTGCAGTTGTGGGTATGCTTCGGAGAGAGCAAAGATTTGCCGTAATGCTCCACTGAGCATGTTCTCTGCTCCAGCGAGCTCTTTCATGTTTCCACCGTCTTGCGCTGTAACAGCTGCATTACGGGCTGCGATGACTGCTTCGAGGGTTTCTTTTTCGTGGGCAGCGTAGCCTTTTACTGTCTCAACAAGGTTTGGAATGAGATCGTGGCGTCGTTTAAGTTGCACATCAATTTGTGACCAAGCGTTTTCAGCAGAAATACGCTTTCTGACTAGTCCATTATAGAGGCCAGCGACGACGAAACCGACAACGACAATAATAACAAGAAGGATGATAAGAGAGCTCATTCGATGATCCGCAAAAAAGAATAGATTGTTAAGAAGTAACGGCCAGTTGGTCCTTATGCTAGCACCCTTAGATAGGTCGGTAAAAGTGGGGTGTTGCATGATGATTGGGGGCATTTTGCTGAGGCGTTGAATGGGCGTGAGGTAGTATAACTAGCTGAATTGATGGGGGAATACGGAGGCTGATGCCACGAATAAGGCTAAGGCCAAGATATAGACTAAGGCAGAGGCTGAGAAGAGGGGCCCCTTCGATCTTTAGCCTTTAACTGAGTCTCTGCTTAGACCTTTGCCTTTATCTTGGCCTTAGCCTTATTCGTGGCACCAGCCTCCGCCTAGTGTTCCGACAAAAAAGTTTTTTCACCTAACGGGGAGGAACACTTTTTCGCCGGATGGCGCCCCCCCCCCCCGGGGAGGGACAATACAGCTGGCTAGTGCTATGATCAAAAAGGGTTTGAACGAAGTGAAAAAACTTTTTGATCATAGCGCTAGAAAAAACATCGATTAATAGAGCGCAACAGCCCCTTGTGGATCTCAAAGTGTCCTGGGTCGTTCCACTCTTCTCATAAACACTTAAGAGAGTTTTTGGCCGTCCCCAAGTTTCTCACTCAAGCACACCGCACTAACCGTCGCCAACCGTGCACTCTCTCCAATAAGTTCTTCAGAGAGGGGGTAGCTGCGCCCAGATGGAGTCTTCAACGTATCTCCCTCAATTTGAGATTCTCGAATATCTATAGCTTCGCTTTGAGAGGCGAGAAGTTTGCTGACGTAAGGATCGTCACCAGCGAAGAGGATTTGTGAAGATGGGACCTCGGCGGTCAGTTCTGAGATACCAGCTTCTATGTCGCGGTGATCAATACTTAAATCCGGGGTAGCGATTGGAGAAATTACAAGCCAGTCAGGCTTAGCAATTTTGAGAAGCCTTTTCCCGTCTCCTTTCGTGGTGATGCCATACTCAAGAACAAGAAGTTCTGGGTTGTTCAGTGAGGAGAAGAGCTTGGTGAGAATTCGAAATGGAAAGAGCAGCTTGTCTTTCTTGGTTTTCGGGCTTTCAATATTGAGGATAGAGAGAGCCAATCCTATTTCCGTATTGTATGAGAGGATTGAGGAGCGGGTGCGATACCGTTTTTCAAAAAATTTTTGAAAAATGCGTTTATAGACAGTCTTTCCTTTAACTCCTGCTATACCAATAACAGTTGGCTTGTGTTTGTGAAGATAGAAGCGAGCGGCGATCGATAAGAGTGTGCTAATCCATGAGCGTCTCAAAGAGCGGGGGGCAGAAGATGAAGGCATGGCTTTGCTTGTCGTTTTATTTGCTGTCTCCGAGAGGTGTTTTTTTGAGAGGTAGTCAGCAAAACGTGCTAGGCCTTCAGTAAGCTCCTCTTCGCTTCTTCCAAAGTTTATTCGCAAGTGAGATTCACCAGAGGGCCCAAAGGCGCTACCAGCTACGAGTGCTACGTTTGATTTTTCAAGGATATCGTATGCGAGCCGTTCACTATTATAAGCAAGAGGAACGGTGTCTTTGAGGCGGGGAAAGACAAAATAAGTTGCTTTTGGGAGTTGGTAGTCGAGGTAACGAGAAAGCTCATCGAGAGTTCTGATAGCAAGATCTCTGCGTTTGCGAAACTCTGTAACAAAAGCTTGACGGTGTGGTTCGGCGTGTCGCAGAGCTGCAATAGCTGCGTACTGAGAAACCACAGGCGCACAGGTAACCATGGCATCATGGAACTTTAAAATAGGTTGGAGAAGTGGATGTGGTGCAAGCAGAAAGCCCACTCGCCAGCCTGTCATGGCATAAGCTTTTGAAAAGGAGCACGCTCGAATGAGCCGTTCTCGTGCTTCTGGAATTTGTGCTGGAGAAAAGTGAGTGTCGTTTGTGTAGTAAAAATCTTTGTATACTTCATCAACGAGCACAATCAAGTTATGTTGGACGGCGAGATCGATGAGTGCGTGGGTTTTTTCTTCTGAAAAAAGAGTTCCGGTAGGATTGTTTGGAGTACAGTAGAGAATGACTCGAGTTTTACTCGTTATGGCCTGTTTGATCTTTTCAACATCAAAATCAAAGTTCTCTTCTTCGTTGAGCGGAACATATCGTGGGGTGCATCCGGCCATTGAGATTCCGCCGAGATACGAAGCGTAGGTGGGAGAGGGGAGGAGCACTTCATCTCCTGGATCTGTACACGCAAGAAGCGAAGCCGTAATTCCCTCAATTGACCCAACCGTGATAAGGATTTCGCTTTCAGGATCGTATGAGAGCCCATCTTCAGCTAGGGAAAGAGCGATCTCCTCTCGTAGCTCAGCAAGGCCGATTGTAAGTGAGTATTTGTCGCATGCTCCCTGTGCGATTTTTTCAAAGACATAATCTTTAATGACTTGAGGAGTGTCGAAGCTTGGGATCCCTTGCGCCAGCGAGATTGCACCAGGGCGTCTTGATGCAGCAAGCTCTATCGCTTTAATGGGCGAGAGTTGGAAAGTCTCAGATGTTCGTACTCGTTTTCGTAGCGGCATAGTGGAGCTACGGTACCGTATCTTCTTGGGGAGGGGAAGAGTTGTGTTCTTAGGAAAAAAGGGAGAGGGCACAAATGAAGAAAGGCTTAACCGCAGAGACGCAAAGGCGCTAAGATTTCTTAGCGCCTTTGCGTCTCTGCGGTTAAAACCCGCTCAATGTACGTGTTGAGCTGTTAGCCCTTAATCGTATCGTAATCCAGGATTTGGAATTTCGTACGTCGTTGTTGTCCCATCAGCCAGAGATACTTCTACCGTAATATTCTCGGGGTAGTCTTGTCCGGCACGATTGAAACGGAAATGCTCCCGTCCACCGTTGGCGTATCCTGAAGAACGTCCCTCTTCGATAGTATTCCCGTCCTCATCTTTGAGTGTAACGTCTGTTACTTCACCGGCAAGATCTGGTGGAAGGAGGATAACGAGCTTCTTTTCGTGATCCGATTCAGGTTTAAAAACAAACCCCTGATCGCCGTCAACAGAAGTTCCATTTGGAGTAATCACAGAGTCTCCTTCTGTTGAGGTAGTCGTATCAGCAACTTCAACAGGATCTGGTGCTGTATCGGCTACTAAAGAACCGCCTTCAAGTTGTTCGATTATTCCTCTTGCTGAAAGAAGAGCTGCTTCCATCTCCGCGATAGCAACGGTAGGATCATCTGCGCTTCCTCGGCCATCAAAGAGAGCGGTATCATTGTCATCTAGTTGAGCTGCTACAAATGACTGATCACGGATAGTGTTCTTCTCTTCTTTGGTGAGCATTCCTGAGTCCACGGCCTCACGTAGCGTTTTATATACAGCGTCTTCTACGGGCACGTACCCATCTTCACGGGCCATACTTGACTTGTTTGATTGAAGCATGGAGCTAAATTCTTCTGCGGCCTCGGAGCCTTTGAGGCTCTCAATACGTTCTTGAACAATGGCGGCAAAAAGCTCCTCTTCGCTAACATTTTCCCCCTCAGAGGCGGTCATATATTGCCGGAGTAAGGTGTCGAATCCTTCGGTCGTAGATTCGGTCTCTTGGGCATCTGTGGTTGAGCTTCGAGTGAGAGCACCCGTAACCCCTTGAATTGCTTTACTTGCTAAGAGAGCTGAAAGTGGGTCCATTGAGCAAAGTCCTTTTTATAACGTGTTTTTGAGTGGTAGAGCCTTCTTGGCTGGTGTGATCTATCGCAAGGACCATGCCACCCTGTTTTGAGGTAGCCATTTGCCAAGCGGGAGGGGAAGAGAGGCTTGCCCTCTGGGCATAGTATGGGCAGAGCAAGATGAAGTGTACGAGCAAGAGAGAATCTCTGTCTCTCACGAGTTATTGATTATCCTGGGGAGAATTGGCTGTGAGGCGCGTACTCTCGCTGCTTGAGGGAATGAGAGTCACTTCATAAGCATTCATGTGGGTGTCCATGTATGTTTGTGCGCTGTCGTACGGAGAGAAGTGGACAGTTTGTTTGTCGACTCGAGTAGCACTTACTCCAATAACAACATTTTGAGAGGAAGAGACTTCCTCTTCAGGGAGAGGTTCGAAACCGGTCTTGCTCACGACAAAAAGAAAATCTTTTGTCTCTCCTACTGATAGAGGAAGGAGAGCTTTTGCTTGATCTATGTAGGCAGGAGCCCCTTGTTGAAGAACGCTTCCGAAGAATCTGCTCCCTCTGCCCTCTGTAAGCTCAGGGCTAATCCAACCTGCTGTGCCTGAGAAGCCATGAAATCCCTCGTGCTCCCAGGTCAATCCGCCAATCTTTCCTGACCCATCGAGCCTTTTTACGGCAGCTCGAAACTGATCAGAGGTCAATGAAATAACGATATGATTTTCGTTCGTTCCAACTGGCTTGTATCCTCCTTGTGTGTAACTCCCCTTGTTCGTCAATACTCCACTTTGAAGAACATACCAGGTCCCGTCTAAAAGTTGGACTCGTACAGTATCTGGATAAGAAGAAGCTATTTCTATCTCTGTGTCAGCTACTTCCTTTAACCATCTCTCTAGATTTTCACTGCCTGGTCCGTTGGGAGTATCAAGTTCGACTGGAGTAGAATATGAAGCTGATTGGAGTAAGGAGATCGGATAAGCCGGTTCGTAGGAGCGAGAGCTACTATGGGATTGAAATATTTGCCAATGTTTATCGCTGTTACGCTTACGATATCGCAGAGAAGATCTCTCGCTCAGGTCTTCGGTTACTCTCAAAAACTCATAATCCCCTCGAAGATAAGAGAGAGCAGAGCGAATATCTTCTAAGGCGAGAGAGAAGTTGCTTTGACGTTCTCCAAAAAAAGGTTCTAGCAAGGCTACACCAAATTCCTTGTGGAGGAGAGAGAGGACTCTTGGTTCAGGGTACTCAGAAGTATGGGGATGAAGTGAGAAAAGGATGTTCTCGTCGTCTTCGGACACAACAACTGGCTTTTCACTAAAGGAGAAATCTTCTCTCTCTCCGAAGAGCTCGGAGAGCGCTTCTCTTGTTTCAATGTCGTCATCGTCGCAAAATGCCAGTGCAAATGAGGCAGCAGCGCGTTCGCTACGGCCATCAATTGAATCAACAGCATAGGTTTGAGCTAGATCAACGAGATTTCTTGGCTTTATACAGAGAAGATCTCCTCTCGTTGGGTGTGGAGAAATATCAAACCTCTTCTGAATATATGCTCTTGCTTCTTCTAATGACTGTAGGGCAAATGGTAAATCTGCGTCAGCACCGATCCCATAGACTTCTTGCATGATTTGATCTGCGACAAGCCGGTGGTCTGCAGAGTCCGAGATCCAGACATTTCCTACAGCCAGATCGAAATTCATTTCCATTGGCCAACCTGAAACGCCCCCCATGAGCATATCAACCATTCCAGGCGGGGTGCTATAGTCTTCGTGCTCGGTGTCTTTGTCGCGATCGCGTATGTGGCCAATTGTTTTGTTGACGATTGCTCTTATAGTATACAGATACTGGGCCCCATTTACGGATATAGTGTTTTCGAATCCTTGTTCTGAGGTTCTTCCTTGAATAGGAGAATCGCTCACACATCGAGTGAGGACTTCACCTTTTACAAACCAAGCTGGGTTACCGAGTCGCTCCGTTGTTCTCAGTACCTGCGTGTCTATTCTCTGAATGGAGGTGAAGTCTCCTCCACAGGCTGCAACAGCTCGTTCTAGTGGATCCTGAATCTTTTGAGCTGCTTCAAGAAAATCATTGTCTGATAGTTTTCCATATGCGTTGAGTCGAAGTTCCTCTCCTTTTTCTACTTTATATTCCCACGCGAGAGATCTATTTGCTCTGGTTGCAGATATGTAAAATGAGGCTTCTTGTTCTCGTTTTCTTCCAGGAAGCATTCGTTCAAATTCAGTATCACTCGATCCGCTAAAGCATATTTTCATTGGCTTTCTTCGCTTCAATTGAAGAGTGAGATCTCCGAGGGAAATCTCGTCGTCTCGTTGAAGGATGTCACCATTTGAGCTTATAAGAGACAGGGCGCCATGCTCGCTTTCTATTACTCGAAGAGTAACTGAGGGGATGCGATCTGAGCTATGAGCTAATTGAACGTTACTATCATATAAAGAAGTGTGTTCTTCAACGTGTTCTCCGACCAGAATCTGTTTGTCGGGATGGATTGTACCTTCTCCAATCTGTTCAATACCAATGTGAGATACAGGCATGAGTTTTAGCTGCATGCCTTCAAATCGGTGACCAGCTATCCCTTTTGAGCTCAAGAATTCTTCTACCGAATGAGCGTCAGTAGTTCCTAGGTGTAAAAAGGCTACAGTTCCTTTAGGGAGAGGGCGAATAAGTCGTAGTCGCTCGGTATGAAGCTTCGGAGCGCCCTCAGGCTGTTGTTGAAACATGTAACATCTCCATGTTCCCCCAACAGTATCTTAGTTTATCCCCAATAGCCGTTATACAGAATTGCCAGTTCTTAAGCTAATACTGTCCCCATTGTGTTCTTTCCATGAAGTCAAATTTGTGAAGCAAAGGGGAAAAAAGAGAATAGTTATGTATCCCTAGGGTAATCAGCAAGGCTCGGTAAGTGAAAGTTTGCAAGGTCCATGGCGTCAGCTTGAGGGGTTCGATCTGGAATATAGAGAGAGGGGATTCCCGCTTTAAGGGCGGCAAGCACATCATTTAAATGGTCCCCCACGCTCAAGACTCGATCGAAAGAAGTAGGATTGGGGATATGACCGAGAGTGCTTAAAAGAGAACAGGCCCGAAGAAAAAGCCTAGGATGCGGTTTTCCCGCTTTTGCAGCATCACCATCAACGGTAAAGATGACGTAGTCGAGGATGTTTGTCATTTTCATTTTGAGAAGAGCTTCTTGTCGAGTAGAGCCAGTGACAACAACTGAAGGTGTGCCGCTTGCATTGAGGTCTTCTAAAAATTCTTTGGCACCTTCTTTTAATCTAAGGCCTCCTTTTTTTACTCGGGCGACAAAGAGATCTCGCTGAGCGCGACGCACCATTTTGTAGGGAAAGTCGTTTCCGGCAATTTCGCGAATCGCGTGCAAAGTGTCACTATCGTTCATCCCCAGGAGTGGTATGAGAGAATTAGGCTCGAGATCGATTCCAGCGACACTCCGTGAGGCATCACAGAATGCCTCAAGAATAGGAGGAATTGAGTCTACAAGAGTGCCATCGAGATCAAGTAGGATCGCGTCCCAGGATGAAGTGAGAGGCAGCGGAGTTCGTTCAAGCTGGTTGGTTGGTTTGTTGTTGTATTCCATTTTGAAAAGTGTTCTCACGACAGTCGTATCTCATTATGGGCAAGCGGTCTTTTTAGTCAAAGGCATAAAAAAAGCGAGCTCGAGGGCTCGCGTTATGGGAAAACCGTAACTTCGTTCGTTGTGAAAGCACAACAGGACAAAGATAGGAACGATCCGATGATCTATGCAGAGAGAGGTTACTCGTCTAGAGCATACATTGCTCACTGAGCCTCTGCATGATGATATCGAGAACGCCCCCTATTTCCCCAGCAAACACATGTTTTAAGTAGAGTTCATCAATATCCAAAACTGGAGTATCGGCACCCTTCATAGCTTCGTGAAGAGAGTCACCACCTTCAACCGCTGTGCGGATTTGCGCAATCTCCGGGTGTGCACGAACAAGATAGGGATCTTGTTCGGCCATCTGGAGTGAGCGCACGATTGGTAATCCAGCATCGAAACACTTTGAGAGTCGTAAGGTGAACCACTTGAGTTCTGTCGAACGAGAGAGGGAGTGAGAGAGTTTCTCATTTCCCATTTTCTGTTCGGCATACTCAGCCAAGACCTGATCGAGTGTGCCAGTTACTTCTCCGAGGTCAATCATGCTGATAAGCAGCGGATCGATCTTGCCTCTTACAGAAGAATCCTTCCACATGCTTGCAGCTAACCCATCACCCTGGCGAACTGCGTTATGAACACTCACGTTCAACCAACAAAAAGCAGGGTTGTCGTTTATCTCATTCAACGCACGAAAGCAGTCAAGAATAGGTACACCGCACCCAATGAGGGTGCCCAAACTACCAGCCCAGACCGTCACAAGATCTGGAGGAAGGAATGTTTGCTCAACGAGTTCCTTATCTGGAAGTTCAAACTGTCTATGAGACTCCATTATAAATCCTTTCTTGGGCACTGCCCAATTACTTCCGAACGACGGAAGGAAAACCTTTGTCCATCAGGGTACCACAGAATTGTTCGTAACCAAGGAAGGCGGAGAAAAAACCGAAGTGGAGGAGGGGGTGGTTCACAAAGGCTCTGTGGTCCATTTTTTTAGGAGAAGATCGAGGAAGAAGTCAAAGTGTAATACCTCTAAAATTCTAGGCTTTATCCCAAAACTTGTCTGAAAATACCTAAGACGAGCTGTTCTTGAATTTCGACTTCGACCTGGAAGGGAAGGCTAAGCTTCTTCTGAGGCCAATTGAAAGGTAACAAGAAAAGTCGATCCTTTGCCCTCCTCGCTTTCAACCGAAATTGCTCCTCCATGGCGTTCGGCGAGTTTTCTGGCAGAAGCAAGACCAATCCCACTTCCTGAGGGTCCTTCTGTTGAGCGGTCGTCATTGCTGACTCGTTGGAAAGGACGAAATATTGTTTCAAGCATACTCTCAGGTATTCCCCGACCGTTGTCTGTAACGGAAATGGTTGTTGTGTTTCTCTCATCGTTACTCTGAGAGTGTACCTCAATCGTGAGAGGGCGTTCTGAAACGCTATATTTAATTGCGTTCCCGATAAGGTTAGAAAAGATCTGATACGTTTGCACTGAATCTCCGAGAATCGTAGGGAGTCTTTCCTCTTTCGTGACTGTTGCATCAAGCGAGGTGAGGTGTGGTGCAAAATCTGTAAGAACTTCGTCAAGAACACGGCCGAGATCAACTGGGGTAGAGAGAGCTTCTGATTTGCTGATCTTTGAATACTCAAGCACTCCGTGGACGAGAGATTCTAATCTGCGGTTCGCTCGAGCAATGTGTTCGAGCGGTTCTTTGAGATCGTCGTCTATAATTGCTGCACAATCTTGTTCGATAAGATTCATCATGCCCTTAATGGTAAAGATCGGTGCTTTGAGATCGTGAGAAACCATATAGGCGAAGTCTTCTAAGTCTCGATTTTTCTCTTCAACTTGGGTTTGGTAGCGAACAGTTCCAGTTACATCAAGCGTGATGGAGAGTGAAGAGATAAGGCTTCCGTCTTGGTCGAGAATAGGGACAGTTCTTGTTTCCGCCCACATTTCAAGGCCACTACGGTGATGAAATCGATAGCGAAATTGGAATGCCTCGCCTGCTTGGGCTACGCGGAGCGCTCTTTCGTAGATCTCCTTGTCGTCTGGATGGGCCGTTGAGAGAAAGAAGTCTCCTTCCCACTCATAGATGTCATCGACGGCGTAACCTGTAAGAACCTCTGTGTAAGGACTACAGTAAGCTATCTCTCCGTCTTGATTTCGGATAGTAACACTTGCTGCAAGATTCTCTGTGAGAACTTGATACCTTTCGATGAGAACCTCAGCTTCTTCACCTATACTATCAACGCTCTCCTGGAGAGTTCGGATTTGTCCGATGGCGCGATTCATGAGTTCATCTAATGGCAAGAGGCCGGTGCCTTGATACACTCCGGAGATTGGGGTCTGTGAAGCATCGAGATTATCAAAGAGCGCTTTGCCACGTGCAAGAATGAAAGAGAGATCTTTGCCAGTCAGAAGGAAAGCAGAGAAGAATCCACTCACAAAAAATGCTAGTAGGAGCCATTCAACACGCGAGTCAGAGTAAACGAGTACTCCAAGAAGAGTGATTGAAGCGGCGGTAATAACTCCAAACAGCCGTGAGTAGTTTACGGCGACAAGAAGTATGCTTCGTGAAAATTGACTGAGCATTCCTTATGACTCCATTTCAGCCAAGTAGAGGTCAAACTCTTTGTTGAGTGTGCGTTGAGCATTTTTTGCGATCTCGCGACCTTCAGGAGAAGAAACACCGAGATATTTCCATGCTTCGTCGAGCTTGAGTCGTGATTTATTGTGAAAACGAACATATTCACGTTCGAAACCTACTCCGAGTGAGTGTACGAGCAAGTCGCTTGCTTTAATGAGGCCGCCCAGCTGGAAACCATTGTCCTGTAGTTCATCCCACCCTCGGTGGTGTACCCGGATAACCTGATTGAGTTCATCTGAAAAATTCCACCTTTCTCCAATCACATGGCCGACTTCAGTATGATTAAACGGGAATCGCTCTTCTTCTGCTGCACAAAACTCAGCGCCCTGCTTAACTTTCTGGAGAATAAACTCGTAATCGTTAGCCGCGCGTTGGAGCAGAAGGAGTTTTCCAACATCATGCATAAGCCCCGCGAGAAAAGCGTGTCTCTCTTTATCTGGCAAAAAGCGCTTTGCCAGAAATTGAGCAACGATACCTACCGCCGTATCGTGTTTCCATAATTGCGAACGGACAGGGTGGTTGGTAGGAAAAATATCTGAGAGAGAGTTGGCGCAGAGTAAGTTCCGGAGCTCTTCGGTGCCTATGGTAACAACGGATTCTTCAATCGTTTTGCTGCCGTGACCTCTATCGAAATACACAGAGTTTGCAATTTTGATGATTCGTGCGGAGAGTCCTTCGTCTGATTCAATCACTTCAATAAAATCGTGTGCTTTTGCTTCTGGGTCAGTAGAGAGTTGAAATGCTTTTTGGGCGGCCCCTTCCATGCTTGGAATACTCTTCGCTCCAACAACGCCAAGAATCGACTGGGTAAGTTCGTTGGTAAGCGTTGGAGTGCTTGAGGAGGCTCTTTTCTCTTTTTTGCCAAGGAGTTTTTTTAGCATATGCTTTTTTATTCATTTTGAGGGCTCCGTCTTAGTAAGGGGTTTGGTCTACTTGAAGACGGGCGCAAAGTCAGAGTGCTGGGTTTCTAAACTATAAGATGTTCTAATCGAAGAGATGTACGTGGGAAGATGAGTCAGAGTGAGTGAGGTCTCGCGGGTGAACTTGGGCAAGTTTAGTTTTATTCTTAAATATCAAAAGGTTAAGGGGATAGCGAGGGATCGTGGACGAAGGTACTGTAGAACGATATACTCCCGATTCCTTCATAAAAGTGTTTTGTTTTCCTTGTCTTACGTTGATCCACATGCAAGCTGCCAAGCAATCTCAACCTTCCCCCTGTGGCTCTCATTCTCAGCCATCACTTTGTGCTCAAGAGGAGTCCTCTCAGCAGAATGTCTCGTTCGTACAAGAGTTTTGTAAGCCGGCGAATCTCTTTTGTGCAATTTTACTGGGAGTGTATGCCTACTTCTTCGTGCAAAGTCTCCCACACTGGTTTCATCCTGGTTGGACTACAGATGATGCACTCCAGCAGACCTTTGCGTTTCATGATGTGAACTATCCTGGATTATTCGAAGGGGACCTCATCGCTGAGGTGATGAAGGGCTATCTTGCTCCACTTCACTATTGGATCACGTATGGTATCACCGCACTTGTTGGGCATCCAATTATGGCTGCTCACTGGGTAATGTTGCTGCAGCTTGTGCTGGCGTGTGGATTTGTTTTCGCAGGAGTGCGGGCATTAGCGGGTATGCCAGCAGCTTTTGTCTCAGTTGCTTGGCTTCTGCACACACGCCAAATCGTTCAGCGACTTACGGCGGGTCTCCCTCGAGGCTGGGCTGCTCCCATCTTTGGAGTGTTTCTCTATTTTGTTGTGAAGAAAAACCACACAGGAGTTTTGCTGACCCTTCTTGCAGGCTGTTTGCTTCATCCTCCTGCAACAATGCTAGCTGCAGTTACGTATGGAATCTATCTTCTTGTTGGCTTTGCGCGTCCTTCTACGCGAGCTGATTTTCGTCGCCCGCTTAGAACACTCTTGTTCCTTGCGCCACTCTATCTTGGTGTGACGTATTATGTGGTTCATCGTCCAGATTCTGTTGGGCAGATGGTAACCTATGAGGAAGCAATGGAGATGCCGCAATTACAGTATCCAGATGGGCGTTTCCCGTTTGTGCCTCACCGGCCCGCCTCGTGGGAGCTGCGGACGTATGGGTTCCAAGCTTTCATTGCTCGATTTTATAATCCAGGAAGGTGGGTGAAGCAGAACATGCGTCCCATGATTGGTGGACTCTTCCTCTTGCTTCTGGTGGTTGGTGCCGTTCGTAAGCGCTCCCCTTTTCCTCTCCCACTTGTATGCTTCTTCTTCTCGATAGTAACGATTTACTTTCTCTCGAGAGAATTGGCCTTTTTATTGTATGTGCCAAATAGACATCTTCAGTTTCCCCTGGCTTTTTTCTTTGTCTTTGCGTTTCCAGTAGCAGTCTGGAAGGCTTTTTCCTCCGATAATACGACGAATATAAAACGAAACTGGAAAGGATTTGCTGCTCTTGTTGCCCTCTGTGGCCTGGTGGTGCTCGGATCGGGAACAGGTCTCTACGGCGATGGGAACTTCAATTATTCTTCAACAAAGAAAGGGCATGTGTTTTCTTGGATTGCAAAACATACACCACTGGATTCTCTCATTGCTGGCCACCCAACGTTCATTGATGGTGTGATGCTCTTTGGTGAGCGTCGAGGTTTCGCTACGACAGAAACATATCATCCGTTTTATGCCAGGTATATGAATGCTATTGAAGAGAGGCTTAAGATCTCTTTTGATTTGCACTACGCAAGAGACCTCAAAGAGCTTCTTGGAGTAGCAGAAAAGCATAGTATTGATTACGTTGTTTTCGAACGAAAACGTTTTTATCCCAAGATGCTTCAGGAGGAAGATTACTTTCCGCCACTGGGCACGTACGTGCGAGGTCTCGCCTCGCGGCCTTTTATGGAATACGCCTACCGAGAGTTGCCTGCGGAAGTTGATCTTGAAATTGCTCCTTACATGCCATTTAAGGATAGCAGAGCAGCAATTGTAGATGTAGCTAAGCTTCGAGAGTTTTTCAAACAAAATGATAAGGAGAATGTATGAAGTACGGCTCAAAGAGCTTTCTTGCTTTTCTTTTTGTTCTGTCTGCCCTTGGCTCTTTCTTTGGAGTGACTCTCTCATATCAGTCTGAGACTGTGCCAGAACGCTCTTATGGACTCTTTTCTCAAATTGCTCGCGATGGCTGGGTTGAAGATGGTGCGACTATCTCACCAGCTTTTCTCTATTCAAGAGGAAATACTCTCACTCTTGATTTTAAGTCTTGGCGACCTCCTGGCCAACCTCCGGCACACATAAAGCTCTCCCTTTGTGGGGAGGTTGTCTCTGAATTTGTCGTTGATAAGGAGATGAGTCAAACAATCTTTCTTACCGGAGAATGTGAGCCTCGCACGGTGTCTTTTCAAGTCCTTAATCCATTTACTCCTTCGGCAACAGATCGACGAAAACTCGGAGTGCAGCTTAAACATGCGACGATTTCTTCCAGGATTGGCTTTCCTATTATCCAACCGGCTATCCTGCTCAAGGTTTTTGGTGGCGTACTCTTAGCAAGTCTTCTCTTTTATGTAGCCCTCGTGGGAACTCCTTGGGTGTATCTTTCTCTGGTAGTACCTCTGCTCAGCTTTGAGCTCTTACGCCATGCGCTCTACATGAAGATATACAAACTTGTTCCTGTCTGGTGGATACTGCTCTGTCTTCCTGTTGGTGTCTTCATCATACGTCGAGTAAAAGGCGCGCTCTTTGAGCGTGATGGGGAGAGGGCCAATGACTCATCACGTTCACCCCACCTCGTTGCTCTCGCCGTTGTTTTCTTTGGCCTCGTATTGCGATTTTTTGATCTTGATTTCGGACTTCCAAGTAACTACCACCCAGATGAGGTGCCAAAAGTAAATGCTATTATGAGGATGTACTCTAGTGGCACTCTTCATCCACAGTACTTTCTCCATCCCACCTTGTTGCTCTATAGCACGTATGCAATGAATACTCTTTTTCACTTCTTCGGGATTGATGGTTCGTTTCATGAAACCCTTGTACTCGCCGGTCGTACGGTCAGTGCCTTAGCAGGAACATTCTCGATTTATCTTACGTACTGCATCGGAAGGCGGCTGCTTACGCCGTGGAGTGGGGTGCTCTCTGCTCTTTTGCTTGCTGTCTTTCCGCTCCATGTTACGGGAAGTCGCTACCTCAAAGAGGATTCATTGTTGCTTTTCTTTGTACTAGCCGCGGTGCTGCTTGTTCTTAAAGCTGTGCAAGAAGATAGGAAGAAGCTTCTGCTGCTTGCAGGATTTTTTGCCGGCTGCTCTGCTGGAGTAAAATACTCAGGGATGTTGTCGATGATGATCCTGGTTGGTGCCCCTTGGCTTCGATCGCGTTCGTGGAAGCCGGATCTATCGTATCTTGTTTGGGCTGTAGCTGGTATCGCGGTTATGCCGCTAGCGTTTCTTCTTTGCACCCCGTATGCAATTCTCGACTCTGAGCATTTCTTGCGTGACTTTAGCCACGAACAGGGGCACATGGCACGTGGGCATACTCATACTATTACTGCTGCTTCGCAGTATTGGATGTATCACTTAAAGAGAAGTATTTTGCCTGGAGTTGGGAGTCTCGTTATGAGCCTCTCCCTCTTTGGAGTGGGGATGGCTCTCTGGAGAAGGCGTATTGAGGGGCTTTACCTCGTAGCTCTCTTGCTCCTCTTTTATCTTCCCGCTGAGTATGTAAATGCTAAGCCAGCACCTCAGCCTGAGCGGTACATATTTCCATGTTTGCCGTTCATTGCCATTCTCGCTGTGACTGCTCTTCGAGCCTTGTTTCAATCGCCGTACAGATTGGCTGCCCCAGTGTTGCTTTCCTTGAGTATCTTTCTTCCCGCGATAAAGTCTCTACAACTCACGAGTGAAATTGGACTTGATACGCGTGAGCAAATGGCTCAATGGATGAGAGAGCATGTTCCTAAGGGTTCAAAAGTCTATATTGATCATAAGCGATACTCTCCAGAGTTTTTTGATAGCTATTTTGAAGTTACCTATGCGCCTCGTGCCCAGCCCTATAAAGATCTCGATCTTGAACGGCTTCGCAGTATGGGGCAGGAGTACCTCTTGCTTTCAAGTTTGTGGTACGACCGCTATTTTTCGCAGCCTCGTACCGAAGCTCATGTGAAAAAGCGACTTGAAAACGTCTTCTCAACCTTTCCGCTTGAAAAAGAGATGCGAGCGAAATATGGCACATATGGATTTCACAATCCGACTGTTGTCTTGTTTCGTATTAAGCCAGTTCCCGAAGGCGAGCCCTCACGTATGGCTTCCTTCTCATGGGAACCGAGGAAGAAGGCAGATAGCCCATTTTGTGAGAAAACTTTCTCGGGGTAGCTCGGAGAGTCACTACACCCTTGGAACAACCCTTCTCTCTCTGTGCGTTTCTGTGAATCAAGCTGAAAGCTTAGCCTTGTTGATGAAGCAATGGATTGAGTATGACAATTGGAGTCAGTGGATTAGTCGGTGTTCGCTTTCGCCATATTCCCTTCAATAGTCTGTAAAAGCTCGGGTATTGGGAAGGGTTTACTTAAGAAGCAGGTACATGGGTCCCCCTCGAGTTCTTGACGAAGTGGGAGCGAGTCTCCGTAACCACTTGTTAAAATCACAGGAAGCTCTGGTGCTTCGTTTCGAACTGTGTGTAGTACTTCTCGGCCAGAAAGCTTTGGCATGGTGTGATCGATCAAAGCGAGTCCAATGGAATCTTTGTGTTTTCGAAACAGCTCTATGGCTTGCTCGCCATCAACTGCAGCAAGTACTGAGATGCCGTTCATCGTAAGAGCTGTTTGTACCATTGCAAGTACCATTTCATCGTCTTCGGCAACAAGGACGCATGAATCCTTAAGATCTTCCTTTATGCAGCTTTGAATATCTTTTACGAGTATAGGCGATGTTGTTTTTGTTGATTTGGGTAAGTCGATAAATGGAAGAAGGATGCCAATAGTTGTGCCGAGCCGTGGTTTACTTCTCACGTAAATAGCACCCCCGTGAGTTTCGACAACGGAGTACGCCGTAGACAGGTTTTCAGATACTTTCGTTTGAGAGCTATGGAGTTTGTAGGGGGGATCGAAAATGTGTTCAAGATCTTCCTCTGGAATAGAGATACCAGAATCAACAAAGAGAATCTCAATGTACTTTCCTGTGGGCATTTCAGGATAGAGGTACCCGGGGCGAGTTTGTTGAAGTTCTTTTGTCTGTACGGTGAGTTTGATCTCGCCTTCACCGTTCATTGATTGGGAGGCTCTTTTTGCTAGGAGAATAATAAGTTGCTGTAGATAGGCGCTATTGCCCCGAATGCTTGGGAGGTGAGGTTCTATGTCGACTTTCAGTGATGTTGTTTGAGGGAGTAGGTGAGAGAGGAATTCAACCGTATCTTCGACGAGTTTATTAAGACACAGAGGATTCAGATCTGCATTTGACCCGGAGCCAAATGAGATAAGCTGTCTTGCGATTTCGGCACAGACAAGCGCTGACTGTTCAGCAGAGGCAATGTGCCGGTACGTTGGTGAAGATTGAGAGAGTTCTTCGAGTCCTATACCGAGTTGACCGATGATAGCGGTGAGATGATTGTTAAATTCGTGTGCGATACCCGCCGCGAGTCTGCCCATCGTTTTGGTGCGTTCTGCTTGAATGAGTTCATTTTCAAGATTCTTTTTCTCTTGAATGCTCATAACGACACAGTCAAAGAACGAGAGTTCTCCATGATCGTTTAAGCGGGGAGTCTGCCTCTCGAGTACCCAACGATATGAACCGTCTGTGTACTTAATTCGGTATTCAAGCTCTATAGGCTTTATTGATTTCATTTCTCGCGCGAGAAAGAAAGCCTGATAGGCTTCGAGGTCGTCAGGATGTATAGCCTCAGACCACCTCTTGGGGTGGGCATAGATGTCTTCGGGGGTTGTTCCGATGGTTTCTACAACGAGTGGTGAGATATATTGGTAAAAGCCGTTGGGCCGTATGCGAGCGAGAATAAGCCCGGGTCGTTCTACAAGAGTGCGGTAATGTTCCTCAGCCGCGCGTAATTTTTCAACAGCAGCAGTGCTGTCAATGAGATTTCTGTGTAGAATCCAAATTTTTTGAATTGTACGTGATTCAATAATTGGATAGAGCGACACAAGCAAGAGCGCAGCACTTCCATCTTCAGAAATATAGGGATACTCGTAGTTCTGCAGTGAGCAGTTATTGTAAGCAAAAGCCTCAACGCACTGGCGATTTTTTTCATCTCCATACGGGAAAAAGTAGCGTAGCGGCATCCCAAGAGCATCTTGGCGAGCCCCTTTCCCAAATGTTTGCAAAAATGAAATATTTGCATAAACACAGTATGCTTCAGAGCTCCAAAAGTCTCGAACGATTTCATCTGAATGAAGATCTATATCTAAACCATCTTCAAAAGAGAAGCATGCTATTCGTGATGAACTAAAGTCGAGAAGATCAACATAGTCGTTTGTATTGAGAGAAAGCTTGCTTGAACATTGCGGAGGATGCGTAAGAGGGCGCTTGATTCTTTTTGGAGCGAAAGAAGATACAGGAATCCGTCCGAGATCGATATCACCATACTGGATGGTATCTGGCTTACGTGATGATCCCATATTTCTGCCCGTCTCGAAAAACTGCTCTTGTGAAAGAGAAAGAAGCTGTCAAGACATGAGAGTCTTGAGTGAACCTGTAGTATGAAACCGATTACTGATGGGTATTGCCAGCACCTGTATGTAGGTAGAGAAAGAATACGAGTGAAAGCTTCAAGAATATATCACAAGCAAAATCTCATTTTAAAAAGAGATTTGTTCTTCTTCGTTTTTTAACATTCTTCGTGAATACGTACTCTTACGTAATCAATTGTCTTGCTCATTAAAATATCAATAAATTGCAGGAGGTTATAAGCCAAGATCCCTAGGATTCTCAAGGTTAGATTAGTTGAATGTCTATTCTAACGAAAACCGTTTGAGTGCCGAAGAGCTAATGCGTTCGTGAAGCGCGGTGCATCTTCGCTTGGCACTCATACGTTGTGTAGCAATTTTAAGAGCCTTGGGAGAGCCGACAACGACAAGGAGTTTTTTGGCCCGGGTCACTCCAGTATAAATGAGTTGGCGCTCTAAGAGTGTGTAATGTGATTCATGGAGTACAAGCACAACGCATGGAATCTCAGAGCCTTGAGAGCGATGCACGGTCATTGCATAGGCGTGAGAGAGCTGCCCAACTGCTTTTTTATCGTAGTTAATGAGGCGACCATCCCAAAGCTCGACGGTCAGAGTGCGATCGGCGGGGTTCACCTCGTATATTGTGCCAACATCTCCATTGAAGACACCAATGCTATCGAGGTTATAATTATTCACTCGTTGGCAAACACGATCTTGGTAGCGCAGTGTCAGTCCGCTTGGGAGTTGAATCTCTTGAGCCTTTGTTCCTGTTTGGTCTGGGTTGAGTACGGTCTGTAGTCTTTCATTGAGTTGTGCTGTGCCAAGTGGGCCTCGATTGGAAGGAGTGAGGACGACAATATCGGAGGGATGAAATCCAAACTTTTTTGGGAGTTGATCTGCCACAAGCTTCTCAACAAGCGCGGCAGCATCTTCGGCATCTCTTTTGGGAAGGAAGTACGCATCTACCTTTGTTTCGCCATCAGGTTGTGGAATATCGGGAACAATCCCGGCGTTGATGTTGTGAGCAATAGAATTGATAGTTGATTCCTGAGAGCGTCGAAAGAGTTGAGAGAGACTAATGCTTTGAACCTCAGGCACTGATAAGAGATCGCCAAACACTCTGCCAGGGCCAACAGAGGGGAGCTGATCTTTGTCACCGACGAGGATTAAGGTGGCACCAGGAGGGATAGCAGAAAAGAGGTCTTTTGCGAGTTGTATATCGATCATCGAAGCTTCATCGATGATCACAACATCAACTGGTTCACCATCGACCTCAAGAGGATCGTTAATGCCGTGAATAAATCCTCCCGTAAGTGGGTCAAAGCGCAACAATCGGTGAATTGTTCGTGAGGGCATAGACGACACTTGAGCCATACGTTGAGCGGCACGACCAGTTGGAGCTGCAAGTGCGAGGTTGCACTTCGCATCTTGAAAGGTAGCAACGAGTGCTTTAATAACAGTGGTTTTCCCGCATCCAGGCCCACCGGTAAGGACTAGTAGAGGGAATTGAGTGGCGTAGTAAACTGCTTGCCGTTGTTCAGTAGAAAAGGTAATGCCAAGCTCTTTTGCAGCTTTTTCCAGTGAATGGTTTATCTGAGCAATTGAGATTCGCTCCATTTCGAATGGCTTACACCGTGCGGCAACAAATTGAGCAACAAATTGTTCAGCATGAAAAAGAGCTTCTAAGTAGATTTTCTCTTCTGAGCGGTGGAGGAATCTCTCTTGAACGAGGCTTGCAATATGTGGCAAGAGCGTAACGGGGTCTTCGATGTCTAGAAGGTCTGCAGCACGCGCGAGAAGGTGTTCTTCGGGAAGATAACAGTGTCCATCGTCCCTTGCCCTTTCAAGGGCGTAGTATACTCCGGCTTTCAGGCGTTGAGGAGAGTTGGTAGCTAAACCGAGGTTGAGTGCAAGAGAGTCGGCAGTGGCAAAGCCAATACCTTTCATTTCTCGGGCAAGGAGATAAGGGTCGCGTTTGAGAACCTCAATAGATTTCGTGCCGTACATCTTATAAATTCGTGACGCGAGTCCAGTAGAAATATTGCGTTCTACAAGAAAGCGCATCACTTCCCCGGCTTCTTTCTGATCAGCAAATGCGGCTGAGATAAGCTTTGCTTTATGTCGTCCGATGCCAGGAACGCGCGCGAGCTTTTCTGGATAGTTGTGAATGATCTCTAGGGTGTCATTTCCAAAGCGCTCGACGATTCGCGCAGCAGTCTTTGGCCCGATTCCTTTGATAAGGCCACTTCCAATATAACGCTCAATGCCTTCGGGGGTAGTGGGGGTGGAGACTTCAATTGAAGCTGCTTTAATCTGGCGCCCAAACTTTGGATGTTCCGTATATGAGCCTCGCACGACCAGCTCCTGTCCAATTTGTATATCAGCGACAGCACCAACGACAGGAATCAGCTCGGTTTGTTCAAGAACTCGCAACTGCAAGACAGAGAATCCGTTTTCTGAGTTGTGATAGGTTATCCTCTCAATTGAACCACGAATGACAACTTCGTCGTCAGGAGACGTTTCTGTATGAGCGGGGGAAGACAATGGGTTACGGCCTCGTAAAATGCATTGAGATGAGTCTTAGATTACGTGATGAATGGCTGAGAGTACAGGGTAGACTGGAAAAGCTCTTGCTCTTTGATCTCGACTTCGATTCGAAAGAACCGCTGGCCAAGGTCAAGGAGCAGGTAAGTCTCGAGGAAGAGCTCAGTGCGGGGCCCTGAGCTATTTACAGATACAAATAGGAAGATTATGGTAGCACGTATCTCAAAAGGGGCGACTGATGATTGATTTAAAGCACTTACGCGAAAATCCAGAATACTACCAAATTGCTTGTAACAACAAGGGGTTCTCTGTTGATATTCAGGCGTTTCTTGATCTCGACACGGAATACCGCGCCCAAAAAACCTCCTTCGAAGAGCTCCGCGCAAAGCAAAATGCTTCGAACAAAGAGCTCAAAAAACTTAAAGGGGAAGACAAGGCTCAGAAGTTATCTGAGATGAAAGCGCTCGCGGACGAGGTCAAGCAAGCATCACAAGCTTTTAAGGAGCTTGAAGAGAAGTGGAACCTTGAGCAGCGACGCATACCTGCTCCAGCTCTAGAGAAAGCTCCTGTTGGGAAGGATGATACGGAGAATGTTGAGATCCGTAAGTGGGGAGAGGTCCCTTCATTCACCTTCAAGCCGAAAGATCATGTTGAGTTAGGAAATCGCCTCGGTATTCTCGACATTGAAAGAGGAGTAAAGATCTCAGGTGCGAGGAACTATTTTCTGATTGGTGATGGAGCGAGGCTTCAATCTGCTGTTATGCGTTACGCCGTCGATATGCTGTGTGATCGTGGATATACACTTTTTGATCCACCTCTTCTCGTTCGTTATGAAGCGATGGCTGGAACAGGGTATTTCCCAGGTGGTGAAGAACAGGCATATCATCTCGATGAGCGTGATGATGAGATGTATCTTATTGGAACCTCTGAGGTGCCTCTTTGTGCATTTCATACCAAAGAGATACTTCCCCAAGAAGATCTGCCTCGAAAGTATGTAGGGTTTTCGCCGTGCTTTCGCCGTGAAGCTGGAACCTACGGCAAAGACACGCACGGGCTCTACCGGGTACACCAGTTTCAAAAAGTAGAGCACGTTATTATCTGCAAAAACGACAAAGAGCAGAGCGCAGCGTTTCATGCCGAGCTCCTCAAGAACGCAGAAGATCTTGTGCAAGCTCTTGGACTTGCTTACCGTGTCGTAGACGTGTGTACTGGCGATTTGGGGATGGGGCAAGTCTACAAGAATGATATAGAAACTTGGATGCCGTCAAGAAAGGCATACAGCGAAACGCATAGCTGTTCAACTTTTCATGATTTTCAAGCACGAAGGCTCGGTATTCGGTATAAGGATGACGAGGGGAGAAATATTTTTTGTCATACCTTAAACAATACCTGTGTGGCTTCTCCGCGAATTCTCATCCCACTCCTTGAGGCGTATCAGCAAGAAGATGGGAGTGTGGTCATTCCTGAAGTGCTTCGATCATATATGAAGGGGCAAGAGGTTCTAGAGCCAGTAGGATAGCCGTGATTGCTGAGGGGATCTTTGAGCTCGTATTTTCCTCAACATTGCCTCTTCCTTTTGAGACACGGATGATTCTCATCTCTTCAAGAAGATATCGCCTGCAAGTCGAGTCATTTTCGATTGTAAATCGCTCAGGCGTTCATCTGATATGTCGAGAGCCATAGTGTTCACAGAGAGAATCTCTTCCATCTCCCGGTGAACGTTATTAGCTCTTGCTCCTAATTCCCCTCCTTTATCCACCTTAGCAAGCCGACTGAGGAGGAACATTCGACCGACCATAGACACGAGACCAGGAAACGTTGAGCCCGTTTCCCACCACGAATGTACTTCTCGTTCTGAAGCCTCAAGAAAGAACTCAGTTGCACGTTCGCCACCTTGGCGAAAGGCTGTGATATCACGTGCAAGCTCAGTAAGCACGAGGAGTTCCTCATCTCCCTCGCCTTGCTGGGTGAGTTCTGAATGATACACTAATGCGAGAACATTATCTCTGAGCTCGTCATCTGCAACTGTTGTTCGTAATGCGTCCCAGCTTTCGGGTGGTGCCGTCTCGTGCTTTTTCTTTTGGAGTCCTTCAAGATAAGAGGCAAGGGTAAAGTCATCTACGCTACCAATAAGTTGAGAAAAGAGCTCTCTCTCTGGCCCAGCATCGTTTCGAATCTTTCCAGCAAGATCGTAACATGCCAGTGCACGAGGAAGATTTCTCTCTGTCTCATAGGCTTTCCCGAGTGTTGTCAGTGCGCTTCGTGCCTGTTTCGATTGGTCGCCAAAAGCAAACGAACCAGCTCGAACAATTTCGTTGACTTCAAGAAGGGCCTCTGAGCTTTTCCGCGCTCTCACCCCAACTGATCGAAGTGCGGTGAGAGAGAGAGCTTTCGCCCTTTCGCGATGAGTGTTGCGAGCCTCTTTTACACTAGGTTTTCCATCTAGCACATCTATCTCTGCGAGCTCAATTGCTGCAAGATTTGTCAGGCATGTACAGGTCTGAGCCCTTGTTCTTCCTGAGCTTATCTCTGGAAAGAGTGCTCCGTGCTCGATCTGTTGATCTCCGATATGGAGGAAATGTTCAAGGAGGTAAAGCGCGGCATGTTTCGCTGTTTGGCGAGTGGCGTGAATACCCTCAGGACTTGAAGGAAATCCTACGACACCTCTTTCGCTATAAGAGCGTATCGTAGAGGCAGAGAGTTGAGATGCTACAGATGTGAAATCAACTGCAATTGCTAAGCTGCCAGGTTCAAGGGTTATTCCATGTTGGAAACAGAGTGCGGCGTGAAGCTCATAACTATCCCCGTGATCTCGATTTGAATTTATATAACCTCTTCCAATCTGGGATAGTGCGACCGCGACTGCTGGCCTTCTTTCCACCGGGATTAAATTTCTTAAGTCTGTGGGAAGGGTATTTTTTAACGTTGGAAAGTTTGCTACCTCATTCTCCGTGAGGATTCGCCAAGCGGCATCGTCAGCCTCTTTCCATCTTCGATCGGCTACCGCTTGTTCAATAGCGGCAAGATCTTTGGCGTGGTGTGAGCTCGTAGGAGCACTGGGGGGTGTTGAAGACGGTTGCCTATTCTCGTTCCTCTCTTGGTACATGATGAGTTGTCCCTTTTATGCGCATGAATGAAAATCCCCTCCCAGATTTTTAGAGGATACCAACGAATTGATTCTTAAGCGAGAAGGCCTGTGAACATATCTACTCAAGAGGGATTTGAGGACTCCTTTCTCTTCTGAGATTGCTGGTATGCTCTGATTGCCTGTTCTACGAAGTCCTGGCAGTTTCTCATGAGTAAGTGATATGTACCGAAATCCTTAAGTTCCTGAAGAGCTTTCCTCATTCTGCTGCCGTCCAGGCACTCGTTTTTCACTCTATAACCTTTCCTGTTCGTATCTTCTCCAAAGAGGCCTTGAGGCCCAAAGCCAATATTTGCATGACTTTGTTCCCAGAGAAGATGCTCGTGTGAGAATTCAAGGTTTTGTTTGTCCAGGAGCGATCCTTGAAGCTCAGAGAATCCTGGAATCCAAAAAGCCCAAGAGAGTGGTCGTTTTCCCACTCGCACACACTCGCAATACGGCGGCTCGAATTGGACTAATGCCTTAAGTGCACGCTCATTCCAAGTAGGATGTGTATTGAGAGTCGGCTCTCCGGACAGCTCCATGGAGCCGGAATGTGTACTGGGCTCAATCTTCATAACTTTTGTTCCTCCTATTCACTGTTCGGTGATTGAAGGCAAAAGTTGCTTGCTTCCTGTTTTTTGTCATGTCTAACGTTGATTCGATGCGCAAGTCCCTACGGATTACCTTTGGCGCAAGGTCTGCTCTCAAAAGAAAAGTGCAGTAGTTCGGCTCCGCCCAACTACTCCAATTGAATTCTTGATATTCGTTTTGGTTCCACCAATTCGAGTGACGGCCAGGTACTCCGAAGCATTATGCTGCGGCAGGAGAGGTTTGGGCAGCTCCAGTAGGAGAAGTATTTGTGGGAGTTCCAAAGCACTTTCCAAGAGCTAGTGCTGCCAGGATCATAGTAGTAAGAAACACCAAGTAAGGAGCGATATAATACTTCTGCTCTTGAGCCCAAAGATTGAATTGCCAGCCTTCTGTTTCGGTCAAAGGGAGAAAGAGAAGAACTGGGGTGTCGATATTTGGGAGGTAGAGAGCGAGAAGATACACAACAACTTGAGATCCAAAGACGGTGAAAGCACCAACGAAATAGTTCGTCCATGAACTCATCCGTTCAAGTGGAAAAACCGCGTTCATCATTTGCAGAATGATTCTCCATGAAAAAAACATGAAGAGATATGCTGCGATGTAATACGGCTGTTCTTGCCACCAGATTGCTGCCTGGTTCTGGCCTTCTTCGCCGAGAGGGGAGAAGATCAGTACGGGGCTGTCGTAGAATCCAGGGGTAATGCTCTGAATGGAATACATCAGAAATTCCGCAAGAAGGAAAATGATGCTTCCACTGTAGAGACAAAAACGAGGGTTCACTGTGTTCAACATGGTTTTCACCATCCTTTCGAGAGTTCTCTTTCGCACAACCTCATGAAAAAAATTGCGTAAACCTTTACAAGGGGGTTACGCACCGGATCAACGTCATTCACTCCTGCTCCTGAAAGTGAGGACAGGAGCAGGTTCATACACCTATGTGTATGTCTCCCCAAATAGACATATGATGACAAAGAAGAAGTGGTATGCAGACAGGCTGGGATCCCAGCTTCATCACCCCTGTTAGCGATACACCGATAGGCAACAACATTATGCCGATTGGGCTGATTGTGTGCGCTAAGAAGTAGAAAAAGAAAAATTTGCGTAACATGTGAGGGCTTCTATAATTCTTGATAGTGCTCAATTCTGGGGAGCCAGCACTCTTGCCTTTGGGGGCACGAGGAGGTGAGGTGACAACCCAATAGTAGGTAGAGAAGAGATTCGTACTGCTTTGAGAAAGGTTCTCAAAGAGTCACGAGGTTCCTGTATAGGAGTACCGTAATGAAGTTTACGAATCGCAACATCATCTCGAAGTCTGTCCTCGTCCGTCTTACACTCACGAGCCTCTTGCTTGGTGTGTCCCTTGGAGGTGTCGGCTGTATGGCTGATGGTGACGGTGGGATGTTTGTCGGGGCCCATGTGTATGGGAATAATGTTGAAACAACACTCGGAAAAGTCAATCGCGATCAGCAGTCAGCTACTCGTTCGCCTGACAAGAACTACCGAGCTTTCGATCACACGCTTGGTGGGCACAACTCGAACAACATCGGCAGCTTCCGTAGACATGAAAATTGATGTGCCAATGGCGACGAGATCGTAAGTCGGTTCTTGTCGTAACACTAAAGAGGATCTTTAGTATGGCCGTCTTGTTGTGATGGTGATAGTTGGGCGGAGCCGAACTATCCACTTTTTTATGGCCTGAAAAAGCTCTCTATTCAGTACTGATATGAGAGTGAGATGTTTTGCTTAAATGTTCTCGATCTTAGCAGTTCGAATCTGTCCTCTATCTTTATACCCCGGATGTTTGAGCACTAGTGTCACTCTCGCTAAGTCACATCCTGGAGCGTCTTGCTCATACCCCTATTAAGTCAATTGTGACTACATATCTTAAAACATGGGGGTTTTATGCGTTTACTTACCGTTATTCTTACGTTTTTCTGTGCCGTTACACTTTCTTCGTGCGGCTCTGTTCCAAAAGCAACTTGGGAAATCATTAAGCAAAGAACACCCGAGGGGATCACTCAATTCGGGACTATCTGCGTCGAAGAAATTATCGACTGTGTCATTCTTGATGAAGTTGCTGAAAAGCTAGGTTATTCGGAAGAAGAGCTGGATGATTTTTTGGGAGGGCAAGGTGATATGACAGACCTGTGTCAATCTGTTGCGGATACCTTTGGAGGAAAGCTCACAGATTTTATTGAAGAAGAAACTGGCGAAGAGGTCACTAAGTCAGATCTTGATGAGTGGTGTCAAGACGAAGCCAATGCTGAGCTTGTAAAGGATTTCTTAAATGGAAATAGTTGCGAAGCTCTAGAGGATCCATGCCCGAAACTTTAAGAGTGTACTAGATTCTTTGAGGGGGCAGTAGGAGGTGCGAGATCGTTTCGCTTCAATACTGCTTCCTCATCACATTGTTCTCAGTTTCCTTTGAATACTTTAGGATCGGGGGTTCAGCCGTTCTGTGGACAGTTTGAGAGAGTATTGGCATTCTCATCTTGGTGATGAATTGTCTCCGTCCCATGAAGTCAGTGAGTGGTTGAGTCAAAAAAAATTTCAATCTGGGATATCATACTTTACGTTTTTCCAGAAACCGAGAAGTCAAGCAGATCTCATACGATGAGCATGTTCTCATTTTGAGTAACTCTTCTTCTTAAGCTACTATCCGTACGTGGTAGAACAAGAAAAAGACATAGGGAGTCGAACAACTTCCCTGCTGGAACTTTTGACCTCTGTGCATGATGGAGACAGTAGGCGCATTATCCAAGCTGCAAGGCGTGAGATTCTTGATGAGCTTGTGTCGAGAGAGGGGGAGGTCCAAGAACTGACGGCTCTTGACGCGCGACTCTCTTTAGAGAGACTGACAAGAGTGAACTTGCTCCTTACTTTTGCACTAGAAAATCTCACTGAAGTGAGTTCTCAAAGGGCTAGGCAGAGGAAAGGAGCGGACCCTTTCGGTGTTCCTCAGCTGGAGCTCCCTCAAGAACTTATTGAGCTTTTAGTGACCAAGAGTAAGTCCTTTCTCTTTCGTGAATTCACTTTGAAAATTGCTCAGTTAGGATTTTCCGGCATACAAGGGATTCGTTATAGAAGAATCTCACTTTCTGAATCAGCAACACCAAGAAGTCTGAATACTTATAAAAGGTGTCTTCAAGAGTTAGGCCTTGCTGAATCTCATACGCATGGCTTTATTGTACCCACGGATAAACTGCTCGATTTTTTTCAACCTCACAGTGAAGATTAGGAGGTATTTTTCAGAGGCCTTTTCCGAGAAAATGTATTTCGATCCTTTTGCGGCCACTTGACTACTAGATGTACCTAATGTACATATATGATTAGGCCCCATTCAATGAGAAGCCATCTGCTTCTCCCTCGCTTCGATCTTGATAGAGTTGCTCGCACTTTTGAGAGAGTGATCCTAGGCAGTTTTCGTGTCCAGGGCGTGATATATGGAACCAGGATCTGAAGATCTACTAGCAAAGAGTAAGGACGGAGTGCCTCTTGTGAGGCATGAATCAGGTGCCTGGCATCCTAGGATTGAGACTAGTGGCGGGTTCGGCGAGTTTGATCCTGTACACGCTCCTATCAGTGATCTTGAAGCGAAAGAAGCCTTTCAAGCGATGACTCTCCCTCGAAGGAATGAGTCAAATCCGCGATCACCCTTAGAATCTGCCCAATTGTCTGTTGAAATCGATACTGAGCTAGGGAGGGAATCGAGTTACTTTGTCGAGCGGCTTTCTCTCCTTGAGCGAGCTTTCACGGATCACAGTATCGATCGTCAGTGGAAACGTACTACTGCCAGTTTTGAGACTTATCTTTTCCGTCGTTTATTGGATCAAGAAGGACCTACTTATTGTGAAGGGAGAGCCTATCTTGATCGCGATACCATTGACGCTACTTGTTTGGCCCGCCTTTATGAGCAAGAAGCGGCTGGAGTGCCGTTACTATCAAAATTAGCCGTCTTTTCTTCAACAGTAGCACCACCGAGTCATCCATCTCTCGTTCAGGCAAGACAGGATGCTGTGTTAGAGCTTCAGAGCGACCGAAATCTACGCTCTTCACTCTCTTCGCTGGTACAAGGATGGAGTGCCTATGAAGAGGGAGTCTTACATTTTCTCTACGGCCCTGCCAACCCACAAGAGATTTTTTCGTCATTTCGTGCAGCCGCTAGTGGAATAAAGCAGTTTGCCGAAGATGTAGCGAGTGTGCCTGATCCTGAAACACCCTACCTTACTGCTCTTGTTCAGAGATTAAGAGATCTTCGTGAGAGCGAATTCACTGCTTTTTTCGAAAAAGGTGTCACAAGAATGGTAACTGGATTATCTCCTCATACAGTAGGGGGGAAAACAGTAAGAGGATGGAAGTTTCTTCCATGGGAAATATCCCCCAAGCTCGTGGCATTCAGTGCTTTAGTAGGGATTTCTGGAGCAAGCGTTGTTTTGAGACCTCAACAAATATGGGAGGCGCTCAAGAAAATAGGTGTTTCGGATAATATAGCAGGGTTATACGGAGTATCTGCATTTAGCAGTGCTCTCCTTGCCGCGGTCACCCCTGTAGCTGCATATAAAGCACGAGCAGTCGTTTCTTGTCTTACGGTTCAGACTCCTCTTCAGTATCAGGCACGTAACAAGCTTCTTGTTCGAGATGGACTCACTGCCCTTGGGAGAGTTGGTGAGCTTTTGAAGCTTAGAGAAGATTTTGATCATCACCGTCCTCATAGCGTTCCCGAGATTACCTTCGATAGCCATCTTCGATTAGGAGCAAGTGAAACGGTAGGGCCTGTTAGAGCAGACAACGACACATTTGTTCCAACGAATATTCTGGTAGGTCGAAAGCCAATACTTGTTCTCACTGGACCGAACACAGGGGGTAAGTCAGAAACAGTCGCGTCGATCGTTCATTTAACATCGAAAGGAATGCGAGGCGGTTTGCTCCCTGGCAACTCATCTCATGTTAGTGTTGCGTCATCAGTTCGCGCGGTAGTACCGGGTTATGCTTCTCTAGATCAGAAAGGCGGACGTTATGAAACCGAGAGCGAGAAAGGATTACAAGCATTGCTTCACTCTCGAAAGGACTCGCTCTTGTTGCTTGATGAACCTGGCGAAGGAACAGATCTTGATGGTAGATATGCAGGAGTGCTGAGGACATGTCGATACGCAGCGAGGGTTGGTATGACACTCGTTATTGTTACCCATAACCGCGATTTGGCACAAAAGCTGTCAGAATCTAAAGAGTTCACGGATCACGTTGACTTTCAACAGGTCGGTTTTAAGCACGGAGAACCGACTTTTCAGATTCAAGAGGGGATTGCGGAAAGTAGTCATGCAGAGGCTGTTGATGAAAGAACCGGATTTACGGACTCGGAGTTGTATCGGAAACTTCGTAGCCTAGGGTATGTGGATTAAAAACTGCTTCTCGAATTATGCCCGGAATGTTGTGCTGGTAGCATATTGCGGGTTTCACTATGTCAGAGTTTGATCCGAGGGATCTACGGCAAGATTGTTATGTTAGCGCAAGCGCTATAAAGATAGCCCCGCATCCTCCAGATCCGATCCCAGCCCATTCACGTCGACTCATTATTCCTCGTTCGCGAAAGAGAAAGAGGCCAATGAAGAGTGTACCAAATACACCAGTAATCTGAAATATTGGCTGAATCATAACTACAGGTGCAAGCTCATATGACCAGTAGGTAAGGAGCATCGAGGCTACTAAGAAGCTTGCCAGCACAAGCATCCACGTTATGCCTTTGATTGGAAGTGGCTGAGAGTCTTCTTGGACGCGCCACTTTACGATGGTGCTACCAAAAAAAGACCCTATGTACCACCAGAAGATAAATGCATATTTACTCATGCCGGCCTCGGAGAAGAGTTTCATGAGGAAGAGGGCGAGTCCCCAAACGAGAGTGTAAAAGCCAACAAGTTTCCAAAAACGTTTTGTGTCTCCGGTGTTGGTTTTGGTCTCTAAATTTCTCGTGACTGTTGTTTTGTTGGAAGACATCAGAACAGCACCAGTCACACTAAGAAATATTCCTATACATACTCCCCAACTTAAGAACTGCCACTCTTTGAGCAGAAAGAGTGCTAGCCCAATAGAAATAATGTGAACAAACGGTGAAAAGACCGCACATTTAGACTGTGAGATATTGATGGCTCGCAAATATGCATAGTAGGCCATCGCATTTGGAAGCCCAAATGCTGCCACTATCCAGAAGGCGGGGTGTACGATCGATTCTCCGCTTACTGCGATTACGAGGCAGACAAGCATTGAAGCAAAGGCAAATTGCCACCACATCCTCTCCACCCGACCAGGTAAGTCAGCAATTTGTTTTTGAATAAGAGGGATGATGAGCGAAGCAAACGCAATGCGTAACAACAAGATACTACTTAAAGACACAACGGTACTCCCCATACTGCCATACAGCTTCTTATGGGGATGTTCGTCAGGGTCGCTAAAGAGCTTAAGAAGAAATTCGATTTTTTGCTTTGGTTAGCTATGGAGCAGCACCTAGGTTAGGTTGCCATTTTCTTGAACTTTTTTCTGCGTGGCGAAGTTCTTGGCGTAGCGCCAGAGGATTTTGCCACGGAGAAAAAAGTTCAAGAAAATGGTAGTTCAACTCATATACGGGCCGACATGTTAATTCCCCCACTGATATCCAACCCCCCGCACAGAACGGATCTTTTGCTCACACTTTGATTCCAAGAGTTGACGGATACGCACGATGGCATTGTCCACCGAGCGGTGGCTTCCAGTGTTTCCTGATTTCCAAATATCGCTGAGAATTTCATCTCTGCTCACTATGCGTGGAGCAGAATCAATGAGGTGTTTGAGGAGTCTGAGATCTTTCTCAAGTGGATGAGCTGTTGTTCCGTCGTGAAACGAAAGTGACATACTTGAAAGATCGATTGAGAAATCTTTTGCTTCTGCACGTTCGCCAATATGGTTTTTTTCTATGATATGCCTTAAGCGCAATAGCAGCTCTTTGAGGTGAAAGGGTTTAGGGATGTAGTCAGAAGCCCCGATTTCAAAGCCTTCAAGCCGATACTCTGCAGAGTTCATTGCGGTGAGAAAGAGAAATGGAATTTGTTGGTGTTCTTGGATCTCTCGGGCTAATGAAAAACCGTCGCCGTCAGGCAGCCCAACATCAAGCAGAGCAAGGTGGTAGGAGTTCCTCTTGGTGGCCTCTAATGCTTCTTGAAAGGTCGTGAACCAATGCACCTGATAGCCCTCTTTGGTCAGTCGTGAGCAGAGTGTTTCTCCAAGTGACGGATCGTCTTCTACGAGCAGGAGGTGGATCATACTAACGTTCCAGGAAAAGAGAGTTCTACAGAAAACCCAGCAAGGTTCTTTGGTCCTTTTGAAAAGGAAAGTTTGCCTCCCATATGCTGCGTTAAACGAGCAGAAAGGTAAAGCCCAAGTCCGGTGCCACTGCCTTGGTATCTCCGCTGAAACGGTTTGCTGAGATTTATCTTTTCTCCTCGAAGGCCTCGTCCGTCATCAGAGATATGGACGTGAACATTCGGTCCGTTTTGATTGGCTCGAAGTTTGATTGTTGAGGCTTTCCCATGAACGACTGCATTTCGAAAAAGGTTCGAAAGCACCGTTCGAAACGCAACTGGATCAACGTTAAGCAGGCAGTCATTCTCTTGAGAGATAGGGAGCTCGGAATACTCTTCTTGGAGCGATGCGAGAAGAGCAGAAAGCTTTGTTTCCTCTGAGGTGAAATCTTGGTTGTCGATATTGGCGTAGTAAAGTGCGTTATCGATGTGGAGCCCGAGCCTATCGGTATCCCGAAGCATCCTCTCAAGAAGTATTATGTGCTCTTTTTCCGTGAGATCTTCTTGGAGGCTTTCTGCTTGTAGGCGAACGCTTGCAAGTGGGGTTTTGAGCTCATGAGAGAAGGTGAGAAAGAAGTCTCGTTCTCGCTCAGTACGGCGCAGATCTCGAAAGACGAGATACGCGAGTGTTCCACCGCCTCCTATGATGGAGAAGATCAAGACAAACCCCTCCATGCGAAGCATGCGCTGATTACGGTGAAGCTCTGCCTCTTCGGCGGTATCGAGTTCGATCAGACGATCGAGCTGGTGCTGGCTATAGATATACCACCAAATAGTGAGTGAGACGGTAAAGGTAAGCCAGGTAAAGACAAGGGCGTAGCGCCACAAAAAATGTCGGGAGGTCGTTTTCATCTGGTCTCTTTACCTGTTTGTCCTCAACACTCCTACAAGTGTCACCAAGAAATGCTCTTTGGTTTTACACTATTTTTTTCTATTGATCACAGAGGCGCTCAGAGGAGCACCTAACATGCTCAAGATATTGTGCTTTGTTGATGAATGTATGCGTGCTTGTTTGCCTCAGTCATGCTATGAATAATAGCGCGAGGAAAGACGTGTTTTATGAGTAAACCCTTAGAAATCTTCACAATAGTTGTAACACCCTTTCAACAAAACTGCCGAGTTGTCTCTGATGGCAGTGGAGGAGCGCTGGTCATTGACCCCGGTGGAGAAGCTGCTCGTATTTTAAAGTTTGTTGCCTCCAAGGATCTTGAGGTCAAGGAGGTCTGGTTGACTCATTCTCATCTCGATCACTGTGGTGGAGTGCAAGATATCCTTGATCAGACTGGAGCCTCTCTCACCGCGCACAAAGCTGAGCAGGAGTTTCGCGGGAAGGTTCTAGAAATTTGCAATATGTATGGGCTGCCACAGGGAGACATGAAAAACTGTCCTGAGCCTGAGCGTTACGTGGAAGGCGGAGAAGAGATATCGTTTGGAGATTATCGCTTTCAAGTTTTTTTTACACCCGGGCACTCGCCAGGTCATGTGTGCTTTTATTATGAGCCAGACCGAGTGCTTTTGGCCGGTGATACGCTTTTTCATGGGTCTATTGGTCGAACAGATCTCCCAGGCGGGGAGCACGATACACTGCTTCGTAGTATTCGCGAGGTGCTCTTCTCGCTGCCTGATGAAACAAGTGTTCTTTGTGGCCACGGTCCAGATACCGTGATTGGAACCGAAAAGAAATCAAACCCTTTTGTTGGAGGGGCGTAAGCTATGGCAGTTCAAACTGAAAATAAACGTGTTGTTTTAGGCATTACTGGTTCTATTGCAGCGTATAAGGCACCTGAGATTGCAAGGCTACTCACTGGACGAGGCTATGAGGTCAGAGTCGTCATGACTGAAGCGGCTCAGGAGTTTGTTACCCCCCTTACGATGCAAACCGTGACGGGGAATCCGGTCATGACAAGTTTTTGGGATGATAGCCCCGAAGAAATTGGCCATATCGCTTGGGCGGATTGGGCTGACACCGTTGTTGTCGCCCCTGCTAGTGCTGATTTTATTGCCAAGGCGAATGCTGGTTTTGCCGATAGCCCTCTTTTGGCTCTTATTCTTGCAACCAAAGCTCCTGTGCTCGTTGCCCCTGCAATGAACGTCAATATGTTGCAGCACACAACCACTCAGGACAACATGGCGGGGCTCAAAGAGCGTGGTGTTCGGTTTGTAGAGCCCGAAGAAGGGGAGCTTGCTTGTGGTTGGCAGGGAGCTGGACGAATGGCTGCTCCCTGGGAGATTTTTTATCACACGATGCGAATCATCTCTGAAGGTGATTTCGTTGGGAAAAAGATTCTTATCGGTACCGGACCTACGCGAGAGCCGATTGATCCGGTCCGTTTTCTCTCAAACCGTTCCTCTGGAAAGATGGGTGTTGCTCTTGCCAGAGAGGCTTTTCGGCGTGGTGCAGATGTTACCGTTGTGCATGGTCCTGTTCGTGTGCGTGTTCCTCGTGCGATTCAAACAGTGGGAGTAACCACTGCTCAGGAGATGCATGAAGCTATGCTCTCACTTGCCTATCCTGAAGAAGGGCAAGGGCCCGATGTCGTTATCATGACAGCGGCTGTTTCAGACTATAAGCCAAAAGTGCCAGCAGAGACGAAGCTTAAGAAGAGCGAAGCGATGACAAGTATTGAGGTGGTTCCGAATCCTGATATCCTTTCAGATCTTGGAAGCCGACGCTCAGAGAGCAATTCTCCATGTCTTGTTGGTTTTGCGGTGGAAACAGGGGAGCTCGAAGACCTTCTTACGGAAGCTGCTGGGAAGCTCGAGCGTAAGAATGCTGACATGATCGTCGGTAATTTTGCAGAAGAAGCCTTTGAGCTCGATACGAATCGGGTATGGCTTGTTGATAAACATGGACGTAGAGATGAGGTGGCTACTTCGTTTAAAAGCCGAGTAGCTCAGAAAATTCTCTCTCGCGTCCTTAAATTGTAAGAGGGTGTTTGTGAGCGAAGCTGTATCACAGAGAGAGCTAGCTTTAAGGGAGATGTTTCTCTTTCTCTCGCGGTGTGAGCAGGACTATCCTTTTGGTGTCCCGGCTCGTTATATAGAAGAGGCGTCAATAGAACAGGCGACGGAGCCTCGTTCACCTCAAGATCTTGTGCCTGAAGGGAGTGCTCAGATACCTTGCGATGTTCGATTTCAGACTGGCAACGTTTTGCGCGCTCAGATAGGGATTGTTGCGTCTGATGTTACTGCTGACACTGATCTTTTTTCCCAAGAGCTCAATACGCTCCTAGGGGGGATTATTGAGCGTGGGCTTAAGCTTGAGCGTGATGAAGTGTACGTTGCAAACGTCGACCGCTGCTTTTCACAAGATGGCACCCTACAAAATGCAACTGATTCTCAGGTCGTGAGAGGTGTAGGGAGGGAGTTGTCTCAAGCCGAGGTTTCTGTTGTTCTCTTGTGCGGCGAGCAAGCTGCGAGCCATTTTTTCACTCAAGAGACATCTGAGCGTGGATGGCGTGAGAGTGGGATTCAAGGGATGCGTTTTCTTGTCACGCACTCTCTTGCTGATGTGCTTCGAACGCGACAAAAGAAGAAAGAGTTTTGGCAGGATCTTCAACTGGCCATGAATGAAGCAGGAATGACCGTCACATGAGATATTTCCTTCCACTTTTACTTTTCTGTTTTACATGGACGGCTTGCGCTACTGATATTCAGGCTGCTGAGAATAAGTCTGTCGTGGTGCAAGATGGAGAGCATGTCGCTATTGTCCCAATGAAGATGGCGATTCTTCCTGGTACACAGTCGTATCTTGAGCGTTCAATAGAAGAAGCTGTCAAATCGAATGCTGCTCTGATAGTTGTGCAACTCGATACTCCTGGTGGGATGCTTCAAACTTCACAAAACATGATTCAGTCGATCTTCTCTTCCCCTGTCCCTGTCGTCATATACGTTTCTCCTTCTGGGGGAACAGCGACGTCGGCTGGAGTATTTATTACTATGGCTGGGCATGTTGCCGTAATGGCGCCTGGCACAAGTATTGGGGCGGCTCATCCAGTTGCGGGAGACGGAAAGGATATCGAAGGTGATATGCGCAAAAAAGCCGAAGAGATTACGGTTGCAATGGTAAAGTCCATCGCTGAAGAGAGAGGTCGAAATGTAGAGTGGGCTGAGAAAGCAGTAAAAGAGAGTGCGTCCCTCACAGAGAAGGAAGCGCTTGAGAAAAATGTGATCGATTTTATTTCACCAAGTATTACCGATCTTCTTTCCCAGCTCAAAGGTCGCAAAGTAGAGCTGCAAGATGGGAAAGAGGTTGAACTCCCGGACCTCTCACTCCTTCCGCGAAAAGAGTACGAGATGTCACTCCGTGATGAGGTCATAAACGTTCTCGCTAACCCGAATGTTATTGCACTCTTGTGGTTGGCTGCGACAACCGGAATATCGCTTGAGCTCTATAATCCAGGAGCGATCATTCCTGGAATGATTGGTTTGATAGCTCTCCTGTTGGCCTTAGCGGTAAGCCAAATTATTCCTATTAGCCAAGGGGGCGTCTTGTTGCTCATCCTCGGGGCAGTGCTGATAGGGGCAGAGATGTTTACCGGAACCTTTATCTTAGGGGTTGGTGGGGTTGTTTCGCTTATCTTTGGATCGTTGTACCTTATCGATGTAACTCAAGCGCCTGGGCTCTCGGTGAGTTATGAGCTTATTGCCTCGTTTGCAGTAGTTTTTGGCAGCTTGCTGCTTGTGGTCGTGTATGGTGCTATGAAGGCCCGCAAACAACATCCACTAACAGGGAATGAGGGCCTTGTAGGGGAGCGAGCGAAGACGGTAGAGCCAGTCTCGAAAGAGGGAAAAATCTTTCTTGATGGTGAGTACTGGAACGCTATGGTGCCTGAAGGTGTTATTGAAAAAGGTGCTTTCGTAGAGGTTGTCGCCGTTCACGATGGGCTTGTGCTCGAAGTGAAGAAAATCGAAGACTAAGGAGAGAAACGTCATGGATACTGTTTTTATGAACCCTGTCATTATTGTCGCACTCGTTGCTGGAGTGTGGTTCATTACGAATGTCTTTCGTGTTCTTAAAGAGTATGAAAGAGGAGTGGTGTTCTTTCTTGGAAAGTACCGAGCAACGAGAGGGCCGGGGCTTATTATCCTTATTCCTTTCCTTGAAAAACTGGTGAAGGTCGACCAACGTGTTGTCACCATGGATATCCCCACGCAGGACGTGATTACCAAAGATAATGTCACGATTAAAGTAAATGCTGTGCTCTATTTTCGAGTCATGGAGCCGTCGAAGGCAATTATCCGCGTAGAAAATTATCTCTATGCCACAAGCCAGCTTGCTCAAACAACCCTTCGAAGTGTTTGTGGTGAGGCCGATCTTGATGATCTCCTCATTAATCGAGAGCAAATCAATGTTCGAATCCAAGAAATTATCGACAAGCAAACCGATCCTTGGGGAATTAAGGTGACTACTGTTGAGCTCAAAGATATTGATCTCCCACAAGAGATGAAGCGAGCTATGGCACAACAGGCTGAAGCCGAACGTGAGAGGCGAGCTAAAATTATTAAGGCTCAAGGTGAATATGAAGCCTCCACAAAGCTTACGGAAGCTGCGAGTGTCATGTCCTCCCAGGGGCTTGCTATACAGCTTCGCTACCTAGAGACTTTACGTGATATTGCTACTGAGCATAATTCAACAATTGTTTTTCCACTTCCTGTTGAGCTTCTTGAGATGGCTCGAGCTGTGAATAAGAAAGCGAATTCATAAAGAAGTGACACTGACGCCATTTTCGTACGATTTGCCTCGCGAACGGATCGCGCAGCGACCGGTACATCCGTATGATTCAGCTAAGTTGCTTGTTGTCGAGCGAGAGGAGGGGGTGTTGCGTGATTCTCTCTTCTCTGATCTCCATACCTTTTTGGACCAAGGCGATCTCTTATTGCTCAATAATACGAAAGTGTACCCTGCAAGGTTGTGTGGTGTACGATCTGAGACGGGTGGGAGTGTAGAACTTCTCCTCCTCGAACAGCTCAGTGATGAAACTTGGCTCTGTTTGGGAAAGCCGCTCAAAAAGCTTCGCAATGGTACGAGCTTAGCGTTTGGTTGTGGCTTGCTTGCTCAGGTTCGTGAGCGAATTGATGAGCAGAGAGTTTCTGTTTCTTTTTCTGTCGAAGGGGGACCTTCTTTATTGCCCGAGCGAATGCGAGAGGTAGGAGTGATGCCCATTCCCCCTTATATTCGTGATGGCCAAGCTGATGCACAAGACAAGCAAGATTACCAAACTTCATTTGCTGCGGTTGAAGGAAGTGTCGCAGCGCCTACGGCGAGCCTCCATTTTACACCTTCTCTCTTTGATTCTTTAGATCAGAACGGAATTGAGCGCGAAACCCTTACGCTCCATGTTGGGACTGCTAGTTTTTTACCTCTTCAACGAGATGACGGTTCCCTTGAGTTTTTGCCTCCAGGACAAGAGCTCCTCTCGGTGCCTCATTCTCTCTGTGAAAAGGTAATAAAGTTCCGTAGCCAAGCAAAAAAAGTTATTCCCGTAGGAACTACAGCAATGCGTGCCCTTGAGAGTGCTATGCGTGGCTGTCTTGATGGTGCAACCGATCTCTTTATTACCCCCGGCTTTGAATTTCTCGGTGCTGATGGGCTGATTACAAACTTTCACCAACCTGGTACGACGCATCTTTTACTTGTTGAAGCTCTGCTTGGAAGGGAGCTGCTTGAAGAGGTGTATGCTCATGCCTTAGAGAATGAATATCGTTTTTTGAGTTATGGGGATGGGATGTTGATATTGTGATGCCAACCTTGATAGTGCTCAAGATCTATTCTGCCCCTCTCTCCTTCCTCTTCCTTCTCTTGCACCTGCACCTAACTCCTCCTCCTTTTCCAAGTTATAAATACGAGGAGATAGGTACAGGTGCAAGAGAAGGATGAGGATAAGGAATAGGAGGAGGGGTTTTGGCATTATGAATACCTAAAGGTATACTCATCCCTATGAATACCCCTAAAGAAAACCACTACACTCTCCTTCACACCGACGGCCTCGCCCGTCGAGGATCGTTCCATACTGTACACGGATCATTTGATACCCCCAATTTTATGCCAGTAGGAACTCGTGCCAGTGTTAAGGGAGTTGATATTGAGCGGCTCAAAGAGCTGGGCACGCAGATTACTCTTGTGAATACCTACCACCTCTGGCTCCGTCCTGGCCCCGAACTGATTGAACGATACGGAGGGATCCATTCCTTTTGTGGATGGCAGGGGCCGATTTTGAGTGATAGTGGAGGGTTTCAGATCTTCAGCTTACAAGGGATCCGAAAACTCTCAGAGGAAGGAGTTGAGTTTGCCTCTCATATCGATGGGGTAAAAATGTTCCTTACTCCAGAAAAATCCATTGAGATTCAAGAGTCGCTTGGGGTGGATATTGCGATGGTTCTCGATGAGTGTCCTCCCGGCGATTGGCCACACGACAAGACGGCCCGTTCGCTGGAAATGACACACCGTTGGGCCAAACGCTCACTTGATACTCGAAAGAAAGAGAGCACCCGCGTGTTTGGAATTACGCAAGGAGGGTGCTATGCCGATCTCCGCAAAACTTCTGCGGAAGCGCTCGGAGAGCTTCCCTTCGATGGTTATGCTATTGGAGGCTTAAGTGTTGGTGAGCCAAAACCTCAAATGTATGAGGTCTTGGCTTATCATCCTCAGCAACTTCCTCAAGATCATATTCGTTATCTTATGGGAGTAGGAACGCCTGAGGATATTGTAGAGGCTGTACACAAAGGAGTAGATCTCTTTGATTGTGTTATGCCGACTCGATCTGGACGATTTGGAAGAGCCTTTGTTTCTGGTGAAGAGGTTTTTCTGAATATCAAAAATGCAAAACACCGCGAGGATAAAGCCCCACTAGATTCGCAGTGTGACTGTCTTGCGTGTAGGAATTATAGCCGTGCGTATATCCACCATCTTTTTCGAGTAGAAGAGATGCTTGGTCCCCAGCTCTTGAGTATTCATAATTTGACACACTATCTTTCGCTTATGGCGCAGATACGGAGTGAGATAGAGGGGGGGGCGTATGAATCGTTCTACCAGGAAGAGAAGAGGCGGTGGCGAGAGCGGGAGGTTTAGGGTTAGTAAGGCGAAGGCTGATACCAAGAATAAGACCAAGACTCAGATATAGACAAAGGCTGAGACTAAGAAGAAGAAAGAGAATAAGGGCTATCCTTGCCTAAACATCAGCCTTAGTCTCTGTCTTCGCCTATATCTGAGTCTTGGTCTTATTCTTGGTATCAGCCCCCGCCTCTCCCTCAATTGGCAAAAGACTTGCATTACTCTCTCCCCAAAGAAAACAGCTCCGAGATCTTAAGCTAACCCCCTGATCTTACGACAGGGTTACTATGCAAGATCTCTCTTTCTGTGTGTCTGCTCATTCTTAGTTGAAGGTTGTTTGTTGTGTTTTTAAGATTTTCCTTTCTCGCGCTCTTACTTTTTGCCCCCACCATTTCTACTGCTCAGTCCTTTGATGAGGGGCAGTTTTTAGATCGTATTATCGAGCGAATTATTCCGCGAGTGACGTGCAAGAAATGTAAGAAACGCTTTAAGAGATGTAAGCGTACGAAATGCGAGGAGCAAGGTTACCTCTCATTACAAGAATGTCCATCCGAGATCAAAAAAGACGCGCAGTGCAAGAAGAAAAGAAAGCGTTGTAAAAAGAAAGCTGGAGGCTGTTCAGGTGGTGGTTCTGGCGAAGGTTCAGGTAGTGGGGGCTCTGGTAATTCTGGAGGCTCTGGTGGATCTGGTGGCTCGGGAGGTTCCGGTGGTGGTTCAGGCGTAGTATGTGGAGGAGCCCCCTCAGGTATCAACCCAAATCCCAGCTCTGGGGCTGCTATATGGAATCAAACATGCTCCGCTTGTCATTCAAGCGGCTCAAAGAATGGCCGAACCTATGCACAGATTAAACAAGCTATTCAAAATGAGTCAGATATGAACTCACTTAGTGTGCTCTCGAATCAGAACGTGGCAGACGTGGCGTGTTATCTTAACTAGAAACCATCTCAAAAATATCTTCTCCTCGAGGGGGGCTGAAAGCTAACTTGCTTCATCCTCCTTGTTACGAGTGCTCGATAGCCTCATAGGCTGTCTGCGCGCGCTCCAATGGCTTCTTCGCGTATTAGCTCCTATCACCCCTCTCCTCACGAAGCTATTTTTGAGATGGTTTCTAGAGGTGGGGATTGACTCACTTCAGTTTCGAGTTCATGAAAGAGCGTTTCAGCAACGATTTCGTGACCAATAGAGTTCCAGTGTACATCGTCAGTCCAGTAGGCCCATTCCCCCGATTCTTCTAATAGCTTGTTTGCTTTCTCTCTTAGGGGTGTCAGGATATCTATGAATCGAATGTTTTGCGACTTGGCGAGCTGTTGAGAGTATAGGTGAAAGAGGGGCCTCTGCAGGCTATTATTGCTTTTGAAGATTTTCCAGTATACCTCGGCCTTTGTCGGAGCAACCGTTAGAATGAGTTCTTGTTTTGCTAGGAGCTCTTCCTCTAGTTTTCGTATGATCTGCTCAAGCATCTTCCAGTTCTGTTGATTCTTGAGAGCTTGCTCTGATTGCAGGGAGTTTGGAGATTCTGGATCCCAATAGAGAATAGTTTTTCCTCGATAGGTAGTTGTTAAAATGTGGTCCTTGTAGGGTGGAGAGAGTAAATGGAATTTTTGGGATATAAACTGATACAGTGCGCAAGATTGCTGACTGTTTCTCAGAGAGGTGAGAAGCGTTAATGCTTTTGACTGAGGTCTGATTTTTTGGGGCAAGGGGAGAAGGGAGTGGTCTACGCCCAGATCATTTCCTGAAAAGAGCATAAGTATCAAGTAAGTCCGACCTTGGTGCTCAAGCCTGTTTTTCTCAAGAGCATAGGTGAACAGTTCTTGGATGGGAGTAGCTCCAGCTATTCCTAAATTGCAGACGGGCTTATTGAGAAGTTTGCTTAGTTTTTGAGACCAAATGTTTTCTTGGGACTCGCCCGTGCCAAATACGAATGAATCTCCTAGCGCTATTATATAGGGCTTGGAGCAGTTAGCCCTCGAGTTTCTATATCCAAAGGAGTCGGACCTGAAGGAAACCGTTCTTGGAGTTCCGATGTCTGTCTTTCCAGACAGGTAGCTGAGGTCGCCGAGGATCTCTCCTTGAAATGATTTATCTTTTTGGTAGTGAAAAATTGAAATGTTTTTTTGGTGACGAACTTGTAGGAGGGCCTGAGAGGGGAAGAGGTGAAAGAAATGATGGCTTCCTCGTAGAGTTAGTTCTATGCAGAGAACGGCGGTACTGGCCCCAATGAATATGAAAAGGTAGTTCGAAAGGCGTTGTTGCTTTCTTTCGCTGCTTCGATGCCACTCAGCCGAAAGAGTGGCAGAAAAGAGAAGAGTAACCAGAAGGGAGAGGTCTGGAAGGAGTCCCAGGACCCAAAGAAGAATAGCTAAGGTAGATGTGATAAGAAAGATAACCACAGAGCTCATTGCCGGATGCTAGGAGAGCTCTTTGATAATCAGCTCAGAGAGAAACGAAAAGAAATTCTTTACCGAGAGCACCCCTTCTAAGCTTTCGTCGTCTCCCATCACGGGGATGTGTCGAAATCCTCCGTCAGAAAACATTTGAAAGGCATATGCAATTCCAGTACTCATAAGCGCCGTTTGAGGCTTTGGAGTCATGACATCACTGAGCTTTGTCTCTTCGAGAGGGAGGTCTTCAAGCGCGACCTTCATAACATAGTCTCGGCCGGTGAAGATGCCGCTGAGTTTTCCGTTTGAATCTGTGGCGAGGACACAACCAGTCTTAGCTTTCTGCAGGCCTTCAAGCGCGACACGTAACGTTGTTGCTTCGTGAAAGACAACAGGCTTTGAAGGAGAGAGTACGTTGATATCTTGCGCAAAGAAGGCATCGACTTCGTTTTTCTCATCGAGGGTAATCGGATCATTGCCAGTGATTTTAGATGAAATGTGCTTATGAACGTGATCGATGATGTCTTTTGTTGAGATGATCGAAATTTTGGATTTGTCGTTATCTGTGAGGAGGGGGAGGTGACGATATCCGCCTAGTGCAAGCTCATGGATGGCTCGAGCGACACTAGCGCTCCGGGACATTGTTATTGGATTATTGGTCATGACCTCTTGAACAGGAGTATCGGTGATACTGTACTCAGAGAGGGCAACTTTGAGTAGGAGATCGCGTTCAGTGAAAATACCTGCAAGTTCTCCAGTAGGACCAATAACGAGAACGCTTCCAATTTTGTGTCGCCGTAATGCTTCAATTGCTTCTCGGAGCGATGCAGTGGGTACTGCAGATACAGGAGGATCGGTCGGCTCAAGCGCAGAGGTTGTTTTTGAAAGAAGTATCCGTTTGAGCAAACTCGGTGTCGTAGCGGGCATACGGTGAGAATACTGTCTTAGAGGGGATTTAGGCAATCACTTCTCTTATTCATGCTGGCGGTGCTGACGTCCCTGGTCGTCTTCCTCAATCGTAAAGTCGTATCCACGTACCATCTTCGAGTGGATGTGGGGCAAGAATCTTGAGGGTCGACCCCAAGAAGCAATGGCTAAGTTTTCCTCAGCTCTAGTAACCCCGATGTAGAGTAGGTTTTGAGCAATTCGATTAGGTGGGTATGCTTTTGAAGAGACATCCCACAGCAGAACGTTGGTAAATTCAAGACCTTTTACCTGTTTTGCATCAGTAACGATAATTCCTTCTTCAAAAGAAAAAGAGTGGTTGTCACCAATTCGAGCGAGTGCTCCAAAGGTGGGCTCAAGAAGGCTTAGAGCGTATTTGGCCACTGGTGGAGTTGGGCAGATGACAGCGGTGATAGCCCGCGGATATTTTTCAATTGCGGTTTGTAGCCAGCGGAGCATGTATCCCACGCACTCTTCTTCTGCACGTGTGTGGAACCAAATAGGTCGTCGACCGGGGCGTCCTTTCTTGACCGTATTACGTTGTTGAATCCGATCGGCGAGTTTCATGATTGGATACGTTGAACGGTGGCTAACTTCAAGCTTAACGTATTTTGAGATCTCTTCTTTGAGCGACCAGCGGCGTCTCAATTGATCCCAGCCGGGGAAGGTATTTTCTTCGCTGACCTGTTGGGCAGTGTCTCCAACAAGTGTGAGTTGATAAGGCTCGGGGACAGCTTCGATGAGAGAAGCAAGTTGAGTGGCGCTTACATCTTGAACTTCGTCTACAACAAGGTGTTCGAACTTTCCAAATTCGCCTGAGGGTAGGCAAACACCACCGTAGGCTATTTCAGAAAAGCGCATAAAGAGTGCTTCGTCAGCGTGATCGAGGGTATGCTCCTTGCTGGTTAGTGAAAAGTACTGATGAGCCTCTTCAAAGAGAGAGTCTGTGAGCAAGCGAGTTTCATCGTTTGCAAGGATCTCATCTTTTCGCTTGAGGGTTTCAAACAGTGCCGCAAAGAATTCTCTTTCGGTGTGTGCCTGCTCTTTGACGACTTTTTCGAAGGTTGTCAGAAAAGACATTGAGCCTTTGAGACGCACAACGCCGAGTGGGGTGGGCTGCTGAAGGCGGCGGACGGCCCCGTCTTCGAGAAGAAAGTTTGGAGCGTGTTTCGTAATAGTCACCTTTGCCCAATCTGAGAAGGTGAGTACTGGCACATCGTGAATACCCATCGATGGGAGTGTTTGAGAGATGTAGGAACGGAGAACGTTGCTGAGTACAATGACGCCACACTTTTGTGGGTCGAGGGCGGCGTTGTCTTCGTGTAGAAGCCAAGCTAAGCGGTGTAGGGCAACGGTTGTCTTTCCTGATCCGGCAATCCCTTGGATAAGAATTGCTGTCTCCACTTCTTCGGTAATTGTTCTAAACTGATCGGGAGTGATGAGAGGAAGAATGTTCTTAAGAAGGAGAGAACGACCTTGTGCTCCGCCGATAGCGCCTGGTCTGTGCCACTTGCCATCAGTTTGCTCGAAGGTACCAAAGCGACAACTGATAGATTTGAGCTCACCATTTTTAATCTCTACGCTATGTCGTAATACGATCTTCCCTTCGCGATCCCTTCCTTGGATCTCTTCGGCGTACTCTTCGCCCTCTTTGTACTCGTAATACAACTTTGAGATAGGTGCTTTTCGCCAGTCTACGATTCGACAATCTGGGTTGGCAGCAAATCCGAGTTTGTATTCAAGTTGAATAGGTTTGCCGTCACGGTCTTCTTCAACTACGAAACGGGCAAAGTATGGATTCTCATTGAGCTGGGTAAGCGCCTTCATATCATCGGTGCGCTTGTCTCGAAGAGCATGTGATACGGCTTCGTCCGAAGCGAGCATCGCTTTATCTTCGTCCCGAGTTGCTGCTACGAGTTCCGCGGTGAGGTCTCTCGCTCTATTTGACTCAATAGAAAGCCGTTTTGAAGTATGGCTTGTTTGTTCCTTGAGCGACTGGAGAACTCTCTCGAGGGTCTTGACCTCTTCCTGTATGAGAATCTTCTCTTCTGGGGATAGTTCTGTGCTCATCGGCCTCTACGCTAAAAGGAAGCTACCCAAACTACCTGTTGTTGGGGGAAAAAGAAAGGTTTTGGTGCAAGTACAGGTGTAGGAGGAAGAGAAGGAGGAGGATTAAGATAAAGATGGGGAGAAGGGGGAGATCGATAACGAGAGGGTATTTCACAGAACGGCGTTTGTTTAGCCTCTAACTACTCTCAATCCTAATGTATTGCGACAAAATGGCGAAGTATACTACTGTCTCCTAGAAGCCTAAGCGCCTCTACCGGAGAAGTGTCTCTCATTCCTACAATCCTCTCCCCCAGAGTACTAGGCTCTTCATGGTTTGTTTTGCGTTCTATTCCTCGTTGAGGATGAGAACGCTGGGTGTGCTGCGTTGTATGACGTACGTTCCATACCCAGTCTTATTACAATTTAGGGTAAGGATGTCCGTGTCTTCATCAGATCAAGCCGCTCTTAGTGAACAACTCTTACAGCTCCTCCGTTCAAAACTAGGAAATCAGATTGTGTCATCGAGCGTGGAGCTTGGTGATGCGATTGTCTGGATTAAACGCTCAGAGATGCTGAACTTCTTTCAGATCCTAAAGCTTGATACTGAGCTTGATTTCTCGATGTTGCTTGATACTACGGTGGTTGATTGGCTCGACTCGCGTGATGAGCGTTTCGAAGTTGTTTATCACCTTATGAGTTTATCGAAAAAGTTTCGTCTTCGCGTTAAAATAGCCGTTCCCGAAGAGGAGGCGCATGTTGATTCTCTTGTCTTGCTTTGGCCTTCAGCGAATTTTATGGAGCGAGAGGCGTGGGATATGTATGGGGTAGATTTTAAGGGTCATCCCGATCTTCGACGTATTCTTATGTATGATGAGTTTGAAGGGCACCCTCTGCGTAAAGACTATCCATTACGTGGAAAGCAGCCACGAGTTCCTCTGCGCCACCCGGAAGTTGATAACACATCCCGTCATATGCACCGAGAGGCATTGGTGAATATTGGTGGGGCGCGCAACTAAGGAGTGACGGCCAAGCGGCGTATTTCAAAAGTGGGAAGCATGAATAACAACGAAAAGAGCTTACTAAATGTCGATTACGGAATTGGTGGGATAACAACTCATCTTCGGCCCAGAGAGGAAGGAGATGACCTTCACTCTGAAACGATGGTGTTGAACCTGGGACCCGCTCACCCAGCAACGCACGGAACTGTTCGTATCGTCGCTGAGCTCTCAGGGGAAAAGATTGTTGATGCTGATGTTGAACTCGGGTTTCTTCACCGCGGTTTTGAAAAGATGTGTGAGACGGTTGATTACAACCAGGTCATGCCTTATGCCGATCGACTCAACTACGTCTCTCCGATTATTAATAACGTGGGCTGGTGCCTTACTGTTGAAAAGTTACTCGAAATCGAAGTTCCTAAGCGTGCGCAATATATCCGTGTGATCATGTCTGAGTTGTCGCGTATCAGCGATCACTTAACCTGCCTTGGCGCGTCTGCCATGGAGCTTGGCGCGTTTACCGTCATGCTCTACCTCATGCAGGCGAGAGAGTACATTTGGGAGCTCATTGAGGATGTCACTGGTGCTCGGCTTACTATCTCTTATGGTCGTGTCGGGGGGCTCAAAGCAGATCTCCCTGAAGGTTTTGCTGAGAAGATGCATAAGGCGCTTGATGGTACCCGCGATCAGCTCGACAAAGCTGATAGGCTTTTGACCCGCAACCGCATCTTTATTGATCGGATGTGTGATGTTGGGACCATTTCTAAAGAAGATGCCATCGCATACGGGTGTACCGGGCCCTTTGGTCGAGCTTCCGGGGTGGATTATGATGTTCGCCGTGACTATCCATACTCTTCCTACGAAGATTTCTCTTTTGAAGTTCCGCTAGGCGAAAAGGGTGATAACTACGATCGCTTTCTTGTTCGATACGAAGAGATTTTTCAGTCAATGCGTATCTGCGAGCAAGCCATCAAGAATCTTCCCACTGGCCCTATCTGCGTAGATGATCCGCATATTGTACTCAACCCGAAAGAAGGGGTTTACAGTTCTATTGACGGCATGATCAACCACTTTGAGCTAGTTATTTTTGGAGTCAAACCCCCTCAAGGAGATGTTTATATTCCTGTAGAAGGTGGCAATGGAGAGCTTGGTTTCTATACTGTCTCTGATGGAACAGGGAAGCCTTACAAAGTGCATGTTCGTCCCCCGTGCTTTGTTCACATGGGGACCATGAAGAAGATGCTCTTGGGATCAAATATTGCTGACGTTGTTCCGATCTTTGGAATGATTAATATGATTGGTGGTGAGTGCGATAGATAGGAAGTTGTTATGAGTGTTGCTATCTCTGATGAAGCGCAAAAGCGTCTCGAAGAAATAAAGAAGCAGTATCCGGATCCGAAATCGGCTGTGATGTCTGCTCTCTATCTTGTGCAAGAAGAGCATGGGCATATCAGTGATGAGTCTATCACCTGGATTGCTGAGGAGCTCGATATGTCACCAGTGCGCGTGATGGAGCTTGTTACTTTTTATACGATGTACTACCGCAAAGCGACGGGTAAGTATCATGTACAGGTGTGTCGAACACTCTCTTGCGGACTGTGTGGCGCTCGCAAGCTTATGGATTACCTCCATGAGCGTCTCGGGATTAAGCCTGGCGAAGTTTCTGAAGACGGGCTCTTTAGTTATGAGCATGTGGAGTGTCTCGGTTCGTGTGGGACAGCCCCGATGTGTGAGATTAACGATACGTATTTTGAGAATCTCACTCCTGAAAAGTTGGCGGGTATTATCGACCGCATTCAAGAAGAGAAGCCAGACCTACACTTTTCGACACTACGCGATAAGTTGGGAGAGGGTCTCTCTGGATGTTCAAAGTCTGAGGTGATGTAAGCTATGGGTGAACAGCGACAGATTTTACTGACGAACATAAACGAGCCTGATCAGAATACTCTTTCTGCAGCTGAGAGTAGGGGCGCGTATAAGGCGATCCGCAAGGCTCTCGAGATGGATCCGCTCAAGATTATCGATGAGATGAAAGCCTCAAGCATCCGTGGTCGTGGAGGAGCAGGGTTTCCTACGGGCCTCAAGTGGAGTTTTGTTCCGCGCGATACGGGAAAGCCAGTCTATCTTATAACGAATGCGGATGAGAGTGAGCCCGGAACATTTAAGGATCGTGCGTTGCTTGAGCGTGACCCACACCTTGTGATCGAGGGGATGCTCTGTTCAGCTTGGGCTCTGCAGAGTAATTGGTCGTGTATTTATATACGTGGTGAGTACGCCTATCCTTATGAGCGTACAAAGCGAGCGATCGAAGAAGCGTACGAGAAGGGGTATCTTGGAGAGAATATCTTTGGAAGTGGCTTTACCCACCATATGGTCATTCACCGCGGGGCCGGTGCCTATATCTGCGGTGAAGAGACAGCGCTTATCGAGTCCCTTGAAGGAAAGAAGGGGCAACCCCGTTTAAAACCCCCTTTTCCTGCTGTTGCTGGGCTCTACGGATGCCCAACTGTTGTGAATAATGTTGAAACTCTTGCGAACGTGCCGTGGATTATTGAAAACGGTGGTGCTGCGTATGCAGAGCTTGGTGTTGAAAACTCCACAGGGACTAAGCTTGTGAGTGCCTCTGGTCATATCAACAAGCCAGGCGTGTACGAGGTTGGGATGGGATATCCACTCTTGCAGTTCATTGAAGAAGAGTGTGGTGGAATAAAGGATGGCAACAACCTGCTTGGTGTGATCCCTGGTGGCTCTTCGACCTGTGTACTTACGGCGGATGAGTGTAAAGGGGTAAATCTTGATTATGACTCTCTCAAGAATGCTGGATCGAGCCTTGGTTGTGCTGGGTTTATGGTGATGGATGATACGACAGATGTCGTAGAAGCTATCTTAAACCTTTCCCATTTCTATTCACACGAGTCGTGTGGTCAGTGTACGCCGTGTAGGGAAGGGGGGCACTGGATCGAAAAAATCTTTCGCCGTATTGCAGAGGGGGATGGTCGCCCCGGAGATCTTGAGCTCATTGAAAACCTTTGTAGTCAGATCGGTGGGCACACTATCTGTGCTTTTGGAGACACAATGGTCTTGCCGTACCGTAGCTTTATCCAGAAATTTCGAACTCAGTTTCGAGAACGTATTAGTGAGGTCCTGAAAGGCATCGAGCGAAAACGCAATCCAATGGATTTTGAAGTAGGTGGAGTACACTGATGAGTGAAAATGGCCAAGCCCAAGAAATGGTGACACTCACGATCGATGATCAAGAGGTCACGGTGCCGAAAGGGACAAACCTGATTGAGGCTGCCAAGCAGGCTCAAAGTGAGGTCCCGTACTACTGCTACCACCCCCATCTCTCTGTGCCAGGAAACTGTCGCATGTGTCAGGTTGAGGTTGAGGGAGCCCCAAAACTTATGATTGGGTGCCACACACAAGTGCAAGATGGAATGGTTGTGCGTACGCACCGTTCTAGTGAGACGGTCAAGCAAGCGCAAGCTTCTACGCTTGAGTTGCTGCTCATTAACCACCCACTCGATTGCACTGTCTGTGATCAGGCAGGTCACTGCAAGTTGCAAGATTACCACTTTGAGTACAACGCCAAGCCAAGCCGCTTCCTTGAGGAGAAGAACCATAAAGTAAAAGCTGAGCCACTTGGTCCGACTGTCATTCTTGATGGTGAGCGGTGTATCTCATGTACACGGTGTGTTCGTTTTTGCGAAGAAGTTACTGGAACTGGCGAGCTCGGACTCCTCAACCGTGGAGATAAAAACGTTATCGCCGTACACCCTGATAAGGAGCTCAATAACCCTCTTTCGGGGAGTGTTGTTGATCTCTGTCCTGTTGGGGCGTTGACTCACAGGAATTGGCGTTTCAATACCCGTATGTGGTTTACCGATACCACAGAGTCGATCTGCCCAGGGTGTTCAACCGGTTGTAACGTTCGTGTGTATGAGCGAGATGGGAAAGTTGTGAATGTTAAAGCGCGCCTGAACGGTGAGGTGAACAAGGAGTGGATGTGCGACGAAGGTCGTTATGGTTTTGATCGCTTCATTCCAGAATCTCGACTCACAAGCCCTACTCTTAAAGGGGAGGAGGCGAGTTGGGATGATGCTGTTGCTGCAGCCAAAGGCCTCACCTCCGGAAAAACTCTTGTGCTTCTTGCGCCAGATCTCCACCTCGAGGAGTTTGCCATTGCTCAAGCATTCGTACAGCAAGTATTAAGCGATGCTGATGTCGTTCTAGCGTACCGTGAACGTACTCTGACAGAGGTTGAAGCGGTTCTTATCAGTCCTGACTATGCTGCGAACTTTCGTGGTGCGGAGTTTGTTGGTCTCGTCTCAGGTGATCTTGAGCAGCAATATACGCAAGCTCTCGAACAGCTCCAAAAGGGAGCATATGAGAATGTTCTTGTTGTTGGTGATCGCGCCCTTTGTGTTGAGGACCAAGATCAGAGTGCATTTACACTCGCCATGACACAAGCCTCGTGCTCTGTAGGTATTCTTTCCGATGCACGCTCAAAGCTTGCGCAAGCATGTGCAGTGACGCTTCCATCGAGGCCATTTCTTGAAAAGTCTGGAATGCTGATCAACCGTACGAAGAGGTTGCAATATGCTCGTAAAGTGATTGAGCCAGGTCAAGGGTCTGAGCCTTCATGGAAGATTCTTGGTCGAATAGCTCAAGCAGCAGGCCAATCAATTGTTGAAGCGAGAACAGATAGAGATGTAACCCTCTCGCTTCTTGGTGCAGAGCCGAGGTTGAAAGGCCTACGTATTGCAAAGATATCCCGAGAAGGAATTTGTTTGGATTCATATACACCTGAAGAATCACCAGCGGATGAGAACGCTAGTGGTGATGCTCGGGCGTAGGAAATTATTGGTTTAGGGAGCAGGAATGGAGCTTCTCATACTTGCCGTAAAGGCGTTTATTGTTTTGCACGTCGCTTTGGGCCTCGGTGCTGTTTGTACCTGGATTGAGCGTAAGGGGTCGGCCCTTATTCAAGATCGAGTAGGCGCAAACCGTGCTGGTGCTTACTGGTATCCGAGCAATCCACTGCTGTGGCCGATTGCGCCGTTCATCCGTATTGCTGGGATGCTTGGTATCATTAACACCCTGCTCAATGATGCCGTGAAAGCCTTGTTGAAGGAAGACTTTGTGCCAGAAGGAACGTCTGTGTTCATGCACGCGCTTGGTCCCTTTATGGCTGCGCTCCCGGTCTTTCTTGCGTATGCTGTTGTGCCGCTTGCTCCAGACTTTACGATTTTTGGTTATCACGTGCAGGCTCAACTTGTCCGCATTGATACCGGTTTGCTCTTTATTCTTGCGATGGGCTCTCTTGCTGTATATGGAGTCGTGTTTGCCGGATGGACTGGAAACAACAAGTTCTCACTCCTTGGAGCCTTACGTGCTTCAGCTCAGATGATTTCCTATGAGCTCGCTATGGGGATTGTCTTTGTCACTCTTATTATTGGATACGGAACTCTTGATCTCTATGCCATTGTTGAGAGCCAGCAAGACGGGTGGGGGATTAATCCACTTGTTCATCCCACTGGGTGGTTGAGTTTCATCATTCTCTTTATTGTTGGTATGGCTGAGACAAAGCGTGGCCCCTTTGATATGCCCGAGAGTGAGTCTGAACTTGTTGCTGGGTACTTTACTGAGTATTCAGGAATGAAGTTTCTTCTCTTTTGGTTAGGGGAGTTTGCAGAGATAGCACTTTTTGCTCTCATTATTTCTCTCTTCTTTTTTGGTGGATGGCATATTCCATTTGTTGAGCTTCCCGAGGGAATGTGGTGGGCAGCGCTCGTTGGGCACGGTGTGCTCATGGCGAAAGTCCTCTTTTTCTGTGTATTACAGATTGTTATCCGCTGGAGTTTGCCCCGTTTTCGGTATGACCAACTCATGAGCCTTGGCTGGAAGGGACTACTTCCTTTGAGTTTGCTCAATGTGATGGTCACAGCAGCGATACACATTTGATGGTGTTACGAAGGAGTGTGAAGGAATGTCACTAACGTTTTGTATCATTTTCGCTTCGGCGTGTGGTGTGGTGCTCATGCGCAACCCAATACATAGCGCTCTGTGTTTGATTGTGAATCTCGTGGCTGTTGCGGGAATCTTCGCACAGCTCGAAGCTCATTTTCTGGCGATGGTACAAATCATCGTTTATGCCGGCGCAATCATGGTGCTCGTAGTCTTTGTCATTATGCTGCTCAATGCCAAGCAAGAAGAGGGGAGTTACTCCACGTGGCTCATTGGCCTCCTTGCCGTCGTCAGTGGTTTTATCTTTGTCGATATGGTTGGGCCTCTTCTCAGTGAAGGGTTTCCACAGAGTGCATCAGCAACAGATCCGACGGTTGGAACTGTGGAAGCCATTGGTAGGGTCCTCTATACGAAGTATCTCTTTCCGTTTGAAGCTGCCTCTATACTCATCATGGTAGGCGTGGTTGGAGCCTTAATGCTCGCGAAGACTGATAAAGGCAAACAGGGGTAACGCTATGGATCCAGTAAGTCACTATCTCATCCTCTCCGCGCTTATGTTCACCATTGGCGCTATAGGCTTCGTTGTACGACGCAATGCCATTGTGGCGTTCATGTGTATCGAGCTAATGCTCAACGCCGTTAATGTCTCGTTTGTTGCGCTCTCGCGACACGTTGGTGGCCTTGATGGTGAGATCGCCGTTTTCTTTGTCATGGTTGTTGCTGCGGCAGAAGCTGCTATCGGCCTTGCCATTGTTATTTCGCTGTTTCGAACGCTCAGGTCTGTTGAAACATCAGATGCCGCTGGGCTTCGATTGTAGAGTGCTACGTTTTTTGGAGATGATAAAACATGCACGGTGAAGGTTTAACACATGTCACGCATGCATCACTTGGTTGGATTCCTTTCTTCCCACTGCTTGGTGCTCTTCTTGCGTATACGATTGGTCAAAAAGCCAAAGATATGGCTGGTTGGATAGCTACTGGAGCATCCACTCTTTCATTTCTTACAGTCGTTTATTTCTTCTTTTCGTTGCCAGCTGCTGGATACTTTGAGCACAACCTCTTTGAGTGGATATCAGTGAGCGGCTTCCACGCCGACTTTCTCTTTCGCTTCGATCAGTTGACTGCCGTTATGTGTCTTGTCGTTACTGGAATTGGAAGTCTGATCCATCTCTATAGTGTCGGCTATATGGCCGAAGATGAGTCTCGCCCGAGGTTTTTTGCTTATCTCAATCTCTTTCTTTTCTCTATGTTGTTGCTCGTACTCGGTGGCAACATGCTTATCCTCTTTATCGGATGGGAAGGGGTAGGGCTGTGTTCCTATCTCCTTATTGGGTTTTGGCATAAAAATATCGCTTTTGCCGGAGCCGGGAGAAAGGCGTTTGTTGTAAACCGTATCGGTGATGCCGGATTCCTACTGGCCACTTTTCTTGTTGTCATGCATTTTGGGACAATTGATTTTGTTGAGCTTAAGGGTCTTATTGCCGGGCACTCTGAAGCACTTATGACCACGATTGCGCTTTGTCTCTTTCTTGGTGCGACAGGAAAATCTGCCCAGATCCCACTCTTTGTTTGGTTGCCAGATGCTATGGCTGGTCCAACCCCTGTTTCAGCCCTCATTCACGCAGCGACTATGGTAACTGCTGGTGTGTACCTGATGGCACGCATGCACTACGTCTTTGACCCCGCACTAGCGCCGGTGGCCATGCTTGTTGTGTGCACGATTGCAGTTCTTACGGCGTTTGTTGCGGCGTGTGTTGCGCTTGTTCAAAATGACATCAAAAAGGTGCTTGCTTATTCCACGGTAAGCCAGCTCGGCTTTATGTTTATGGCAGCGGGAGCGGGAGCCTACTGGGTTGCGGTGTTTCATCTTGTTACCCATGCTTTTTTTAAAGCTTGCCTCTTCTTGGGGTCCGGTTCCGTTATTCATGCCTGCCACCACGAGCAGGATATGCGCCAAATGGGTGGGCTTGGAAAGATCATGCCGTGGACGGCAGCTACCTATTGGATTTCAACCATTGCGATTGCTGGGATTTATCCACTCGCTGGTTACTTCTCAAAGCACCACATTGTAGTAGCGCTTGGGGATGCAGGAATGTCTAATCCGAGTATCGCTGCTTGGGATACTTTTTTTGGTGTCGTAGCAACGCTTGCTGCGATTATGACGGCTTTCTATGTGACACGTAGTGCGTGTATGACGTTCCTTGGAGAGTATCGAGGTCATGCACACCCCCATGAGTCTCCTATCACGATGGTGGCACCGCTTGTTGTGCTTGCCGCGCTCGCCTTCTTTGGCGGGTGGTTGCTCGAAGGCCCGTTGTCTCTTCACCACTACCTTGGTGCTGTTATTCCAGTTGGCGAGGGTGGGCACGGCGAAAGTATTATAGCTTCTCTCTTACACTCTTGGCCTGGTTTTCTTGGGGTAGGGCTTGGTGTGGTGTTTTACACGAAGCTTACCGTCATTCCTCAAACGCTTTCAAAAACGTTGCCGCAGCTCACTCAGATTCTCTCTGATAAGTTCTATTTTGATGAGATCTATAACGCTCTTGTTGTTTCCCCGCTTCAAAAGGGTGCACACCTTCTCTGGAAGAAGGCTGATCAAGCGGGAATTGATGGTGCTGTCAACGGAACAGCTGCGGTTGTGGACGTAAGTGGTGAAATTGCTCGTACTGTTAGTACCGGGCAGATGCGGCACTACGCGCTCTTTATGTTTATCGGAACTGTCTTTCTCTTTCTTTTTTATTTGGTGCTCTAAGATATGACAGAAACTGTTATGTTCCTAGGAATCTTCCCGGTTCTCTCCTCGATTGTTTTTCTGCCTCTGATTGGAGGCGTGCTCCTGTACGTTCTGCCAGGACTCTCCCCGCAGGCAGACAGTGATGGTACTCGGGTGCGGTATGCCGCGCTTGTTTTTAGCCTTGCGACATTTATCCTTTCGGTGGTGCTCTTG